>DGQT01000069.1 GCA_002390845.1 Chitinophagaceae bacterium UBA4407 | reverse complement strand
ACAGAAAAATGACTTTTTGAGGAACGACTACTTATTTGCTTATTTAGTAGATTTTTTTGGCCCGGCTAACTGATTTACTATGAAGCTTTTCTTGCGTCGCACATTTCTGGGGTTCTGTATTTCTATTGAACATTTTGCAAACCGCTTATTACACTTAACCCGTTTTGATAACAGAGGAGTTATAAAATATTTTCAACCTGTTATTGCATCAAAAAAGAACAAACGCTGCATCAAAAACGTACAGTTTTTTTTAGTGCTCCAATCCAACGCATTGCTTTTCAATTGAAATTTACATTGGCATGTATTTGTATATTTTATTGAGCTGAAGATATACGCTTCGTTTAAACTTTTTTCTTTTGAGATTGTGATAGCTGAATAAAGAACCTAAAGTAAAAGAGAGCGACGCAAGAAAAGCTTCATAGTAAATCAGTCAGCCGGGTTCATAAAATCAATTCTATGCTTAATTTTTACATTAAATCAGCCGTAAGAAGTATCAGCAGAAAAAAAATATTTTCTGTATTGAATATTGCCGGGCTAGCCATTGGCATCAGCGTGTTTATGCTAACGCTGGAGTACTACAGTTACGAAACGGGGTTCAATACTTTTCACAAAAACCTCCCCAACCTTTATCGCATAAATATTGCGCAGGAAGAAGGTAAAATTTCTTCAACCATGTCGGCACTTGGGCCTGCCGCTGAAAAAAATATTCCTGGCATAAAAGCGGCAGCACGTTTTGGCGATAACTTTAATAGTGGCGCCATTGTTACTTATCAGCCGGGCAGCAGTGTTACAGAGCGCAAATCTTTTCGTGAGGAGGGCGCTGTATTTGTTGATAAATCCTTTCTTGATATTTTCAACTTTCCATTAATTGCAGGTACAAATGAATTGGATAAACCAAACACCGTAATCGTTAACGCTTCTGTTGCAAAAAAATTATTCGGTAATGAAAATGCAGTTGGCAAAACCATACAATTGCACAACCAGTTTGGCTTAATAAGTTGCGCCGTTTGTGCGGTTTTGAACGATCTTCCCAAACAAAGCGATATACAGTTTGATTATTTGTTCTCAATGGAAAGTTTAAATAACGCCAGCTACATTGGAAACAATTCATGGGCCACACTTGACAACTGGGGCGTGCAGGCATTCGGTTCCTACTTATTATTGAAAGATGGCGTAAATCCCTCAACGGTTGCTGCCGCTGCCACTAAGCTTTATCAGCAGAACAAACCAGAGTACTCCAAAGCGGATGGTGTTCTTGAACTACAACCAGTAAGCGAACTGCATCTGGGAAATAGCATGAAGGATAACAGCCCAACAGCAGGTTCTATGGCAATGGTGTATTTTATTTTTGCATTGGGCATTTTGGTGTTGTGTATTGCATGGATCAACTACATCAATTTTTCTACTGCGCATGCCATTAGCCAGGCAAAAAATATTGGCATACACAAGATCATCGGCAGCGGAAAAAAACAAATTGTACTTCGCTACATAACCGAAGCTTTTATTTTAAATATTGTAAGTCTTGCAATTGCATTTTTGATTGTGATGATGGCCCAGGGATTATTCAATTATGTAACAGGTAAGCCTTTATCACTGGAATATATCAATCATCCTGCAACATGGCTTACTGCAGCAGGCATCATGGCTACAGGTATTTTATTGTGCGGTGGATATGTTGGCTTTGTATTGTCACGCTTTAAACCAATTAATACAATACGCTTTAATGATAATGGAAGGCTGGGTAATGTATTACTAAGAAAGGGATTGGTAATTTTTCAGTTTGTCATTTCAATTTTATTTATCACCGCAACTATTATTGCATACGATCAGCTGCAGTTTATGAAGAACAGCAATCTTGGTATGAACATCAACAACCTTGTGGTTATTGACGGACCAAGCATAAGAGAAGGTCTTAGTGAAAACAGCAACCAGGTTTTTATGAATGAGTTGCAAAAACTTCCATTTATAGAAAAGGAAAGCCAAACCGGTTGTGTACCTGGCATTGGTTATGGTTACAACTTTTCAACAGGCGGCGTTACCAATTTAAACCCTTCAAAAGCCGATAAAGACAAAAATTATAACATAGCATTGGTTGATGAAAATTATTTCCCCACTTACCAGATAGCTTTTACAGGTGGCAGAAATTTTACTACGGCAGAAGCAGATAAAGGTTTTAAAGGCGATAAGGTAATGATTAACGAGGCGGCGGAAAAATCTTTACATTTTGCACCCGGCGCTGCCGTAAATCAGATGATTAAATGGAACGACAATCAATATCAGGTGGTAGCGGTGGTAAAAGATTATCACCACAAGTCTTTGAAAGAACTTATTGAACCCATCGTTTTTTTCCCACAACACAACGATAACAATTTTACCGTTAAAATGAGCACTGATCATTTGCCTGAAAAAATTGCAGCAATAAAATCTGTGTACAACAAAATTTACGCAGGCAACCCTTTTCAATACAAGTTATTAAAAGAAGCATACGATACTCAATACACCGACGAGCAAAAATCAGGAACACTTGCACTAAGTATTTCTGTGCTGGTAATTCTTATTGCCTGTCTCGGCCTAATTGGATTATCCATTTTCACAGCAAAGCGCCGCACCAAAGAAATTGGCATCAGAAAAGTATTGGGTGCCAGCGTAAATTCCCTGTTCACTTTATTATCAAAAGAATTTTTATGGCTGGTTGTAATTGCCTTCGCAATTTCAACACCGCTTGCATGGTGGGCTATGAACAACTGGCTGCAAAACTTTGCTTACCGCACAACCATTAGCTGGTGGGTATTTGCCATTGCAGGATTATCGGCGTTAAGTATTGCACTGATCACCGTAAGTTTTCAAAGTATAAGAGCAGCCATAGCCAACCCGGTAAAGAGTTTGAGAACTGAATAATTTGATGATTTGTTGCTATGATGATTTGATAATGAATACAATCATTATCGAATTTTAAAATCAATTTTTATGGGCCAGGCTGAAGAATATATATGAAGCATTGTTGCGTCGCACCCTTATACGTTCTAAACTGTATTCAGCTATCAACAGCCAGGCTTCAGCAATTAAAACAGGTTGTATAAATTAACGTTGGCCGCTGCCAGCTGAAAAGCATGCTGCAGTTCAAGTGTGCGACGCAACGAAAGCTCAATAGTATTCCCATTGCCCGGCTCAAAAAAATATTCTTATAACTTCGCCGCTTAAGTTTAAAAATATATGGCTGAAGATTTAACCATCGTAAAGGGCAATAAAACAGAACAATACGAAACACTGATTCCGCAGATAAAAGCTTTGCTGGATGGTGAGCACGATTTGATTGCCAACCTTGCCAATACTGTTGCAGCATTGAAAGAACAGTTCGGCTGGTTTTGGGTAGGCTTTTATTTAGTAAAGAATGACGAGTTGGTTCTGGCTCCGTTTCAGGGGCCGGTTGCGTGTACACGCATAAGAAAAGGTCGCGGCGTTTGTGGTGCAAGCTGGGCGCAGGCAAAAACATTGATCGTGCCGGATGTAGAAAAATTTCCGGGCCATATTGCATGCAGCAGTTTATCGAAAAGTGAAATTGTAGTGCCTGTTATGCGTAACAATGAAGTGATTGCAGTATTGGACGTCGACAGTGATGCATTTGATTCGTTTGATGAAACTGATCAACATTATCTTGAACAGGTAATTGAATTGATCAACTTTAATTAAGGCTGATATTTTTTTGTGCCCGGATGAAAAGCTTCCCACGAATGCCAGAATTCCTGCGATGCCTGAACAGGTTTCAAACGCTGACCATTTAAAATCCCTGAAATACATATGCCATCTGCGTTCCAGAGGGATTGCGTGTTGGTATCTTGTAATGTATCGTTGTTCTTTATAAACTGAAGTGTTTGTCCATTCAGGTTCCTGCTCCAGACATGAAATGTTGCAGTGTCTTTTTCAAGAGTAACTACAATTGGTAAACCGGGTAGTGAATCCTGGATCATTTGTTTGTTCACTAAATCGTTCCAGTCATAAGCTTTTGCATACCCTGTAACAGCAACACCCACCACCCAGGATTTCATTTTCCACGATGCAGAGTCACGTTTTTCAAGGCTACTGTTCAGTGTGCCTTTATCGTAACCGGCAAGGCTGTCGTATTCACTTTGGTAAATAGAATCTGGTTGTAATATCCTTGAATTGGGGTATACCCTTAGCCATGCTGCCAGTGTTGATTGCTGTGAAGGAATTTCTGGTATTGACATTCCTTTTAATGGTCCTGCAATCGCTTCGCCTGTTGCCTGCCGCCACCAGCTTTTTGTAGTGGCATCTTCAAACATGGCATTAAAATGATCCATACCCACCANNGGGCTGAAAACCCTGCCTGTTCTGCATACGGTGCAGTAAGTAACCATGATCGGTTGGCCTGCAAGTGTGTCCTGTACCTGGTGGTGGTAACCAATGATCTCTATTGGGTAGGCCTTTGCTTCTCCGTTAAGGGCTATGCCAATTACCAGCTTCTCTAAACCCACTTTATTTTCTGCAACAGCAGCGAGGGTTTTATTTTGTGGCTGATAAAACATTTTATCTGCAAGGAACTTAAAATTGAATGCATAAAAAACAAGGCTGTATAATACAAGGAAAAGTGCCAGTAAAACCTTGGCCCATGTTTTATTTTTTGTTAGCGCCTTGTATAAAGGAACTGCGATCAGCACCCATAATATGATACGGATATACCAAATATATTGGTCGAGAAAGTAGGCAATATTAATGGTTGCAGATTCCTGGCTGCCAGGGAAAGGCATAATAAAATAGACGCGTAATATTTCAGCGGCCAGCAATAAAAGCAGGCCGGTAAGCAGCAATAGTTTTTTCATGATCTAATTATATGAAAGAAGAAAATTCATTCTGCATATCCTTCACCTTTATTATCCATTTAAGCTTTAGGAGTAAAGCTTGCCAACACTGTTACGCCACCCTGTACCACCTGGTTTAATTGCACGTTAATATTAGTGCCAATGGGTAGTAATACATCTACACGGCTCCCGAACTTTATAAAGCCCAGTTCTTCACCTTGCTTTACATTATCTCCAACCGCTAAATAATTGCAGATACGTTTTGCCAATGCCCCCGCAATCTGTTTTACCAGAACAATTCCTTTACTGTTTTCGATCACCACACTGTGCCGTTCATTTTCTGTAGAAGATTTCGGGTGCCATGCCACCAGGTATTTTCCTTTGTGGTATTGATTGTATTTTACCAAACCATTGATCGGGTTACGGTTTACATGCACATTGGCCGGACTCATAAAAATACTTACCTGTATGCGTTTATCTTTAAAATATTCTACGTCAATTATTTCTTCAATCACTACCACCTTACCATCGGCAGGACAAATTATCTGGTTTTCGTTAATGGTAAGTTGACGGTTGGGTATCCTGAAAAAAGAAACAAGAAAAAGAAATAATCCAAGTGTAACGATGAAAATTGCCACAGCCAGCCACGGCATTGCAGCACTTAAAAAATTAAACGAAATAATATTAATAAAACCAAAAAGCAAAGCAGCGATGCCGATTGATTTATATCCTTCCTTGTGAATAGTCATGTAACGGGTTTGAACCGCAAATATAAGAGAAGAACTTACAAGGCCGCAGCTTCAGTAAAACCAATACATTAAGAAAGAAGTTTTATGAACCGGGCAATTGTATTTCAATTTAGCATCCTTGCGTCGCACACTTTTACGTTCAGTAATTCTGTTGAACTAAGATTGTACTGCTAAATGAACTGCAAATACAACCATACAAAAGGTGTGGCAAGCAATAAAGAATCGAAACGGTCGAGGAAACCACCATGGCCCGGCATTATTTGTCCGCTGTCTTTTACACCAGCCATACGTTTTAGTTTGCTTTCCAGCAGGTCACCGGCTGTACCTGCAATTGCGGCGATGGAGGAAATTACGAGCAGGGAAATGTAGTCACTCATTCCAAAAGCGAAATAGCCAACCAATGTAACCGTAGCAACAGCAAGTATAGCGCCGCCCAGTGTTCCCTCCCAGGTTTTCTTTGGCGATATTTTTGAGAAAGGGGTTTTGCCTATAAAGGAACCTACAATATAAGCCATGGTGTCGTTGATCCATATAGAGGCAATGAGGGTTAATGGAATGGCCCATCCAAGATCCATAAAAAGAAATGTTCCTTTAAAGATCATTCCCTGGTTTCTTATACTTATCATTAACCCCCACGCCAAAGAAATATACAAGAGTCCGAATATAGAATGGGCAATTAGTTTAAAGTTCATTTGCTTGCTTAGTAACACTTCTGTAAGCGGCACTGTGATTGCAGATAACAGCAGCAGCCACCAGCCAATTTCGCTTAAGTCAAAATTGCCAATGGTATATGCTTTATTGGTCATCCACAACATAAACCCCCAGCCCATCAGCATTACCCCATACCGATGGAAAGGTGTAATTGTTTTATATGCCGGATCAATTAGTCCAATTAGTTTTTGGAACTCCACCCAGCATCCAAAATGAATAACAGTGAAAAGGAGAAAGAACGTCCAGTGATTGATCAATAAGCCGCTAAGCATTACTGCTACAAAAACAACAGCAGTTAAAGCACGTATTTTAAAAGTCTGCAGATTAAAGGCCATGCTTTGAAGTACGATTTATTGAAGTACGATTTACGATTTGGTAAAGGTAGTTGCTAAAAAGGAATCTGCATATTTACGAATGTACTATTGAGCAGCCAAATGCTCAGTAATAATAAGAATGTACAAGTGTGCGACGCAAGGAACGATCAATAGTAATACCTCGGCTTGGTAAAAAAATAAGGTATTCTTCATACAACTCAGGACACACACAACTGACAATAATAAAATCAGCTTTTTAATTCAGCAAAGCCTTATCCAGTAACTGTTTGGCGATATCTTTTAAATGGGCTGGCACATACAATTCAATATCTCCAAAGTTAAGATAACTGCTGTCGAGTTTGTTCATAATCACCACTTCAATATTATTTTCTTCGAGCATACCTTTTATAATGCTTGCCTCGGCATAGTTGCGGGTTATGTACAATTTATACCATCCTTTCATATGTGCTCTATGTTTGCATTGTTTGTGATTCCGTGATTTAATAATAATTTTTCACTTTCCTTTTTGAAGGCCACAAAAAGAAAATAAACGATTACGGCACCAATCAATCCATAATACAGCGGCAGCGTTTCGTTCATTGCTTCGGGTGTTAGTTTTCCTTCGCGGCTTAGCAGGTACATGCCGGTTAAACCATATGCGTTGTTAAGAAAGTGGGCGGCAATATTCATCCAGATGTTTTTGCTATAATAAAAAATATAGCCGAGCATCATTCCTAAAAAGAGCCGGGGTAAAAATCCATAATAAGATACATGAATAGCGCTGAAAATAATACTGGTTATTAATATGCCCCAGAAAGCACTACGGGTACCAGATACAACAATCTGCTGTAAAGCCCCCCTGAACAGCATCTCTTCAAAAATTGCAGGGACCAGCGCAAGTACAATTAATGAGTAAAAATAATCGGCGGCAGACCGCATGCTGCCCATACTCATTACCTGTTTGTTGTAATTATCTTCCAGGCCTTTAAAATATGTGGCGGCTGATTGCGGAATGGGTATTAGTTTATTTAATTCGCCCAAAGCGCCGCTTAACAAAAACCCTGCTATTACCATTAATATTACAACGCCTGTTTGAAATGCATTGCCCGGAGCTCTGAAGCCCAATTGCTGTATCGGGTTTTCACCGGTAATTCTGCCCATAGCAAGGGCGGGCATTGCCATAATTAAAAAGCTTGTTATAACCTGCAAGGTTCTTGACAGCTGAACATTTTCGGGTTTCATTAATTCAGCAGCAAGATTTTTTAGATCGGTATGCAGCACCGCGTTACCAACCAATCCTGTTACAATAGAGCTTAAGATAATACCTGCCCCGCAAAGGCATAATAGCAATGCAAACTTCGATAACGGGTTGAATCTTTGCTGATACATCATACACTTTCTGAAATAAGGCTGTAAATTTGCAACTCTTTTATTTGAAACAGCATATTTTTTTGCTAAATGGCTATTCACAAGTAATGGTAAAGATTGACAACATCGTACTTCCGGACTTTCCCCTGTTGCTGGCACCCATGGAGGATGTAAGCGACCCGCCGTTCCGTGCCGTGTGCAAGGATAATGGCGCCGACCTGATGTATACTGAATTCATCAGCAGCGAAGGGTTAATTCGCCATGCCATTAAAAGCCAACAGAAGCTCGACATATTCGATTACGAAAAGCCAATTGGCATTCAAATTTTCGGCGGCGATGAAGACAGCCTTGCCATGGCCGCAAAAATTGTGGATGTTACCAACCCAGATTTGCTCGATATCAACTTTGGATGCCCTGTAAAAAAGGTAGCCTGCAAAGGTGCTGGTGCCGGCGTGCTGAAAGATCTTGACCTGATGGTTCGCCTTACTGATGCAGTGGTAAAAGCTACCAAACTTCCCGTTACGGTTAAAACGCGTTTGGGCTGGGATGAGAACACCAAAAATATTGAAGAAGTTGCAGAGCGCCTGCAGGATGTGGGCATAAAAGCCCTCGCCATTCATGGCCGTACCCGTGCTCAAATGTACAAGGGCGAAGCCGACTGGAGCCTCATTGCCAAAGTAAAAAATAACCCACGCATACACATACCCATTTTTGGTAATGGCGATATTGACAGCCCAAAAAAAGCGCTGGAATACAAGAACCGGTATGGTGTAGATGGCATTATGATCGGTCGCGCCGCCATTGGTTACCCATGGATTTTTCGTGAGATAAAGCAATACATACAAACCGGCGAACCCCTTGCCCCGCCTACCCTTGAAGAGCGTGTGGAAGTTTGCAAAAAGCATTTACGCAAATCTTTTGAGTGGAAGGGCCCTATTGCAGGCATCAACGAAATGCGCCGCCATTACGCCAATTATCTCAAGGGTTTGCCCGGCATAAAAGAATACCGCAACCGCCTGGTAATTTTAAAAACGGTGGCCGAAGTAGAAGAAGTATTAGACGAAGTACTCGCACATTACCAGGGCGTAGAAATAGAACACAATCCCATTGTGCTGGAAAATTATCATGAGCATTGCGCTATATAAGTAAGCAATTTTTTGAGCCCAGCTTTGGATATTTCAATTGAGCATCGTTGCGTCGCACTCTTGTACGGTTGGATTATGAATTTGGCTTTTACCGATGCGTAGATTGAAGCGAATTATTGTTGAGCGAGAGCCCAAAAAACGCCGCAGAATAATATTAGTAGATGAACGAAGGTTAGCCTTCTAAACAATGGAACTATTATGAACTGGAAAAAAATAGCTAAAGCGGTTGTGATAATTATGCTTTTTTCCATGTCACTTAATATCGTTATAAATATATTTTTAAAATCAACTGTGAGCCTTGAAAGTTTATCTAATTCTGCCAGTATTCAAAAATCTTTTACTTACTTCTCCATATTTCTAACCTTTAAGATGTTTTGCTTAATTAATTTGACTTTTGGAATATATTTCTTGTTTTACTATAAATCCTTTAAACCCATTCAAATATTTATTGTATATATTTTTTGTTTGTTGTTTTTTTATCTGACTAATACTCTAGGTATTGTTTGAGTTTTTCGCCCCTATCGCCTGCTCTGAATTGTTCCTGGTCTTCCGAAGGGTGACCTTGAAACTTTAGATAAAAACCTTTGTTAGCTCTTTCTTATACGCTCAATTTCTTTTTTAATAAAAGCTGCGCATGCAGCTATTTTATCAAAAGACACAATTGGTTTTAAATTTGTTTTTGGTGGATAGTGACTAACAATATAATATTTTTCACTTTGAGTTTTTTCAAAATGCCAACCAGGTCCTGTGCGTTTATCTTCCGACCAGGCTAACCATTGGCTTACACATTCAGGGGTTTTACTGAGGACTTCAAAAATATCTATTTCATTTATTTCTCTATGAAATTTAAAATAACCGCTTTTTTTCAGCAAGGAATATACGGACATATCTTCCTCCTTAGACTTTTTTGGCATGAAAATAATGTCTTCAATAATGTAATACTTGTCCATAATTACTTTCATTGATCATTTTGACAGGTTATTCCAAACCTTCCTAAAGAAAACCTGGAACTTGAGATAAAAAACTTTCTGCTAAAGGAGTTGCTACGGTAATGTACAATTTTAATACGTGAATCTACGCTATGGTAAAGCTCAATCTATAATCCGAATGTACAAGTGAGTGACACAACAGGCGATGCCACAGTGTTTTAATGCTGGTAACATAATATTCATCTCTCCGCCCCTTGCTACTCCGTTGCAAATGCGTACATTTGCAGCTTTAAATAAAAAAGCATTTAGTGATAAGTTGTTGTTAGCAGGACTTTTTTTGATTTGCACACAGCTTTTAGCTCATAGCTCGCAGCTATAAATTATGGAAATAAGAAATATTGCAATTATTGCACACGTTGACCATGGTAAAACCACTCTTGTAGATAAAATTTTACATGCCACCAAAGTATTCAGAGACAACCAGGAAACCGGCGACCTGATTATGGACAGCAACGACCTGGAACGTGAAAGAGGTATTACAATTTTTAGTAAAAACGCATCTGTTACCTATAAAGGGGTTAAGATAAATGTGATTGACACACCCGGCCACAGCGATTTTGGTGGTGAGGTTGAACGTGTTTTGAAAATGGCAGATGGTGTTTTGCTTTTGGTTGATGCATTCGAAGGCCCTATGCCGCAAACACGTTTTGTATTGCAGAAGGCATTACACCTGAAACTGAAACCTATTGTTATTATCAATAAAGTTGATAAACCCAACTGCCGCCCCGACGAAGTACACGATGCAGTTTTTGAGCTCTTCTTTAATCTTGATGCAACTGAAGAACAACTTGATTTTCCTACATTCTATGGCAGCGGGAAGAATGGATGGTTCAACAGCACATTAGAGCAAAGCGAAGACATTACGCCTTTGCTTGATGGTGTAATTAAGTATGTTCCTGCGCCGATAATAAATGAAGGCCCGCTGCAAATGCAGATTACTTCATTAGATTATTCTTCTTTTCTTGGCCGTATTGCCATTGGTAAAGTAGCACGTGGCGTAATAAAAGAAGCCCAGACAATTGCTTTGATGCAGGCCGATGGAACCATCAAACGCACTAAAGTAAAAGAGCTCTATGTTTTTGAAGGTATGGGCAAAAAGAAAGTTGCAGAAGTAGTTTGCGGCGATCTTTGTGCAGTAGTTGGTCTTGATGATTTTAATATTGGCGATACCATTGCAGATATCGACAATCCTGAAGCGCTGCCGGTAATCAGTGTGGATGAGCCTACCATGAGTATGCTTTTCAGCATCAATAACTCACCTTTCTTTGGCCGCGATGGTAAGTTTGTAACCAGTCGACATTTACGAGACAGGTTAATGAAAGAAACTGAAAAAAATCTTGCATTGCGTGTAGAAGATACTGATGGTGCAGATAGTTTCTTAGTATTTGGACGCGGTATTTTGCATCTTGGTATTCTAATAGAAACCATGCGCAGGGAAGGGTATGAATTAAACGTGGGCCAGCCTACGGTACTGGTAAAATATATTGATGGTAAAAAGCACGAACCTTATGAAACACTGGTGGTAGATGTGCCACAGGAATTCAGCGGCAGGGTTATTGACCTTGTAACGCAGCGTAAAGGCGAAATGCTTATTATGGAAAGCAAGGGCGAAATGCAACACCTTGAATTTGAAATTCCTTCAAGGGGTTTAATAGGGCTGCGTTCTAACATGCTTACCAATACCGCCGGCGAAGCTGTAATGGCACACCGCTTTAACGAATATAAACCGTGGAAAGGACCAATACCCGGAAGAAATAATGGCGTATTGATCTCTAAAAACCAGGAACGCACAACAGGCTATTCCATAGATAAATTGCAGGATCGCGGAACTTTCTTTGTAGATCCGGGTGAAGAAGTTTATGTAGGCCAGATTATTGCCGAGCATATTAAGCCAGGCGATCTTATTGTAAATGCTACTGAACCAAAGAAATTAACGAACCACCGTGCCAGCGGCAGCGATGATGCAAGCCGTATTGCACCAAAAACGTTGATGACACTGGAAGAATGTATGGAATATATTCAGCAGGATGAGTGCATTGAAGTAACGCCGAAAAACATACGTATGCGCAAGGTGATCCTTAACGAAGACGACAGGAAAAAGGTATCTAAAAGTATGCAAACAGAAATGGCATAAACCTTTTTGTAAAGAATATAAAAAGCCGCTGATGAATAATTGGCGGCTTTTTTATTTTAAACATTTTTGTTCCAGTCAGTTGAATACATATTCAGCTTTTCTTGCGTCGCACACTTTTACAGAAGAATGACAATCAGCTTTGGGCTGCGGGTTTAATGTCGTTCCCTGGTTTTAAACAACAAGCCCCATTGCCGCTGCAGCATTAATTTCGTGATATGTTTCCTGGCTCCAGTCGTGAACTTTACTGCGTAAATAAGTATTTAACTGATCTATGCTGTCAGCCTCCCAAATGCAGGTAGCTTCGGTATTATCTGGCGCAGGAAAAACATTAATGATTCTTTTAACGCCTGCAACCGGAAGTTCGGGAAGGCTTGCCTGTGCTGAGGCCCAGAAATTTTCGGGGTTGCTGATCTTGTGATTTACTGCGATGTACATATTTTTTGATTTTTGAAATAGTAAGTTGCACAGAACAATTGATTAATTATGTACCCGCCAAAGGGTATATTTTTTTAAAGTTTACTCTTTGTTATAAACTCAGCCAAAATTAAAATGTTATGGAAGAAGGATTGCCCAACCGGGAATTGCTTTTACAAATGGTAAAAATGACAATACCTTTCGGGAAATATAAAGGCACATTGCTTTGCAACCTGCCCGTGTCTTATCTTGAATGGTTTTACAGAAAGGGTTTTCCTAAAGGAAAACTTGGCATGATGCTGGGTACTATTTATGAAATAAAAATCAATGGACTGGAAGCATTGCTTGAACCGTTGAAAAATAATTCCAGTGCGTAATTGCCTGGATTTATTGTTTTTTTTTGCTGCTGCTTAATTAAATAAAGCAGGCTATTGAGAAATAATTTAAACATCGCTTGCCGTAGAGATAGCAGCAATATGTTTTGAGATGCACTTAAACCTAAAGCTTAACAGCATTCTGAACGTACAAGTGAGTGACACAACAGGCGCTGATTACTGTACAAATGCCGGTAAAAAATATTTTTTTATAATGATGCTTCTGCAAAAGAAGGTGCTGTTTTTTTTATAACAGGCACGGGGATTGGAGTTTTGCCTAATTGCTTGAGTAGCATGAAATGCGATTTAAGTGCTCCCCAAAAACCTGGTATTTCCCGGTATACCATACCATGTTTATGCACTACATTTTTAATTACCGGGGAGATTTTTTTGTAATGCACATGACAGATTCGTGGAAATAAATGATGCGCCACATGAAGGTTTATGCCGCCAACCAGCCATTGCATAAAGGGCATGGTTACCGCATAATCGCCTGTAGTTTGAATTACATGACTGCTCCAGTTATTGTCTATAACATTATTTTCAACGTTTGGGTACAAAGTATCTTCGGTAAGGTGGCCTGTAACAAAGATGAGTGCGAGAAAAAGGCCGTTTACAAAATGGCCGATCAGGAAATAAGTCAACACAATCCAAATGCTTACATGAAATACTAAAACAGGTATAAGAAAAACATAGCTGTAGTATAAAATTTTGAAGAAAATGAATTCAGCCAAAAAGCTTGCGCTGAGTTTTATTTTTTTTGATGCAGAATACTTGAGAATCATTTTAAAATCGCGCAGTGTGGCGTAGTTAAGCGTTGAAAGTCCGTAAACAAAAGGTGCATAGAGCCATTGATATTTGTGATGCTTTAGCCACTTATCTTCGGGGGTAAGCCTGAGCAATTGATAACCTTCTATATTGTTGTCGTGCTCGTTAACATTTATGTAAGTATGGTGTTCCTGGTTGTGGGACAATATCCACATATTTCTGCTGCAACCCAGCATTTCTATAAAATACCCAAAGAAGGTATTCCATTTTTTTGATTTGAATATTGCATCGTGGTTGGCATCGTGTGTAATATTGAAAGCGATCATTACATGCGTAAACATGTGTGCCAGACCGCAGCAAACTGCAAGCAAAAAATTATCTTTTGCAAGAATGATTGTTATATAAGTCATTACCCAGCAAGACAGCCAGAATGCTACTTTAAAAATCATTTCCTTGTTAGCATACATGGAAATCTTGTTGTTGCTGAAATATCCGTTCACTTCATTTCTTAGATCTTCCGGAAGTGTTGAACTTTTAGAACACTTGAACTTTACTGGTTGCATGCTGAACTTTTTGATTTGACCGCTGACACGATCTTTTTTTGTTACTAAATATATTTCACCGTATTTACGTGTGCCACCCGTTTAGGATTGCAATTTTCCTGTAATGTTTTTATAATTGGCCCGGCTTTGGGAAAATAAATTATCATTCTTGCGTCGCACTCTTTTACTCCCGATAGTTTATTCATCAAAAAATACAGCTCAACTTAACCCTGAATTTCAAAAGGCTTTTGGTTAACCGCTGATTATATTAAATTTTACCGCCAAAGTAAAATCCTGTATATGCATGATTACAACTCTTATACATTGTAAACAGCATTGCTTAATACTTGTTTAGTTTTAAAAAAAAATGAATTGTAAAAAATCACTGCGTGAAGAGAATGGCAAGAAAAGCAAGCAGGTACAATCACTATTACACTTAAATTCAAAAATGAAACTTTTGAAAGGTAGGGAAATTTATCATTCCAGTTACCTGTTATTGAAAAATAGCTGCTTAATTTGTGAAAGTATGTAGTTAATACAATGTATGCATTTTATGTTTCTGAATATTAAAATAGCTTTCTCTCCATATAACGATTGGTAAAAAAACAGGAAAATGCTATTGCTTTGCAAATTTTAATGTTACCTGTGCTGCACCTGACGTTATTTTAATAAAGTAAACACCGTTTGCAAATGCTGAAACATCAATCTTTTTATTCTGTGTTCCTTTTATAATATCTGTCTTTTGTGTAAGCATGGTTTTGCCTGCGGTATTTAATATAGTAAGCTGTGCTGCTGCCGATGTTTCACTATTAAAGTTGAGGAGAAGTGTATTCGTTGTAACCGGGTTGCTTGATACAGTTGCACTAAATGCTGAATGAATCGTAATCGTTTTAATATCGCTGTAACCATTGCTGCCATTAGCCTGTACAAAACGGATGCGGTAATAATTAATACCAACTAAAGGTTGCAAATCACTATAGCTGTCGTCATGCACTGTTGCAAGGTTATTAAAATGAATACCATCAGAGCTGCGCTCAATTACAAAATCCTTACCGATGGCTTCTTCCTCATGGCTTATCCACTGTAGCCGGTTGAAACCACTAACAGCCCAGGCATTTAAAGCTAAAGAAACAGTATCATTTGATGTTGCGCATAATATATGCACCTGCGCATATGTACTTACTTTTTCAACAAGAGCAAAACTGCCTTTAGTAATATTTGTTTCTGCTTTTTCAGAGGCGACAATTTTTGGATTCCAGGCAATGGTTTCCAGTACAATATCTTTAGACGTAATACAGGAAGTAGTGCCATCTGTAAATACCGTATGAATCCCAAAGTCGTTCAGGCCATAAGACCTTTTATCTGTTGTAGCAGTAAGAAAATAATTTGATCTCTTTCTTCTGCCAATATTCAGTGTGCTGTAAAGTTCCCGGCTATTATGTTTTCTGCTGTAAATGATATTTTCTGCAACAGTGGAATCTATTTTTAAAAAATAGGGGCGCTGTGTATTTGCATAATCACGGGTTTTCCATGCACGGCCCATAGTAATAAGGTTGCCGAATTTGTCTTCCTTTGTTTTAAAAGGTTCAAGACCCTGTTTGCTTTTGCCAAATAACTTTCCATTTGCCAGTGTGCCGTCCTGGTTAAGCTTCATCACTATCATTGCATTTCCAAGAAAGTATTCCGAAAACAATGTTCCTGTAATAAGTATCTGGTTATTTTTTGTTGCAACAGAACTGCGGCTGATAGCAGCGTAGATGGGTGATGGATCTTCATAAGTATTCGCCCATAAAACAGTTCCGGTTTTACTGAGTTTCATTACAAACATCTTTGCAATATCCCTATGCGTATTTCCGGTAACAACAATACCACTGTCCTTTGTTTGTATTATTGATTCAATACTGTCGCTGGCATTAAGGGCAGTTCCGATTTTTTTACCCCATAATAATACTCCGTTCTTATCAACCTTTGCCAAAAAAATATCCGATCCTGCTGTACCAACGCTCTGAATGTTGCCTGCTATTACAAAGCCATCGTCATAGGTTTGTAACACTGTTTTTGAAGTTGCCGGAACCCCCATGTTAAAATAATCTGACCATTGAAAATTACCGTCTTTATTCAGTTTAATAATACTTATATAAGCTGCACTTTCGGCTGTTACAGATGAAGATCCTGTTAATATATAACCACCATTCTTTGTTTGTATTGTTGCTCCAAACGTGTTGTAGTTGTAACCACTGTTCTGTGCATCGTATGTTTTTTGCCATTGTATATGCAGCAGTTCATCCAGCTTTACAACAAGAGCCTGTGTTTTATTTAAAGAGTCAACTGGTTTAATGGTTCCGGCAATCACAAAACCATCGTCATCTGTAACGTCCGCTGATGTTATACTGTCATTTCCGGTATTCCCTACTACCGTGTGAAAAGTTTTCTTTTGAGCATAATTTATACTGCAAATGCAAAGCAGCACAAGGAATGTGGCTAGGTTTTTCATACGCATAGATTTCATTTTTTGGAGGATATTGTTATTGATTCATTTAAATCTGCAGATAAATTTATCAATTTAATTTATGATAGACAAAGTAATTCTGTTTAGCCGGGCTTTGTACCTAAACTGATCTTACTTGCGTCGCACTCTTGTACAACAGAATATGAAGCAGCAATAGCTCATCATGTTGCAAACTGCACATACCTGCAAATTCAAAAGGCCTGGTTGCTTACGGGTATCTGAACTTTAAGCCTCAAGCTCAGTAATATACAGAAACCTGAAGTGTGCGACGCAAGTAAAGATTGGCCAAGAACAAGTGCCGGGTTCCTGAAAATTTAAATTAAAAAACAGACCATATTTATTGAAAAATAGAGCTAAGTAAATATTGAAAGTGCCGTTTTGTTAAACCTTTCTAACACATACTAAAATTCCTATCTTTACCGCGTTTTTAAATCAGTGAACATTTATAAAAATCATAATTAAGTATCGGTCGTTAAGTTTTATGGCCGGTATTTTTTTTAAAATATGTGTGTCACGTGGCGGAGCTTTGCAAAGCTTTCAAACAAGCATTTTTTAAAGTATCAGAAGGTTATTTAAACCGGCTTTTCTAAGTAATGAAAGCGTTGCGTAAATCCTTGTATATTGCGTTATTCCTTATAAAAACGTTGCAGAGCAACACTTTTTGAGCTAAGTATTATTTCATTTTTACACCATGAAAAAAACGATTCTTTTCTTTTTACTGCTTTGCGGCAGTGTTATTGCAAACGGTCAGGGGTTATTAAACCAGGACTTGCGGCAAGTAAAAGTAGACCAGCTTAGCGATGCAGATATTCTTTATTATTATAACAGGCTGCAGCAAGCAGGCATATCCGAAGATCAGGCGGCTCAAATTGCTTTGGGTAAGGGCATGCCCCAGGAAGAAGTGACCAAGCTGCAAAAACGTATAGCCACATTAATTACTTCCCAAAAATCCGGTTTGAGGGGTTCATTAAATGACTCATTGCAAACAAGCAGGAAAGAAAATGAAAGTATTATTCCGCTCAGGCAAGAAACAATTGATAAGAAAATATTCGGCTCTGAGCTCTTTAATACTGCCTCACTGGCTTTTGAACCAAACCTTCGTATCGCTACTCCTGGCAATTATTCTCTTGGCCCTGATGATGAGTTGATTGTAAATGTGTTTGGTTTATCAGAAGCAAAATATACACTTAAAATAAATCCGGAAGGATACATATATATTCAGAATGCCGGGCCCATAATGGTAAGCGGTTTAACAGTGGAAGATGCTACAGAAAAAATAAAAAGTAAACTTGCCGGTACCATTTACAGGGCGATTAACACCGGACAAACAAAAGTGCAGGTAAGTCTTGGAAACATCAGAAGTATCAGGGTAACAATAATAGGAGAAGCAAAAAAGCCGGGTACTTATACCGTATCTTCCCTGGCCACATTATTTAATGCATTGTATTTATGCGGTGGCCCTGCAGACAATGGCAGCTATAGGAAAATTGAACTGGTAAGAAACAATAAAGTTTACAAAACAGTTGATATCTATGATTTTCTTTTACATGGCAGTCTCGCAGGTAACATACAATTATCAGATGGTGATGTAATTCGTATACCGTATTACGAATCGAGGGTATCTGTTAATGGCGAAGTAAAACGTTCGGGTATTTTTGAAATAATAGCGGGAGATAAATTACAACAGGTTCTTGAAAATGCCGGTGGATTTTCAGATTCTGCTTACCGGTCTTCAGTTAAAATATTACAGGTTACAGATAAAGAAAGAAAGGTAACCGATGTAAACAGCAGCAATTATAACATGCAGGAATTGCATGGGGGAGATGCAATTTATGTTGGTAAAGTTATAAACCGTTATGCGAACCGGGTAGTTATTAAAGGTGCGGTTATGCGACCGGGGCAGTTTGAACTAATAGCAGATTTTACCTTAAAGCAACTTATCCTGAATGCAGATGGTATTCGGGAAGATGCATTTCTTAAAAGGGGTATTATTACAAGACTTAAAGATGATCTTTCTGTTGAGGTTGTGCCGTTTAATGTAGAGGGCATTCTAAAAGGCACTGATGCAGACATTCTTTTAAAAAGGGAAGATGAAGTAACCATATCCTCAATTTTTGATCTACAGGATAAAAAAACCATAAGCATACAGGGCGAGGTAAGAAGTGCAGGAACCTATGAATTTAAAGACAGTACTACCATTAAAGATCTCATTTTTGAAGCAGGTGGTTTTAGCGAATCTGCCACCGGAAAACGAATTGAGGTAGCGAGGCGGGTGAATAACGCTGATCCCGGTAGTACTTCTGCTGAAATTGCCAAAATAGTGCAGATAGATGAAGATAAAGACCTGCAGTTAACATCGAAAAATTTTTATCTCCAACCTTACGATGTGGTTATTGTAAGAAACAATCCCGGATACTTTACTCAAAAAACCGTTACCGTTCAGGGAGAGGTTTTGTACCCGGGCCCTTATGTTATTAATTCTACCGATGAAAAACTTAGTAGTATCATAACCAGGGCAGGTGGTTTTAAAAATACGGCTGATGCCTCAGCAGCATCTTTGCGCAGGGTTAATAAAATTGATGTTCAGTCTGAAGTTAAAATAAAGAAAGTTGAAAAACTGGTATCTGCTGAGATAAAAGATACGGCCGCATCAGATTCATTGGCAAAAGAAGCCGTAAAACCTTATGATCTTATTGGCATTAACCTGGAAACCGTTATGCAAAAACCCGGAATTACAAATGATCTTATTCTTGAAGACGGCGATATCCTTTTTGTGCCAAAGAAAAACCAGGCAGTAAAAGTTCGTGGCGAAGTATTGTTTCCTACACAGTTCGCTTACGAAGAAGGTTATAACATGAAATATTACATTAACAAAGCAGGGGGCTTTAACAGTAAGGCATTACGCAAAAAAGCTTTTGTACTGGGTGCCAACGGTAACGCCAGAACCGTAAAAAGCTTTTTGTTTTTCAGAAGTTACCCCACTATAAAAGGTGGCGATGAAATATATGTGCCACCTGTACCAGACCGCAGCGGTAAAGGTTTAAGCACAGGCGAAGTAATTGGCATTTCATCTGCAGCGGCTTCGCTTGCCGGTGTAGTAATTGCAATTCTGCAACTAACCAAATAACCATGACACAACCAGAACAAAGAGAAATTACTTTAAAAGATATATCCCAAAAAGTAACCGGGTGGTTTAAATATTTGTGGTCTAAATGGCTGCTGATACTTATAACAGGCATCACAGGTGGCGCTATAGGTTTAGGATATGCATTTTTTGCCAAGCCTGAATATACCGGCAGTTTAACCTTCGTTTTATCATCCAATTCAAGTGGGGGCAGCCTGGCCAGCCTGGCGGGTCAGTTTGGGTTTAACCTGGGTATGAACAATGACGATGCGTTTGCAGGCGATAATATTATGGAGCTCTTCCGTTCGCAAAAGATCATAAAAAGTTCGCTGTTCCGTAAAGTGCCCGGCACCAACACAACACTGATAAACCTTGTAGCAGAAAAAGGCCAAATGCCCGAAGGCTGGCAAAAATACCCTTCACTTAAAAATGTATATCCCTTTCCTGAAGATGCGGGAAAATTAACGCCGGTGCAGGACAGCCTTGTATCTGAAATACACGATTATCTTCTGAAAGAAAACCTGCTGATTGAACGGCCCGATAATAAACTAAGTTTTTATAAAGTAAGCACCACTTCCGGCGATGAAAGAATATCCTGCTATCTCACCAATTTTATTGTTGAAGAAGCCTCAAAGTTTTATATAGAAACTAAAACAAAATCTGCAAAAGACAACCTCGCTATGCTGCAGCACGAGGCTGATAGTTTACGGACTTTGTTAGGCGGCACTATTACGTCAACCGCGGCAGAGGTTGATAAAACGTTTAACCTTAATCCTGCTTACCAGGTGCAGCGATCCGGTGCGCAGCAAGGCCAGTTCAGGGCTACGGCATTGGCAACGGCTTACGGCGAGGTGGTAAAAAATCTTGAGATCGCTAAAATTACCTTGCAACGCGAAGCACCGTTGTATCAGTTAATCGATACCCCGAAAATACCTTTGAAAATGGAAAAGCCCAGCAAGCTCATTTCACTTATTGTTGGCGGGTTGCTTGCTGGTTTTTTGCTGGTAATGTTCCTTACTGCAAAATATATTTTCAAAATAAGTTACGGGGAATAAAAGTTAAATCAATCATTTTACCGGCTATTGAATTTCATGGCATCGGCTGTTGTGTCACTCACTTGTACCTTCGGAACAATAAGGAGCTGTTAGCCTGTAGCTATTAGCTAACAGCCAATGGCTAATAGCTATTCTTCTGTACACGAGTGCGACGCAAGAAAAGTCAAATAGAAATCCCACTGCCGGGTTCAAAAAAATATAACGGTATAATCAGCTAACCGTATGCATACAACAGAACAAAAAATAAAATTTGCAGTAACAGGTTGCGGCCACATTGGCAAGCGCCACGCAGAAATGATTGTAAGAAATCCTGAATGCGAACTGGTTGCATTGATCGATGTAAAAAACCAGGCTGACCTGAAGATCGGGCATTTTAATGTTCCGTTTTTTAATTCACTTGAAAGCTTTCTTGCATCGGCCATTGAAGTAGATGTAATCAATATTGCATCGCCAAACGGCTTTCATGCAAGCCAGGCATTGCAAAGTCTCGATGCCCGTAAGCATGTGGTGATCGAAAAGCCAATGGCGCTTAAAAAACAGGATGCGGAAAAAGTAATTTACAAAGGGCTTAATGTTCACAAACATGTTTTTACGGTGATGCAAAACCGCTACTCGCCACCATCTGTATGGATTAAAGAACTGGTAGAAAGCGGAACACTTGGCAATATTTATATGGTGCAGTTAAACTGTTACTGGAACCGTGATGAACATTATTATACACCCGATAGCTGGCATGGAAAAAAAGACCTGGATGGCGGCACGTTGTTTACACAGTTCTCTCATTTTGCAGATATTATGTACTGGCTTTTTGGCGACATTGAAAATATAAAATCGAGGTTTAAAAACTTTAACCATGCCGGGTTAACTGAATTCGAAGATTCGGGATTTATCAGTTTCGATTTTGTAAATGGCGGCATCGGCAGCATTAATTTTTCAACTTCTGTATGGAACCAAAACCTTGAAAGCAGCATGACCATTATTGCCGAAAACGGTTCGGTTAAAATTGGCGGGCAATACATGAACCTGGTAGAATATTGTGATATTAAAAACTATACTATGCCGGAGCTAAAGCAAACAAATCCGGGTAATGATTACGGTGCATACAAAGGCTCGGCGCAAAACCACCACTATGTTATTGAAAATGTAGTAGCGGTTTTAAAAGGCAGGTCGTCTATTACAACAAATGCGCTTGAAGGATTGAAAGTGGTAGATATTATTGAACGCATTTATAATAGTCAATGAATTTAAAAATATATTTAAAAAATACATTTTTACGAAATGTTTTTGTAGTGATGTTTGGTACTGCAATAGCGCAAGCAATACCAGTATTAATTTCACCACTTTTAACGCGGATTTATTCTCCTTCAGATTTTGCGGTCTTCTCACTTTATTTAAGTGTTCTGAATACTTTGTCTATTATAATTACCGGGAGATATGAATTAGCCATTATTCTTCCTAAATATGAAAAGGCAGCTTTAATAATTTTAAAAATATCATTATTCATTACTGCAATTTTAAGTTTTGTTTTTTTTATTTTTTTTATTTTTTTTTCGAATTCTTTGGCTCAATTATTAGGGAATAATAATATTAGCAGATGGTTATTAGTTCTTCCTTTATCATTGCTTTTAACAGGTGTATTTCAATCACTATCATATTGGTTGACAAAAGAGAAAAATTATACAGCTATTTCTAAAACAAGATTGATACAATCACTGACAGGTGTACTTTTTACTATACTGCTGGGATTTATTCCAATTATTAGTGGGGGTCTTGTCTTTGGCAATATTATTGGCCTTTTAATAGCTGTCATTTTTAGTGTTATTATTATTTATCCCTCTATTAAAAAAAACTTTTGGGATAGCAGTAAGTCAAAGCTAAAATTATACGCATTAAAATATATTGATTTCCCTAAGTACAATGCTTTTTCCTCTTTGGTTAATGCTATTGGAATTTATATTCCTCTTTGGTATATATCATCAGTTTTTAATGCAGAGACAACAGGATATTATGGCTTGGCAACAAGAATAATTGCAATTCCTTTGATGCTATTCAGCTCATCGGTTTCACAAGTATATTATAAAAAAGCAGCAGATATTTTTAACAGTAAGCAGGATTTATATAAGTTCACAAAAAATCTTTTTCTAAAATGTCTGTCCATTGCAATATTGCCTTTAATGATTCTTGTTTTTTTAGCGCCCTATTTATTTAATATTGTTTTTGGGGCTAAATGGTATGAAGCGGGGAGGATGTCACAATATATAGCTGTAGGTATATTTGTGCAGGTAATTATTTCACCTTTTACGGGTGTCTTCGCCATTATTGATAAATTAAAAGTTGTAATGATTTGGCAGTTTTTATATCTTGTTTCAAATGTTGTTTTTATTTATATAAACCAGTTGTTTTTTAAAAATGCGCTCACTTCATATTTGCTATTATACTCATTAATGAATATTCTACTATACAGTATATATTTGTTTATGATTTTAAATCAGTTGAAAAAAATCTCCTATGCTTAATATTTTCCTTTCATTACTACCTTCTTTTATGCATACTAAATTCAGGAAGCTTATGGGTGCTAAAATTGGAAAAGGTGTAAGGCTGAAAGTAGGTACTTATATAAACGTGCCTAACAAAAATTTAAACATTGGAGATAATGTTCAAATCGGCCCTTTAGTAATTATACAATGTGATAATTTTAAAATAGGTGAAAGATCAAAAATTCAATCACTGGTTAGAATAAGCGTTAACCAAATTGAATTAGGATCTTATACAACTATTAATTCTTTTGCCATGCTTTTCGGTAAGAAAGTAACTGTAGGAGATCATAGCTGGATAATGTATCACTGTTATATAGATTCAACAAAAGAAGTGAGAATTGGGAATAAAGTTGGAATAGGGGGCCACTCATTTATTTTCACTCATGGAAACTGGCAAGATTATCTCAATGGGGGGCCGCTTTCTTTTGGGCCGGTAACCTTAGAAGATAATGCATGGATACCCTGGAGAGCGTTTATAATGCCAAATGTAACAATTGGGCAAAATGCAATTCTTGGGGCGAACTCTCTCGCAAATAAAAGCATACCACCTAATAAAATCGCCGTGGGGGCACCTGCAAAAGTAATAGGTGACACACCAGTGGTGACTTCCCCGGTAGAAAAAGTAGAAAGGTTAAAAAGAATTATTACTGACTATATAGAGGAATACCCCAAGGCTATTTTAAGCATTGGCATTGATACATTAGAAAATCTGAACCAGGAAAACGATTTGCTTTTCCTGATTAATTATACTTATGAAGATTACAAAGAAAATTGTAAAAATATTTCAATGATAAGTGTTATTGATCATCCAAATAGTACAATCTATATTGCTGATAATAATAGATCAGTCTTGTCTTTTGTTGACTTTCTTACTAATTATGGCATAAGGCTATATAAAATTTATTTGTAATTGTAATGGTTCAAATTTTTACTTCCGCTAAATACATCCCGGAAAAAAAGTATGTTTTTAATGTAATCTTCAAAGAGTTTTGGGGAATTGAGTATAATTTGGAATTTATGGAAGGAATGACTGATTTTATTATTGGTTCTAACCAAATAGATTCAAAAGTTATTTTACCTGATATATTTTTTTCAACACCGGATGAAAAATGGTTAACTAAAGAATCGTTACCTGTTTTACCACTTAAAAATTTTGAAGTTGAGTACCTAAGCTTTAAGCAGCATGTACCTGTCATATATGGAGTGAAAGCTAATGATTTAAAGGAACAGGAATATGAAATTATAATTGATGTATTTGGGAGCATCTTTTTTTGCTTGTCTTTGTACGAAGAATACGTTACCCCGACCTATGACTCTCATGAAAGATTTCTTTACACTCAATCTATTGCTTTTAAAAGTAACTATTATCACAGACCTGTTGTTAATGAATACCTTGAAATACTCTGGGTCTCACTAAAAAAAAAATTTCCTGACTTAGAAAAAAAAAGGCGTGAATATAAATTAATCTTAAGCCATGATGTTGATTGGCCCTTGTCTAATAATTTGCCAATAAAAGAATTTCTTAAAGAATGCTATCGGGATTTGAAGTATAAAAAAAGCATCATTCTTTTTATTCATAGAATCGCAGCAAAAGCATTAAGCATTTCCCCATTAAATTATACAGTAGACCCTTATAATAACTTTAATTTTTTAATGGGTGTAAGTGAGGATAATAATATTAAGAGTGAATTTAATTTTATCCCAACAAACGGAGCTCTCAATCCAAAAAATGAGTTTAATTATGATAATTATTACGAATTGGATAGCTCATTTTTTAAGTCATTGTTAAAGCGAATTAGCAAAAGAGGGCATATAATTGGCTTTCATCCAAGTTTTTATACATTAAATAATTTTGATAAACTGGCTAATGAATTTTACAAATTTAAAAGAGTATGCGAAGAAGCCGGTGTTTATCAAACAACTTGGGGGGGTAGGCATCATTATCTTCGTTGGCAAGTGTCTGTTAGTTGGCCTATGTGGGAAGAATTAGGATTAAGCTACGATTCTTCAGTTGGCAGTGAGTTCTTATTGGGCTTTAGATGTGGAACCTGTTATTCATTTCCGGTTTATGATATTTTAAAAAGACAAGCACTACGATTAAGAGAATATCCACTTATTATAATGGATATGACAGTTTTTACGGGGCAAAATTTACAAGATGGTTTAAAAAAAATTTTGGACTTTAAAGAAATTTGTAAAACATATAATGGTGATTTAACATTACTGATACATAACAATTATATTATAACCCCTGCATGGAAGCGATTTTACAAAAGTCTGGTTAATCAATTAAGCAAATAAAACACCCCATTAATAAATGTGCGGCATAGCAGGCATCATATCTGATAAACCACAACACTTGTCATCTATAAAAAAGATGACAAAAATTATAGAACACCGCGGCCCCAATGGTAACCATACTTACGAATGGCATAATGTTGCGTTAGGCCACTTACGCCTTTCTGTGATCGACCTCAGCGAAGGTGGTTCGCAACCCATGCACTGGCACAATCAATATACAATCATCTTCAATGGTGAGGTATATAATTACATAGAAATACGGAATGAATTAATACAGAAAGGCTACACATTTGTTTCGCAGTCAGACACTGAAGTAATACTTGCTTCTTACGATTTTTGGGGCGAAGATTGCCTTAGCCATTTTAACGGTATGTTCTCTTTGGCGATCATCAATAAAGAAAAAAATACGCTCTTCTGTGCTAGGGACCGCTTTGGTGTAAAGCCTTTTTATTATTACGAACAGGCAGGTTATTTTGCCTTTGCTTCAGAGATAAAAGTATTTACGGTGCTGGAAGGTTGGCAGGCCATTGCAAACAAAGAAAGGGTGTATGAGTTTCTGCAATTCGGCCTGCAGGATCTTACGCATGAAACCATGTTTGAAAATGTGTACCAGTTGAAAGGCGGCCACTATCTTTTATATGATCTTGCAACAAAGCAAAAGGAAATAAAGCAATGGTTTGATATTGCACAGCCTGCAGATTTTCAATCAACGGGAACAGCAGAAGAAACTTTTAAAACATTGTTCAACAGTTCCGTAAATCTAAGGTTGCGTGCCGATGTAAAAGTGGGTTCCTGTTTATCCGGCGGTCTCGATAGTTCCTCAGTTGTGCTTACTGTAAATGAACAGTTGCGTGCACTAGGCAAAGAGGAATTACAGGAAACGGTATCCAGTTGTTTTGAAAATAAAAAGTACGACGAGCAGGAATACATTGATGCTGTTGTTGAAAAAGCAAAATGCATCAACCATAAAATATTTCCCGACCTCACAGAATTGTACAACCAGCTTTCCAAAATTGTGTGGCACCAGGACGAGCCCTTTGGCAGCACCAGTGTTTTTGCACAATGGAGTGTATTTAAAAAAGCGCAGGAAGAAAATATTACCGTAATGCTCGATGGCCAGGGAGCCGATGAAATACTTGCCGGTTATCACTCTTATTATGGCGTTTATTTTTGGGAACTGATAAAGAAAGGCAACTTTAGAAAACTCAATACGGAAATAAAAGGTTTAAAAAATCTTGGTCTTTACAGCAATGGTTTTATTGCAAAAGAGATCATCAAGAATGCAGTGCCATTGCCGCTTTGGTTGCTGTTTAAAAAACTCGGAAAAAAAGAAAAGAACTGGATCAATTATACATACCAAAGCACAAAGCATACAGCGGACGATATCAGTTTTTCATCGGTGCAGCAAATGTCTTATTCACAGGTTGTTTCTTCCAACCTGCCTATGCTGCTGCATTTCGAAGACCGCGATTCTATGGCCTTTTCCATAGAGGCACGTGTGCCGTTTATTGATTACAGGCTGGCACAGTTTATTTACAATTTACCAGCCTCAGAAAAGATCAGCAATGGCATTACAAAGTCAGTTTTGCGCAATGCCATGCAAAATTTGTTGCCTTCAAAAGTGCTTAACAGGAAAGATAAAATGGGCTTCGTTACACCCGAAGCTGTATGGGTAAAAGAGTACAGCACACAGTTAAGAGCAGACCTTGAAAAAGCTGTAACAACAAGCAATGGATTTATCAATAAAAACATAGTAGAGAAATTCGACAACGTAATAACCGGTAAAGAAAAATTCGATTTTACTGTTTGGCGTGCTTTGTGTTTCGCCAAATGGATAGAAGTGTTTAATGTAAAAATTTAAAGGCAATTGTAAGTACCCGGCAATGAATTAATATGAAGCTTTTGTTGCGTCGCACACTGCATCGGGAACAATTTTATTCAACAATTCCGATGCTGTCCTGCTGTATTTTTTTACGGAGCATTTAACCACAGAGGTACACAAAGTAACTCAGTGAAACTCTGTGATTCCTTACTCTGTAGTAAAAAAATCTTTATTCTTTAAGTAAAAAATCTATTAGTCGTTGAATAAAAAATCAGTGGGCATCTGTCAGTTCCGTGTTATCCGTGTTCCATTTTCTCATTTTAAATAACCATCTGTTTATGAAAAACATTCTACTCAAAAAGAAAAGCAATATCATTTTTTTAATTGCTGGGTTGTATTTATTAATTGCAACAAATGTGCAAGCACAAGTATTAGATGAAACATTTGGCAATAAAGGCCTTGTAACAACACATGTAACTACTGTTAATGAAAGTGGCTACCCACAAAATGCAATTTCAGACATAGCATTACAGGGAGACGGGAAAATAGTGGCTGTTGGAAATCTAATTAGAGATATACAGCTTGGAAGATATCAAATATAAATCGCGTTAACTTAATGACATTGCTATGCGGGATTCGAAACGCTCTTGATCTATTAACCGCAGAGGCACAGTACCGCAGAGATTTCACAGAGGACATATGATCTATACCAGTGTGGATGATTCTTACGATAAAGCAAAATGTATAACACTAACCCACTAAAAATCGAGAGCCATTTTTTTTAGAAATATGATATAATAACGTCAATTTACGTGTTTGTTGCGCGTCATTTAACGGAGAAACCCCCGGACTCAAGCATTTAATGCACTTTTTATAAACAACCTGTTGCTACATAATTAGTCGATCCTCAAAAAC
>DGQT01000076.1 GCA_002390845.1 Chitinophagaceae bacterium UBA4407 | reverse complement strand
AACTATTTTTCAGTACATTACCTATAATAAAATGCTATCGCAGCAATGCCCACCGCGGCAAGTATAATTGCGATGATCCACCATTGGTCTTTTTTAACTTCCCGCTTTGCAAGATGTGCGTGCATTTCGGTTGAGGTTTTATCATCCTCCCCTACCCTTATATTGTGTTCTGCGTGTAGCCTAATAACCCTTTCAGCGGCAATTACAGGAAATAAATTTCGCAGGGCTTCATCCTGCTTAAATAAAAAACCGTCCTCATTTTTTAATAACGTACCAATACCCTGAAACTTAAGTTCAGTACCGGTTTCAAGTTGTTGCTTAAGATTGGTTGTAAAAAAATTAAAATGATCTGTTGATTCAATTTTATTTAGGCCAGACTCTTTTGAAAGAAAGTTGTAAAACTTTTCTTCTGCAATAGCATCTTCACTTTTATAATGAATTACTATTACCGGCGCCAACAGTGTTTTATTGATAAAGTCAAGGTTTGCTGATTGTGTTTCGGCATAAAAAGAACCTATGCCGGGAAGCGTTAAAGTTCTATTAAGCGAAAAATATTTATGCAGGTACTGATACATCGGTTGCGTTTAAATTAAGTACGGTGCTTCAAAGATATACGCTTGCTGTTTAAAGCTGAAAAAAGTTATGATGTACAAGTGTGCGACGCAACAACCGATGTCATGAAAAACCATAAGCCGGATTCATATATCTTCTCTATTTCTTTATTTCAGCGAGCTTGGATTTTATATCACCAAATGAATACACAACTCCTGCAAGCACATTAAAACCAAGCACGGGATATTGGTTCCAGCGCTGATATTTATTATTGAACAGGTTGTTCATTTGTACCCACGCATTGAGTTGCGGGATAATCGTAAATTCTACGCCGAGATTAAAGTCTGCTGCGGGTTTCAGCTTTTGATCGCTGAGGGCTTTATTACGGTATTGTGCACCATCCCAAAAATAAATATCGCTCTTTACAAGAAAATCTTTCAGCACCTGCCAGCGCAGTGAGCCGTTAACTTCTATAGGCAATAGCCCCCAGGCTTTTGCATTGTCTTTTAAGCTGCTGTACTGATTAAATGTAATGCCTGCAATTGCAGAAAATTTCTCCTGCATGGTGTATCCTATTTCGCCATGAATGCGCAAATCTTTTATCATCGATTCGTTTACTACTTCGAAAGATTTTCCGGTAATTGTATCGTTTACAAACAAAGGCTGGTTACTGAACTGAAGATAACTCACCCTTGCATCGTAAGTAACATGCGATCCTGCAGAACCTTTAAAACCTGCATATTGTTCCTTGATTCTTGTATTGTTTAAAAACTTCGGTTGCTGCAACCAGGGGTTTAATGAAGCGAGATACTGGTAAGTTGTTTTGTTGAAATAGCCAACCCAGCCTGCCTGAAGAATAAATTTTTCTTCGTTTATTTTAGCCTCAGCGGTAATGTTGGGCAGAAAAGAAAGTATGTCGTTATCCCATGTTGGCGAAACACCTGCAATCACTTTAAAATTCGGTGTTTTAAATTGTATGGCGGGTGTAAGACTGTATAGATTATTATTCACCGTTCCGGCACTATCGCTTTTGTATGTGGTGATGTCGGCGTTAAGGCCGAGGTTGAATGCAAAGATTCTTCCAAAGGATTTAGACATGGGCGCATTGATCATAAAATTGCTTTCAGTGCTGCCATGATTGTCCTGGAACATACTTAGAGAAATACCGGGATTGTAACTGATACCCGCACTGTTCTGTGTTTTATTTCTCAAAGCAACACCGCCACCAAAAGTTGTAAAGCGTTGGCGCAAATCGTCTTTTGAAAATACCAAAGTATCGGGTAAAAAACCATACTGGTATTGCGTATTATTGTCGTATGAAAGTTTTCCGGTCCATTCATTTTTATTATTGGTGCTGCTGAAAATACCAATACCATCTAAGTTAATTTTACTGAATTGCTGAAAAGGCACGCTGCTCTTAGAAGAAGTATATTTACCATGAATATTAACGGTAGATTTTACACCATCGCCCAGCGAAGCACCAACCTGTAAGTAAGGCGTAGTATAGTTTCCATAACCTGCTTTTATAAAACTGCGGTTCTCCCAATGTATGGCTGTATCAATATTTTCAGCAAGTGGTTTTAGTGCAGGTGATTGATAACTGAATGTAATATTTTGTGCAGGCACATCGTAGTGCAATACTTGTCTCGAAGTATCGGGCAGTGGTGTAGCCGCGCTAAAATTTACTTTTGAGGTTGTTTTAAGAGAAGGTTTAAATGCAGCAGTAATCGTAACAGTACGCGGCGCAATGGTATCGGCCTTTGGCTTAGCCTGAGCTGTTTCTTTTTTTGCAGCAGCTTTTGTTTTTTTATTCTGCGCAAAAACATTCGGTACAACTGCAATAAGTAATAATATAATAATGGTTCTTTTCATTCCTTTCATTTTTCTATACACCGTATATTTTTTTTGAGCCCGGCTTTTATTTACTATTAAACTTTTCTTGCGTCGCACACTTGTGCTGTTAATTCTTTTGTCGACAGTTGAGCGTCGACTGTCGACCGATGTTCTGAACGTAAAAGTGAGTGACACAACCAAAGCTCAATAGCGTTCATCTGCCCGCCTTATAATTTTTTATAAAATCAACTACTGACTTACTTTACTGTTCTTTAATTTTTCGTCAACAACAATATCCAGTTTCTTCTGTGCTTCACGTTGCAACTCGGGCAAAGAAGCATTGTCAACAACACTCTTTAATGTAGCTTCTGAATTAAAATAATCTTTCTCATGGAAATAAACATCACCCAGAAGAATGTATGCTTTTGTAATCCAGTAATCATAAGAGCCTGCTTTGTTAATTACATCAAAGCTGGCCTTTTCTGCTTCAGGATATTTGTTCTGTGCCAGTAATATTTCGGCAATATGGTAACGGGCTTCAGCAGCATATTCAGATTTGCCTAAATCAACAACTGTCTTATACGCTGCGGAAGCTTCGAACAACTGGTTGTTTACCTGGTAATTTTTTGCGATTACCATATTGGCCATCATCTTATCGTCTGTTGCAATGCCTTTCTGCTGTAAAAGATCCTGCGCATTTGGCACTGCATCTGCCCACTGCGATAATTTAAACTGGCAGCGAAGCAGGCCACGCATGGCTTCCAGCTTGTTTTCATCCGTTACTGCAAGCGTTTTTAACTGCTGAAAATATTGTTCTGCTTTTGCGTAATCTTTTAATTCAAAATAAGTGATGCGTGCCGCCTGAAGCACTGCCGCTTCTGCAAATTTATTGGGCGCTTTATCGGCAACAGCTGTATAATATTTCAAAGCATTATTGAAATCTTTTCTGCCGTTATATATATCTGCAACTTTATAATTTGCATCAACAGCATATTCGCCATTTGGAAATTTCTGAAGATAGCTTACAAAACTATTCAAGGCATTATCGTAAGCTTTATTGGTGTAAGCAATATTCGCAGAAACATAAGTAAGTGAGTCTTCTTCAGAATAACTTACATCTTTACCGTTTTGCCGCATAAAGGCTACAAAATCAGCGGCGCGCTGGTTTTCTATAAATATGTTACGCACGTAATCAACAGCCTCGTCACTTTCTTCTGAGTTGGGATAAGTTGAAATCAGTTTCTTGAAATTATTGAGTGCCTCATTATTATTGTTCTGGTTAAAGTAAGCGATACCAAGTTTTAAATAAGCCTGTGGTTTAAGCGCCTCAGCATTTTTATTTTTCAAGACCGCATTTAAAGGAACCAATGCAGATTCGTACTGGTCGTTGGCGAGATAAGTATTTGCAACTTCCATATTAGCATCTGGCACCAATAATGAAGAAGGGAATCTTAGTGCAATAGATTGAAGCAGTAAAATTTTCTCGGGATAGTTACCCGATGCTCCCGCAACAATTGCTTTCTGATACAATGCATAATCAGATGCAGGGAGGTTATTCTTTATAATATTATCATACATCTGTAATGCAGTACTATACTTTTTTTGCATAAAATAACAGTCGGCACCCCGGGCATAAGCATCCTGTTCAATTGGTTTAGATGCCGCAGAAACAGAAGTTGCCACCTGCTGAAAATATTTCAATGCATCGGTATAATTTTCCTGTCGCATGGCGCTGTAACCCAGGCTGTACCTTGCGTTTGCCGGGTTTACTTCACCATAAACAACCGGGTTATTCATATAAACGCCCAGGTAAGAAATAGCAGAATCAAACTCGTTGGTGCGAAAGGCAATCTCGCCTTTCCAGAAATTTGCATAAGGCAGTTGTGCTGTGTTATAATCTGTTTCAAAAATTTCGTTGAGCAAAGTCTCTGCTTGTGTAAGTTGCTGATCGTTGATCAATTCAACTGCACGGCCATATAAAATCTTAGGGTATACCCTTCTTACCGACTCTGCCCTAACCCGCATATTACCTACCAGTTGCAACGCCTCTTTATAGTTATTGGTGTTGGCAAGCACATTTACCAGCAGGTCTTTTGCTTCATCATTATATTCACTCTTTGGGTATGCCGCAATAAAATCTTTAAGTTCATTCAAGGCAACATCACTGTAACCAAGTTCAAACGAGAGTTTGCCATAATTGAATTTCGAAATTTCTTTTTGAGTTTTATTACTGCTGTTCAAAGCGCAAAAAAGAAAAGCACTTCTTGCACTGGGTTTCTGCCCGATCTGCAGATAAGAATCAGCCAGCAGATACATGCTGTTTTGAGCAAGAGAATCCTGCTTACCGCCAAGTTCTTTAAAACCATCAACAGCTTTTCGATACTGCTTTGCCTGGTAGTAACAGTAAGACAATTCGTAAAGATCTCCCCTGCTTACCTTCTCGGTCTTTGTAACATATTGCTCTATATAAGGCAGGGCCTTTGCAAAATTTTTCTTCTCAAAATAAATATGTCCAACAATCTGCCTCATTTGAAGATCGTAATACTGGCCGCCCTTCTGCAATGCTTTCTCGGCATATTCCAGCGCTTTGTCTTTCTCGCCGTCGTAATAATAGATCTCTGTAATATAATATGGAATAATCCCCTGGTATGTTGGTTTATCTTCTGTTATTTTAAAGGCAGATAATGCCTCTTTATATTTCTTTTCGCCAAATACGATAAAGCCGTAATAATAATTTGCATTCACATAGTTCAGATCTGCGGGTATTTGGCGTATGGCATCAAATAAAGGCTTTGCATCTTTTAACCGTTGCATGGTAAAATACGCATACGCCTGATGAAATTTCATATTGGCAATTTCACTGTTGCTCAGGTTATCGTAGGTAGTTCTTTCGTAATAAGTAACGGCATCCGTGAAATTCTTTTTTGTATAATAATATTCACCGAGATGATAACTCATCATTTCTACACGGGGCTCATTGTGTTCAAGCGGAATAAATTCAAGCGCCGCCTGTTCTGCGGTTTGATCCTGAAGTTCCAGTCCGCAAACAATAGAATAATATTTCGATTCAGACTGAATGGTAACCGGTATGCTGCTGTTACTTTTATTTTCACTGTACAGCATTTTAAATAACGGATAAGCTAAACTAAACTGCTCTTTCTGGTAAAGCTCTTTGGCAAGTTTAAAATCCGCATCGGGGTCATCGTTTGCTTTTGTAAACTGTGCCTGTACAGAAATGGCAACTGCCGATGCAAGAATGATGATGCTGATTTTACTGAAAATTAGATTCATACCTGGTTTGAACGGATAAGATGGTCAAATATTTTAATTCCTTTCTTAATGAAACGCAAAAACGGGCTAAAGGTAACACCCGAACGCAGCAACGCAAAGACTGTTCCATTATTTGTGGATAAACTTTCTAAACAGTAATTCATGCTTACCCTTCACATGGTTTCTTTGAATTATAGGAGTAATTATGAACCCGGCAATAGCGTTTTATGGCATCGCCTGTTGCCACGCTCGGTTCGAAGTTCCTCATTCATGGCGACATTTAAGCAGCCTGCCCTGAGCTTGTTTCAGGGTGGCAGCCTGTCTCGAATTTATTTCGTTATCACTCACTTTTTATGTTCCGTTTTTATAGCAGCATGAACGGCGGCAATTTTATTCCCGGTAATTTTTTCTACAACAAATAAAACAATTACGAATTTGATTACTATTGTTGCGCAAAACTAAAATCAGGTTTATGAAAAAATATTGCCTTGCCTTAGATTTAAAGGATGATCCCCAATTGATTGCTGAATATGAACAATACCATAAGCAGGTTTCGACAGAGATACTCAAAAGCATTACCGGTTCAGGCATTACCGCAATGGAAATTTACAGGGCCGGCAACCGCCTGTTCATGATCATGCAAACCACCGATGATTTTTCATTTGAAACAAAAGCTGCAATGGATGCAGCCAATTCCACCGTTCAGGAATGGGAACAGTTCGTGTGGAAGTTTCAGCAGCCACTGCCTTTTGCAAAGCCCGGCGAAAAATGGGTATTGATGGATCAAATATTTTCTTTGTAAATGGAATGTTGCTATTTTGTACCTGGCAATAAATGTTGTTATGGATTTGTAAGCCCGGCTGTTGAAAGCCGGATGCATGATCAGAACGTATAAGTGTGCGACGCAACTAAAGCATCATTCATGTTCTTTAGTTGGGCTCAAAAAAAATTAAATTGCTCTTTTATAAACATGGAACTTTAAAAAACAAAAGATCAAAATCATGTTCAATCTTGCTGGCAAAAACGCAATAGTTACCGGTGGCGGAAGCGGCATTGGCAAAGCCGTATGCATGCTCTTTGCAAAACAAGGAGCGAATGTATATGTTGCCGATATCAGTTCGGAAAATGCAAACGTTACAATAAGCGAAATAAAGGCGTTGAATGGTAACGCATACCCGCTTGTATGCGATGTAACAAAGCAACAGGAAACAGTGGACATGTTTACAAGTATTGGCCGCATTGATATACTCGTTAATAGCGCCGGCATTTCGCATATTGGTAAAGCCGATACTACGAGTGAAGCTGACTTCGACCGCATTTATAATGTAAACGTAAAAGGCATGTATAATTGCCTCTTTGCGGCGATACCTTTAATGAAACAAAATAAAGGCGGCGTTATTTTGAATATGTCTTCTGTTGCAGCAATAGTAGGGCTTTCAGACAGGTTTGCTTATGCAATGAGCAAGGGTGCGGTGTACGCCATGACGATGAGTGTTGCCAAAGATTATCTTAAAGAAAACATTCGCTGCAACTGTATTTCACCGGGCCGGGTGCATACACCTTTTGTAGATAATTTTCTTGCAAAGAATTATCCGGGTAAAGAGCAGGAGATGTTTGAGAAATTATCTAAATCGCAGCCCATTGGCCGTATGGGTACGCCTGCAGAAATAGCTTTTCTCGTTTTATATTTATGCAGCGATGAAGCAGGTTTTATCACCGGCAGCGATTATCCTATTGATGGCGGCTTTCTGAAACTGAACACTTAATTTTATTATTCCGCAAAACAAAAAATCATGAAACTGATCAGGTATATTGAAAACAACAAAGAAAGAACCGGCGTAGTAATCAATGACGCTTTATACGATACCAACGAATTTGGCGAAGATTATAACGAACATTTTTTTGCAACAGATGGTTTAAAAAGACTGGCTCAATTTGTTGAGGCTAATAAAGATTCATTGCAACCGGTACTGGAAGGCGCTAAACTTGCAAGCCCCGTGGCCCGGCCATCCAAGATTGTTTGCATTGGTTTAAATTATGCAGATCATGCAAAGGAAAGTGGCGCAGCGCCGCCAACAGAGCCTGTTATATTTTTGAAATCCACTACCGCATTGTGCGGACCTTATGACGATATTATTATTCCACGCGATTCTGAAAAAACCGATTGGGAAGTAGAGCTTGCAGTAGTAATAGAAAATAAAGCGAGCTACGTTACCGAGGCCGATGCAATGAATTATGTTGCGGGTTATTGTCTGCACAACGATGTAAGCGAACGCGCTTTTCAAATGGAGCGCAACGGCACATGGGACAAAGGCAAAGGCTGCGATACTTTTGCACCGCTTGGCCCCTGGCTTGTTACAAAAGATGAGATTGCAGATGTACACAACCTGCGCCTCTGGTTAACGCTTAATGGCAACATGGTGCAGAATGGCAATACGTCAAACCTGATCTTCAATATACCGTTTCTTGTTTCGTATGTAAGTATGTTTATGACGCTGCTGCCCGGCGATATTATTTCTACCGGAACCCCCGCCGGTGTTGGCTTTGGCATGAAACCACAACTGTATTTAAAACCCGGCGATGTTGTTGAATTGGGCATCGATGGTTTGGGAACGTCCAAACAAAATCTGGTGGCTTACACCTCCTGATTGTTTATTTTGTATCATACATTTTTTGAGCCGGGCATAAGAATTTCTATAATGCTTTGGTTGCGTCGCACAGTTGTACGGTTGGATTATTTTTTGAGCTTTACTGAAGCGTAGGTGGAGTTATGTTATAAATATTTACCTTTTTGAAATTATGATTTTGCAACGTGCCCCCCATGTTAGCGGCATACTCTATTGGAAAGAGCTTTTGAACTGCTTCTATTTGATTTTTAATGTCTGTTTTCTAATCCATTCCCAAGCCTCTAATGGCAGCCATCCATTTCTATTTTTTAAATTTACTTCAATTAATAGAAATCTTTTGTTAGGAATTATACCTTTAATTTCTTGTTGTAAAATTGTCGCATTTTTTGTCTCGGAAATAAGTATATAACATGATTTTATGTAGTGCCACCATGTAATTACGCTTGGGCAGTTAATAAGTAATTTATGAAATGACTTATAATCAAGATTGTCATCTCTATCGAAAGTTAATATGTAAGCAGTTCTATTCATCTGATTCTTCTTCATTATTACCTTCATCAATTTGTAATTGATAAGGATTTGCTATGTCAACAATATTTTGTGCGTCAACCGGTAATAGATTGTCTTTATCACCTAGAATTTCTAAAGATTGTTTTTTTAAGTGATAATGCTCAGAACGCAAATAATCAGGATTAGTAAATGTAAAATAGAAATACCCGAACCCTGCAATTAAAAATAAAAATCCAGCAAAACAAAAAAACAGTACGGTCACCCATTCAAACTTACAGAAGATAGCAGAGATTATTGCAAGCATAAGCACCCAAAGTCCATAGAACAATGGCATGTCAACCACATTCTTTACTTTGATTTTATTTACTTGCTCTGTTAATTTGGTCCAGTCCACTCTAAAGTTGTTTTACAAATAGTTTCTAGGTCGTGAAGGTAATTTTTTTTTAATAAAGTAAAGTTCAAACAGGGTTGCAATTACCTTGCTAATATACCCATTTTTTTTCGCTTCTGTTCGCGTCCTCGCTAACAGATCTACGCTGTAATAAAAGCTCAATAAAATATCCAACCCCACAAGTGTGCGACGCAACAAAAGCTTAATGCTTGTTCAACTGGCTGGTTCAAAAAAATGCTATTGTTGCTTATATCCCGGCCCTTTTAAAAACCTGCCACCGCCTGCATTTGCGGGTGCATTATTTTTTAATACCTGCACACCGTTTACAAACACATCTGTTACACCTGTGGCATACTGGTGTGGCTTTTCGTAAGTTGCGTGATCGTTTACGGTTGCTGCATCGAACACAACAACATCTGCATAATTGCCCACTTTTAATTCGCCACGGTTTTGCAATTTTAAATGCGTGGCAGGAAGCTTGGCGAGTTTATAGATGGCCTGTTGCAGTGAAACAACTTTTTCGTCACGGGAATAATTGCCGAGCACCCGCACGAAATTTCCATAAGCACGTGGGTGTGCATTCGATTTTAAAAACACGCCTTCATTGGTATAAGAACCTTCATCGCTGCCAAAACTTACCCAGGGCAATGCCACCTGCTTTTTTACATTGTCTTCATTCATCAGAAAATAAGCCACACCAACCCTTGTACTGTCCTGGATAATGAGATCCATTGCCGTTTCTTCCGGAGTTGTACCGCGGATTGCAGCAACTTCTGCCAATGTTTTTCCGGTGAATTTTTTCAACGAATCCTGTTTAAAACCCAGCAGCAATACATGCGCTGCACCACCCGCTCCATAATATAAATTTTCCCAATCGGCGGCATCCGTGTTCATGGCTTTTACCATTTGTTTTCTTATTGCAGCATCGTGTAAGCGCTGCCATAGTTTTCCAAAACCGCCATCCTGCAAGGTTGGAGGAAACGCCGATGTCATGCCTGTTGCACCTGCCGTGTAAGTGTACATATCGGCAGTAATATCCTGTCCCTCTTTTCTTGCTCTTTCCACGCGGCGTAAAACACTATCCATTTTATCCCAGTTATTTTTTCCTGCTGCTTTTAAGTGATAAATTTCTGCGGGTATATTCGCTTCTTTTGAAATGGTAATAAGCTCTTCTACCGCTTCAAGTAATTTATTGCCCTCGCTACGCATGTGGCTGGTATAAGTGCCGCCATATTTTGATGCTTCCTTTGAAAGTGCGATCAGCTCATCGGTCTTTGCAAAAAAATCGGGTGGATAGATCAATGCATTTGTTACACCCAATGCTCCCTGCTGCATGGCTTCATCAACAAGCAATTTCATACTGTCGAGTTGTGTTGGTGTTGGTGCCACATTGGCTTCGCCAATTACATATTGTCGTATGGTGCCTGTTCCTACAAAAGATGCGATGTTGACAGAGATACCTTTTTTCTCAAGTTCATTCATGTATTCACCCAGCGTATTCCAGTCTACTTTATATTTAATATCACCCTGGCCATCCTGTAATTGTTGTTTTGTTTTTGCGTTCAAAGGTGCCATACTAAACTCGCCAAAAATTTCTGTTGTTACCCCCTGGCGAATATCGCTTTGTGCCCTGCCATCCTGGAACAATGATTCTTCTGAATGCCCCATCATATTAATAAAACCCGGGGCAACCGCTTTGCCTTTTGCGTCAATTTCATTTTTTGCAGTTGCATTTTTTAAGTCGCCGATAAATGCAATTGTGTCTGCGTTAATTGCTACATCAGCATTGTAAGGCTCGCCGCCATTGCCATCATAAATAGTTCCATTGCGGATGATGGTATCATAAACAGGTGCGTTATTGCATGCAGTAATTGTTATGCATAAGATAAATAAAATAAAAAGATATTTCATAATCGTAGTTATTTGAATGAATGAATGTATGATTTTTTATGTGCCCAACTGAAGTAATTCTATTGAAGCTTTTCTTTCCCGAAAGCTTTCGGGATCGGTTCAACGTTCTTCTTTCATGGCGACATTTATGCGAAGGTTAGCTACCTGCCTCTTGCTGTCGCATATTGATCTATAGCATAAGTGTGCGAGCCCGAGTTCCGCTTCGGTCATCGGGGCAGGCGCAACTAAAGCTTCATTCATATTCAATTGCCTGTGCCATAATTTATAATTTTTGTATTTCATCCCACACCGATACTGCAACAGGAATTCCGTGTTGTGTATTTTCGTTTCTGGCATTTAGTACACGTTCTCCGGGATAAATTATTTTTTCACCCGGCATAACAGCAACCGATTCATGATAATCATCAATGATCTGGTTGAGTATGGTTTCAATTGATTTGTAATTGCCCAATGCTTCCAGGTGAATTGCAATAAAAACCTGCGACAGTGCATACTCTGTTCCCTGTTTAGTAATAGCACCCGTTCCATTTCCTGCACTTAAAATAGCGGCAAGAATATCCAGCAAAAGTGAAAGCCCCGCCCCTTTCCAATAACCAATTGGAAGGCCTTTTTTCGATTGCATTATTTCGTTAGGGTTGGTTGTAATATTACCATCGGTATCGTAACCACCAGGCACAGCAAGTTGTTGATTTTTTAATGTATGCATTTCAACAGCACCAAATGAATATTGCGACATGGCCATATCCAATACAATTGCTTCCTGTGCAAAAGGCACGGCGATCACCAATGGATTGTTGCCGAGTTTATTTTCTGTCGCCTTCCATGCAGGCATGTTGGCGATTGTGTTTGACCAACCGATAAATATAAAATTTTTCTTCGCTGCTTTCCATCCGTACAAGCCGCCACGCATCCAGTGATTGGTGTTGGCAAGTGCCACACAGCCAATACCATTTTGCGTTGCAAGTTCCGTCGCTCTTTCGGTTGCATGTAAAGCATTCAATACACCCGGCCCGAGATTTCCATTCCACTGCTCTATGCCACCAAACCCTGAAACCTTTTCCGGCTCTGCATTTGGCAGCACATATCCATCTTTTACATAGCTGATGAATTTTGCAAACCGGTTTACACCGTGAGAATAAATACCATCCACGCTGTTCTCTGTAAACACATGTGCACAAGCACGGGCTTTTGTTTCAGTAAAGCCGTTGTTTAACAGAATGCGAAAATATTCCGCTTCCATTTCGCCAGGCATAATGCTTATAAATGCGGCATCGCTATCGTTCATAAAAAAGAATGGATAAGGTTGTATACTACACACATGTTAGTGAATTTTCTTAATAAATAAATTTATGTGTTATGTAAATTTTATGGGCCAGGCTGAAGTAAATCTATGAAACTTCTGTTTCCCGAAAGTTTTCGGGATCGGTTCAAAGTTCAGGTTACATGGCGACATTTAAGCAGCCTGCCCTGAACTGGTTTCAGGGTAGTAACCTTTTCAATTTTGTTTTTGTATCAGAACCTTTTACCGAAAGCATTTAATTGGGTAATGCGAAAACAAACTGCAATAATTTTTTTTACACTCACACATAAACCTGCATAGAACTGTTGTTTTACTTCTACCTTTAATTCATAGAAAACTAAAGATGATAAAATCATGAACCATTCAACACGCAGGGATTTTTTAAAAACATCAACCGGTTTAATTGGTTTTGCATTTTCCGGAAGCGCATTTGAATTTATAAAGCATGAACCCTTGCTGAGTTTTTCAACACTCGGCTGCCCTGACTGGCCGTTTGAAAAGATCATAAATTTTGCCGCTGAAAATAACTATAACGGCATAGAAGTGCGGGGCATACTGCGCGAACTTGACCTGTCAAAATGTAAAGAATTCAACAATGCCGCAAATATTGCTGAAACGTTGAAACTCATGCAGGACAAGCGTTTGAAGTTTGTTGACCTTGGTTCATCGGCGGCTATGCATCATGCTGAAGGCGCTGAGCGTAAAAAAAATCTTGATGATGCAAAGCATTTTATTGACCTTGCCCAACAAATACAATGTCCTTATATACGGGTGTTTCCAAACGACTTACCAAAAGACCGTGACAGAAATGAAACCATTGAACTTATTATAAAAGGATTGATTGAACTTGGCGATTATGCAAAAGGAAGTAATGTAACGATACTGATGGAATCGCATGGAGAAGTTGTTCATAAGGAAGACCTGAAAAAAATTATGCAGAGTGCAGAACACAAACATGTAGGAATGGTATGGGACGTTGTAAATATGTGGAATGTTACAAAAGAACCACCTGCTGAAGTTTATGCAGCATTGAAAAAATATATTCATCACACGCATATAAAAGACCTGAAGATACTTGATGGTAAAGAGCGTTATGTTTTATTAGGCAAAGGAGAAACACCCATTTTTGAAGCCATTGATATTTTATATAAAGATGGTTACAAAGGCTTTTACAGTTTTGAATGGGAAAAATTATGGCATCCTGAAATTGAGGAACCAGAAGTTGCTCTTGCTGATTATCCAAAGGCTATGAAACCTCATTTTAAAACGTAAGTATGTAGTAGAAAGAATTTTACTGAAATGGTTTAAAGATGCTTAATAAAATCCTTACTCATTTCTACAAAGCAGCAAATAAATTCGATTAAAAAAAAGGGAAAAGAAATACATTTTATGAACCGGGCTAAAGAATTATTATGAGGCTTTGGTTGCCACGCTCGTTTCACAGTTCCTCTTTCATAGCATCTGTGAAAAGCGTGGCAGTTTACCCCGACGAGCGAAGCGGAACTCGGGGTCGCACACTTTTGCTTTATATCTCTATCGAGCAACAAATACATTCACCCGCAGCATAAAGAAACATTCTACAGCCAACCATTATAATAAGCACAAACTTCTTTCATCAGGCATTCTTCGCATTTAGGCTGGGGCCTGCAAATTTCTCTGCCGAGAAACGACATTGCCATTCCTGCATCCCAATCTTTTTGAGGGAGTACTTCCATGATCTGCTTTTCAATTTTTTTAGGATCGATTCCTGATGCAATTCCTAGTCTGGGCGCAACTCTCACAACATGAAGGTCAACAATTACGCCTTCTGCCGGTGCGCCGGATTCGCGTTGTATTACATTGGCAGATTTTCTTCCAATACCAGGAAGCTTTGTAAGTTCTTCAAGCGTAAGCGGAATATTACTGTCTTTTTTTATTGTTTTTGAAAGCTCTGTAAGCCATTTACCCTTATTACCAAAATTTCGGATCTTACTGATATAGGGCGTTAAAGCATCAGCAGTTGCATTTGAAAGTGCCTGCATGTTTGGAAATGCTTTAAAGAATTCGGGAGCCAGCTTGTTGATATTCCTGTCTGAATCCTGTGCTGATAAAATAACCATTACCAAAAGCTGGTATGTATTTTTATATTCTAACGGATGCTTTTCGTTTTTATATTTTTTAAGCAATGGTTTAATCGCTTCGGGCCAGTTTATTTTTGATGACATTGCAAAATATTTTAGAGGATAAATCTACAATAAAATAATAATGATATTCAACGGCACTTGTATATGCTGAGTTATAAAATAATTTTTATGGTGCACCTGAATTGCTGAATTGTATACAGAAGGTAAAAGTTTGCGATCCAGAAATGAATTCGCATTGGCGTCAAGTTATTTTTGTTTTAACAAAGTTCAACTGCAAGACTCTAAATGCTCAAGCCGCATGGCTTCGTTGTCTCAACAGCGCTGCTTTCGCTTCTTTGAAAAAATATGCTTCGCATTTTTTCAATTCCGCCTTAGGCGGAACCGAACCGAAAGAGGCGCTTTATGAGACAACTGGTATCAGGTGCGAAATTCTCAAACCCAAGTCCATAATAACTGGCTGGAGCGCTTATTGAGTAGGAATTACAGCACTTATTGCTATTATTTAACTTAACGCGAATGCGAAATAAATTCGGGACAGGCTACCACACTTCGCTTAAATGTCGCCATGAAAAAGGAACCGTGAAACGAGCGTGGCAAGAAAAGCTTCATAGTTGTTTTAAAAGCCTGGTAAATAAAAATCTTGAATTGCTGACTTTAATTATGCATTACCATGCTTTTTATCATACTTGCCGCGTAGCCAGTGGTTTACTTTTGTAAAAAATAATTTTATGACAA
>DGQT01000034.1 GCA_002390845.1 Chitinophagaceae bacterium UBA4407 | reverse complement strand
ATGGCGGTTACCAGCAAACCATTAACTTTGGCAGTGAAGTAGATAAGCCTTCAAAAAATATTCCGCGTGGCATTTTCTTTGGCATTGCTATTATTATTTCGCTGTACCTGCTGGTTAATTTTTCTTATTATAAAGTATTGGGCTTCGATGACCTGCGCAATAAAAAGGAAATAGCAAAAGTGGTGGCATCAAAACTGTTTGGAGAAACAGGTGGCAATATTTTTTCTGCATTGCTTTTTTTATCGGTGCTTGCTTATGTAAATGCACTATTGATGAGCAATCCACGGGTAATGTTTGCCATGAGTGAAGATGGCGTGTTGCCAAAAATGTTTCAGAAAAAATCGAACAAGCGGGATGTATTGGTTGTTTCGTTGACCACGTTTGCTGCCATGTGTATTGTGATCTTATTTTTTGCCGATACGTTTGATAAAATTCTCAGCTTTACCATCTTCCTGGATTGCTTTGGCATGGCAACTTCTGCTGGTGCCATATTTATGCTGCGCAAACGCACCAAACACTTAGACGGCACGGGTATTTACTCTATGAAATTATATCCCGTATTGCCCATTATATTTATTGCTGCTTATACTTTTGTGGGCATCAGCATAGCGATTGATCAACCTATGACTGCATTAACTGGTGTAGGCGTACTTGCAGCATTTATGATTCTTTACTTCGCTACGAGAAAGCCGAAGAATGATCAGAACGTACAAGTGAGTGACACAACGAAGGTTTAACAATGTACAAAAGCTGGTAACTAAATATGCTTTTGTATTTTATGAACTATAAAATAATTAAGCTTATAAGCCTGGCTTAACGGCAATGTTTTTACACTGCAATGACAACTTAACTTTTCAATTACATGTAGATACATTAATTTTACGGCTTCATGTTACAGGTACTCGACATATTAAAAGTGGCGCATGGCAACAGCATTGAGCCCAATATGAACTTGCTGCACCTGAAAGAGCAGCATATTCCGGGCTCGATACAGTATGTGATACGCAGGTATTACGCGCTTCAAAAGTGGAGCAGCGAAGATACCGGTATGATGGTTTACCACTACAATGAAAAAAAGCCGGAGGAGAATTTTATGGAACTGCGTTACTGCATCAGCGGTAACAAATATTGTTTCGAAAAAAATTGTTCTCAGTGTTCGGAACAGCCTACAAAAAACTGCAGCGGCAAACATGAAACAGTTGATGTTTTTACATTCCATTTTTCTGCAACATTCCTGCACCAGTTTGTACACAATGTAAAACTTAGCAACCGTAAAGATGAAGTGCTTGCATTTAAGCATCCCAACTCTTTTACCAAAATATTCCCTGTATGCAGCCGTAAGCGTATTGCACTGGATGCATTGCTTAACCACAGTTACAGCGGCGCAATGGAAAACATTTTCACCAACTCTAAAGTGCATGAGCTGTTGCTTTACAGTCTTGAGTGTTTGGTAGATGAAAAGGAAGAAGGATTTACATGCAAATTCCTTGCAGATGATGCTGGTAAAGAACGCATTTATCTTGCCCGTGAAATTTTATTACAACGTATAGGCGAACCTATTACTATTAAAGAACTCAGCCGCAAAGTAGCTATTAACGAATGCTATTTAAAGAAGGGTTTTAAAGAAGTTTTTGGTACCACAATTTTCGACTTTTACCAGCAACAGCGTATGGAGCATGCCAAGTATCTCTTATACGAAAAAGATTTAAGCGTTACAGACGTTTCTGCATTGCTTGGCTATTCATCTATCTCTCATTTTTCTGCTGCATTTAAAAAGCACACTGGTTTAAAGCCTTGCGATTTGTTGCGTTAATTTTGCACCATACATCTCCATCTCTGTAAAGTGATCTAAAAAGATAATAGATATTTAAGACCTGCCTGAAAGTGCGATAAAGAATATATATTTATTTTGCACCGTAAGTCATGGCTATTTTTATTTACAAATTAAATAAAACATTTTTGAGGACGTCAATAAATATCCTTCTTCTTTTGTTTGGACTTTTATTATTTATACCCAATATATTTTCGCAAACAAATAGCGGAAGCAACATAAAAGGCAAAGTTGCAAGTTCTGAAAACAAGCCTGCAGCTTATGTAACTATCGAGCTTAAAATTGCAGGAAAAAAAACTGTTGCAGATAAGAATGGGTTTTTTATTTTAGAACAATTACCAAAGCTAAATGACACACTCATTATTACAGGCATAGGGTTTATAACATATAAGCGGTTTGTGCATATTGATACTGCGCAAATACTCGATATCGGTACTGTACAGCTCGATTATGCAATTGCTCAATTACAGGAAGTAGAAATTATTGGCCGTATTGCACAATCATACAAAAGCGATTATAGCTTTGCTGGTACCAAAACACAAACAGCGGTAAAAGATATTCCACAATCTGTTTCAACAGTTACCAAAGAGCTGATAAAAGATAAAATGGGCATTTATTTGCCGGATGCTTTGGAAAATGTAGCTGGTGTAAACCGATATTCAGGTTACGATGAATATACCATTCGTGGTTTTCGTGCCGAAAATCCCCATTTGATAAATGGGTTGCGTACCTACAATACTTCTCTTACCAGCCCGATGCTGGTAAATATTGAAAGGATTGAAATAATGAAAGGGCCAACATCCGTACTATATGGAAATGCAGATCCGGGAGGAAACATAAATCTTGTTACCAAAAAACCTTTGCAGCAAAAAGGATATTCACTGGATCTTTATAAAGGTAGCTGGAACAATGTTTTTGTTCAGGGTGATATTACAGGGCCGCTGAATAAAAGTAAAAATATACTGGGTCGTTTTAATGCAGGTTATGAAAACACAAAATCTTTTCGTAACCAGTTTTTCGCAAAGTCTTTTGAACTGGCACCCTCTTTTTCTTATGTACCCAACGAAAAAATAAAATTGAACCTTGATATATCCCTTACACATACAAAAAGTGTAGTAGACAGGGGGCAGCCTGGTTTTGAAGATGATAATAGATTAACATCAACACCCATAAGCCTGATGGTTACACAACCGGGGGATTATCTTAATGAAACAACCCTGGCTTCTATCCTTTCGTTTTCTTATAAAATCAATAAGCAGATCAGTTTCAGCAGTGCATATCTCAACTATCTTACCTGGCAAGGTCTTTCAGATCACCATATAGAAGATTTTATTACGGATGATTCGGTTTACCTCAATTACACAAACAGGCAATTCAATACAGTTACCCACAACCTTACCAATTATTTTACCTTCCAGTTTAATACCGGAAAGTTGCAGCACCAGTTACTGGCAGGTTATGATTTTATTAAGAGCAGTGTAAGTACAACACAATGGCATGGCGAATTAGCCGATGTTTTTGGCGATGGCAGCGGCATTGCAGGCACTTTTAGTTTGCGTAACCCGCAATATTTTGAAAGACCGGTAAATTCTTACGAGCATGAAGACGAAGACAACGAAGAAGGTGAAGATGATGATGCCGATGAATATACCACCAATGGTCTATATGTACAGGAGCAGATAAGCATAAATAAATGGCAGTTACTGGCAGGATTACGGAGCGAATTTTACAAAGCTGAAGGTGATAACAGTATTGCTGAAAAGATATTGCTGCCAAGAATCGGTATTGTGTATGCTGCTGCAAAAAATGTAAATCTTTATGCAACGTATAATAAAGGCTTTGATCCTTTTGAATCTGCAGGAATTACGCAGGTTTTTGACGAGCCTTATAAACCGCTTTATAGCGAAATGCTTGAAGCCGGAATTAAAACGGGCATCTTTAAAAATAAATTATTTGCAACACTTGCCATTTACCAGGTTACCATTAAAAATGTTGCAGTAAATGCAAACGATCCGGAGAATCCTGATTTATTCACGCAGCGCGGAGAAGAGCGTGCAAGGGGTTTGGAAGCCGAGGCCAACGGTAATATTTTACCGAACCTAAGCCTTTCATTATCGTACGCATACAATTTGGCAAAAATTACCAAAAGTGATAAACCAGGCGAAGCAGGGATCATTAAAGAAAATGCACCGCGCAACAGCAGCAGCAGTTTTATTAAGTATGCCATCCCAAAAGGTAAATTAAAAGGCCTTTGTTTTACTGCGGGCCACCAACAGGCCGGTAAACGCAATACCCTGGATGAAAGCCTTGTGTTGCCTTCTTATTTTATAACGAATGCCGGTATTGTTTACACACACAGCCATATAAGCATTGCACTTAACATTAACAATATTACCAATAAAATTTATTGGACAGCAGCTTACAACAACATCAGCAAATGGCCCGGCCAACCCCGAAATTATATGATACGGTTGGGTTATAATTTTTAGTGGTTTTTACCCATTAACCGCCATCAGGTCTATACAGTTTAAAGGCTGTTTGATTAAATATCTGGTTCATAAAAATTAGCTGCTTACCTAATCCTGCCTCGCACTTATTATCAGTGCAATTTACAGTTGTATAAAAGTTAAATCAGGGCGAAAGAAAGTAAAGTGTTATATGTTCCTGCCGGCAAGCAGATTTTCCTTCCTGGCTTTTTTATTATTTTTTTGAATTTACATTTACCAACTCAATTGCTGTTTCTGAACGCGAATGAATAACATCGGTTTTATTCCTGAGGAACCCTCCGTTTTTTTGTGATAGTACCGCTTTAATTTCTGCCAATAAAGACAGTGCTATTTCTTCTGAAGTTTCGGCGCCAATATCCAAACCCACCGGGCCAAAGATTGATGACTGTTGCCGGGCAGAAATTTCAATGCCTTCTTCTTTCAATTCATTCAGCATGCGGTCTAATTTTTTCTTTGGCCCGAGAGAGCCGATATAAACAACGTCTTTCTTAATCAGTGCCCGCAGCATAGCAAGGTCATAATTATAGTTGTGTGTCATCAGAACAAAAACAGTTTCATTGTCAATAGCGATTTTTTCCAAAACATTTTCGGGCTTGGAAACCAGTACCTGGCAAGCGCTTACAAACCTGTTTGGTTTTGCATAATTGGCACGGCCATCAGCTACAGTGGTATCCCAACCTAAAATATCTGCCATCTCAATTAATGGAATGGTATCGTTGCCGGCGCCAATTACTACCAACGAAACGGCAGGTTTTACAAACTCGTTAAATGCGGTAATATTTTTATTTTCTGTTGTATAGTTTTTAAAGGATGAAGCTTTATTAATAAATGCATTTTTGGCATCTTCTATAAAAATTGCGTTTGCAAAAATTTCTTCATTGGTTTGGAAAATGGAACCATCTTCTTTCAGCAAAAAGCATGTTCCCTGCTGCGGATCTTTTTTATTTTGTAAGGAAAACAATGTAACGATTACTGCGGATTGCCTTTTGTTTGTTACTGCTTTTAAAAGCTCTATGGGGTTGTTGGGTTTTGCAGGATCAATGGGTTCAAACAATACCTGTATTACACCATTGCAGCCAATACCTACACCGAATTTTGCATCATCTTCATCCATAGTGTCGTAGGTAACTACCATCGGTTTTTGCTGGTTAATTACCAGTAAAGATTTTCTCAATGCATCCCCTTCCAAACAACCACCGCTAATGGCACCGGTAATCTGCCCTTCATCTGTAACCAGCATTCTTGCGCCGGGGCGCCGGTAGCTCGATCCGTCAACATGCACCACAGTGGCAAGTGCGGTTTGTTTGCCTTCCTGTTGTGCTTTTTCAAAAGCCTCTATTATATTTTTTATTTCTTTCATTTAAAAAAAGTTGCGTTGCCACAGCTATTGTATCTGCAGAAAAGTTAAGATATTTTTATACGCGCTTAAGAAAATCAATTTAGAATTATTTAAACAGGTGTAATACCAGCATTGGTTTTTAATGGCATCGCCTCTTGCGTCGCAATCCGTTCATCTGTATATCAATGATCATCTACAGCATCCACGGCAAAAGGCTTATTAAAATCTTTACAACAGGAAAGTACTATTGTAACGCGGCTGTTAAATGCTACTCAAAAATTTAACTGCACAAGTGTGCGACGCAACAACAGCTTCACAAAGTGATTTTGCCCGGTTCATCCTTCGGCTCCGCTCAGGATTATTTTAACTGGCAGAGATTTTTTGAATAACAGGTTCAAACACCTTTGACGATACTATAATTTTATCTCCTTTATTTAATTCTTTCGCCTCGCTTTCAGCCACTTTAATTTTTACTGTTTGATTACCTGACAGCACCGTTACCCGGTAATCGATTTCCAACTTTTCGATCTTTATTATGTTTCCTTCTATGGTAAATTTTTCATCGTTTATTTCGGGGAAAAACAAGGTTGCGGGTTCGCCGCTTTTTGTAATTACACCGTTTTCAAGAAAGATTGTTTTATCCGATAATTTGATGATTTCTGAAACATCGTGGCTTACCAGGATCGTTGCTAAATGGTACCTGCGATGTATGTTTATAAGAATATGCTGCAGCTTTGCGCGCAGTTCATTGTCTATTGCAGAAAGTGGTTCATCCAACAATAATAATTTTGGTTTTCTTACCAAAGCCCTTGCCAGTGCTACACGCTGCTTTTGGCCACCGGAAAGGGTTTGAATTCTCCGGCTGTTAAATTGCTCCAGTTCTGTTAAGTTCAATAATTCATCAATAATATTTTTAGATTCCCCTTTTTGTAAAGCAAATTCAAGATTTTCTTTTACACTCATGTTGGGGAACAGGGCGTAATCCTGAAATACAAAACCTGCGCTTCTTTTTTGAGGGGGTAGATTTATTTTTTGAGCACTGTTAAACCATATTTCATTATTAAAAGCAATAGTTCCGGCATCAGGTTTAAAGAACCCGGCAAGCATTCTAAGGATAGAAGTTTTGCCCGCTCCTGATGCACCATAAATACTTACAAACTCGCCTTCTTTAATGGCATATTCAAAGTTTACCTGCATTATTCCGGAACCTGCATGTAATTTTTTATGTAGGTTAAATTCGATCATATTCCTCTTATCTTTTCCAGGCGGTGATTGGTTAAATACACAGAGAGCAGAATAATAAATGTTGCAGCAAATAATATGACCGCATAAATATTCGCATTATGATAATTCATTGATTCCACTTCATCATAAATAGCAATCGATGCAACTTTTGTTTCACCGGGAATATTACCGCCGATCATCAGCACAACGCCAAACTCGCCAACCGTGTGCGCAAACGTAAGCACCAGGCCTGATAATATTGAAGATTTAATATTGGGCAGTAATACTTTTGTAAGCGTTTGCCATTTGCTTTTGCCGAGTGAAAAGGATGCTTCTTTAAGTGTGGGCGACAAACCAGCAAAACCAGATTGTATGGGGTGCACCATAAACGGCAGGCTGTAAATAAGCGACGCAATCACCAAACCCGGGAAAGAAAATACAAGCCTTATATCAAAATGTTCTTCAAGGAATTTTCCAAAAGTTTGTGAGGGGCTAAACGCCAGTAAAAGATAAAATCCAATTACCGATGGCGGCAACACCAGTGGCATGCTTACGATTACTTCCACAAATGTTTTAAACTTACTTTTAGAACCAGAAAGCCAGTAAGCAACAGGCACAGCAATTAAAAAAAGAATGGCAGTTGTAATTACTGCCAGCTTAAAAGTAATCCAAAATGGTTCCAGGTCAATCATACTTGTAAAATTAAGCCCCCCGACTTACTTAACAATGTACCCAAACTGTTTATAGATTTTTTTTGCTTCTGCCGAATACAGATAAGTATAAAATTTTTCCGAAGCTTCTTTATTTGTTTCTATTCCGTGTTTTAATATTACTGCTGCCTGGTCTATATCATGATAAGCTTTATGTTCAATTTCTACCCAGGAGCCTTTGCCCCGCATTTCATCAGACAGCACTGCAGATTTTGCCGTAAAACCAATGTCTGCAGCCTGCGACATAATAAACTGGTTGGTTTGTGTAATGCTTTCCCCATACACTAATTTTTTCTGCAGTGTATTGTAGAGTTTATAGTACTTTAATATCTCTTCTGCTGCTAAGCCGTATGGCGCTGTTTTGGGGTTTGCAATGGCAATTTTTTTTACATTATCCATTAACAGCAATTGTAAATTCACTTCGGGTTTTAAATCGTTTCTTGCGGTCCATAATACAAGTACTCCTTTCGCATATACTTTAGGTGTATCACTGGTAAGCTTGGCCTGGCAGAGGGTTTGCGGATATTTTGTATCTGCTGAAATAAAAACATCGAAAGGTGCGCCCTCCTGTATTTGCTGTGTAAGTTTACCTGATGCCCCAATTATTACTTCTGTTTTTATCCCTGTTTGCTTTTCAAATTTTGTTTTAAGTGCATTCATTGCATACTGCATATTTGCCGCCACAGCAACCGTAACTTTCTGAGTAAATCCACTTACTGCAATCATTACAACCAATGCAAGTAAACCCGCTTTTTTCATAGTAGTTCTTCTGGAATTTAATCTGTTTTAAAAAGGTAAGTTACTATTTTCCTTACAAGCAATAACCCTGTTTGCATTTAGTTTTTTTGAGCCGGGCATTTGAATATCTATTAAGCTTTACTTGCGTCGCACTCTTTTACGTTCAGAACAATAAGCAACAAAAGCTTTTAGCTGTTAGCCTTTAGCTATTAGCTAACAGCCAATGGCTAATAGCCATACTTCAGCACAAGTGTGCGACGCAACCAAAGTCTCATTCTTTTTCTGTAGTTTGGCTCATAAAAAATTTTACTTATCAATAAGGCCATTGTATGAAAAAAATATTATTGCTTTTGCTCATCGTTGTTGTTGCTGTACAAAATTTAACCGCGCAAAATGCTGCTGGTTTTAAAGCAGGTGCAGCTTCTGCTATCATTACACCAAAAGCCGGGTTGTTTATTGCAGGCGGCGACCGGAACAGGCACTTTACCGGTATGCATGATGACCTGTTTGTAAAAGCAGTTGTGATAAGCAATGGAGAAAATACCATGGCCATTTTTACGGTTGACTGCATTGGGATGCTGTACCCGCAACTGCTACAGGTACGAGATGCAGTAAAAAAAGAGTTGACTGATTTTCCCGCAGAAAATATTATAATGTCATCAACGCATACACACTCAGGCCCCGATGTGGTGGGCATTTGGGGCACCGATATGATGCATTCGGGTGTGGACAGTTTGTTTATGCAATCATTTGTTTCAACGGCCGCAGCAACAATTGTAAAAGCTTACAACAGCATGCAGCCTGCAACCGCGCAGTATGCAGTGAGCCACTACGGCGAAGACTGGGTGGAGAATATTTCGCAGCCCGCCGAGCTTGACCGTTCAGTAACAGTTTTACAGTTTATTGATGCGCAAAATAAAAACATTGCAACGCTTACAAACTTTGCCTGCCACCCAACTGTAATGGATGGCAGCACCGGCGAAACAAGTGCCGATTATGTAGCAGGTTACTACGACTTTTTAAATAAAAAACAAGGTGGCGTAAACATGTTTCTGCAGGGCGCCATTGGTGGGTGGGTTCAACCCGAGCATGTACCCAAAACTTTTAAAGATGCTTACGAAAAAGGTAATGGCCTGGCAGCAACTGTTTTAACTGTTTTACAAAATCCGCAACTGCTTCAGCAAAATAAAATTATATTCAAAAGCAAACTGCTTACCATGCCTGTTGAGAATGAAGGCTTCAAACAGTTGTCTGCATTAAATGTTATTCAGCGAAAGATTACAGATTCGGTTACTACAGAAATTGCATTTTTCAATATTGGTGAAGCATGTTTTGCAACGCATCCCGGTGAAACGGTTCCTGCAATGAGTTTTGCTACAAAAGAATTAATGAAAACAAACGGGCCAAAGTTTGTACTGGGCCTTAGTATGGATGCACTGGGTTATATACTGAAGCCCGAATTTTTCGATGCCTCAAAAAAAATACCCAACAGCGAATATTTGTGCAGCATGAGTGTGGGCCCGCAAACAAAAGATTTTATTATGAAAACAATTGAAGCATTAAGTAAGTAATAATTGATGTGGGCGGGTTTTGTCGCGAACCTTCGGATCATTCTTTTTCTGTAGCTTGGCTGATAAATTTTCCTCTTATCAATACGGTATTCTTTATGAAAAAATTCATTGTTATTTTTCTGTGTTTTATATCAGCTTCAACCTTTGCACAACGTGTAATTGATTATGTAAATCCGTTCATTGGTACGGCTGCGCATGGCCATACTTACCCCGGTGCAGTAATGCCTTTTGGTATGGTGCAGATAAGTCCGGACAATGGCACTAATGGCTGGGATTGGTGCAGCGGTTACAATTACAGCGATAGTATTATACAGGGTTTCAGCCACACGCATTTAAGCGGTACGGGCATTGGCGACCTCGCCGATATTTCGGTTTTGCCAATGGTAAATAAACAACCTTCCACAGCAAAGATCATCAGCAGTTTTTCGCATGCAGAGGAGAAAGCATCGCCGGGTTATTATAGTGTACTGCTGAAAGATTTCAACATAAAAGCAGAACTCACCTGTAGCAATTACTGCGGCTTTCACCGCTACACTTTTCCCGAAGCAAAAGATGCGATGATTCGTTTCGATCTTGGCTTCGCCATCAACTGGGATGCCGCCAACGAATGTTTCTTCAAACGTATTAACGACAGCACATTTGCAGGTTACCGCTACTCTACGGGATGGGCAAAAGATCAGCGTGTATTTTTTGCAGTACGCACATCAAAACCCGTAAAGAGTAAAGTTTTTTTTGAAGGCATCAACCGCACGGCGAGGGACTCCGTAAAAAATAAAAACGTTGTGGCCTGCTTGCTGTTCGATACAAAAGCCAACGAATCCATAGAAATGAAAGTGGCCTTAAGTTTTGCCAACATACAGGGCGCATTAAAAGCATTGGAGCAAACACAAAACATCAATTTCAATGAAGCTAAAAAAGCAGCAGAAGCAAGCTGGGAAAAAGAACTTGGTAAGGTTGCAGTAAAAACAAACAACAAAGCGTTGAAGCAAACTTTTTACACCGCTTTATACCATAGTTATTTGGCACCTTCCTTATTCAGCGATGCAAATGGAAATTATAAAAATGTAAAAGGCAATGTGCAGCACAGCGATCATGCGGTGTATTCTGTAAGCTCTTTGTGGGATGTATTCCGCGCCGAAAGCCCTTTGTTTACTTTGTTGCAGCCACAGCGGGTTCCCGACATTATTAACTCGTATCTCGACTTCTACGATCAGTATGGTTTGTTGCCAGTTTGGGATTTGCAGTTCAACGAAACCAATACCATGACGGGCTATCATGCTATTCCAATTATCACCGATGCAATCCTCAAAGGCTTCAAAGGAATTGATTCCGTTAAAGCTTTTGAAGCCATGAAAAAAAGCGCCATGCAAACGATTCGCGGCACAGATGTTTACCGGCAATATGGTTATGTGCCACAGGATAAATATGGCAGCAGTGTAACTGTAACACTCGAATATGCTTACGACGATTGGTGCATTGCACAGGTAGCAAAGAAGCTGAATAAGACAGACGACTACAATACTTTTATGCAGCGCTCCACTTCATGGAAAAATCTATTTGATACAACCATTGGTTTTACAAGAGCGAAAAATTCAAATGGAAAATGGGTGCAAACTTTTGATCCGTACTACTCCGAACACGATCCCGATAAAGCCATGTTTACCGAAGGCAATTCCTGGCAACATAGCTGGTTTGTGCCGCAGGATGTTTACGGACTTATTCATGCGCATGGCAGTGAACAGCAATTCGTAAAAAAGCTGGATTCACTTTTTACCGTAAGCTCACAACTCAATGGCACCAACGTTTCCAACGATATCAGCGGGTTGGTTGGCCAGTATGCACATGGCAACGAACCCAGTCACCACATCGCTTATCTCTACAACTATGCGGGCATGCCTTATAAGAGTGCAGAGCGTGTAAGCTACATCACCAAAAACCTGTACACGAATAAACCAGACGGCCTTTGCGGCAACGAAGACTGCGGACAAATGAGTGCATGGTATGTGTGGAGTGCACTCGGTTTTTATCCCGTAAATGCTGCAAGCGGCGAGTATGTTTTTAGCATGCCGCTCATGAACGAAACAACCATTAAACTCGCCAATGGAAAAACGTTTACCGTAACCGCCAAAAACCTCAGCGATAAAAATATGTATATACAGTCGGCAACGCTCAATGCAAAGCCTTACACAAAATCATTTATTAAACATAGCGATATTTTAAAAGGCGGCACACTTGTACTTATAATGGGCAATAAACCTTCTTTAAAGTGGGGCGTTAGTGATGCAGACAGGCCGGGGAAATAGTTTGCAGTTTGGAGTTGATTGAAGCGAAATATAAGTCCTGAGCGGAGCCGAAGGATGGACCAAACTATGGAACATCTATGAAGCTTTGCTTGCGTCGCACTCTTGTGCGGTTGGATTAGGAATTGAGCTTTTACCGGTGCGTAGATTTCGATATAGTCTTCAATTTTAAAATTTCCACCAAGGTTTCTTATTTTGTTGTTGATTTTCTTTAAAAGATTTATGAGTACTCTGAAAGTCCTGTTTTTGTATAGGCCCGTATCTTAATTCTGCACGGTATTCTCCTCTTTCTTTCAAAGCTTTTTTAACATTGTCATAGTTCATATTTAGCAATGAAAGAATATTATCAAAATTTTCTTGAAAGAAACTTGAAACTTTATAAAAGTCTGTGTATTCTAAATAGTCATCATTATTCAACATATAAGAGCGCAAGTCATCCATGATAACCCAGTCAGAAGATGTTTGAGGATTATCAAGTGTTGAAATATCCATGAACAATTTTGTGTTTTGATCACGCACAATTCTCAACTTCAATTTTTTAGAAGAATAAATATTAACTGCGCCATCAAATTTACTTTCAATCAGCTCAAAGTTATCCTCTAAAAATTGCCTAAAGCTTGGTTCTAATTCTATCATCAGATATTTTTTTATTTTTTGAATAACAGACTAAAGTGAATCTCGACCTGCATATGAAGTCTGCCATTGATGCTTATAATTCTAACTGTTTGGCCTATGTTCTTTATTTGCCAAAGGAATTTAACTCTGGCATGTCAGCAAATTAGGCCTAATTTGAAAGTAAACAAAAGTTTCAATAAAGCCTTCGTATATATATCCATATAAGCTGCATTTGCGAACCCCACGCAATCTACGCACCGTTAAAAGCCCAATCAACACCCAAACGCACAAGAGTGCGACGCAAGAGGCGATGCTATAATATACCATAGCCGGGAACATAAAAATATTCTACATTCGGTTCTGCTTTTGCAGACCCAAATAACACAATCAGCAGACGAAATGATGAAACCAATTCTAACACTTGCACATATACTTTTTTGCGCCAATTGCTTTTGCCAGGATACAATTTCTATTACACAATTTGGTTACCAACCCGGCTCCAGGGAAAATGCCGTGCCCTTTGTTGCCAAAGCGATTGAGTTATGCAAAACCAAAGCGAATGCAGTGCTGCTGTTTCCTAAAGGCCGTTATGATTTCTGGCCGCAGTATTGCGCGGAGAAGCAATACTATGAATCGAATACCGATGTGATCCCCTTGCGTACCTGCCCGATATTGATTGAGCAAGCAAACAACATCACCATTGATTGTGGCGGATCTGATTTTATTTTTCATGGCCGCATGCAACCATTCACGATTGATGGCAGCAACAACATCCGCATTGAAAATGTAAACATAGATTGGGATATTCCTATGACGGCACAGGCGCAGGTGCTGCATGTTACGGGTGATTATATTGATCTGCAGATTAACGCTTATGAATCGCCTTACGTTATAGAAAACGATAAGCTCGTTTTTGTGGGCGAAGGATGGAAAAGCCCGTTCTGGGACGCGATGGAATTTGATAAAGATTCAAAGTTTATAACACAGCGCACCGGCGATGATGGATGCCTGGGCGATGGATGGGATAATTACAAAGCCACAGAAATAGAAAAAGGCATCGTGCGTTTGACTTATCCGTTTAAACGCAAACCCGCAGTGGGCAACTATTTGGTGCTGCGGCACAGTGCCCGTGAGCACGCAGGAACGTTTATACAGAACAGCAAAAACGTGACGATTGAAAACATGAATATGTACCAGACTGCGGGGCTGGGCATTTTATCGCAGTACTCAGAGAACTTAACATTCAGGAACGTAAACTGTGTGCCGAACAAAGCGAAGAACCGCGTATTATCCGGCCATGATGATGGCTTTCATTTCTCTAACTGTAAAGGCAAAATTGATATTGACAGTTGCAGTTTTATGGGGCTAATGGATGACCCGATCAACGTGCATGGCACCAGCGTGCTGATAACCGAAAAGATGAGCAGCAAGGCACTCAAATGCAAATTTGTTCACCCGCAAAGTATTGGTTTTACCTGGGCAGAAGCAAATGATGAAGTTGGCTTTATAGAAAACGAATCCATGAGTACTGTGGCGATGGGAAAAGTTGCTTCTTTCAAAAAATTATCGCCGGAAGAATTCGAAATAACTTTTATCAACAATATTCCTGCGGATATCATGGCGGGTGATGCTTTGGAGAATCTTACATGGACACCCGATGTAAGCATCAGCAACAGTTACTTTGGTTCTAACAGGGCGAGGGGTATTTTAATGTCAACACCCGGCGAAGTGCTTATTGAGCAAAATACTTTTGAATCGAGCGGCAGTGCTATCTTAATTCCCGGTGACGCGAATGGCTGGTACGAATCAGGCGCGGTAAAAAATGTAACCATTCGCAACAACACTTTTAATGATGCGTGCCTTACATCGATGTACCAGTTTTGCGAAGCGATCATCAGCATTGATCCGGAAATACCCAAGCCGCATGTAGATAACCCGTTTCACCGCAACATTACGATTGTGCAGAATACTTTTCATCCGTTTGATTATCCCGTGCTTTATGCCAAATCAACGGAAGGCCTCATCTTTAGCGACAATATTATTCAGCGCTCAACAAAGTATACGCCCTTTCATTACCGTAAGTACATGATAACACTTGAAGGCTGCAAGGATGTACAGGTAATGGGCAATCAACTTTTGGATGATGTGCTGGGGAAAAATATTTTGCTAAAAGGAACGCCGGCTAAAGAAGTAAAAAGTGATAAGTCCCTACAGGTAACCGTGTCGGAATAATTAAGCTGCTAATCGCTTCGGTCTACGCACCGGTAAAAGCTCAATCAACTTCCGATTGTACAATAGTGCGACGCAACAGGCGATGCCATTAAAAACTCCTGCCGGGTTCAAAAAAAATTTTATCCTGCTAACCAACCTTACGTATATTCATATTATTAACCAACCTTAGCATGAGATCACTGAAGAGCATTGTTATTTTTATTGTGCCTGTTGTATTTTATGCCTGCAATGGCGGCGAAAACAAAGAAGGCGAAAGAGATAAAAGCATTACTGTTATAACCTCGTTTAACAACCTTTTTTTAGACAGCTTGCAGCTTGAGCAGTTCCTGCAAAAAAATGCTGACTATAAAAACCACGAAAAGCAATTCCTGGATTTTTACAAACAACGCAATTTTGAGTATGCCTGGTTCGACAGCAGCGGCCTTGGCGAACAAGCGGGTAATTTTATAAACCTGCTTGGCAATACCATCAGCAATCAGCAGGACAGCAGCTTGTACAATGCCCATCTCGATAGCCTTTACAATAATTTTTCGAACAGGAAAAAACATTCACCTGATGAGGTATTGAACACCGAACTTTCTTTAACAGGCCAGTTTTTTAAGTATGCATCAAAAATGTATAAAGGCACCGACAGCAGCATTACTGATCTTGGATGGTTTATACCCCGCAAAAAAGTAAACCTTGCAGCCTTGCTTGATTCGGTAATACTTTCTAAAGACAAAGCCGCAGATGAATTTGCACCGCTGAACAATGCGTATAAAAAACTAAAAGAAATGCTGCCTTTGTACTACAAGCTGCAGCAATCAGGCAACTGGGATTCTATTACCAAACCAAAAAAGCCAATACATTTTGGCGAATCGTCTGAAATTATTGCAACAGTAAAAGACCGCTTATTCCGTTTGGGCGATCTTGCTGTAAACGATTCTACCAATGTGCTGGACAGTGCATTATTTTCAGCATCCAAATCTTTCCAACGCCGCATGGGGCTTAGTGTTGACGGTGCCGTTGGTGCAAAGATGATTGCCGAACTAAATGTTACCCCGGCACAGCGTGCCAGGCAAATCCTGGTAAACCTGGAACGCATGCGGTGGATGACACCGAAAACCGACAGCAACTATATATTTGTAAACATACCCGAATACAAAATGTATGT
>DGQT01000108.1 GCA_002390845.1 Chitinophagaceae bacterium UBA4407 | reverse complement strand
ATGGCGACATTTAAGCGAAGCGTGGCATCCCGAAAGCTTTCGGGACCGAATTCATTTCGGGATCACTCACTTTTACGGTTGGATTATTGTTTGAGCTTTTATCGTGGCGTAGATGGGTGCATTATAAATTGTTGCTTTGAATTTGTTTCTATTGGTGAGCGCACCGACCGATAGCGGGTTTTAATAAACCCAATACTTACTACAGTGGGTTACTTTCCCGATGCAGCGGTTAACTTCCTTAATACAGCGTGTTATTTAAAATGTTCTCTGTAACATCTTCCGAGGCGGGGTTGGAAAAGGAATCAGATTTTACCTGCATGTAATGACTAAATCGTAGTTACTGATTCAGGAAAATTATGTAAAAAATAGCGGTAATTGTATAATAAAAAAAAGTATGAATAAAATTATTTTGCACCCCGAAATATATGAACACTTCCCGCACAGAACAATTAGAGAATTTTATTGCCTGTCACAAATTAAGGAACGGCGGGCTTATCGTTTTTAAAGCTGTAGTATCTTTTTTTAAAAAAGACTCACTTAAAAAAAATACTTCTGAGATTGAGGTTATTACATTGCCCCATGAAATGGTGCTGTACTTAGAAGAGTTTTTTGCGGAGGAGTACCAAATTCCTGAAATGTACTGTACAACCGAGTTTGAGTTTCGTTATACATCAGGCAATGCTCTTGAAATATGGAGCAGCAAAGATTCAACAACACCTTTGCTTTTTATAGTTCCAGAAAATGAAAATTAATCATGGTATATTGCGGGTATAGATTTTAAAAGGATAATATTTTTTATTCCCAATACCAAAGTGCCATGAAATTGTATGTTCGTAATATGGCTTGCGAAAGCTGTAAAATTGTTGTTAAGCAAGAAATAGAAAAAATGGGATTAAATCCCGTTAAAATAGAACTTGGCGAGGTGGAGGTAAAAGAAAAACTTTCTGAAAAGCAACAAAAGCAACTGAGTACCTCTATTAAAAAAGCCGGGCTTGAGCTGATAAAATCTAAAGATGGTATTCTTACAGATCAGATAAAAGCCTGCATCATTGAGTATATAGATAACATTAACCGGATAAAAAATAACTTATCAGATTACCTGGCTGAAAAACTAAATTACGATTACGCATATCTCTCCAGCTATTTTTCGGCCATGCAGGCAACAACCATTGAACAATACACTATTGCCCTTAAAATTGAACGTATTAAAGAAATGCTGGTACTGGATGATCTGACACTTACAGAAATTTCATATAAACTGAATTACAGCAGTGTGGCGCATCTTTCTAATCAGTTTAAAAAAGTAACGGGATTACCACCTTCGCATTTCAAAAAACTGAAAATTATACGCCGTAAAACCATTCAGCAATTATAAGTTGCGCCTTTTTTTTGTTGGCTTTGCAATAAACAAGCTATTTTATTTAACCCGGTATTCTTTCTACGCTGCAATAAAGCGCATTACGGAGGCCAACAGCAGCAGGAAATCAAATACCAGTCTATCATCTCAGTTGTAATTTTTTGAAGCCAACTTTAACCATAGACCCGTTTATTGAATAGACCCACACTCTTTTTTACATAGGTAGTATAATCTCCTGCACAGGCAGTAAACCACATTAAATGTCCGCCAAATAACAATGATCCGCTTTAATCTACGCTGTGGTAAAAGCTCAATAGAATATCAAAAAGTACAAGTGTGCGACGCAACGAAAGCTTCATACCTGCATTAAAGCCTGGTACATAAAACTTACCAATGCATATTTACGATGCAGAATTCTTTATTCGTTCTTCAATGCCTTAACCGGGTTTGCTATTGCTGCACGTAGTGTATGGAACGTTACTGTGATTAATGTTATAACCAACACAGTAATTGCCGATAAGAGGAATGGCATGATGTTGAGCCCTGTGTTATATGGAAATATTTTTAACCAGTTGCTCATAAAATACCACGCAACGGGAAATGCAATAAGACATGATAAAGCCACAAGCGCAACGAAGTTTCTTGTAATAAGTGGTATAAGCTGCGATACGTTTGCACCCATCACTTTTCGTATGCTTATTTCCTTTTGCCGTTGCTGTGTAGTGAATGCAATTAACCCCAGCAGGCCAAGACAGGTAATGAGAATCGTTAGCACGGAGAATGCAGTAAATATTTTACCGCGGTTCTGATCTGCGGCATACTGCGAATTAAAATCCTGGTCTAAAAATGTATAAGCAAATGCCAGATCAGGAAAATATTTGTTCCATGATTTTTCAATTGATGCAATACCTGCATCAATATTGTTTGCACCAAGTTTTATCTGAATAACGTTGTTGGTGGGCCTGTAAAGAAACATTAACGGGGTTACAGGATTGTATAAAGATTTTTGATTAAAGTCTTTTACTACGCCAATCACTTCAAGATAAAATTTGCTTGTATCGCCGGCATATTTTATTTTTTTGCCAATAGCATTATCGCCCCATCCGTATTCCTTTGCCATGGTTTCATTTACAATAACACTGCGCAGTGTATCGGGCAGCCCTGAGAAATTTCTTCCCTTTACTATTTTTATTCCAAGTGTTTTAAAAAAATCTTCATCTGCGCCAAAATAAACATCAACACCTTTATCTGTATAACCATTTTTTGTTTCAATAGAAAACAGGTTGAAAGGAATGCCGCCGCCCGGCACACCCTGTGCAGTGCTTACAGAAACTACATGAGGATTGCTGCGAACCTCATCTTTAAAGGAACGGATGTTGCTGCTGAGGTCTTTATTGGAATTGGCCGCTACAGTTAGCACCTGGTCTTTGTTGAAACCAAGATCTTTATTGCGCAGGTAATTCATTTGTCCGTACACAACCCATGTACAGATCAGCATGATCATGGAAATAGAGAATTGCACTACAACCAATGCACGCCGGAGCGTTACGTTACTCGACCCTTTAGAAAGACTTCCTTTTAATACATATATTGGATTGAATTTCGACAGGTAAAACGCAGGATAACTTCCACCGATAACACCCACAAAAACAATCACGCCCAGTAAAATGAACAGCATGTCGGGATGAAACAATGTAGTAAATGAAATGAATTTACCGGCGAGTGTATTGAAGGTTGGCAAGAACAATGCAATGAACCCAATGCTCAGCAACAAAGCAAACAGTGCAGTTAATGTAGATTCAACAAGAAACTGTATTACCAATTGTTGTTTACTGGAGCCGGTTACTTTTCTTATGCCAATTTCTTTTGCCCTTCTTGCAGAACGTGCCGTAGTAAGGTTCATGTAATTGATGCATGCAATCAGCAGCATAAAAAAGGCAACTGCAGAAAAGATATAGATGTAAGACATGCTGCCAAGGTCTTCCGGCTCGTTCGTCATATCTGAGTGCAGATGAATAGCGGTAACAGGTTGCACACCAAAACGCATCTTTATATTAAACTGAGAAAAAATGGTTGCAAGATATTTTTCATACACAGGTGCCAGCTTCTTTTCAAATGCAGCAACATTTACATTGGGCTTCAGCAACACATACGTGTAGAAACCAAAGCCACCCCAGTTGTTGGCAAAATCTGCAGGCAAAGAACTTCTTGAAATAAGTGCGTTAAAAATTAAATGCGAATTCTTTGGAACATCTTTTATTACAGCAGTTACTTTATATACATCGCCGCTGGCGTTCTCTAATGTTTTACCGACATATCCGCCACCGTTGCCAAAATATTTTATAGCCAATGATTGTGTAAGCACCAGAGAGTTTGGCGCAACCAATGCAGTCTGCGCATTGCCTTCAATGAACTTGTGTGTAAACACCCTGAACAGGTTGCTGTCAGCATAATAAATTTTCTCATCATAAAAACGCTGGCTGCCGTTCTTGAGCATGGTTTTGCCATTATTCCATAAACGAACTGCTTCTTCCACTTCAGGATAATCTTTGCTTAATGCCTGCGCCATAGGAAACGGCGTAATAGCCCATTTCATCGTATCTTTTTCAGGCTCCTTTACATAGGCATTGATGCGGCAAATCCTGTCAGCCTTGTCATTATACTTATCATAGCTTAGCTCGTCTTTTATATAAAAGACCAGGAACACACTGAAAGTAATACCAATGGTAAGCCCAAGAATATTCAGCAGGCTGTACCATTTATCTCTTAAGAAGTTGCGCAGCGCAACGCGAAGCATATTTTTAAACATAGTGGTAGATTTCGGTGCGATTAAATTAACGAACAATTTCGTAGATATGACAGATTCTTAATATTTTAGGATACATTTTGGTTAAGCGGTTTGCTAAGTGGTTGAAAGGTGGAGTGCTATTTATGTACGAAGTTCAAGTACTGCTATTGGGCTTTTGTTTCCCGATAGCTATCGCATTAGCGTCAAGCTAGTTTTTGTTTTAACAACTTTTAAATACAAAGCTTTTAGTGCTCATTGCCGCATGGCATTGTCCCTGCAACGGCGCTGCACCCGCTTCTTTGCTGCGATATGGCTACGCCATCGCAGCAATTCCGGCTTTGCCTGAACCGAACCGGCTGAGGCGCCTTATGCAGGGACGGGTATTATAAAGCACGATGGAAACGGCAGTATAAAATGCTGGAAACCCTGCACAGATATATGTTTCAGCTTATAATACTAAATTTTAGCTTGACGCGTATGCGATAGCTATCGGGATCGTTTCGCAGTTCCTCTTTCATGGCATCAATGTGTAGCAGTTTATCCTGAGCGCGTTTCGATTTTGGGCGGCGGTGATGATCTCTCCGCTTTAATCTACGCTGCAGTAAAAGCTCAAAAGAAAATCAGAATGTACAAGCGTGCGACGCAACAATGCTTCATGCTTATTCTTCAGTTTGGCTCAAAAGAATTTCATCCGGGTGTTCATCAGGTCCGGTAAATAAAAACCGGTTTTATAATATTCCTTTTTAGAAATTAGTTTGATTTAGTGAATACAAATTATATTTAGGCTTCTTTAAAAAAACAACTCGATGCAAACAAAAAACTTTACCCTTATTATTGCAATGCTTTTATGCACTGCCCGTGTATCTGCAAATTCAACTGACAGTACTTTAACTGAAATAAGCGTGAACAATGTATGGGAAAACAACTTTCTGGCGATTGTAAACTATGATGATAATTGCAAGATGGATTCACAGCTTTATAAAACATGGGACCTTACGTTATCGGCATGGGTAAATTCTTCTCAATACACTTACAAAAAAGACAATTTGGGCAGGGCTACAGAAAGGTTATATCAATACTGGGATGCAGTAAACAATGTGTGGGTAAACGGCAGGCTTTCTCTTTACACTTATACCAGCTACGGAAACGGTGGAACTGATTTTACGGCTACCAGTAAAATATGGAGCATCAGCACAGGCACCTGGATAAATTCATCGAGGTATATTGAAAACCTGAATACTGCCGGAAACATTACATACTTTGTTTACGAACGTTATATAAACGGTGCATGGGCAAAGCAATCGAGAAATATTTACCAGTATAACGCCGCGAACCTGCTAACCTTTAATGAAATTGACTCGTGGGTAAATAACGCATGGGCCAAGTTCAATAAAACCAACTATAATTTCAGCAACAACTATGCAAAGCAAAACTCACTGGGGTATTATTGGGATGATGTTACACAAAAATGGGTGGTTACCTTCAGGGATCTTACCAATTACTTTCCGGGAAGCAGTTTGGCGCAGGATTATATCAGTCAAAATTATATTACCGGCGTAGGCTCATGGGTTAATTCAATGAGAACGCTGATCAATTTTAACAGCGATACCTTGTTTGAAAATGGTATTAACCAGTATTGGGATTATAATTTAAACACATGGTACAATTACAGCAAAGCAACACAGGATTTTTACGCAGACGGATCAGTTTATCACTACACTATTTATTTGTGGAACAACACTACAGCCGCATGGGAAGCCAATACCCGAAATACCTATACCCACAATGGCTGCATTTTACAAAGTGCCATTTCAACTTTAAATACTGAATCACAAGTGGAGGCCCGCCGTGCAAGTAAACTGCAAGCAAGTTCTGAAATGGATGATAACATTAAAACGAACATCAATGAACTTACATCGTCGTACAATATCAACATCAAAAATAACAGGTTGAATTACTACGTTACGGTTACGGCAAAAAACAACCTGAAAGTAAACGCAGTTGCAGATGCCGGTGCAGCCGGTATTTCAAATTCAGGCAATGGTAAGTTCATTATATCGCCTAATCCTGCTAAAGACTATTTTACAGTTACTCCTTCCGCTACTTTGAAACCGGGAAAAGCAGAATTAAAATTATACGACCTCTCAGGAAAATTATTGATAACAAAACAAATTCAAATGCAGGGCGCCCAAAAAATTCAACTGCCTTCCATTACAAAAGGAATATACATTGTTCATATATCGTGGGCCAATCAATTGCAAAAGCAACTGCTTTTTGTAAACTAAACAGCATTATTGCCTTTGCTGTAAGTTGTTACCAGTCACAGAAATATATCATTATTTTAAAAAAGAAAACCTGGGTTATAACGAGCGTTGTAACCCAGATTTTCTTTTACTGTTTTGTGAGGAGCCTTAAATTGATCCTGAATCAAGTTCAGCATTGTGTGACAATCTTTTCAATCTTCGCTGCAATAAAAGCTGAATACCATATCGGAACGTATAAGTGAGTGACACAAGGAACGATGCCATGATATTCCAATGTCCGGCAAATAATTTATGCCGGAAATTAATCAGTTACATTCGTGGTTGTTTATATAAAGTGCATGTATAAAATATTCAATGATTTTTATTAATTACGCCGGCTTACAGGGAACGCTGTTATCTGTGTTCGATCCTGAAACCATTATCCTGTATGGTGGCATGCTCATTATGTTTCTTGCAGTATACGCACAAACCGGGTTGTTTTTTTGTTTCTTTTTACCAAGCGGTGCATTCCTTTTTACAGGGGGTATGTTTGTTGCAACCGGCCAACTGCAGCACAATATTTTTATTGTATGTGCTTGTATGATCATTGCTTCTGTTGCGGGTTGTATTACGGGTTACTGGTTCGGGCTAAAAACAGGACCATTGTTGCGCAAGAAAAAAGATTCAAAATTTTTTAGTCAGAAGCACCTTGCAGCAGCAGAACATTTTTATAGAAAGTATGGGCAGTTTGCATTAACAGCAGGATTGTTTTTACCCATCACAAGAACGTTCGCACCCATTGTTGCCGGTATGGTAAAGATGCCTTTCAGTCGCTTTTTATTTTTTGTTTTTATAGGCTCGGTTGCATGGGTACCGGTGTTTCTTTTTGCAGGTTATTTAATTGGAAGCATACCTGCTTTAAAAGAATATATGGGCTATATAACTGCGGGTATTATTCTGGCAGTAACCACACCTGTTGTTATCCGCATTATCAGAGAATTTAAAAAGGCGGGAAAAATACAGGAATAAGCCGGGCATGATCACTTCATGCATCTTTAGTTGTGTCACTCACTTGTACGGTTTGATTATATACGGAGCTTTTACCGTAGCGAATATTCAATGTAATAAACACGTTAACTGAAAAGAAAAAATCTGCTGATACTCCCGTCACTTCGTATATTGTGATACATTCATTTCCATCAACATTCATTAATCAGCCAATACATTTACCGATGTATAGAATCCGCCAACCCCTTTTTTATATCATCATACTTATTGCATTCGCAGCATGCGATAACAACAACAAACTAAACGAACTACCATCTGTCGCCGCTAATTTGCCCGACTCAGTTTTAGAAGGGAAAAAAACTTTCGAAGCCAGTTGTGTACGTTGTCATGGTATGGATGCATCAGGATTAACGGGGCCTTCGCTTAAACGACCGAAACTTAAACACGTTAGCGATATTGCCTCTTTTATTAATGTGGTTGAATTTGGCATCGCAGGAACAGGCATGCCATCAAACTGGGCAATCACTGATACAGATTGCCATCAGTTATATGCATACATCAACTATCTGAAAAACCAGGGAAAAGAAACACCTAAAGGAGATTCTGCAGCAGGCAGAAAGGTTTATGCAAGCGCTGGTTGCGCAAGCTGTCACATTATGAATGGTGAAGGAAACAGTATAGGACCAGAACTTTCAGAAATAGGCGCCAGCCGCAATGCAGCTTATCTTAAGCAGGCAATCATTGATCCTGCTGCAACATTGCCGGAGAGCACAGACATTGATAATGGTTATGGCTTCTCGCTTTACCTGCCCATAAAAATTATTACGAATGATGGAACAGCAATTACTGGCCTACGCATCAACGAAGACACTTACAGCATACAGTTAAAAGATGCAGCCAACAATTATTACTCATTTAATAAAGACGAATTAAAGTCTGTAGAAAAACAATACGGGCAATCGTTAATGCCATCCTTTAAAACCAAATTAAGCGATAAAGAAATCGAAAATCTTGTTGCCTTTCTTTATAAATCTGGAAATCAATGAAAACTATTTTATCAATCACCATAAGTTTATTTTTTTCAGCTCAGATTTTTTCGCAGGTAAGCTATCAAAGAATAGCCAATGCAGAAAATGAACCGGGCAACTGGCTTACCTATTCAGGCAACTATTCCTCTACAAGGTTTTCTCCTTTGCAACAGATCAATACAAACAATGTTCAAAAGCTTGCACCGGTATGGATCTATCAATTGCGAAACCCACAAGGACCATTTGAAACAACACCAATTGTAGCTGACAAGATCATGTATATTTCTGAGCCACCAAGTACTGTTACAGCACTCGATGTTGCTACCGGCAGAAAGATCTGGACCTACACACCTGATATGCCTAAAGACGTAAAGTTTCTCGGCTTCGGTCCCGTAAACAGGGGCGTTGCAATACTTGATAACAATGTTTACATAGGAACATTGGATGCGCATCTTATTTGTCTCGATGCAAAATCAGGCGCATTAAAATGGAGCGTAATTGTTGGTGATAATAAATTGGGTTATGCTATAACCTGCGCACCTGTCGCCATTGATGGTAAAATCATCATCGGCATCAGTGGTGGTGAAGCAGGTATCCGTGGTTTCTTAGATGCATTCAACGCAAAGACAGGTAAAAGAGAATGGCGATTAAATACTATTCCCGGCAAAGGAGAGCCAGGTAATGAAACATGGCAGGGCGATAGCTGGAAAACAGGTGGCGCTCCTACATGGGTGCCCGGCTCGTACGATAAAGAATTAAACCTGCTTTATTGGGGCATTGGCAATCCCGGTCCCGACTGGAATGGTGATAACAGGAAAGGCGATAATCTATATACCTGTTCCGTGCTTGCCATCAACCCAACAACAGGCAAGATGGCCTGGTATTTTCAATTCACGCCGCACGATACACATGATTGGGATGCCAATCAAATTCCCGTATTGATCGATGTAAAAATAAATGGCGTCATCCGAAAAGCCTTAGCCACAGCCAATCGCAACGGGTTCTATTATTTGCTCGACCGCAAAACAGGAGAATTTTTAGCTGGCAAAGCTTATGCAAAAGAAACATGGGCAAGCGGTCTTGATGCAAAAGGAAAACCTATTATCATTCCCGGTAAAGAACCTACTGAAAAAGGAAATCTTGTTTACCCAAGTTTGCAGGGCGCCACCAATTGGTTCAGTCCTTCTTACAGCAAAACTTCGCGAATGTTTTATGTGTCTGTAAGAGAGATGGGCTCTCTGTATTTTAAGAAAGAAGCAGAGTATAAACCCGGTCAGTATTTTATGGGTGGAGGCGAACAACTGTTGCCCGGCGATAATGCTTATGGCGCTGTAAAGGCTTTGGACCCTGCAACGGGAACCATTAAATGGGAGTTCAAATTACAATCGCCACCATGGTCCGGCTTATTATCTACTGCAGGCGGTCTCGTTTTTGGAGGAAGTGTAGAAGGCAATTTTTATGCATTGGATGCAGTAACAGGAAAATCAAAATGGCAGTTTCAAACAGGCGGACAAATACTTTCAAACCCTATGTCGTTTAATGTAAATGGTAATCAGCGCATCGCTATAGCAGCAGGAAGTAGTTTGATAGTTTTTGGGTTAGTAAAGTAGGATTCGTTTTTAAAAATTTATTTATAAGCCCAATAATTATTGCAGCGGGTTAGTTTATTTCATGGTATTGTCACTGTCAACATTCCCTTACATAAAAGATCTATATATAATCGAACGTACAGGTACTCCGCCGCTCAGGGCTGCAGGCTGGCAATGATGCCATGAAAATAGAACTTTGAACCGAGCGTGGCAAGAATGCTTCATGCTTATTCCTATGCCCGGTACAAAATATTTATAAAAAACCCCGCAATTCTTGTGGTGGCTTTTATTTTTTGAAACCTGTATTATTACCCATAAAAAATTATGTAGTTAAATAACTACGCTTTATATTTGTAGTCAAATAGCTACGCAATGAACTTAAGAAGAGATGTTTTCCAGGCCATAGCAGACCCGACAAGAAGGGCGATATTGCTGCTGGTTGCCACACAATCTATGACAGCAGGTGCCATAGCCGCAAACTTTGATACTGCAAGACCCACCGTTTCAAAACACCTTCAAATACTTACCGAATGCGAATTGCTGAAGCAGGAACAAAGTGGCAGAGAAGTCTCTTACCACATCAACGCAAAAAAAATGAAAGAGGTGGCCGACTTTATTGAACCATTCCGCCAAATGTGGGATGGCCGTTTTAATAAACTGGAAAGCGTAATGAAAAAATACAAATCAAAAAAATAGCATAACATGGAACAAAAAACAAAGATCCATGCCGAAGACGGCAAACAGGAATTAACCATAACAAGGGAATTTGATTTGCCATTGGAATTATTGTTTAAAGCGTATGAAGAGCCTGAACTTATAGAACAATGGATGGGAACGAAAGTGCTGAAACTGGAGAATAAAAAGCATGGCAGTTACCAGTTTGAAACAACTGATCCTAAGGGAAACAAACATGGGTTTAATGGTACCATTCATGAGTTCAGTCCGAACCAAAAGATCACCCGCACATTTGAAATGGAGCATACACCATTTGCAGTGCAGCTTGAGTTCCTGGAGTTTGAACAATTGACTGAAGACACCAGCAAACTCACGATGCATGTAGTGTATAAATCAGTTGCAATGAGAGATCAAATGTTGAAGTTACCATTTGCTCAGGGCATCAATATGGCACATAACCGCATCCAGGATATTCTACGCAAATTAAAATAATACACTATGTCAAAGAGAAATAAAATCATTTATTGGATTGCCACCATCTGGCTTGGGCTAGGTATGGTATCAACCGCCGCAGTGCAGTTATTCAAAACAAAAGAAGGTCAAGGCGGCGTTGATAGTATTACACATTTAGGCTATCCTGTTTATTTGCTAACATTGCTGGGTATCTGGAAAATTTTGGGCGTAGTAGCAGTGCTGATTCCTAAATTTCCTTTGCTGAAAGAATGGGCTTATGCAGGTTTTTTCTTTGTTATGTCGGGAGCAATTTTTTCGCATATTGCATCAGGTGATGCTGCAACAGAAATGCTTCCTGCCTTGCTGTTGCTGCTGCTTACGGCGCTATCGTGGTATTTCAGGCCTGCAGATAGAAAGATCATTTGACAACCGGAATAAATTACTTATGTTTCAGGCTTTTGTTTTTCATGGCATCAACAATTGTGTCACTCACTTGTACGTTCTGTTTTCATTTCATCCAACGATTACTACTAAAAGTTATTACGTATGAATCCTGAGGTTGATTTCTATTTTGAGAAAAACGAAAAATGGAAAAAAGAAATTGAGCAATTAAGAATCATTGCGCTCGATTGCGGACTAAACGAAGTATTAAAATGGGGCTGCCCTTGTTATACATACAATGAAAGCAACATCGTTTTAATACATGTGTTTAAAGAATACTGTGCATACTTATTTTTTAAAGGTGCCTTATTAAATGATACCAGCGGAATGCTGATACAACAAACAGAAAATGTACAGTCGGCACGCCAGGTCAGGTTTACCGATGTAAAGGAAATCGTTAAGACAGAAAAAATTCTGAAAGCATATATTTATGAAGCGGTTGAAGTAGAAAAAGCCGGATTGAAAGTGAAATTAAAAGAGACTTCAGACTTCAACATTCCTGAAGAATTTCAAAATAAATTAGAAAAAATACCTGCATTGAAAAAAGCATTTAATGCATTAACACCGGGCCGGCAAAGACAATACATTTTTTATTTTTCCCAGGCCAAACAATCCAAAACACGTGAGGAAAGGATTGAAAAATATACGCAGCAAATTCTAAATGGCAAGGGATTAAATGATTAGTGATTAAAACTTCGAGTTGATTTAGATTTTTAGACTTACTAAGAATGGAAAAACTTATTCAAAAATATTTTCAAAAACAAGGTGACTATGAAAATCACTTTAATTTTCCAGTCGATATAGATAAATTTAAAAGTGTGGAAGAAGAACTCTGCTTTAAATTTCCAGTCGACTATATTGAATTTTTAAAAATCACCAACGGCTTTGAAGGATTTGTAGGAGAAAGCTACTGCCAGTTTAATTGGTTGGAAGAAATAGTTCAAAATACGGAAGGTTATTGCAAGGAGTTTTTTCCTTGGGCAATTCATATTGGAGGAAATGGAGGAGGTGAAATGTATGTCATTAACAAAAGAAAAGAAAAATCAACTTATGGAATTATGCCTTGTATTGCTGATGAAGAAGATTTTATACCATTAGGTAACGAATTTGAAGAATTTATAAAGCGACTTTACATGAATGATTTCTGGAGTAAAAAATCATAATTAAAATAAAATGTCATGGCGAAGAATAATAATGACAACCATATAAAAAAATTATCACCAGAACAATGTGATCATTTACTCAAAACATTACAAACACGTTTTGAGAAAAATATGAAGCGTCATAAAGGTCTTGAATGGGACACCATACAAGCTAAGCTGGAAGCCAATACTGAAAAAATGTGGTCGCTTAATGAAATGGAAGCAACGGGTGGTGAACCGGATGTTATTGGCTTTGATAAAAAAACGGGTGAATATATTTTTTACGATTGCTCAGCGGAAAGTCCTAAAGGTCGAAGAAGTTTGTGTTATGACCGTGAAGCGCTAAATGCAAGGAAAGAATTTAAACCGGCAGATAGTGTAATTGACATGGCAACTGCCATGGGTATCGAGCTTTTAACAGAAGAACAATACAGAGCGTTGCAGCAACTTGGGGAATTCGATACAAAAACATCGAGTTGGGTAAACACACCTGCTGATATCAGAAAACTGGGGGGCGCCATCTTTTGCGATCGTCGGTACAATACTGTTTTCGTTTATCACAATGGTGCAGAATCTTACTATGCGGCGAGAGGGTTCCGTGGATCGCTAAGGGTTTGAAGGTTCTTTTAACAAGTCATAAAATGCAGCACCAAGACTTTCTATAATATCAGTGGCGATCATCGTTTCCATGGACTGATTTATTAAGGCATGATCTGCTGCAAGTCCATGCAGGTAAACGCCTGAAAGTGCCGCCTGCAAAGGGCTGTATCCCTGTGAAAGCAATGCTGTGAGTATGCCGGTAAGCACGTCCCCACTCCCACCCTTTGCCATGCCAGGGTTACCGGTTGTATTAAAATATCCTTTGCCTTGATATGCAATCAGCGTATAATGGCCTTTTAAAACGATTACAAAAGGATGAGTAAGAGAAAGCTGCAATGCAAGTGCTATCCTGTTAAAATTATCTTCTGCTGCACCGGTTAACCTTTCAAACTCTTTTGGGTGCGGCGTAAATACAGAGCCCGCTGAAACGATGTTTAGCATTTCTCTATTGGCTGACAATATGTTCAAAGCATCGGCATCAAGAACCATTGGTTCGCTGTAATTTTCAAGTAGATTTTCCAATAATTTTTTTGATTCTTCTGTTGTGCCCAACCCCGGCCCAATACCAATTGCTGAGAATTTTGAATAGTCAATTGCATCACCTCTTATGGCACACATTGCTTCGGGAACAGCTGTTTGTAAAATGTTTAACCCATCATCAGGGATGTTCATTGTCAGCAAACCGGTTCCGCTACGCAGGCATGCACGTGCAGCAAGTATGGCTGCACCCATTTTGCCCTTATTACCGGCTATCAGTAACGCATGTCCGTAAGTACCTTTATGCGAAAATGGTTTTCTTGGCTTAATACAACTACTTACCTGTTCTTGCGTTACCAGTTCCAAATCAGTATTAATGTTTTGCAGAAAAGATGGATGCAGCCCAATATCTAATACTTTAACTACCCCAAAAAAATCCGCATTCTCTGCAACCAGAAAGCATAGTTTTAAGGATTGAAAAGTAAGCGTATAACTTGCTTTAATAATACTGTTGCCTTTTGATGTTTTGTCAATAAACATACCGCTGGGCACATCGATCGAAATTACCCATGCTGCTGACTGATTGATATGATTTACGAGTTGTTCACTCAATTCTTTTAATGGCCGGTTAAGGCCACTGCCATATAACGCATCTATTATAAGATCCTGCTCATTAATTCCCGGAAAAAATTCTTTTGCCTGTATAAAATGAATGCTTGTTGTAAGCTGGTGTAACCGGTGCAGGTTGGCCTGAAAATCATCTGTACCTTTTGCGCCAAATTCAAGTATGTACACAAGCGGGGTGTAACCTGCTTCAATAAGTTGGCAAGCTATTGCCAGGCCATCTCCGCCATTGTTTCCCTTGCCACAGAAAATTTTTATTGTAGTTTTAATAAAGTTCTCTTCAATAATAAAGTCGGTACATTTACGTGCAGCGCGTTCCATCAGGCCAATAGAAGCAATGGGCTCATTGGCAATTGTGTAAGCGTCCCATTCGTGTATCTGCTGTGGCGATAACAGTTTCATAGTTCATAAAATTACAGTAATACAATAGCAAATAAAATTATTAGAAGCAGTAATTAATGAGCGCAGTATTTAAGTCTAAAAAAAATTACTATGAACCAGACTGTGCTGCTACTATGAAACCAGGTTGCGTCGCACTCGTGATGGTTCTGTTCTTTATTGTACATTGTGCAACAACGCTTTCTATATATAGCCGGTATTAATAGCAATAATTAAATTTAAGAAAACAGAAAATGTGCGTGGAGTTTTCTTAAGTTAGCATAATAATTTTAACGGTTGTTAATTGCCCAATAATGTTACGAACGTACAAGTGAGTGACACAACGAAAGCTTAATAGTACTACAAAAGCTAAGTACATAAAAATTTATCATGAAAAAATTAATCAGTACAGTTATTGCATTGTTTGTAATTATAAACATGCAGGCGCAAACAGTGAGCTTTACAAAAGCTACGTTGAAAAATAAGATCATGGGTGGCTGGGCCGGGCAAACCATTGGTGTAACATTTGGCGGGCCTTACGAGTTTCGTTTCCAGGGAACATTTATAGGCGATTATCAGCCCTTGCTTTGGTATGATGGTTATTTAAAAAATACCATGTTGTATAATCCGGGGTTGTACGATGATCTTTATATGGACTTAACTTTTGTAGATGTGTTTGAAAAATATGGCCTTGATGCGCCCGTTGATTCTTTTGCAAATGCCTTTGCAAATGCAGGCTACATGTTATGGCATGCCAACCAGGCCGGGCGTTACAATATTCTTCATGGTATAAAAGCGCCGGCAAGTGGTGCGTGGAAAAACAATCCTCATGCAGATTGCATCGATTACCAGATTGAGAGTGATTTTGCAGGCCTCATGAGCCCTGGCATGCCCAATACAGCTTCGGCAATCAGTGATAAGATCGGGCATATTATGAATTATGGTGATGGCTGGTATGGCGGCATTTATGTGGGCGCAATGTATTCACTGGCATTTACTTCCGGTGATATCAATTATATTGTAAATGAAGGTTTAAAAACGGTTCCTGCACAAAGTGAGTTTTACCAATGCATCCACGATGTTATTGAATGGCATAAAAAATATCCTGACAACTGGAAGAAAACATGGTTTGAAGTTCAGCAGAAATGGGCCAACGATATTGGTTGTCCCGAAGGTGTTTATGCACCGTTTAATATTGATGCAAAAGTAAACGCTGCATATGTAACAATTGGTTTATTATATGGCGGTGCAGATTTTACAAAGTCGCTTGAAATTACCACACGTTGCGGTCAGGATGCAGATTGCAATCCTTCAACAGTTGGGGGTATTTTAGGTACTGTACTGGGTTATGATAAAATTCCTGCCTACTGGAAAATGGGTTTGAAGGAAGCTGAAAACATTGACTTTAAGTACACCACTATGAGCCTGGACGATGTATACACCACAGGCTTTAAGCATACATTACAAAATATAGAAAGAAACGGCGGTAAAATTAATGGCGATAACATTACGGTAAAAATGCAGCAGCCTGTTGCAGTAAGATTTGAAAAGAGTTTTGAAGGTGTTTATCCGGTTGCAAAAATTCCGGTTAAATGGTCTGATAATAAAGATGCAGTACAGTTTGAATTTGAGGGAACAGGCTTTGTATTAAAAGGAGAAACAGCTAAATGGAGCAGCGCTTCAACATTTGTTTATAATACCGAACTCTATATAGATGGCAAGCTGGTTGAATCGCCGCAATTGCCCGCCAGTTATACAACAAGGCGTTACGAGTTATGCTGGAAATATGATTTGCCCAAGGGTAAACATACAGTACAATTAAAAATATTGAACAGCTCGCCGGATGAAGCATTCAATGTTGGGGAGGCGATTATTTATTCAGATGCTTTGATTAATGGTATCAATGCGAATAATAAGTAAACAAGGCTGCGCTACGTGTCGGGAAAAGAATCGAACGTAAAAGTGTGCGACGCAACGATGTATAATAGTAGCAATGCAGATGGGCTCATAAAAAGCATATCATACAATTGAAATAAAAAAGGTTTATTGTTTGCCGTTGTATTTGCGCAACAGTTCCCTTGTCTTAATACCCGATTCTTTAAGGTCTGCATCCTTCCATTTACCATCTGATGAAGCAGTAGTTTGCAATACGGAGCATGTTTCATTTTTATCGCTTACAGACCAGGTTACCCAGCTTAATTTATTTGCCTCTGCCCAGGTGATCCATTTATTCCATTCTTCCATATTCAATGGCCCATCACCGCTTGCAGACATGCCTGCACATTCCGAAATAAAAATGGGCAACCCTTTCTGCAATGCAGCATCGGTGCGGTCTCTAAGCTCCTGCTTGTGCGTGTCTGCATAAAAATGCATGGTGTACATCAGGTTGCTAAAACCTGTTATTGGGTCTGCTGCAGGAAGGTTCACATATTGGTCCCAATTCGGCGAACCAACAAGAATAATATTATCATGGTCAATGGCCCTTATAGTTGCAATTACTTCTGTGGAATATGCTTTTACCTCGGGCCATGTTTCGTAATCAGGCTCATTGAAAATTTCGTAAATAACGTTTGGATATTTTGCATAGCGTGTGGCCATTTCAGTAAAAAAAGCTTTGGCTTCCTGCAGGCGAATGTTGTGGCTGTGAAAATCTATAATTACATAAATGCCTTCTTTTATTGCCGCGTCTGCAACAGTTTTTACCAGTACTTTTGACTCTTCCGGCTTTTCAATATAACCACCTGTAAGTTCTACACCCATTGATGCACGCACCACGCTGCAATTCCAATCGTTATGCAGCCAGTTTACTGTGCCTGCACTATAAAAACGCGGATGAAAATTACTCCATCCAAAGCTCATCCCCCTCAGCACCACAGCGTTTCCGTGTTCATCGGTAAGTTGTGTGCCAACTACTTTTAACTTACAGTGTACTTTTACAGACTGTGCGTATGTAAGCGAAAAGCCAAAGTAAAGAAGTGATAAAACAAAGGATATTTTTTTCATTTTATTACAAGTTTTATTATGAGCCAAACTGCATTGCTTCTATGATGCATCGTTGCGTCGCACTCTTGTGCTTAAGTTTATACTTCACCATTGTGAAACTGGCTTATTGTTTCAATCATATAGCAATTCAATGCTTGCAAGATATTCTACTCAAATAATAAACACCAATATTTTATTGATGAATGAATGTATTAAATGTATATGATGCAGCTAAGCCTTATCGTTTTTATTTGGAGAATCATCATCATTTTTATGGCGCAGCATTTCTATAAGCGCATCCTGCTTTTCTTTTATGTGTTCCCGCCGGTTGCTTTTGCGATTGCGGTTGCTTTGGTTTACTGCATAGAAAAGGTAAAGTGATGCCGCAGCAAGAAATAACCAGAGTATCATATTCTTACATTTATATTATTGCGGGCCAGGTATTTTTTCAGATCAGGAATACTGATTTCCTTAAAATGAAATATGCTTGCAGCCAAAGCAGCATCTGCCTTTCCGTTATTAAATACATCAACAAAATGCTGCATTGTGCCACCACCACCACTGGCAATAACAGGAACAGGCAGTGTTGTTGAAAGTGTATATGTAATATCCAATGCAAAGCCTTGTTTAGTGCCGTCATGATTCATAGATGTCAATAATATTTCGCCAGCTCCAAGATCTACAGCTTGTTTAGCCCAGTCCGTACATTTCATATCTGTTTTTGTTCTGCCACCATTCAGATACACATACCACTCCCCATCTGCTTCTTTTTTTGTATCAATTGCAAGTACCACGCATTGGCTGCCGAAATCTTTTTCCAGTTCGCGAATCAATTCAGGGCGTTTAAAAGCTGCAGTGTTTACAGAAATTTTATCTGCTCCGTTTTGCAATAACACACTTACATCTTCAACAGATGAAATGCCACCACCCACTGTAAAAGGTATATTAATGTGATGTGAAATTTTATTAACGAGTTCACTGAGCGTTTTTCTTTTCTCCACTGTTGCAGTAATGTCAAGAAATACCAGTTCGTCAGCACCTTGCTGAGCGTAGAATGCCCCAAGTTCAACCGGGTCGCCTGCGTCACGAAGGTCAACGAAGTTGGTACCTTTTACGGTACGGCCATCTTTTATATCCAAACAAGGAATGATTCTTTTTGTAAGCACTATTTATTGTTTAGTGTTTGTAATTCTTTTAAACTAATTCTTCCTTCATAAATCGCTTTACCAACTATAGCGCCGCTACAACCAATTTCTTTCAATTCTTCCAGATCTTTTACAGAACTAACACCGCCACTCGCAATGAAATTTAATTTTGGAAATTGCGTAATAATAGTTTTATACAACTCAGCAGAAGGGCCTTCAAGTTTGCCGTCTTTACTTACATCTGTACAAAAAATTTGCTGCACACCATGATCAATATACTTCTGAATAAAATCGTATATCCATATATCTGTTGTTTCCAGCCAGCCGCTTACCGCAATCTTTTCTTCTTTTACATCTGCACCAAGTAAGAATTTATCAGCGCCAAATATGAGTAACCATTTTACAAATTCAAATTCATTTTTTACTGCCAGGCTGCCGATTGTTGCCAAGGCAGCACCAGAGCTAAAAACAATTTTTACATCTTCTTCTCTTTTAATGCCGCCACCAAAGTCAATATTAAGAGATGTTTTGGAAGCAATTGTTTCCAATACTTTCCAGTTTTTTACTACACCGGCTTTCGCCCCATCCAAATCAACCAGGTGCAAACGTTGCAAACCGGCACCTTCGAACTCCTTTGCTACTTCCAGGGGATGCTCGTTGTAAATTTTCTTTTGGTCATAATCACCTTGCGTTAAGCGGACACATTTACCTTCTATAATATCTATTGCAGGGATAATTTGCATATTTATAATTCAAGAAAGTTTTTTAAAATTTGTTCTCCAACTGTGGCAGACTTCTCCGGATGAAATTGCACGCCATAAAAATTATCTCTGCGCAAGCCTGAACTGTATGGCTGCACATAATCTGTGGTTGCAATTGTATGCTCTCCTAATGCTGCATAATAACCATGTACAAAATAGCAATAACTTTCATCTGCAAGCCCTTTAAAAAGATCAGTCTTTAAATTGTAAATATTGTTCCAGCCGATTTGGGGTACTTTGATTGATTTATCTGTTGGTTTGAATTGCTTCACTTCTTCATCAAAAATACCCAGACAGTCAGTGCTATTTTCTTCAGAATATTTACACATGAGCTGCATGCCAAGACAAACACCAAGTACTGGTTGTGTAAGATTTTTCAGCACTTCATCTAATCCTCGTTCTTTTAAATAACGCATGGCGCTGCTGGCTTCCCCAACACCGGGAAAGATCACTTTGTCTGCAGACTTTATTTTTTCATGGTCATCTGTAACCAATGCTTCAACACCTATGCGTTCAAGTGCATATAAAACACTTTGAATATTGCCTGCGTTATATTTTACAATTACAAGGTTCATTATATCAAAATAGTGTCAAGGAATGTTTTTGTTGCTGTTTCCACATCATTTGCATCTTCTATAGCTTTTATATATGCACTGCCTATAATAGCCCCATTGGCATAGCTGCAAGCCATATCAAATGTGTGCTTATCTTTTATGCCAAAACCAACAAGAATTGGATTCTTTAACTTCATCTTTTGTAATCTTTCAAGATAAGTTTCAACTGCAGAGAAATCCTGGTCACTTCCGGTAATGGAAGAAGATGAGACTGCATATAAAAAACCCCGGCTCAATGAATCTAATTTTCTAATTCTTTCTTCTGATGTTTCGGGTGTAACAAGAAAAATAAAATCCAATCCATAGCGCTGAATAATTTCACCATATTCTGTTTCATATTCATACTCTGGTAAGTCCGGAAGAATCAATCCATCTATTGGTGCATCTGCACAGTATTGACAAAACTTTTCAAAGCCAAATTGCAGAACGGGATTCATATAACCCATCAAAATAACAGGCACATAAATTTCTTTCCTGAAATCTTTCAACTGCTGAAACAAAACTTCAATGCTCATGCCATTCTCCAAAGCCTTGCTGCCACTGGCTTGTATTACTGGTCCGTCTGCAAGCGGATCGCTGTAAGGCATACCGAGTTCAATTAAATCAGCACCATTTTCCTGTAATGTTTTCATTACTTTAACTGTGCTGTCTAATTGCGGATAGCCTGCGGTGCAGTAAACATTGAGAATTCTACTTTGCTTACGGGTGAATAGTTCTTCTAATCGATTCATTTTATATAATATTCAATAATCAATATTCAATATTCAATTTTCAAGGAAGAAAGCCAGATCACGATTTTCCTTTTTGATTATTCTTCTTTGCGGTCTCGATACTTTTAGAAACAATTGCAACCAGTTCTTCTGTTTCTTTGAAAATTCCATCAAGCTTTGAAATCGGTTTTATCATTTCTTTTTTCCTGATAAGCTTTAGACAAACTCTTGATTCTTTCAATTCCTTCAAAACAATTTTCATTTTATGAATAAAATCATCTCTTGACTCAGCACTTTGAGCTTCTCCATATAATAAGGAAGGCGCTAAACCGCATCTGATCAATTGACCTGCTATATAATTGGCAGCTCGTGAGTTTGGCAATGCTTCAACAACATCAACAATCCTTGATGAGAAGTCAACTAATCTATCTTCCAGATCAAAAACTCTTGCGTTCACGACAATCTAATTACTTGAAAATTAAATATTGATTATTGAGTGTTGTATATTCTTCTTACAGCTCAACTATTTTCTATCAGTACAAGTGAGTGACACAACAGTCGATGCCATATGCACAACTGCACACTACATAACATTTCCTTCCATCACTTTCATATATGTCGCCAGATCTTTATCCCCTCTTCCACTCAAACAAATAACAACCTGATCACTCGTTTTAAATTTCATTTGATGCAACGCAGCCAACGCATGTGCACTTTCCAAGGCAGGAATAATACCTTCAAGTTGTGCTAATTCAAATGCAGCTTTCAAACTTTCATCATCGGTTGCGCTTAAGAATGTGCCGCGACCACTCTCATACAAATGCGCATGCAACGGACCAACACCCGGATAATCCAAACCCGCTGAAATGCTATGTGGCTCTACAACCTGTCCATCTGCAGTTTGCATAACAAGACTTTTACTACCATGCAAAATGCCGGGTTTGCCAAGCTGTGTTGTTGCGGCACTCATGCCACTATTAACACCATGACCAGCCGCTTCAACAGCAACCAACTGTACACTCAACTCATCTAAATAATGATAGAACATGCCCGCCGCATTACTGCCACCACCAACACATGCCATTACATGCGTGGGCAATTCGCTGCCTGTCTTTTCTTTCAACTGCCAGCGCGTTTCTTCGCTGATGATACTTTGAAAACGCGCCACCATATCAGGATACGGATGCGGACCAACCACACTGCCAATAATATAATGTGTATCAAGCGGATCATTGATCCATCCGCGGATAGCCTCGTTGGTAGCGTCTTTCAGCGTTTGGCTGCCACTTGTTGCAGGCACCACTTTTGCACCAAGCATCTTCATGCGTGCAACATTTGGCGCTTGTCGCTCGATATCTTTCGACCCCATGTACACCACGCATTCAATACCTTTCAACGCACAAACTGTTGCAGTCGCCACACCATGCTGACCGGCACCTGTCTCTGCAATAATGCGTTTCTTTCCAAGCTTCAATGCAAGCAAAATTTGCCCCACCGTATTGTTGATCTTATGCGCACCGGTATGATTCAGATCTTCACGCTTCAAATAAATATTTGTGTTGTGCAATTTGCTCAAACGCTTTGCCAGGTAGAGCGGCGTTGGTCTGCCCACATAATCACGCAGCAAATCTTTGTACTCTTTTTGAAACGCATCATCATACATGATCTCCAGATATCTTGTGCGTAACTCTTCCACATTACGATGCAGCATCTCCGGAATATACGCCCCACCGTAGTTTCCGTAGTAACCATAAATATTCGGTTGCTTATATGTGCCTTTATTGAGCGGTGTTGTTATGTTTATCATTTTATATTTTTTATGAACCTAACTTTTGAATTACTATGATGCTTTTGTTGCGTCGCACTCTTTTGCGGTTGGAAGTTGTCTGAACGGGGATTTTAAAAGATTTTAGGGATTAACAGGATTGATAATTATTTAATCTTCATAATCCTTTAAATCTCCCCAAATCCCAGTTCAGACAATCAATTGCATAAAAACCAAATCCAGCCACCTTTCAAATTTCCAACCTACTTCTTTTATATAACCCACTTCTTCAAACCCAAATTGTTTATGAAATGCAATACTTGTTTTATTATCTGCATCAATACCGGCAATGATGGTATGCATGTTCTTTTTTCTTGCTTCATCAATCAGCGGCCTCATTAATAATTTACCAATGCCTTTACCACGTTGATTTTTCTCAACATAAATAGAATGCTCTACTGAATATTTATAACCCTGCCAGGCTCTGAACGGACCAAATGTGCTGAAACCTACAACCGCATTGTCTTCCACAGCTACAATAACAGGAAAGCTCTCTTTTTGTTTTTGTGCAAACCATTCTTTCCGCATTTCAATTGTATGTACATCGTATTGAAATACTGCAGTGGTATTTAATATGGCATCGTTGTAGATGTCCAATATTTTTTGCAAATCATTATCAACAGCGTGCCTGATATTTATCATCATTGCTCATTAATGTTATACTGTACAAGTGTGCGACGCAAGGAACGATAACCATGAAATACAAATGCCTGG
>DGQT01000063.1 GCA_002390845.1 Chitinophagaceae bacterium UBA4407 | reverse complement strand
GCATGGCCGCTGAGGCATATCGTTTTAACGGCATACCTTTTAATGTGTTAATAGACCCGTCAGGTAAGATCATTGCACAATCGCTGCGGGGACCTGCATTGGAACAAAAGCTTGCTGAGGTATTGAAGTAATTTTTTTTGAGCCCGGCAGTAGAATATCTATAAAGCTTTTCTTGCCACGCTCGGATCACAGTTCCTCTTTCATGGCGACATTTAATCAGCCTGCCCTGAACTGGTTTCAGGGTGGCAGCCTGTCCTGAGCGGAGCCGAAGGATTGCACACTTCCACTGAAGGTAATTCTATGGAGCAAATAAACCACAGAGTTACACAGAGTTTATCTGTGTAACTCTGTGAAAAAAACTCCGTGTAACTCTGTGGTTAAAAACCTTCATGTACCTGTGTGTGCTGCGGTTCGTGAATAATTGTACGGCAAAGCTTTATACAGCATTAACAGCCTGCTTAGAATTAGCTTCAAATCGATAATGATTTTTAAATCAAAACCATTATTTTTGCCGCCCGTTTGGCGAGGTAGCTCAGTTGGTTAGAGCGTCGGATTCATAACCCGGAGGTCGGCGGATCATTCCCGCTCCTCGCTACAGAAATCAAAAAAAATCCCTTCGAAATTTCGAAGGGATTTTTTGTTTTCACCTTTTCTTAAATACAGGCATACGCTATATCTTCATAAAGCTTTTTACTTTTTAATCAAAAATGCTTGGAGCATCTATTCATATTCAATTACTTTACTAAAAAAAATTTCATCCTAAACTATATGCTTTATGAAAACAATATCTCTACTTTTTACAATAACACATCTTATATCTGTAAATCTTTCAGCACAACCTGGAACATTAGATAGCAGTTTTGGAATAAATGGAAAGGATACAACCATTAATAGAAATACCAACATTGGGAAATCACTTGGGCTACAAAAGGATGGGAAAATAGTACTGGCAGGAGGGAAAGACAATTTCATTTGTGTTCGTTATAACACAAATGGCTCTATTGATACTTCTTATGGTGATGAAGGCATTGCAAAATTTACATTTAAACATTTCGGGAGTATTTGCAATGCAGCAATAATGCAATCTGATGAAAAGATGGTATTGACAGGTTTTGTAGATTCAAATGGAATAAGGGAAGATTTTCAAGTTCAAAGGGTTACAACAACCGGAGAGTCAGATTCTACCTTCAACGGTACAGGGCAATTAAGTACTTATATAGGGCCTAAAGGTTGTCAGGCTTATGCTATTGGACTTCAATCAGATGAAAAAATAATTGTAGGCGGGTTTTCGTACAATAATTTTGATAAAAAAACATTTACACTTGTACGATACCTTCAGAATGGAATCGTAGATTCTACTTTTGGAGGTGTTGGTATTATTTTAACGCCAAATGGAAATTCCGGGAGCGATTCTTATTTTAACTCTTTAGCTGTGCAGAATGACGATAAAATTGTGGCCACTGGCCTGGGACATGATGATATAAATTTTGGTACTACTATAATCCGCTATCAAAAAAATGGGGTACTTGACACTTCATTTGGAATTAATGGATTTGTATTTACTAATATTTACCCAGTCGCAAATGCACTGAATCTTCAATCAGACGGAAAAATCTTGCTTGCTTCCAATGATGAATCAGGCAACATTTATTTATGGCGTTATCTTTCCAATGGAAACATTGATTCTTCATTCGGAATAAATGGTAAACAAATAACAAGTTTAAATGGTCGTTATACCTATATAAACTCGATTATTACTCAATCTGATAATAAGATTGTAATTTCAGGAAACATCTCAAATCCTAACTCAGGAAATTATTGGGATTTTGGGATAATAAGGTATTTAAAAAATGGCCTGCTTGATTCCTCATTTGGAATAAATGGTGTTGTAGTAACAGATTTTTATGGATATTCTGATGAACCATCCGCAATAGCCCTCCAAAAGGACGGAAAAATTTTACAGGCAGGCACTAGCTACTATCCTGCAAGAAAAGAAAATGTATTTGCTTTAGTGAGATACAATAATGATGGCCCTATTATCGGGTTAAAAAAAAATATTTCCTCCAATGAAGGAAATATTGGATTAGTGCCTGTGCAATTTAAAGTAACCATAAGTAATCCTTATGAAAAAGATATATTTATAAATTACGGTACAAAAAACCTTACCGCGCTTGCGGGTTTAGATTATATTAATACTTCTGGTACACTAAGAATAAAAGCAGGTAAAAAAACTGGCAACATTACTGTTAACATTATCGGTGATAATGAAGCCGAACGTAATGAAAAATTTTCTTTGGTATTAAGTAATCCCGTAAATGCAATACTTGGCGGTTTAGACAGTGCCATCTGTACTATAAAAAATGATGACCCTTTGTTTGTTTCAAATAGTTCTATAGAAGATAATATTAAAACCAGCGAAGCTTCTATAAAAATTTATCCAAACCCCGCAAAAGAAACACTAAGAATTCAGGGGTTAAACGCAGGCGGCAAAACAACGATCTCTATTCTCGATATGCAGGGAAATACCATTATTAAAACCACAACCGGCAACAGCAACTTTACTGTAAACGTAAAAAACCTTGCTCCGGGAACTTATTACGCGAAGATTGATTCTGGTATTAAAACTGAAACCATAAAGTTTATAAAGGAATAAACCCCGTTGTCCCGGTTGTTAACCCCGCTGACGGGGTCTTGCACCCCATTACCCCGGTTATAATCCCCGTTGTCCGGGTTCCGAACCCCGTCGTCCCGGTTGTTAACCCCGCTGAAGGGGTCTTGAACCCCGTTGCCCCGGTTATAAACCCCGCTGGCGGGGTCCTGAACCCCATTGATGCGGTTATAAACCCCATTGTCAGGTTCTGGAGCCCCTGTTACAATGATTATTTTGTTTTCAAAGACAAGCCTACGCAATTCTACGCATTGCTCCGTATAGCTTCTGTAGCACAAGTGTGCGACGCAACCAAAGCTTTATAGCAGTACTTCAGCCCGGCTTAAAATAAATTTGAAAACTATTTTATTAAGTTCGTTTGAATTTCTGAACCACTTTTATTGCTGCTAAAAATAGAATGTAGAACACACAGCAATAAAGAAATATCAAGGGGCTTGAGGCTGCAAGGGTTGTATCATTATTGGGCTGTACCGTTACCATTTTTACAAACGGTTCATCGCTGCGCTCTTTCATCATTATTTCTCCGGAAGCTTTAACTAAACCTGAGAAGCCATAGTTACTGTTGCAGGCAATATCTTTTCGTGTTTCTACTGCACGCATTCTTACATTATAAAAATGAAGGTCGGCTATATAAGTGTTGCTAAACCATCCGTCGTTACTAAGGTTAAACAAATATTGCGCACCGTTACTTACCATACCCGAAGCGGCAGAAGGCACAGATGATTCATTACAAACCATAATACCCGCTTTACCATAAGGCGTATTTAACGGGTTGTTGTTTTCGCCGGTTTTTACAATAAAACCCTGGCTTGACAAGAATGGAAATATTAGGCCCGCAAAAGGTTGCTCAATAAAAGCCAGTAAAATTCTTTTATCGTACCGGCCTGCAACTTTTCCATCGGGTAATAATTCGTAAACTGAATTATATACTTCGTTTTCCTGGTAATCAGTATTAATACCCAACATGTGCGTGATATGGGCTGGGGCACTTATTTTCAATATCTCATTTACCAGGTCATCATCGGGGCGGTAAGTCCAGGGAACCGCAGATTCATTCCATAAAGCAATATCAGGCTTAAGCGCAGTGGCCTTTCGGTCAAGTTCAAGAAGATTGTCAACAAGCTGCTTTCCGTTGCTGTCGTCCCATTTTATTTCAGGGGGAATATTTCCATTAAGTATGGCTACCTTAACAGGTTTGCCGGCACCTGGGTTGTTTTCAATTTGCCGGTACATTACATACCCGCAAAGCATATAAATAACAATCACTCCGGCAGGTATAGAAAGCCTGAGCCATTGCTTGTTTACAATAAAACCTGCAATAAGATAATTTACAAAAACAACAATAAACGACATACTGTGTATACCAAAAACTGCCGCAGGCTGAATGGAATAAATATTATCCATCAATGGATTGCCTGAATGAAACCCAAACCAAGGCAGGTATTTTGACAGGAGCATCAGCAATGCTTCGCCTGTAACATACACGCAGGCAATAAGCAAAGCATCAACCGCGAACGAAAGCTTGGCACTTTTTTTTGTTCTTAAAATGCTGAAGCAATAATTAATGCCTCCAAAATAAAGCGACAGAATAATGGTTGAAACAATCATCACCAGGTAACCATACATACCATCAGTTCCGGTAAAACGCTGCGCCCCGGCAACCATCCAGTAAAAAGAAGGAAGTGCTATAGCCAACCCGAACATAAGCCCAGCTTTAAAACATGCAGTGGGTGGCCTGTTTTGTAACACCATAAATAAAGGCACGAAGCATACCCACCCCGGTAAAAAATTTACATAAGCCAGCACTGAGATAAAAGTAAATATTCCAGAAGCAAAAGCCACGGCCTTATAATGATCCAAAAATCTTTGCATTGCGTAAATTATCTTTTGCAGTTTTTAAAAATACAGAATCAATTTTATGTTACCGGCAGTTGATGTTTTGGGCATCGCCGGTTGTGTTATTTTAATTCCGATATATCGGAACTCACTTCAACGTTCTGTTCTGTATTCAGCAAGGTGCAGCAACAATTCAGATACTAAAAAAAAATTCCAGGTTCAGGCTTAAAAGAAAAGAACATGAAAAATTCATGTTCTTTTCAGTCAGCCATCAGGTCATTTATTACTGAACCATAACTTTTATATTTTCAGAAAACCCTTCACCTTTAACCTGTAAAATATACATGCCTGAATGTAGTTTCTTTTGCAGGTTCAACTTGTAATTAGCAACAGCATTATCTGCTTTAAAAATTTCTGTATAAACCATTCTTCCGTTTACATCGGTAAGCGTTGCGGTTACATTGCCTGTATAGTTGCTAAGACTAAAGTTAACATCGCCTTTTGATGGATTGGGAAATACGGTTACAGAACCGCTGTTTTGTAACAGCATCTTTAAAGACCTTACATCTGAAACCGTAAAGCTGCCATCTTTATCGTATTGTTTAAGTCTGTAATAATTGTTTCCATTAAAAGGATTCATGTCCTGGGTTTTATAGTTATTGGTCTTGTCGCTGTTACCGGTTCCTTTCACAGTGAGAATTTTAGTCCATGAAACGGCATCCCTGCTGCGTTCTATTTCAAAGCGGTCGTTATTTTGTTCTGTTGCCGTTACCCACTCTAGTGTTACGGATTTACCTGCTGCTTTAACCGTAAAATTGGCAACTGTAATTGGTAGTACTGAAGCGGTAGTTAATGATGCCGCACCATAAGTCAGCGGATGCCCGATACCACCTAAAGCAGAAAGGCTGTCATCCAAAGGATCGAACTTGAATAAATAGGTGGTATTTGTTTTCATTTTCGGAGTAGGTTTTATGATCCATTCATATTCGGTTTGGCCTTTCTCAGCAACATTTTGATGCCAAACAACACTACTTGAATTAACAACCGCTTTTCCTGGTTCAAAAGTATAGCCTGCTTCTCCGCTCAACTGCTGGGTTGTAGGATCCTGATCAGCAATATTAGAACTGCTGCCTGCAATAACAAATGCTTTGGAAGTAGAGGTAGTAGTAACATTAAACCATGTGGTACCTGCATCTGCAGAACATTGTAATGTTGAGGTATTTAAATCACTTGCACCGGTTTGTTTGTTGTACAATGCAATACGCAGCCTGATGCTTTCAGAACCACTTGTTATAACAGGAGCTACATCCTGAGCTGCCAGCCAGGTAGCCGTAGTTTCTGATCCATCATCTTTGCGCCAGCGCCAATGACCCTGGGTAACGAATGCAAACGAATTAACGGCGCAGGTAATTAAAAAACCAAGAAGTAAAAACTTTTTCATAATGGATGTATTTTATATTGTGTTAAATGATGACAAATGTCTTTAAAAATTCAAACTGAGCAGCTGGCTTTCTTCGCTTTGGTAATAGCTCCATAATGTTCCGAACGATCAAGTGATTGCGACCCCGAGTTCCGTCGCTACGCTCCTCGTCGGGGCAGGCGCAAGAGCCGATGCCATAAGATACTTCAGCCGGTATTAAAAGTAACTTATTGCATGCTTTACTTAAAAGCTTTTTTTTAAATAAATAATTATAATACCAACTGCGCCTTTCATGGCATCGTCTGTTGCGTCGCAATCCTTTCATCTTTTGTAAATATGGCATCGTCCCGCCTCCTCCGCAACGTTGCAAACAAAATTTAAAGAGCTTCTTAAAAAAATCAAAAACCTATCTGTACACCAAGATTCATTACACGCTGGTTAAGATATGAATCCCCGGCACTGTTTGACGACACTTCGGGATCCTGCTGGTACAATGAATAGTTGGTCCATGTAAATAAATTGTACCCGCTGAAATAAACCCTGATATTATTGATATTAAAAGGCCGTAAATTTTTTGGTAACTGGTAGCCAACTTCAACCGTTTTCATTCTTATGTACATGGCATCTATGAGCCAGAAATTGGAAGGATAAGCGGTTGGGCTGCTTACGCCTGTTGCATTAGATGTAAGCCTCGGAAATTTTGCATCGGCACTGTTTCCGGGAGTCCAGCGTAAAAGATGTACAGGCTGCATTTGACTTTGAAATGGTTCTATGCCAATACCCTGAATGGAGAAACTGTAATTGAAAGCGCCCTGAAACAATACACTTACATCGAGCCCTTTGTAATGCACACCAAGCGTTAAACCTAATGATGTATTAGGGAGGTTGGGCTTGCCAATGGGGCCAAGATCTTTTTCATCGATGATGCCATCGCCGTTAAGATCCTGATATTTAAGATCGCCGGGTTTTATGATTGACGGATTTACATTTGGCTTGGGGCTTTTATCGATATCTGCCTGGTCTTGATAAAAACCTATCCATGTATAACCAAACGGCTGTCCAATGGGATGCCCTGTTCTGGCAAGCCAAGGATATGCTGGCGCAGCTTCGTCCTGATATAAAATTTTATTCTTTGCTATTGAGAATACAGCAGTTATATCGTACTGCACTTTACCAATATTATCCTGGAATTTTATTTGTCCGTCGAAACCTTTATTACGCACCTGGGCGAGATTTTCCCTTGCAAAACCAACACCTAAAATTAAAGGGATTGAACCTGGGTAGAACAACTGATCGTAACGGTAATCATTAAAGTAATCTATGGTAAAAGACAGTTTGTCTTTAAACATATTTACATCAATGCCGATATCTTTTTTCCTGGCCTTTTCCCAGGTAACATTTGTGTTGCCTAAGCTGCCTTCGTAGATGCCCGTGGTAGGATTGCTGTTTTCGCCAAAGTAATACGGGTTGCCGCGGTAATAAAATTGCTCGTATAAATAACGGTTGTCTGGAACTGCATCTGAACCGACAAGCCCAAACGACCCCCTGATTTTAAAGAGTTGAATAAACGGAAATGCTTTCTTAAAGAAGTTTTCTTCAGATAGATTCCATCCTAAACCAAGCGCAGGGAAAAAACCATATCGGTTGCCGCTTTGAAAGCGGTCAGAGCCATTATACCCGCCATTAAAATCGAAGAGGTATTTGTTCTTATACTCATAGCCCATTTTTAATGTAAAGCCCTGGAATTTTTCAGGAACATCAAGCGTTGGAAAGAAAAAGTTTTTTGAAGTATAAGAGTTCTTATTGACTAGAAAAATAGAGTAGATATGGTGATTGGTAAATGTTCTGTCATAATTTAAATAAGCCTGTATGTTGACTCTTTTATTAAAAAGGTTATTACCAGAACGTAGATTGAATTGCGATAAAGTATAGTTACCATATTTATCGAGTGTGTAAGAATTATCTGCGGGATTAAAGTGATAAGAGGGCGGTGTATAATCACGGCGTAAATCCCTTTGAACATCAGAAGTACTCGCATAGGCAATGCGGCCTTCGAAAGAAAGGCCTTTTGTTATAAACTCAAGTTTTTCCGTTACACCAAACAAAACATTATAGTCCGTTCTGTTCGTACGGAAATAACCAAGCGTGGCGAGCCTTGCATTAATGGTAGATTCATTGGTAAGATTCGGTCCGTACGCATAAGCGTAACTTCCATTTGGATTTAAAACCGGCGCGGCATAAGGAGTAATAATATGAAAGTCATAGATCTCCTGCATAATGCCCGAAACACTTCTGCCAAAATAAGGATATAAAGCAGGCTCATTTATTTCTCCGAATCTACCTGTTACATCAAGCCTTAATTTTAAAGATTTGGTTGCCTGTATATCAAGATTGTTTCTGAAGTTATATCGGTGAAAAAAGTATTGGTTGTTCAGGTCGCTGTTTCTTGGATCGCTAAAATGATTCAGGTTTCCATTTTGCGTAAACGCACCGGCTGATATAAAATACTTTACATTATCCGTGCCGCCAGAAATATCCACATTGGTATTTGCCTGCAGTGAAAATGGTTTCAAAATCTCATGGTACCAGTTTACATCCGGGTGACCATAAGGATCAGTATGAGATTGAAATAAGTCAAGATCATTTTGTGTGAACTGAGGTTGCAGGCCATCATTTTGAAGGGCTTCATTTACAAGTCCTGCAGTTTGGTATGCATTTAGAAAAGTCGGTTTTTTTGTGGGTGATTGCATGCCGGTTTCTACACGTAGGTTTACCTGCGGAGTTCCTGACTTACCGCGCCTTGTTTTTACAATCAACACACCATTAGCACCTTTAATACCATAGATCGCGGTAGTAGACGCATCTTTCAGTATTGAAATGCCTTCAATCTCGTTCACATTTATCTGCGACAACTGATCGTAAGTATATTCAATATCATCAACGATAATCAAAGGTTTATTACCGCCGGAATTGAGCGAACTTATTCCACGTATAAAAAAATCTGATGCATCCCTTCCAGGCTGTCCCCCACGCTGCACAGAAAAGAAACCGGGCAATTTTCCCTGCAGCGTATTCTGCACATTGGCTGATGGTATATTGCGCAAAACAGCTCCAGAAATAGTACTCACCGAACCCGTATTGGTAATCCTCTTTTTTGTGCCAAAGCCAACCACAATTACCTGGTTAAGACTTTGGTCATTGGCCTGCATAATTATTTCAATCGTCTGTTGGTTTGCATTTATTTTTATTTCCTGTGTAGCATAGCCCACCCGGCTAACAATTATTGTTTTTGAAGTTCCTTTTAGTGTTAAAGTAAAACGCCCATCGTTATCAGCAACGGTACCATTATTAGGAACCCCTTTCTCAACAATATTCGATGATGCAAGCGGCCCCGAAGCATCCTTTACCACACCGGATATTTTTGCCTGCGCAAATAAGAACCCCGTGTTCAGGAGCAACAGTATTTGAAATAAAAAATATTTTCTCTTCATATATAATTTCGATAGAAGTTTAATATTTGTAGCAATACTTAGGTTTGTATTTTTTTATGATCCAAACAGCATTGTTACTATGAAACCTTTGTTGCGTCGCACTCTTGTGCGTTTGGTATGCTTCTCAGCATTGTGCAACAACCTAATTAAATGTTGCTCCCTGTATAACAATATCACCAACCCGGATTCTGTATCATATTTTTATTGCTTACAACTTCATTGTATGGTATCGGATAGAAATACATTTTTGCGATATCAAATTTTGTTGAAAGCACCGGCTCAACATTGTATATCAATTCCCCAAGACTATTTTTAATAATATGCATACCGTTTAATGGCTTATTGTAAACCTGGTCTGCTATTTTCCATCTCCTGATATCCCAGTAACGGTGTTCTTCAAATGCAAGTTCCACCCGTCTTTCGTTTCTTATAATTACCCGCATAGAATCTTTTGAAAGCCCTGCTTCCAGCGTATAAGGATCGAGCCCTGCCCTGGCTCTTATTGCTTCAACCGCTGCATAAACATCCGCATCCGGGCCAGCGAATTCATTTTCTGCTTCGGCAAAATTCAACAGCACTTCTGCATACCTGAAAAAAGTATAATCGTGGTATTGGTTTGAGTAAGATGTTTGATTTTCAAAGTCGCCAAGAAACTTACGCAGGTAATATCCTGTTCTTGTTTGGGTAACCGCACCACCTGGTTTGCTTATGCCACCATCAAAGGTTTCAACGGAAGAACTAAGCCATGTTGCTCCGTTATAAAATATGGTTGCAGTAAAACGTGGATCTCTTCCTGTATAAGGGTTTGCCGCATCATAACCCGAAGCCGGATCAGTAATGGGGAGACCATTTGCCATGCCAAAGGCGTCGACCAAATTCTGCGTAGGGCTTGTGTTTCCAACACCGGGGGCGGTAGAAAATCCGGGAGGTCCGTTGGTATTTTCTAATGATGTACCAGTTGTTCTTAAATGAGCAAATATTACTTCTGTACTTTTCTGGCTTATAAATGCATCGTTGAAAATAGGTTCCAGTTCATAAACACCCAAATTCATGATTGCTTTTGCTGCATCTGATGCCAGCTTCCATCTTTGCGGATCATTACCTGAATACCCGTTTAATTCGTTGCCAATATTTCCACCGTTATACAATGGACTTGCGGCATACAACAATACCCTTGCTTTTAAAGCCATCGCACCGGCTTTAGACCAGCGGCCAAGATTATTATTATCAACAGGATCGCCTCTAAGACTATCCGCTGCCCTGTCGCATTCGCTTACAATATATTTTATGCAATCGTCAAAAGAATTGCGGGGCAATTCAATATTGTCGTTCAGGCCTCTTACTGAATCACCAAGAAGTGGCACACCGCCATACCTGTGAACCAGCTCCCAATAAAAGAATGCACGCATCACTCTTGCCTCTCCAAACCATGACCGTTTTTCATCTTTATTTTTCAAAGGCACTACACCAAAATTGCCAAGAAAAGTATTACACATACGAATGCCTGCATAATCACTCGCCCAGGAATCATCAGGGTTTGAGAAGATGGTTATACCGCCCGTTGCAATAATTTCTGCCGGACTTAAAGACGTTTGAGAAGAAATGGCATCGTCTGAAGCTGCATCAAGAAAATCCTGGCCTATGCGGTTGTAGGTTACAGGAAGCTTTGCATAAATGGAACTTAAATATTGATTGGCGTAAGTTGCGTTAGAATCATTTTTATCCCAGATAAATTCATCGGTTATTTGATTCAGCGGAACACTCTCGTAAGTTTTTTTGCAGGAAGCAAAAAATATAATTGATAAGGCAAAGAAAAAAAGTAGAGTAATATTTTGTCTAAATAATGTCTGCATATTGTTAGGGAAACTGCGCTTTAAGTGCTGAATAATGATCCGAACGTACAAGAGTGCGACGCAAGAAAAGCTTAACAGCATTCCTGCTGCCCCGCCAAAAAATGTATGGCTGTATTTACCTGTTTTATAAAATCTATGTAAGGTTGCTGGCATCGCTCTATCGAATTACTTTTTTGTATTTATTTAAAACTTTTTTACCCGGCTTGGTTGCTACTATCATCGCCTGTTGTTACGAATTTGCTGCGTTGTCACGCAAATTCCTCACTTTACGTTCAGATCATTCTTAAGCACCATTCAACCTCGCTTATAAACCGCGAATTAAAACTTAACATTAACCCCCACATTCACTACTTTTTGAATAGGATAAACCTGGCCGTTAACTTCAGGATCAACCCTATTGTAATCAGCATGTGTAAACAAATTAAGACCGTTTGCAAAAACACGAATGGCCGAAATTTTAAAACTGGTGGTCCATTTTATCGGGAACGTGTAACCCACATCAACATTTTTTATTCTGAAATAATTGCCTGAATGCACCCAAAAAGAATTGGCATTGGCACCATAAAAAGTACTGTAATCGTTGTTGTTATTGAAACCTGATGTAAGTCTTGGATAAGTTGCTGTGCTGGCAGTTTCAGGCGTCCAGCGGCCTACTATATATTCGAAAGCCTGGCTTTTTCCATCTGCACCAAATGAGTAATCGCCGCCCAGCAAATATGCACGGTTTTGAACGCCCTGTAACAGCACACTTGCATCGAAACCTTTAAAGCTGAAGCCGGCAGTTACCCCGTAATAAATCAATGGCTTTGAATTGCCAATAGGCTGCTGATCGTAGATGTTGATGGTTCCATCGCCGTTCATGTCTTTTAATTTCAAGTCGCCAGTCTGCAATGTCCAGCCTGCTTGTGTAGCGCTGGTTTCAGCTTCCTGCTGCGTTTGAATGAAACCATCTGCCTGGTAGCCGAAAATCATGCCAACAGGTTGCCCGGTTCTTGCATTCCAAGGATAAGATTGAATCTCATCTTTATAAAGAACCTTCGACTGTTCAACAGAAACATTTGCCGTAACGAAATAATTAAAATTCTTATAGTTGTTTTGATAAGTAAGCGAAAACTCTGTTCCTGTGTAACGGTTGATACCAATATTTTCAAGTGGATAATCTATGCCGATCAGAGAGCTTTGCTTGCCGCGCTGCTGCATTAGATCGTAGTAACGGTTTATATAGTATTCACCTGTAAACTGCAGATGATTATTGAATAGAGCTACATCGAGCCCAACATTAAATTTATTGGCCTTTTCCCAGGTAACATTGGGATTGGCAAATGTGTTTTGCGATAAGCTGTACGTGGCAATCGTTCTGTTGATTCCAAACGGATAAGCGGGTATCAGGAAATCTGTGCTGTAAGAGGATCGCCAGGAAAAATAACCCACATTCGCATTCCCCGTTTTACCATAAGTAGCTCTTAATTTAATCTTATTGATCCACTTCAAACTACTGTTATCCTTAATAAAACTTTCTTTAGCGATATCCCATCCCACACCTGCTGCATAAAATAAACCAAACTGATTACCCTTCGGGTAGCGGCTGTTTCCACTATAGTTTACTGCAGCTTCAGCAAAATATTTATCCTGAAAATCATAAGCGCCGGTTGCTGCTATATTTTGATTGGTTTCAGGAAGATCGAAGTTGAAAATTGACTCTCTTCTGTCGTAGAAAACCTTGGCACTTACATTGTGTTTTCCAAACTGCCTGTCATAACCAACCGCTCCCTGCAGATACCAGTACTGAGCGCTGTAAGTAAGCAGGAAATTATTTCGCAGGTCTGTATTGTTACCATAACGGTTGTAGGTTGTATCGCCTGTTTCACTAACATTGAATTTAAAAACAGGGGATGTTTTACTGCGGTCAGCAGCATTTGATGCATAAACAGAAAGGTTGCTCTGCAGCTTTGCCCAAAGACCTTTTACCCATTTATCAAACTTATAATTCAATAGAAGATTTGCTGAAATATCCCTTGTATAATCGGTGATATACCCTGAATTGTTTACCATGCCATAGAGGTTGGTACCAAATGTTTGCGAACCGCCTAAAGAGCCATCGGGATTGTGAACAGGATATGCATTGTTGGGCGTATTGTACAAAGATGACATGACTGCATTGGTAGATGCACCCGGCTGGTTACCATCCTGTATGCGTGCATAAATTTGGAGTTGCGTTTTAAAAGCAGGAGTAACATCTACATCAAGATTAGTGTTGATGGTATAGCGCTTTATCTGGGCATTGGTATTATAATCTGTGTTGTTTGTTTTGAATAATCCATCCTGCTGAAAATATCCCAGTCCTACTGAATACCGTGCTGCGTTTCCTCCACCCGATACATTGAGATCGTAGCGGCTTATTAAAGCATTGTCTTTTAAAATAGTATTGAACCAATTAACGTCGGGGTGGCCATAAGGATCGGTACCATTTTTATACGCGTCGAAATCTTCAAAGCTGTAGGCCGTTTGTTTGTTGTCGTTCAGTAGCCCTTCGTTGTATAAATAAGCATACTGATAAGCCGGTAATGGCGTTGGCAATTTCAACGGAGTTTGCACGCCTGTTTGTGCAGTAAATGAAACATGCGGCGTGCCGGCAAGCGGTTTTTTTGTTGTTACCAGTATTACACCTCCTGAACTTCTCTGACCGAGTAATATCGTTGAAAGTGCATCTTTTAGAACAGTAACAGATTCAATATTTTCTGGGGCAATGGTATAAATATCTCTTTGCACCCCATCCACAATAGTAATGGGAGTCTGACCTCTTAGTTTTAGCGAAATCTCCGTGTTATCATTAGGTCCGCGTAAACCTACGGTTCCCGAGGTAGGGAACTGCCCAAATATCGCATCGGTAGATGTGGTAGCTGTTGTTGATGTGTTGGCCCAGCCCCTTGATTGCTGCGTGTATAAACCAGGCAAACGACCTGCCAGCGCATAGGAATACAAAGGAGACGGCGTCGTGGTTAACTGATTTGTATAAATGGATGAAACTGATCCAAGGTTTTTTTCGGCGTCTTTTACGTCATATAAAACATCTACAACATTTGGCGTTTGCAAATATTGAGTAGTAAGTTTAACAATAACAGGATTATTATTTACTACTTTTTGTTCGCTTACATTAAAACCTTGGTGAGAAAAAATTAAGTAAAAGCCGGGAGCAGGATGGCTATTGAATTGAAAATTTCCATCCCCGTCGGATAATGCTTTTTCAGCGCTGTTTTTTATTTTTATTTCAACGCCCTGCAATGGATGGCCATAATTATCCAGCACAGTTCCTTTTAGAACCAAACCAGTATCCTTTTGCGCAAATGAAATAAGCGCAGTTCCAAAAAGAAATGAAACAAGAAATATAAATCTTCTCATAAGCCGGTTTTGTACCATGCAAAATTTTAAATAGCTGTAAAGTTTTATACCGAAAAACTTTCTTAAAAATCAATTTTATCTTCTTAAATAACTTTAAGTCTTTTTATATTTTCCCTGCTGAATTACTACTATCATCTTCCGTTGTGTCACTCACTTGTACGTTCTGTAATTCTATTCAGCATCGTGCTGTCTTGTTTATAATGTTAAAGCTGTTTGCACTTCAACGTTGTTCGATGCAGTGAACCTTGCTGAATAATGTTTTACAGTACAAGAGTGCGACGCAACGATGTTTAATACTAATTCTTCAGTTTGGTTCATAAATGACTCAGCGTTTTTATGCTGCATGTTTCAAGCAATTATCAGTAACATCTGCAACTGATTTTAAAAATCAATTACATTTAAACTTATACACAAAGGGAGCTGCGGTATTTGCATACCCGGTTTTAATGGTCCCTGTTTTATCTGTAAAATAATATTCAATTTTACTCAGCTCTTCACCGCTTTTAAGGTTGAAATATTTTGCCGGCCACAAATCCATACGCCATTTATTACTACCCCATAAAACCATTTTCGATTTATCTTCCTGCAGACATACATCGATGGTTTGCCCGGCAGTTGTATAAGCTTTTGCGCATAAAAAAATATCGCCAGCGTTCTTAAGGTCGCTTGCATCAAGGTCGCCATCATATTTAATGGTTACAATATCACCGGCTTTGGCATTGGAAGGTTCGCCTGCACCAATTTGCGGGTTGCAAAAATCGATGAGGTCTCCGGTGCCATCGGTTATATTAAAACAATTGGTAAAAAATCCCTGAACAAATTGCCAGTCTGAATATTGGCTTGTACTAAAAGCGTCTATTGATTCTGATAAAAAATATCCTCTTTTATATTGAAGGTTTTCGGTTCCTGTTTTTACGTTGATGGTTATGTCGGCAGTTGCATGATTGTCTGCACTGGTAACGTCATATGTATTATTGCTCCAAAAAATGACCCACTCCAGGTCATTGATAACATTGCTGCCAAACCCGTACTTTTTTGTTACAGATTCTGCCCAGTTCAACCCATCACTGCCAAATGGAATTTCATTTGCAGGGATAATACTCATCTGCTGAATGCCTGTAGTAATTGTGCTTGTAAAAAAAGCGGTTGAATTTTGCGCGGCATTCCAGCTTTTAGGTACAAGAATACCACCTACGAGATGAAGGCCTAGTTTATCGCCGAATATATCGTATTTCGTGTGCAAAACAACACTCATTGTATCTCCAGCTTTTACAGATATTGGTTCATCAACAGGATTGTCTTCATTAAAAAAAACACCACAATCTGCCAGAATAAAGGCAATAACAATTAACGATGGATATATCCAAAAATATTTACGTTTTTTAGTCTTGATTTTTATGTTGTTGTCTTTATAATTCCTCATGGCGCATGTTCTAAAGTGTACACATATTTATTGGCATTGCATCCGGGGCTAAAAGTAATGACCATATTCCGGCTTCCCTTTGCAACCGGAGCAAGTAAATCAGCTGTTTTCGCACTTGTACTGTCTTTCGCTTGCAGCGATAAATGAAATGGGTATGCAGGGTCATCTACAGTCCAGGTTCCATCAGTATTCTCCAGAAAGGGAATGCTTCCACTGGTAAGTGTAAAAGAATTATCGTTCTTTAGCTCCAGTTTAAAATCAGCCAGGTTTAACCATTGAGTAATATCCTCCTGGTTCCTTAAAACCTTTGATATTTTCCAGCTTCCTGTGAAATCTTTTATAGGTTCAACCAATACATCTTTCTGCGTTTTACAGGAAGAAAACACAGAAAAAAATGTGACAATTAAAACAAAAAAATATTGACTCTTCCTCATAACTAAGTATTGTTTTTAATACCCCGGGTTTTGTAAAAGATCCTCTGATTTACCAGTCTCTGATTGTGGTATAGGCCACAAGTACATTGGTTGGCGAAAGCTGTGTTCTCTCACATTGAAAACCTGGTAAGAAAAATTATTCGCATCCAGATTTGTTATTTTCATTCCGGTCATAATTTTATTATCAGTTTGGTCTGCAATTTTCCAGCGACGTACATCCCAAAATCTTTGTTCTTCAAAAGCAAACTCTACCTGCCTTTCATGCTGAATAACTGACCGCATTTCAGATTGACTTAAACCCGGAGTTAATTGATAAGGATCAAGACCTGCACGTTTGCGTATGGATTCCACTGCATCATAAACTTCCTGTGAAGGGCCAGAAAATTCATTTAATGCCTCTGCATAGATTAATAATATTTCTGCGTACCTGATTAGAGGGTAACACCGTTCAGTTGTATTAAACCAATTCGGAACTACGTCATCGTTGCACATCTTATTTACATAATACCCTGTTGGTGTTCCCTGCCCTACTCCATCGCCGTTTATTTCTCCGGTAAATGTATAAACGGGTGTTGGAGCAGCATACAGAAGATACATGTATGAACCGTTTCGTGTAATTGTATAATCAAGCCTTGGATCACGATTACTATAAGGATTGTTAGGCTCAAAGCCAGACAATGGATCAGAAATATCTTTTCCATTTTTCATCTGGAATGCATCAACCATGTTTTGGTATGGCCAGGATCCCGTATTGCTGCCACCGCCTCTTGAAGGTGGGCGCCACAATAATTCTAAATCATGAAATGAAGCAGAAGGGTCTTTCATTCTCTCGAAAATATATTCGCTATTTTGCCGTAACTGAAAAACTTGATAAAATCCGTAACCAGGTTTTGTTGCATTATCTTCTAACAGTTGATAAAGATTTAAATCAATCACCGCTTTTGCTGCATCTGCGGCCTTCTTCCATCGGTTTGCATCATAAGAAGGATAACCTGTAATTGATTTAAGCGGTTCGGATTCAGCAAAACCACCACCATTAAATAGCGGACTTGCGGCAGTTAATAAAACACGCGCCTTTAATGCGAGACATGCACCTTTTGTTATCCTTCCAAAATCGCCTCCACTGTAGCTGAATGGCAAAAGAGCGGCAGCTGCATCACACTGGGTTAGAATATAATTCACACATTCATCGTAAGTGTTGCGAACTGAATTTATTTTATCTGTTACGTTATAAACTGTATCGCCAACAATTGGCACACCACCATAATGTTTCAGCATAACTGAATAATACCATGCTCTTAAAAAAAGCGCCTCTCCTTTTGTTCGTTGTTTTAAGGCTGAATTAAAAGGTACAGCAGGGAGGTTTTTTAAAAACTGGTTTACAGCCCTTATATTAGAATAAGGGATGGTCCATGCATCCGTGCTTATTCCAAAAGCGCCAACAGAACCCGTTGCAAATTGGTTGTATGCGGTGACAGTTGTAGCTGAAGGCCCTTCAGCTTCATCGCAACTTGCTTCCAAGCCAGCGAGTCCGTCGAAACGTGCAGGGTTAAAACTAAAATCGCTGTTTGAATATATTTGGGTGAGAAAATCCATCGTTCTGGCACTGTCAGAAAAGACACTCTCGCCATTTAAATCTGTTGTAGTTGTTTGGTTTAAAAATTCTTTAGTACAGGAAGGTAGAATAGCAATAATTAAACAAAAAAGTGAGATAAAAAGCCCTTTTAGTATTGAAGAAAAATTTTTGGTCATAAAGCAATCATTGAACAATGTCATTCCTTTAAAAAACAAAGCTGTTCTTAATAAATCTAAAATTAAAATTTAATTTTATTGTAAAAAATAAATCTTTTGATTTTACGATTAAAAAAAGTTTAGTTTATTTTTTGAGTGTTTATATTACTTTGATTATCAAATATTTATATAATATTTTGCTACATACAAAAATAAAATAAAATACCGACCAGTACCCAACAGTGTAGCAAGAGAGTGATAATTTGAACTGTATTGGCAACTTATGATACCTTTTGATTATTTTTTAAAATGAATTAATTTTTTGGACATACAGAACCTGAATGAATCTAGAATTTATATGCAAGCCAGATAAACAGGAATAGTCCATTGCAAGCAAAAGTGTTTTATGCAATAGTAAAGCCGATTGCAATGTGGTGAATAATGATATACAAGTACAAGTGTGCGACGCAATTGGGCTCAATCGCAGCAATGCAGACCGGAACAAAAAATGCCTTTGCATTATTTTGAAAAGTGCAAATTATAATGCGCAATTACTTATGGTATTAATACCTTGCTGTTAAATAATCTACCGAACAATTATTATTTAATTCTGATGTATCCGAATCTCTATTATTTGTTTAAGGACTTATTTAATGTTGAGATACCTTTTTTGAGCACCGTGAACTCTTTTGGATTGTTTGTAACGATCTCTTTCTTCGTTGCTGCCTGGTTACTGACAATAGAACTTAAGCGAAGAGAGGCTTTGGGGCAATTCGAAGTTGGAACGGCAAACGGAAAACTTAAAATATTACCAAGTGAAACCGTTCCAATCGTTACAATCATCGCTGCTGTTGCAGGCATTTTAGGAGCCAGAGTTTTTAATATCTTCAAGAACCCTGTTTTATTTTTTAGCGACCCCATTAATACGATGTTTTCCTCCGGCGGATTGGTTTTTTATGGAGGCCTTATTTTCGCAACCATTGCTATTTGGATTTACTACAGGAGAAAGCAAATTACTCCGATTAAGGTAGCTGATGCAGTAGCCCCTTCACTAATGCCCGCTTACGCAATTGGAAGGATTGGCTGTCACATTGCTGGTGATGGCGATTGGGGTATTGTTAACCTGAATCCAAAACCAATAAGCTGGCTGCCGGATTGGTTATGGGCTTATAATTACCCCCACAATATTATCAGGGCCGGAAGCTTTATGCAAAAATGTGATTGGGGTACTTATTGCACTCAATTAAATCAGCCTGTATATCCAACTCCTTTGTATGAGTGCATCATCATTTTTATTTTATTTTTTATTTTATGGGCGCTTCGTAAAAAAATAAATACGATAGGAAGGATATCCGCAATTTATTTGATCTTCATTTCTACAGAAAGATTCTTTATTGAAATGATCAGGATAACGCAACGATACAATTTTTTAGGTATTACACTGACACAAGCCCAAATTATTTCGGTTATTCTATTTGCAGGTGGTATTGTGTTATATGTTTTAGCACCTAAACTAAAGGTGAACCGAATGAATTTATAATCCTATAAAAAATTGGCCTTCGTTATTCGAATTTGAGCTTGATAAACCTTGGCCTGTACAGTGTATGGTTTTTATTAATTTCTTTCCAGTAATCAAACGCATTTACATTATAACTGATCAGCAATTCACCGGGCTTTGAAATACTGGGATGCGCCTTTGCATTATAAGGGAAATAGTTTTTATTTTCTGCATTTTCCGGGCAATTATATAATTTAATAACCGGACCAAAAGGGCCCACCGGACTTGCTCCTATGCGCATAGCCACAATTGTACTTAAACCACCCAATTGAAAAACGAGTACATACCTTCCATCTGCAAGGGGTGTAACGCTTAACTCATTCGAAACACTGTCGGTAATCGCTGAAACCTTTAGCATATCGGTGTTCCAGCTTTTGCCATCCCAGAATTTCCATTGACTAAAGTCTTCAAAATCTTCTGGTTTTACCCTTGCTGCAATTAAATTTTTGGCCTTGTCTTTTACGCCGTACACATAAACATAACCATCCGGGCTTTTTACTCCGGCATCTTTAGTGTTTGCAAAAATACCTGCTCCAAAAGATCCATTATCGTAACCTTTTTTACCTGCAAATCTTAAAGGTGTTTCAATTTGTTTTTGATTTTTAAATGGCGGGGTACTTCCTGCAGCAATTGAAATAAGATTCGTTTTTGTTACAGTAAAAGACCAGTCATTTTTTGGGTCAAGGTTTTTCATTTTGTAAGCAAAAATATAAGTGGTGTTATCTTTTGCGGTATTTACAAAACCATCGCCCAGCCAATAATAATCTCCAGCCTGTGTTGAAGGCGTATTAGGTATAAAAACTGTTTTTGGATGCCCTGCCGAATCTGTATCCCAATAAAATTTTATTTTGTCTTTATCCGGTTTATCGCCATCCAAAATTGCAACAGTATTGTGCAGCATGTTTGCAGCCGTTATTGGTGTTCCATCTTCTGTATCGCCAAACATAGTGTCACTAAAAAGTATTAAACTTTTGCTGGTATCAGAAGCAGGAACGTTCTCTTTACCATCTGTTGGTATTACAAAAATACCATCACCACCATACCAGCCATTTGTGCGTTTAAACAGGTTAGACCATTCCGGCGCTTCTTCAACGCTGAATTTTAAATCGGTTAGATTAACATTTTGTGAGACCAGGTTCTTTTTACCAGCCGAACATGAAACCAAAAGAACAGCAAGTATGTAAAAAATGTTTTTGAAATATTTTGATGAAGCCATAACAATTATTTTATCAAGCATTTAAATATTTAATCAGCTTTTTTTGAACCAGGCAATTGAACATGAATGAAGCTTTTCTTGCGTCGCACTCTTGTGCTGTATATCTCTGATTCAGCAGGTTCGCAATTACAAAAAACGTTTAACTACAAGCTTCACAGAAGGTTTGTTTGTAATAGTAAGCTTAACCGCAAATTGCTCACTAGTATTCCAAAAGTACAAGTGAGTGACACAACAGGCGATGATAGTAGCAATGTAGTTGGTTCTATAAATTAATTATTGCCGGGCAACTTAATTTGTATACGAAAACAACTTACCTGCAGTATAACGTGGCCAGTTATCTGTTCTGAACGGAGCAGCAGGCAAGCCTTCTTTGTTGTAAAGATTTAATGTGCCGGGATTATTTGCCCATGCGTACCGAACAGCTACTGGTTGCTTTACTTCATCGCTGTAAACCACTACTGTATTGTTTTTGATATAAGCTTTTGCCCAGTGAAAAACACTATCGGCACCTGCAATGCTAAAGCCTCTCAGGTATCCGTATTTATCGTTGCTGATTAAATTATCCCCCACATTTTTAAAATGAATGATAACGTTTTCATTGATGACTTCCATTCGATCGTATTGGGGACTAAGATGAACCGTATCGATATTGTAAGCAGCCTTTAAAGCTGCGATGGCCAATCGTTTACCAACATCCTGTTTGTTTTTTGGATGAATGTCATAAGCCTCGCCAATATCAATGGTAACTGCCATTCCGGTGTTGGGCAATGCAAGTGCAGATGTCTGCGCTTCGCGCAACTCGGCCCAATCACTTGGGTAAGGTTTGTCCTGCTCGGGATAATAATTGGCGAGCTGCACAAACATAAATGGAAAATCTCCCTGATTAAATTGTTTGCGCCAATCCTGTATAAAAGCAGGGAACAATTTATTGTACTCTTCTGCTCTTGATGCATTGCTTTCGCCCTGGTACCAAATTGCCCCTTTAATTGCAAGTTGAGTAAGCGGCGCAATACAACCGTTGTACAAAATAGAAGGCGAGGCAAACAAATCTGAGTTTACCATTTTAGGTTTTATAAAATTGACTGCATCTATTTTTACACCGGTTTTATATTTCCATTTGCCGCTCCATGCCCAGTTCCAGAATTGGTTGTACATGCCACCTTTTCCGCCTGCATCAAATACGCGAACAACTACCACATTATTTTTGGGCTGTAAGATGGAATCGGGTGCTGTGTAATTGCTGTAATTAAGATTACCAAACATCTCTCCTACCTTATGCCCGTTTACCCAGGCAATATCATAATCATCTACCTGGCCAAGACCGATGCTAAAACCAGCACCTTTTTTATAATCTGCGGGTAAATCAAATGCTCTTCTATACCAAACAGAACCATCATAATCAGCCAAACCCTGGTCTTCCCAGTAGCCGGGTGTTTGTATGGTTTTCCAGTCGCTTGTATCTGTTGAAGGCAAATACCATTGCTGATCTAACCCTGGGTCGTTCTTTAAATAATATTGTTTTTCCCAATCAGGTTTTATTTTTTCAAATTGGGCGGTCATTTCATTAACACTGAGTTTTGGAGCCAGGTATTGGTTGTAAAAAAAATCAAATTGAGGAAACTGGTGAATCGCATCCGGACTCATCCATGTTTCAACGGAGGTTGCGCCAAGATTATCAGCAATTAAACCAATAGGCACATTCAAATGCTGCTGTAAATAACTGCCATAAAAAAATGCTACTGCAGAAAAATTTTGGATGCTTTCGATGGAAGCAACCTTCCATTCGCCGGAGCTCAACGTATCCTGCGGAACGAAATTGGTGGCAAGCCCAGCCGTAAAAATTCTTATGTTGGTGTTATTATCCCTTGTTGAGTCAGCTTCTTTTTTTGCCAATTCACTTACGTGAAATTGCATATTGCTTTGGCCACCACAGATCCAGATATCGCCAAATAAAATATTATTAAGCGTGACAGTATTGTTTCCCTTTACCGTTATTTGGAATGGTCCGCCAGCGGGTTGTGGAGGGATTACAATCTTCCATTTTCCACTTTTATCTGCCACTGCTTTAAAAGTATTTCCGTTTAGCTGCAACGAAACTTTTTCTTTAGCATCAGCAGTTCCCCAAACGGCACAATCTTTATCTCTTTGCAATACCATATTGCTTTGAAATATCAGTGGCAGTTTTATGTTAGCACTTAAAGATGCACTTACAAGTAACAGTAGCCCTATTAAAAAATTGTATTTTTTCATCTTTCAATAATTTGATGTTACGAATCTGTTACTTCAACCAGCTTTGTTCTATTTCTTCCAATGTTTTTTGCCTTGTTTCTGGTATTACTTTCCATGTAAAAATAAACAGGATAATGGCGTTGAACATAAATATCCAGAACGTAACTGCACCCCCAAGATTACCCAGCATTAATGGCGTTAACTGCGTAATCAACACCACACCAATCCAAAGCACCACCGTAGAAAAAGACATGGCAATACCCCTTGTTTTGGTAGGAAATATTTCTGAAATAATTACCCACGGAATGGGCCCTAACGAACACGCAAAAGATGCGATGTACAGCATTATAAAGATCAACAACCACGGACCTTGTGTAATATTCAAATTGTAACAAAGCCCTATCGCTAATAAGGAAATCGTCATGCCGCCAACGCCCCATAGTAACAATGTTTTGCGGCCAAGTTTATCAACCAGCCATATTGCAACAAAAGTAAATGCCGTATTAACCAGGCCAAGAATTACTGTTTGTAATAAAGCAGATTCTGCGCCAAAGCCAACACTCTTAAATATCTCCGGTGCATAATAAATAATCGCGTTGATACCGGTAATCTGAGAGAACAATGCCAGCACTATTCCAACGATCATTGCTATTCTTAATCCGGGTTTAAATAATTCACCAATGGTTCCGGTCTCTTGTGTTAGCGCATTTTTTATTTCCTGTAAAACTTCCTTACCAGTTTCTTCGCCATTTACTTTTTTAAGAATGTCAAGCGCTTCATCGCCACGATTATTCTTAGTTAACCAACGCGGACTTTCGGGGACAAAAAACATCAAAATAAAAAATATAAAAGCAGGTAATACTCCCGATGCAAGCATATAACGCCATCCGTATTCTACGTTCCAAGCTTCATCGCCATAACCGGCAATCTTTAGGTTTACAAAGTAAATAAGGTTAATGCCGACTACAATGGCAAGCTGGTAAATGCTTACCAACGTTCCCCTGATTTTTGCCGGAGCAATTTCAGAAATGTATAAAGGTGAAAGCATAGAAGCTGCGCCAATGCCCACACCACCAATTAATCTTGCGAGAATAAATGTTGTAAGACTATTTGCAAAAGATGCAGCCACAGCAGAAACAAAAAACAAAACAGCAGTAATAAGCAACGCTTTTTTTCTTCCAATTTTATCGCTGATAAAACCACCAAACATAGCACCAATAATACAACCCCAAATAGCACTGCTTGCAGCCCAGCCAACCATTGCTTCAGACAAATCGAATTTTATTTTAAGGTAGCCAATAACGCCTGCAATTACGGCTGTATCGTAACCAAAAAGTAACCCGCCGATGGCCGCAACTACAGATACTTTTAAAATAAAAGCAGTCTGACTATTTTTAGTCTGCTGTAACGTTTTAGTTTGATTCATTGTAAGCAATTCGTTGTTGATTAAAATTTATTTTATGTTACCAGCTTTTGAAATTCTATTGAACTTTTCTTGCGTCGCACTCTTCAACTTCCGGAGCATTGATGAGCTGTTGCGCACTGTTTCTAAAAACTTTTATTTACTGTCTTCTCCATTTCTTAAAACAAGTTGCTTGTGAAAGGGCAGCCATAGCTGAATTATGATCTGAACGTACAAGAGTGCGACGCAAGAAAAGCCAAATACTTATTCAATTGCCAGGCTCAAAAAAACACACATATTATCTTACGTAAGCCTTAATTGTTGCACATTCTTTTCCCTCTGATTCACCATGCGGACGAATGGTATACTCACCCACCGCAGCAGGCACAATAAATGTTTCGGCATAATGGATAACGAACGGTTCAAAAGCATTTGACGGGCTTTCAACTATTGCTTCGCTGCCTTCTATAAGATTTAAAACATTAACGGTTCCATGGGTGTTGTGCAACACTTTTTTTGTGAACCAGTGACGGCGTGTTTCTATAAATTCCATTGCACTAAGGCCCGTTCTTTCTTCGCGGATACCCTCTTCGTTATGCAAGGGTTCAACAAGGTTTAAGGCGTGCTTTTCAACCCAGGAAGCCGTGCGGTTCCATTGAATATTTTTTTCGCCATGTTCAATGTTTATGGGCCTTGGTTTTCCATCGAGACCAAGGCGGCCCCAGTCCCATAATTTAAATGTGAAAATATAAGGCGTTGCACTTATTTCGAGCACCATACTGTTGGCGCCACTGCAGTGCACAGTGCCCGCAGGAATGGAAACATGATCATGCTTTTTGATGAACCATTTTGCCACATGTTTTTCCGCATCAAAATCGCTGCCGGCTTGCTGCGCGTCTTTTAAATCGCTGATCATTTCCTGCGGATTTATATCATCACGTAAACCAAGGTAAACAAATGCGCCTTCTTTTGCATCGAGCATATAATAACTTTCGTCCTGCGTGTAATGCATGCCGAATTTTTCCTGTATATATTCTGTAAGTGGGTGCACCTGAAGGCTAAGGTTGCCACCATCCATGGTATCGAGAAAATCGAAGCGAATGGGGAACTCATCCCCAAATCTTGAATGCACATTTTCGCCGAGCAATTCATTTGGTTTATAAAACACAAGATTTAGCGAAGGAATTTCTACCAATGTATCGCCGTAACCTAAAAGCAAACTATTCTCTTCGGGCACACAATCAAAACCCCATGCAAAATTTATTTCACTTCTGTCAAGATCGCAAACTTCTTTCAGCCATTGGCCACCCCAGGGACCGGGATCAAAAAAAGGCACCACTCTGAAAGGCCTGCTGGCAGCCATTTCAAGCGCTTGCATAACAGATTTCCCTTCAACTAATTTAGGTTCATTTTTCTTATTGGTATCAAGAATAAAATCGCATTTGTGAAGAAGTTGTTTTTTCAATCTGTCGCAAACACGCCAATCTACAAAATAGGCCTGCTTATATTGTTTGGAAAAAGAATCTTCTCTGTTAGATATGCCGAGATTATCCACTTCATTTTTGCGCATACGCATTTGAATTTCCCAACGGGCCATATCTGCGTAAACGAGTAAGTCATTTTCAGGTGCTATTAAGGCAGCACCGGAACCATAGATTATCACTATACCTTCTGAAAGGTTATTGATTTGATTTTGTGTGTTTTGTAATTTTTGGTGATCAAAATAATCGATCATGCTGAAACGGGTAAGATAGCCAAATACACTGTCGTCGGTAACATCAGGATGAACCATTTCCCGAATTGCATCTTCATTTTTAAAAGCATTTTTGGAATTGACCCAAAGGGTATGACCCAGATTTTCCTGCAATTGCTGCAGAATTTCATCATCAATTACTCCGTGGTAGCATTCAATTACTACTACCAGTTTCTTTTTATTGATTGATTTTGTTTTCGCAGTTATTTGGTCAATGATATTGGTCCAGCCAACCGTGCAGGATTTATTCACAGATTCTACCTTAACAAAAGGCAATTTATCATAATTCGCTTGTCTCAATTTCGTCTATTTATTTAATGAATTAGCCAAATATTCTATTCCTAAAAGCCCTGCATAATCAACTTCCAAGGCAGCTTTTATTTTAATAGTGCCTGCCGGCAGCCAGGCGTATTGATCTACCATCTTTTGAAAAAAAGGAAGCATTTCTGTTTGTCTTTTCATGATACCACCGCTGATAATGATCAATTCCGGATCGTGAGAGTGTACCATGTTCACAATGGCTGTTCCCCAGGCTTTTAAACAGTGGTCAAGTAAAATGCGGGCAAGCTCATCACCATTATCCACCTCATTAAAAAGATGAATAAATTCAAGCTTTTCAATTTTTGACAATGTACTATTACTATACAACAAATGTCTTGATGCCAGTCCGGCCAATGCCCATGTCGACGCCTCGGTTTCAAGACAACCAAAAAAACCACAATTACACGGGTCGCCATCAAAATTGATGGAAGTATGTCCTCCAAGACTGCCACCAAGAAAATGTTTGCCCTTATATAATTTCCCCTGCGAAAGTATTGCCGTACCAACGCCGGTGCCAAGTGTAAGCAGGCCTATATCATTATAACCTTTGCCGGCCCCATATTGCCATTCGCCAATAAGTGCCGCTCTTGCATCATTTTCCAAAACTATTGGCAAACCCCAGTGTTGTTTTGCCCAAATATTAAAATCAAATTCATCGGCATCTTTATATTTTACGTAGCGGGTTACAACATGATTGTTATCATCAACTATGCTGGGCACCGCTATTCCAATTGCTTTTATCTGTTCCCTCGAAATATCTTTCTCTAAAAGAAGCTTATTTACTGACTCATTAACTTTTTCGAGGTTCTTTTCTGTGGTTTCTCCGGGGCTAGCTTCCAGCTTCAAAACAGATAGTATTTTACCGGCGTCGTCAATGATCCCAAACTTGATTTTGGTTCCGCCCATATCAATCGCTATCACTGGCATATTGAAACTATTTTACGAACATTTTTTATGTTGCGGGATGAGCTAAAGCATTAAATAAAAATGGCAAAGATTTCGTTTTGGTAATTTCTATTTACCGAATAAAAATAAATCGATATTTTTTTATAAAAAATTTTTTTACTTTTTTTATAAAAAATTAAAAGTATCAGACAGCCACAAATTTTAAATTGATGTCTTAAATACATATTAATCAATTGATTAAGATGATTACTATTGAATTTTTTAGACCTGTATTTTATTTTACAAAATACCTACCAGTAGCCAACAGTTTTAAATTAAATCAACTTTTTATTTATAATTTTATTATTAGTTTTAAATTTACTGTTCACATTGCATCATTCATCAACATAGAACCTTATTCAAAATGAGCTTTATTCAAATTGAACAAAAATCCCACGTACCAAAATATAAACAGGTTATTGAAAGTATTCATGAAGCCATTGAAAATAAGCAATTAAAACAGAACCAGAAGATCCCCTCTATCAATGAAATCTCTCAAAAATTTGGTCTTTCAAGAGATACGGTTATGACTGCTTTTAACCACCTGCAGTCCCGGGGTATTATCATATCAAAGCCTGGTATGGGCTATTATATCACCAAATCAACCGTTAATCAAAAGCGTAAAATATTTCTCCTCTTCGATAAACTTACACCCTATAAAGAAACCCTTTTCGATTCTTTCAGGGATGAATTAAAAAGACAGGGAACAGTAGAAATTTTTTTTCACAACTTCAACGCAAAAACATTCGAAACACTCATCAGCGAAAGCATCGGCCATTATACGGATTATGTCATCATGCCTATTCCAAGCAAGAGTGTAGTAAGTGCTATCAAAAAGATTCCACAGGATAAATTATATATTCTCGACAGGGGCCGCCGCCTTTACGGACAAACCTATCCTTCCGTTTGCCAGTCTTTCAGAAAAGATACTTATAACGCTTTGGCATCAGCTACCGAGCTTCTTAAGAAATACAGCAAACTCGTAATGCTTATTCCAGAGCTAAGCCATGTACCCACAGATTTAAAACGCGGTTTCAAAGAGTATTGCGTCGAACAAAATATGCCATATGATTTTACAAAAAAAACAAACGATACTAAAATCGTAAAAGGCAATGCCTATCTCGTTTTAGACGATAACAGTCTTGTAAGTGTTGTGCACCAGGCTAATCAAAAAAGTTATATTCTCGGTAAAGATGTAGGCATCATTTCATACAACGATACGCCACTAAAATCAATCGTTGCAAACGGCATCACTACCATTTCAACAGACTTTGCACAGATGGGTAAAACACTTGCCGATCTTATTATTAACAGGCGAAAAGATCATATTGAAAACCCAAGTGCATTAATTATCAGGGCATCTTTATAGAACATGCTTTATGAACGAAGCAACATTCAGTGCGTAAAGTTGCATCATGCTGATGAGAGAACAGAACGCTGAAGAGTGCGACGCAAGAGGGCTTCATAGTAGTAAAACAGTTTGGCTACAAAAATAACGCTACATGTTGCTAATAGAAATAAATACATTTTTTATGGGCCAGGCTTAATTACTACTATGAAGCCCTCTTGCGTCGCACTCGTGTACGTTCCAATCATCAGTCAGCAATATGCCATCAGCGTTTAAAAACACAAACAACATGATTACCGAAGCTCCATATAATTTCATCGGAACAGAAGGAACATTGAGTGGCACCAACCTCATTCATTCAGAAAAAAGAATAGCGCAGTTAAAAAACATATTCGCAGATGAAGCTGCACGTAGCGCCATGGATCAAAACACACTTGTTTACAGCGTGCAGGCAATTCTGCCCGTAGAGCAGGGAACAGAAGCTGGATTATTCTTCGGCACCACCACCATTGAACCGGGCACTGTTAACGAAGAATATTTTATTACACAGGGGCATTTTCACAAACTATCCAACCGGGCAGAGTATTACTGGGGAATCAAAGGCGAAGGCGCATTGATCTTAATGGACCGCCACAGAAATTACCGTGCAGAATTAATGCATCCCGGCAGTTTACATTATATACCAGCACACACCGCACACCGGGTTGCAAACACAGGAAACACCCAACTCGTATTCAGCGCATGCTGGCCATCAGATGCTGGGTATGATTATGAGGAAATAATCAAGTATGGTTTTTCCTGCCGCCTGTTAAATAGAAATGACAAACCAGAACTGGTAAAACTATAAAATGAATGTTGGCTTAGCAATATCAGCGACAAACGATCCACTGGGTTTCGCCTATGGAAGCAATTGTTTTGGCCCAACCGTTGAGAGAAGAATGCTCAACGATATCCGCCAAAGCTTACTCAATCCTGAATGCAAAGGCCCAGAAATAGTTTATGCCATTGCCATGGATGTTGGCAAATACGAAAACAAAAAAGTTTTGCAGGATCGCATGCTGTTGTATGGCGCGGTTACTTATGCCGCAGGGAGATTGGGCAATGAACCCGTAAGAAGCCAGGGGCATATTCATAGAGTATCACAGCACAGCGGATGGTCGCCGCCGGAGGTTTATGAAATATGGAGTGGCAGCGCCATCATTTACATGCAGGAAACTGCAGAAGACAATCCCGGCAAGTGTTTCGCAGTGTATGCAAATGCAGGCGATGTAGTTATTGTTCCGCCAAACTGGGCGCATGCAACCATCAGTGCAAACCCATTAACGCCGCTAACATTTGGTGCCTGGTGCGACAGGGAATATGGTTTTTTGTACGATAAAGTAAAAGCACATAAAGGCCTTGCCTGGTATGCCCTGCTTGATGAAAGCAATGAAATTAATTGGAAAGCCAATCCTCTTTATCAACCATCAGAACTGATTGTTAAAAAGCCTGAAGATTATTTTGCAAATTTTGGCATAGAAAAAAACATACCCATATACACCCAGTTTGAAAATGATCCAGAACGTTTTCAATTCGTATCAAACCCTAAGTTGAAAGAAAATATTTGGGCCGCATTTATTCCTTAGTAAACAGCCATTTGTCACCCGGCAATTGAATAACAAGTTAGCTTGTGTTGCGTCGCACTCTTGTGCTTTCGATTATATATTGAACAGTTGAGATGCAGTGATCATGCGCTTCGGTAAAGGCCCATTCATAATCCAACCGTACAAGAGTGCGACGCAAGAAAAGCTTCACAGCCTTCCTTCTGCCCGGTTCAAAAAAATGGACTACCGAGTTTCCATTTCTAAAGATTTAGAGGGCTTCTCCTTCCAAATCGTAATCGTACGCCTTCGTAATTTTTACATTCACAAAATCACCAACAGTCAATTTTTTTGAGGAATGAATTACTACTTCATTATCCACTTCTACGCTGTCAAATTCGGTGCGGCCAAGCCATCGTCCTGCATCTTTTTTATCTATGATTACTTTAAAGGTTTGTCCAATTTTTTCCTGGTTCTTTTCGTAGCTGATCTCCTGTTGAACTTCCATAATTTCTTCTGCACGGCGCTGCTTTTCGGCTGAGGGAACATCATCAACCAACTCGTAACCACTCGTACCTTCTTCATGACTGTAAGTGAAAATACCCACCCGATCAAAACGCATACGCACTAAAAAATCTTTCAGCTCTTCCACATCTTCCAGCGTTTCGCCGGGGAAGCCGGCGATCAATGTGGTGCGCAAACAGATGCCCGGATTTTTCTCCCGAATCGCGGCAATCAACTCTTCCATTTCTTCCCTTGTACTCTGGCGCTTCATTGCTTTCAGCATGTTGTTGCTGGCATGTTGCAAAGGCATATCAAGATAGTTGCAAATGTTTTCGCGTTCACGCATTACATCCAACACTTCCATGGGGAATTTATTTGGGTAAGCATAATGCAATCGAATCCATTCAACGCCTTTTACATCACTTAACCTGCGCAACAATTCATCCAGCATTCTTTGTTTATACAAATCAAGACCGTAATAAGTAAGCTCCTGTGCAATCAGCATGATCTCCTTCACACCTTTCTTTACAAGGCTTTCAGCTTCTTCAACAAGGCTTTCCATGGTACGACTCACATGCTTTCCACGCATCAACGGAATAGCACAAAACGCACAGGTGCGGTTGCAACCTTCACTTATTTTTAAATATGCATAGTGTTTGGGCGTACTCAACATGCGCTCACCAAGCAATTCACTTTTATAATCCGCATCGAATTGTTTCAATATCAGCGGCAGTTCCAATGTGCCAAACCATGCATCCACTTCAGGAATCTCCGCTTCCAGATCGCCACGGTAACGTTCGCTCAAACAACCCGTAACATATACTTTATCCAGCTTGCCTTTTTTCTTCAGGTTCACCTGGTCCAGGATCGTGTTAATGCTTTCTTCTTTTGCTTTATCAATAAACCCACAAGTGTTCACCACCACAATGTTATGATCCAGTTTGCCGTTCTCATGCACCACATCAATTTCGTTGGCACGCAACTGCCCGCTCAGCACTTCACTATCCACAAGGTTCTTGCTGCAACCCAGCGTAATAATATTTACCCTGTCCTTCTTTAATGTTCTCGATTTCATATAAGCCGCGAAGGTAAGGAAAGGCAGTTTATGGTTTGTAGTTTGTGGTTTGCAGTTGATTATAGGGAATATTTTTATGAGCCGGACTGAAGGATTTCTATGAAGCTTTTCTTGCGTCGCACTCTTGTGGGGTTGGAAAGTAATGCAGCTTTTACAGCAGCGTAGATTGAAGCGTAGATTTCTGGCAAGTACACCAAAAAAGCGAACTTCTTAGAGTTAATTACTTGCTTATTTTATTTGATTTTTCTATAAAACAAAAGCCATCCGGAACGGATGGCTTTTGTTTTATAGAGTTGCTGATTTATTTGCGGATATGCCGCCTAAAATTTATTGAGGTTTGGCACCCTGTGAATCTTTTTTCTTGCCTTTTAATTCAGATCTTTTCTTTTCAACCTTGCTTCTTTGTTCTTTTGTCATTACGCTACCAGATTTCTTTCTGAAGTTTTCATCAACGGCTTTTATTTTTTCCTCTTTTTGAGCTTCGGTAAGTGTATTATCATTTTTAATTTTCTCTTTTTCTTCTTTAGCACTCTTTCTGAATCCCTCTATTTGATTGAATTGATCTTTGCTTAAATCGAGTTCTTTCATGCTATTTTCTGTAATACCCTTTTCTTTAAGATTTTCCCGCTTTGTACTGTCGAGCTTACTCATTCTGTTTTTTACTTTTGCTCTTGTTAAAGTATCATTTTTCTGGGCACTGACTGTACCAGCAAACACCAAAAAACAGGAAAATAAAATGATTAATTTTTTCATTCGTTTAAATTTTTTTCTTTGACGGGCAAAAATAAGGGAAGTTTAAAACGAAAAAAAAATTGCAGCTTAACCCTTTTATAAACAATAGTTAATAAAAGCATAACCTGGGAGTAGATTTATCCGGTGCGTTAAAAGCGCATTATTCAAATGTGCTTGTTGAATAGCAAACTACCTGCTACTACAAAATATTACTTTGTTAATAACTTCTACATTATTTTTTAGCAAGCATTACCGAAGTGTATTCATACTGTTTAGAAAAGTAAGAATTTATGCAATGCTGATGCTGATTGAACTATGCTGCTTGTTGACTCATCAGAACAAGTGTGCGACGCAACCCGGCTAAATAGTAGCAATGCAGCATGGTTCAAAAAGAAATATTCTAAAATTTATTCAACCAGAAAAGAATAAAGCGATAAGCTGATTCATGTGCATATTGAGCCATTTATTTTTTAAAATTAAAATTATAAACGAACCCTAAGTTAATACCAAATGCACTGTAGCTTGTTTTTGCATTGCTGTTGTAAACTGATTGAAATGGGTCGGAAGTTCTGTTAACGGGCATATATTTTTCTTTTCTTTCAGGTAATGGTGCGTATGTAAGATGGCCACCTGCTTTAAACACTAAAGGCGAATTCTTACTAATACTGAATTGTGCGTCGAAAGCAAGGTTAAGTGCAATGGCTGCACGTGTAGTATTTTTTTGCCTCCCCTTATAGTTTTTATTGTTTGCAAAATCATAGTTCCCGGAATTTGCATTTAACTGATTAAAAACAGCATCTGCCCCGGGATTGGAATTCTGAAACTTAATACTATCGGCTGTAATGAACACATTAGAGGTAAGGCTTTCGTCAAAAAAATCATCATAGATTAACTGATCGCCATTGGTTTGGTATATTCCTCCAAAATTGATGAACGCATCGTAATCTGAGGTGGCAGAGAAAAGCATCAGCGATGGGCCTGCTTTAACATTGATTACCATTTTATCTTTCTTATCTTTCGGGTTCTTCTCACCTTGTTTATACATGTTTCCCGTTTTTAAACGGTAATTAAACATAACAGGAAAATTAAAAATATTATAAGTGATTTTTTCTTTCAGGCTGTCAATGGCTATTTGCCTGCGGTAATCATTAAAACCATCATTTGATTTAAAGGTGTAAACAATGGGGCTGGCAAGCTGATAGTCTGCATTGAACCTTGAAAAATTAACCCCTGCTGAAATGCCGCTTTGTTTACGTTGCCCAAAATAATGTGTAAAATTAAGCCCGCCAGATACACCTGCTATCAACCCCGGGTTTTTTAAAACACCTTTTTTCGATTGCAACACATCCATTGCATCTTTACCGTTATCAGTTGTGTAACCCAAATTGTCCAGCTCGGGCAAATTTATTTTAGCAGCATTCAGTTGTATGCCTATAAAACCCTCAATTGCTTCATGTGAAATAAAGTAAGACTCAGGACATCCCTGATTTAAAGAGGTATCGTTAGTGTAAACGTATTTACATTTATCTCTTATATCGGGCATACCATCAAGGTCTGCATCAGGAAGCCCCTTTGCAGTAAATTCGCCCCGGTTTTTACGAGGATCTGCTTCTTCATTATTTAAAACAATATCATTATCTGAATCATTTAAAATATTAAGTTCAGGGCTTTTTTCATTTGTTATGCCTGTTATTTTTACACTATCGTTCATACTATATGCTACTGAGATAAGCAATGTTTCTGTTACAGAGAACTGATAAATTGAATCTTTGGCGTTTTCAAGTTTATTCTCAAAATTTTTCTTTAAAGAGTCCAGGCTGCCATCGTTCTTTTCAAAATGAATTGGAGCTTTTTTATTTTTGCCTTGAAAAACAGAATTAACGTAGTCAGCATTATCTTCAATGATGTATTGTCTCGGCATTTCAAACTTTATTTGCCTGTAAACCCTGTAAACCATATTTGTAAAATTGGTTGCATCACTTACAAGCTCAATTTTTGGATCAGGATCAAATTTTATGCTTTTAATTTTCAATGCAACATCGTGGGTGTACACGTCGAATGCTTTTACCTTGGGGTCTATCACGTATTCTACTGAATCTGTTTTAGCATTGTAGTGATACACAACATTAAAATTATCTGCCACTGTTGCTTTTAAATCAAACTTATTTTTGAATTGGTTGTACTCCCGGATGTCGAGATTTCTTTCAGTACCGGTATTATATATGCCGAGCGTAGATTTTGTAATTGAAGCTCTAAGCATCTCCAATGCACGTGCATGTGCATGTATGGCCAACGAATCGCCAGGGGCTTGCGCCATTGCAAAAACAGGAAACAAAGTAATCAGCAAAACGATTATATATTTCATAGTATCGTATTATTAAACGCTTATTTTAATAAGAAATATTTTATGTTCCCGGCTACATTGCTACTATAAGCTTTGCTTGCCACGCTCGTTTCGAAGTCCTGTTTTCATGGCGACATTTAAGCGAAGCGTGGCATCCCGAAAGCTTTCGGGGCCGAATCCATTTCGGGATCGCACTCTTTTGCAGTTTATATGCTCTTCGGCATAGTACAGCCAGCATTACTAAATCTTGCACGCTTTGTTAAAAGTTGTTTTGAGTTAATAAAATCCTATTCATTACGCAACCCAATGATGCTATAAATTATACAGATGAAAGGATTGCGACGCAACAGTTGATGCCATAAAAAACTTTAGCTGGTATTTGTAATTAATCACTCAAACAGTTTTTAAATTTAATGTTGAATTACAAAACGCGAAACCACTTTCTTTAAATCGCTGCTGTATAATACCAGGTAATAAAGTCCTGTTGGCAAATTATACGCATTGAATTTTTCATTGGTTTCCGGAGTAACTTTCACAAATTTTTTCCTGAATACTACCTGCCCTAAAGCGTTATAAATATTGGCTTCAATATTTCCGTAAATATTTCCCTTTAAAGCTATTTCAAAACTTCCTTTGTTGGGATTGGGGTACACCTTTAACTGAACGGTATTATCTGTTGGAATAACCTGGCCTAACCTGCGTGCATACGGGCCGTTGTAATAAACCTTTGTATAACAATCTCCTTTTTTCAGCAATACCCAGTATAAATAATTTGTGGTGTCCAGTGTAGGTACGTTATCGATGTTAATGATAAATTTTGGCTCCGGAATAAACACCTGGTACACCTGGCCTGTTACGGGAACTGGCGGGCCAAAAATTAAGTCTGGGGAATTTGAAATAATGCTGTCATATCCCCATTGATAACCGTCGCTAACATCCAATGAATTATCGGGATAAATAAGCAGGTTGCCGGGTTGTTTCTTAATAATCTTCATTTCGTCAATTCCATTGCCGTTTTCAACCACAACCTTTTGGAAAGCAGTATCACGGCAACCGCCGTATGCACTATTTGTTGCAATAGCGTATATCCTGTAGTTTCCGGGGGCCGTTCCGGGGTTAAAAAATGAAATAACCGTATTGGCGTTGTTAGAATCACGTATAGAAACGTTGGGGTTATTAAATGGCGTAGTCCATGTATAAGAAGTTTCGTTAACCGGTGAAGTAATATTAAAGTTGATATTCTCCGATCCATTACACAATATTAAATCCGTGCTATTGGGAATACCATTTAATGTAATGAAATTCGGGGTTTCGGGTCGTGGTTTTACATAAACAGTTTTAACCGTATTACTGCTGCAACCGATCTGGTTGGTAAAGGTTAATTTAATATTATAAGCAACGGGTTCAATACTTGTTTTCGATTGATTAATCAATACATCTCTTATAATATTATTAGCAGAGTCAGTTTGATTTTTATAACCGGTTATAAAAGTTGAAGACGTACCTGAAGTCCAGGCATAGGTTAACCCTGTTGTAAAGTTGGCCGTTATTACTATTTCATTTTCTAAATCCCCACTGCATACATTATCGGGGATTACAGACTCAAGTTTGGGTTTTGGGTTAACAATAATTTTAAAAGTTTTTACAGGTCCTTCGCAGCTATCTGTGCTTGCCTTAGCATAAACAGATATCGTATTTTCAATCGGCTCTTTGGCTTCATTAATTGCAAGAAATGCAGGAATTGAGTCTGTACCAGCTGCGTTGTTTAATCCAATTTTTGTGTCGCCCCCTGACCAATAAAACTTTGCATTCGGTGAAGTACTGTGAAATTTTATTGTTGAACTTAAATCACCTGTACAAATATATTGATCTGGAATGCTATCTACTTTAGGTATCGGATTAACAATTACTTTCCAGTATTGAATATTTGAACATTGGTTTACGATATCCACGGTAAGATTGAAATTATAGGTAACTGTTATAGGAAAGTCTGTTTCGTTTACAAGGCTTTCATGAATAGTATTTGATGATCCCCTTCCCTCACTATTACTGATACCATTTACAAAAGGTCTCGTCCAACCCCATTGTTGAATAGTGGAAGAACTTTGTGCAGTATAAGAAACATCTGTTCCACTGCAGACAGATACTTTATCTGGTTGATAAGTTAACACTGGGGTTGGATTTACAGTAACAACAATAGAATCATTATTAATACATGTTAGATGATCGCTTGATGCTAAGTTGAAAAAATACTTTACCTCTTGTGTGTCACTGCCATTATTATTAAGATACTCATTGATTAAGCTATCAGGTCCTGAACCTGGAGGATTAACGATACCGTCAGACAATAGTCTGCTCCAACTAAAATCGATACCTGGCGTTGCACTTGTTGCCTGGTAGGTAAATAAAGCACTGTCACAAACTGATAATGTTTTTGCGCTGTTTAATTTGAATGAAGGTAAAACGGTTATAGTGTCGTACTGAGTGTTTTTACAACCAGAAGCCTGATCTGTAAAACTAATTGCATAAAGTACCGGAACAGCGAAATCAGTAATATTTTCAAGCTTTTCAACTATATCCGGTCCTGTTCCATTTGTTGTTAGATTAGAAATTCCGGTTACAGCTTCTCTCTTCCAACCATAGTCTGTAAGATTAAATGCACTTGTTGCATTAAATATATAGTCGCTGTTGTTACAGATCGTATCAGAAAGTTTTTCGTTATTTAAAACCGGGGTCGGTTGAACATGAACCGTTAATATGTCAGTTGAAGTGCACCCTGTAATTGAAGTAAGTGTAAAAACATATTCTACAGTTTTTTCAGTCGGTGTAGTGTTAATCAATGTTTCATTAATAACATTTGATGATCCCGAAGCATTTGCATTGGAAATACCATCAACAGCAACGCGTTTCCAACTGAAACTTTTTAAATTGGTTGTATAACTTGAAGCAGCATAAACGAAAGGGATATTGTTACAAATAGTTGTGTCTTTGTAACTATTTAATTTCAGATCAGGGTAAACTGTAACTATATAATTCTGGATATTGGAACAGCCATTCGGCCCGGTTAATGTAATTGCATAATTAACATCAATTGGTGGCCCTGGAATTGAATTGGTGAGTGTTTCATTAATCTGGAACAGGTCTGTACCGGTACCCTCGCTACTCCCGGGTGAAATTCCATCAACAAATCCTCTTGACCATTTAAATTTTGTGCCCTCAGTTAAGCTCGAACCTGTAAAATTTACGGCACCACCATTACAAATTGTATCGGTTAAATTAGTTCGCGTTAAAACAGGGGTAGGCTTTACCACAACATAAAAAGAATCAATACCCGGTTGTGAACATCCGTAGGCAGTCATAATAACCTTATACTTAACGGTAATATTTTCCGTTGATTCATTATCAAGTATCTCGCTGATCAGGCTGGTGTTACCGGAAGCTGGTTGATTATTGTTTATTCCTTTCACAGCGTCACGGTACCATGTAAATGTTGTACCGGGTGTTAAGCTTGTAGCAGCAAATGCATAAGTGGTACCATCACAAACCGAATCTTTTGGAATCTTTTCCAGGTGTGGAGTTGGAAAGACAGTGACCGTGAAAGGTTCTATACCTGTGCATGTGGGATAGTCTTTGTTTGTAAGCGTAACCACGTAAACTACGTTTACGGGCAATGTTGTATCATTATTAAGTTTATCAATAATATCAGGGCCACTTCCGGAAGCCGGCATATTAGAAATTCCGCTGGTATCCCGCCCTACCCAGGTGAAATCTGTTCCCGGAAATTTACATACTAATGGATAACTAAAATCTGAACTATCACAAACAGAAGCAAAAGTGGTACCTGGTTCCAGAACCGGCCCTGCCGCAATTGTAATGGTTCTGGTTTGTGTTTTTGCATTGGTGCATCCGTTACCATCTGTTAGTGAATCTAAATTATAATTTATGTCGCCGAGTATGCCTGTTGCCACAGTAACACTGGCTGCATCAAGATTACCTGTTGTTTTAATTGTTTGTACGGGTCCACCATTAATATTATAATAAAAAGTATAAGGTATTACACCTCTCAGGCCTTTGAAAGTTACTGGCTGCTGGTCTGCATATTGACAAATTGTTGTTGCCAAAGCAGTTATTGTAGCTACCGGAAGCGGATGAGTTAAAACAGCGCCGGAAATAGCACTCTTTACCGAAGGTGTGCAGCTTCCACTTACTTCGCAATAGTAATAAAGTGTACCCGCAACGTTTGCAGGTGGGGTAAAGGAGGCATTTGTTTCACCCGTTATTTTATCACCCCCGGTAGTACTGGCAACTGTATTACTAAACCACTGATATGTTAACCCGGCACCTTTTGCATTAATTGAAAAAGATGTGGCTGGCTCATCTAAACAAAGGGTTTGAGCATCTGTAACCTGACTTATAATTGACGGCGGCTCATTAACTGTTACAGCACCGGAAATATTACTCTTTACCGAAGGGGAACACCTTCCGCTTACTTCGCAATAATAATAAAGTGTACCGGCAATGTTTGTAAGTGGCGTATAGGTGCGATTGGTTGCACCAATTAAAAATGTTCCCCCTATATTACTGGCAACCGTATTGCTAAACCACTGGTATGTACTATCTGCGCCGGTTGCTGTAACTGAAAAGGGGCTGGCCGTTGCATTTAAGCAAAGTGTTTGAGGTGCCGTGGACTGGCTGATAATCTTTGGCAATGATTCTACAACTACAAGAACCGTACTTGTGTCTTTACAGCCATTTAAAGCAGTACCAATAACAGTATCTGTTGCTGTTGCAACAGGAGTTATAATATTAACTGACCCTGATACAGAGCCGGGTTGCCATATATAAATGCTGGCACCAAAAGCAACTAATGTAGCGTTGCTTCCACTGCATACCGTATCGGGAAAAGCAAGTATACTAACTGTTGGTGCGCTTATATCCTGTGTAATAGTAATAAATGATTGGGTTGTACAACCGCCGCCTCCTGCAGCTTTTATTGTTACGGTATCATTACCGGCTTTTGACACATTTATTGAGCGGGTGTTTTCGCCGGTATTCCACAAATAGGTTATTGTACCTGTTCCGGTGGCGTTTGCAGTTAACGTTATACTTTTATTGGTACAATTGAGTTGCGTGGTATTGGTATTGGTTGAAATGGTAACAGAGCATTGAGCCAGTAGTTGGGTATTTACCAGCATGCAACTTAATACAATCAGTATGTAAAATATTCTCATGATTAAGAAGCTCTTTAAATTTTTTATTCTTATTTATTTAACCGGCTTTTATACTTTGTGGCATCTGCTGTTGTGTCACTCACTTGTACGTTCTGCTTTCATGGCAAATAAAGTTTCATATCCCAAAGTTGTAAATTATATCGTAAATGCTGATGCCATATTCTATACAGTTGAAAGGATTGCGACGCAACAAAGATGACATAAAAAACTGCTGCTGGTATTAAAAAAAATAACCCAATCAGCATTAATAGAATTTATTTTCGTTCATCATATCTCCTAACGCCGTACTATAATTTTCTTTTGTTTTCTGCATTGCACTTTTATATGCTTCAAGCGCACTTTTGGTAAAAGGATTCCATAAATAGGTAATTCCTTTTTTTCCGAATTTGGAAGTGGTTTGAAGTATTATTTTTTTTTCAGGATCAAATTTAGCATTGGTAATATTTTTAATATTCTTCTGATTCTGCGGAAGAAAATTACCTGAAAATTTGTTGCCTGGCTTAAGAAAATTACTATCTATTTTATATACTGCCGCTTTTCCATCGTAAGCTGCAGCAAGGAGAAAAGTATCATTTAAATATTCAAAAATATCCAAACCTGTAATTTGCGAACCCAATGCGTTTTCGTTATCATAAACAGGCTGATTCTTTCGTCCGCTTGTATCAGCATATTTTATAAATCCGATATCGCCGCTTGCAGTACCGAAATAAATAATGTTGTTCACTTCATCAAAGGCAAGCCCGGTAACTTTAATTCCCATTGGTATCTTTTCTATGGGTTGTTTAGGAATGCTTTCATCTTTTAACTCATAAACGTAAATATAATTGTCGTCTGTACCACAGAATAACCAGGGCAGATTTTTAGATAGCGCAAAAGAAGTGAATTTTTGCCCTGCACCGGGAGCCTGTAAAGTTCCATTAACACCTTTTGTTTGAATTGAAATGGAGCCATTGCCCGGAACAAAATTTACCTGGTATCCATTGCCTGAGGAAGCTGAATCAAAATAAGTATCCGGTTTGTCTTCCGGGGCTTTCTGTAACAAATCATTATCTCCTTTTTCAAGGCTGGAAAAAGCGAAAAAGATTTTTTCGTAGAGATCGTTGTTATAATAGAGCTTTTCTTTTAATTCTGCATATTCATTCTTTTTGTCGGGTATGGTATCAAGCAAACCTTCCAGTATATCTAGATGGTTGCAGTAAGCGATCAGTTTAAGATCGAATTGTTCATTTTTTATTCGTTCAGGATCTTTTGGCCCATCGCGTATTAAACGTATGTATTTGTAAGGGGCGTTTGAGAGGGTGATGTTATATACAGAATCCTTTATTCGTCCTATGGAGTCTTTTTGAAGTTTAATAGTGTCATAAGATCTATTTAAAGCAGCAATATTATTTTTCAGGTTATCATTTAAAATACTGACGGTTTTATATAAACTATCAGCTTTTTTTTGTAAAGCGAGGATTGTAATGTAAACGGTAGTAATTCGTTGCTTTACTGAATCTTTTTTTAATGGATTATATGCCTGTGCTGCCAGATAAATATTAATAGCCTCGCCAAACTTGCCCTGTCTTAAAAGGGTATCCCCACGATCTAGCGCCTGCTGATAATTTGTTACTTGTTGTGCATTTGAAGCCACAAAAAGTAGAGTAGAAAGTAATATTAGAAATAATTGTTTCATTACTCTTGACTTATTTTTTTGCTCTTAAATCTGACATTTTTTGTGTTGAATCGAACATGCTTTGCTTTGATTCTGTCGCTCTTGTAGTTGAATCAATTGCTTTTCTCATCCACTTCATTTTTGAAGCAGTATCATAAACAAAATTTATACTTTTCATACTGTCTAAAATCTCCAACGGTTGCGCATCTTCTTTCAAAATAGTGTTAGCTCTTGAATACAGTTCATTAAATCTAATGCTATCTTTTGCTGCCTGTTCAATTTTGAAATTCGCCAAATTTTTATCTGCTATTTTCTTTTGGTTTGTAGCATACCATAATCCAACACCTGCAACTACTAAAGCAAATAATGCCGCAAATAAAAGTCCCCTTATATTGCGCAATCTTTTTCTTGTAATTACTAACTCTTTTTGTTCAACAGCTTTATTATATTTTTCACTATCAGCTATCCATGTTTTTATTTCAGGTGTATGGAATTTTTCATAGGGCAGTAAAAGCTTTAAGTCATCTGCAGAAAGAAAGCTTGTTCTATCCTTCAGTTGAATTACAGAATAAATTCGCTCGGCCTCTTGCCTTAACTTCATATCCTGGGTGCGGTTCTGTCCTACCACCCTGGCAAGTATATCGTGACTGATTTCGTATTTTACATCATCATCTATTTTTATATCCCTTGTAATACGGGCTTTGGTAAGATCTGCAAGCAATTCTGCTAAATATCCTTGTAATTGTACACCTTTACTATCAAGATCCTTTTGTAAGGTTTTCTCATCTATTTGCAGCTTCGTATCGCGATCGGTAATCATGGCTACCAATACTTCCAATGGTGCATTTTCACCATATTTAGGCTTTAGTTTTTCAATCTGGTCTTTAAGAAAATCATTTAATACTTCCTCTAACTTATCTGTCTCTTTTATTAAACCCGGATGCAATTTTGGTATCTTATCACCCTTTCTTTGTTCTAAAGCCCGGTTCCATAATTCCCCAAAAAAAACCTGTATATGTGCCAGTTCTATTTCCTGCTTTGGCATCCTGTCAAGAACTGCTTTGGAAAGTGCATCAGCATTTTCTACTATAAAAAAAGCATGGTAATAGGGAGTAGTTAAAATACCATCGATCACTTCCTTTACATATTTTTTACCCATTTTCTCCAGCCTGAAGCGGTGTTGAAAAAGGCTTGGGCACAGGTACTCATATTCCGATAAATAACCGATAAACTCTTCCCGCATAATCAGGATTACCCTGCATGGCACTTTGAACCGTACCAGTTGGTTCAGGCGGGTGAAAAACTCAATTTTTTCAGCTTCATCGCCAAGTATCAGCAATTCTTCAAACTGGTCAAACAATAAATAAATTGGCTGGTAAAGCTCGGAGAACAATGCTTCAATTGTTTGGCCAAAATTGATCCTTTTCTCTTTTGGCAAGCCCTTTTCATCAAGCTCAATTTTGTCTTGCAGTATTTCATTTATGGTTTTAAAAAAAGACTCATTTAAATTGCGCCCCCTTCTGATTGTCAATGCAAACCAGTCTGCATCTGAAAACTGGTTGCGCAGGCCGCATTCAATAAGGCTTGTTTTGCCTGAACCTGATGGCCCGTATAAGAGCAATTGTTTAACCCCGCTCAACGCATTATACAGGTCATTAATTTCTTTATCCCGGCCAAAGAAAACATCCCGGTCACCCTGTTGATAAGAATCCAGAAATTTGAATGGCGATGCGGGTAGGTTCATTTATTCCTGATTTTAAAGGGTTTTAAAAGCCCATCCAATTGTGTGTACAAAGGGTCTAATACCGGCTCATTGGAATTAATTTCTTTAACGCTAAGTTCTTTATTGGATTTTACCAGCTCATTTTCATACACCAATAACTCGTTTCTGAAATAATTGTAATTATATTGTCTTTTCAAGGGGTCCATCCCGGCATAAAAATAGATCTCCGGCGTTTGTTTAGGTTTGGTAGAATACACACTTTGGTCGATTATCAGCGGCGAAAGTGACAGGTAAGAATCCGGGTCCCCGATGTTATCCAACCCGGAGTCTACATTCTTATCTTTCAGCAAAAGGATGCTTTGATTAAAAGTATAAACGCCTTCAATAGATTTTGTAGTTCTTAAATCTGTATCGCTTGCGGTCATCGTATCAGTAGCTGTATTGTCAAGTGGTTCATCGTCCTCGCTATTTTCGCCGAAAGCCCCGTTTAATTCGCCATATACATGCTCAAAGTGTACGATTTCTCCCAAGCGGTATTCAAGCTTTATATCCATAATCGAAACCATCTTGTACTGGGAAATAAATATTAACTTTCGCAACCAGTAAACCAGCGCGGTAAGGTATTCATCCAGCAACTCAGGTAGCTGTTCATCTTCCTTTATTTCTTTATTGATGAGCTTATACCGGTTACTTTCCAGGAAAAGGTTGGTGGTATATAAGTCAGAACCTGTATCAGAAAGTTCTTCTACAAATTTGACGATCTCTGTCATAAAAGGTTCTGAACCTTTAAGAAGATCGGTAGTTATCAGTAAAAGGTTACTGTAATCGTATGTAGCCAGTTGAGATTTTTCCAGTTTAATGAATTCGTTAATAGCAGGTGGCGGATTATCTGGTTTCTTTTTTAATTGTAATACCTGAGACAACTGTACAAAACAAAGAAAACGCAAACTGCTTTGGTATGCCTCTGCCAAAAAAGATAACCGGCGCAACGTTGGTTTTTGACCGGCAGGACTATTGATCTTATAAAGATAGGCTTCAATAAGCCATCCAAAGTGCTGAAAGATTGATCCGCCATCTATTTTATTATTGCTGCTCTTTATAGATATTCCCTTACTTTTCAATGCAAGCTGTAGGCTGATCATCCATTTATTACTATCGGTAATCAGGTCGTCTTTCAACTTATCGGGCAGCGCTTTGCTTTTCGAAACACGGCCCATTAAAAACCCGAAGTTGGAATCATTTACATTGTCTATATTAATATCCCTGCCATCCACCTGAATGGTATTTAAAGCCAATGTTTTCAGCAGGTTTTTTATCTCACTCAAATCATTTTTATACTCTTCAGAAACGCCATTGTTAATTATGGTAATCTTGCTGTCTGTTACTCCCTGTATCACTACATTATTACTGCCGGCAACACTGGCTGTATTAATATTGATCACATTGTTAATGTAGTTGGTAACCTCTTCTTTTCTTTCATTTCTTACATCCTGTTGCAACTTCCCGAATCCGCTATTCTGTAAAATTTTCAGTTGCGTTCCAAACTGGTTTTGCAGGTTATCAAAATTGGTATAGCGAGTATAAAAATGTTTCAAATCTTCCAGGCGCTTCTTAAAACTTTCAAGGTTTTTACGGTTCTCTATTTCTACAGGATCAGTTTCTGCAACGTTGTTTGTATCAGGTGCAGGATTGCTATTCGCATCGGGCTCTTTAAAGTAAGTATAAATTAATGGTGCCCCGGTTTCATTAAATTGTTTAATAGCCGTGTCAAATTCAAGCTGCGTGTATTTGCCCGCTTTTTTGTAAAAAAGGCATATTACAATATCACAGCTTTTAAGCATGTTATTATAATCATCCTGTTTGCTGGTTTGCGAAACCGAATCGAGAAAGTATTCCCATTGCACGAGTTCAAGGTAAACACCCTTTTCATGGCGTAAGTCATTTTCAACACTTAAAAAATTACGAAAATCATCCCTGTCCTTTTTCAATTCTGCAGAAGATGCAACAAATATTCTTACAGTACCCATAGCAGTTTCATAAAGTAAGCTTTGAAGATAGTCATTTTTTATTTTTTAAAGTAATAATAATACCACAAGAGCACACACAATCAGCAGCTTATTGCTATCCTGTAGTACAAGTGTGCGACGCAAGGAACGATTCATAAAGAACTATAGCTGGGTTCAAAAAAACTTTCAATAAAACTTTATATTGCATAAGTTATTGTAAGAACTTTTAAACATTAAATAATGAACAATCAAAATGAAGTTTTAATAAAAATGGTTATCTCTAATTGGGATCTGCAAAATGAAAAGCTTGACAGCATGCTGGCTTCATTTTCAGATGAGCAGCTTTTAAAAGAAACTGCACCCGGCAGAAATACGGGTATTTATCTTTTGGGGCATCTTACTGCAGTAAGCGATGGCATTTTGCCGCTGCTCTGTCTTGGCGAAAAGCTCTATCCGCAATTGCACGAACCCTTTATTAAAAACCCCGATAAATCAGGCTTTGAATACCCTTCAATAGCGGACCTGAAAACTTATTGGAACAATGTAAATACAACATTAAAAAACAGGTTTAGTACAATGCAACCCAATGATTGGTTTAACCGTCACACGGCAGTTTCAGAGGAAGATTTTGCCAAAGAACCACACAGGAATAAATTGAATATCTTAATCAACAGGGCCAATCACCAGAGTTATCATTTGGGGCAGATGGCTTATCTGAAATGAATTTTTTTAACCCAACTGTATTGCTGCTATTGAGCTTTACTTGCGTCGCACACTTGTACAGTTGTAAAGGTTGTTGAGCTTTTATTGTAACGTATGCAATTTGACCCTGGTGCAAAAGTTTCTTTTTTTCTTTTGCGCTTCTAAAATTTATAACACTAACGATTGTTATTTAAAAGTGAGCCATTATCTTCGCCATCCTCAAAATGAAAGTGATATTCAAACATATTACAACATCTTCTCTAGTAGCAGTTGCTACGACTACTACTATTACAACAACCCGATAAGGGTTGTACTTTTCCATATCACCAACCGGGCTTTTTTAGCTGATAACTTAAGAACAAATACTATTTTACACCCATCTTTCTTAACATCAAGGAATTAATATGAAGGTTTTAAAATTCGGTGGTTCATCGGTAGCGAATGCGGAGAATATACAAAAGACTGTTGTCATTATTCAAAGAAACACAGAACCGCAAATCGTTGTTGTATCAGCATTGGGCGGCGTAACCGACCTGCTGATAAAAGCAGGAACACTTGCAGAACAAAGCGACGAAAGCTATAAAGAAATATTGCAACAGTTAGAAAACAAACACCTCGATACTGCAAGGGCATTGCTGCCGGTAACGCATCAGAGCAGTTGCTTAAGCATGGTAAAACAGCAGTTTAATGAACTGGACGAAATATGCAGCAGCGTTTTTTATTTAAAAGAATTATCGCTGCGCACGAAGGATCGCATCATCAGTTTTGGAGAACTGCTTTCGTCAAAAATTATTTCTGCCTATTTATTATCACTCAATGTTCAGCACGACTGGATCGATTCAAGAAAGGTAATCAAGACCAATAGCAACCATGGTTTTGCAGCAGTTAATTTTAGTGTAACGAATGATATTATATCATACACGATAAGCACAGCGCACAAACAAATATTTCTTGCACCCGGGTTTATTTCCAGCGATGATCATGGTAATACTACAACGCTTGGCCGTGGTGGTTCGGATTATACTGCAGCCATTTTTGCAGCAGCCGTTCATGCAGGTTCATTAGAAATTTGGACAGATGTAACAGGCATGATGACCGCAGACCCACGCTGGGTAAGCAATGCAAGAACCATCCCGCAGATATCTTACCAGGAAGCTATGGAGCTTTCGCATTTTGGTGCAAAGGTTATTTACCCTCCAACTATCCAGCCTGTACAGCAAAAGAACATTCCCACATGGGTTAAAAATACTTTTGCACCCGATGAAGCGGGAACTGTAATTGAAGAAACAGCCATTCATGATGGTGAAATGATCACGGGTATTTCCAGCATAAATGCGATCGCTTTATTAAGCCTTGAAGGTGGTGGTATGGTGGGTATTCCCGGTTTCTCTAAAAGACTATTCGAAGCGTTAGCAAGTGAGAAGATCAACGTAATTCTTATTACGCAAAGTTCATCAGAACATTCCATTTGTGTAGCGGTTAGCACAACCGATGCTGATAAGTCTAAACTTGCTGTGGACGCGGCTTTTGAAGTGGAGATAAACAATGGAAGATTAGAACCGCTGAAAGTAGAACTCGATCTTTCCATCATTGCTTTGGTGGGCGATAAAATGAAAAGCCACCCCGGCATCAGCGGCAGAATGTTTGGTGCATTGGGTAGAAATGGTATCAACATCAGGGCCATCGCACAGGGCTCTTCAGAAAGAAATATATCCACTGTAATTTCTTCTGCGGATGTAAAGAAAGGCGTAAACGTTCTACATGAAGCGTTCTTTGAAGAGACCTACAAGCAGGTAAATATATTCATAGTTGGGCTGGGCAATGTGGGCAGTAAGTTGATGGATCAGTTAAAGCAACAGCAACAATTTTTACTGGAACATCTTAACCTGCAGGTACGTATTACTGGCATTGCGAATAGCAGGCAAATGTTGTTTGCAGACAATGGCAACGACATCAATCTCAACAACTGGAAAGAACTATTGCAACAGGGTCAGCCAATGCAGTTGGATGCATTTACAGATACCATTATTGAAAAGAATTTACGCAACTCGGTGTTCGTTGATGTAACTGCCAACGACGTCGTTGCAAAAGTATACAGTAAGTTATTAGAGAAAAGTATTTCTGTCGTGGCATGCAATAAAATTGCGGCTTCCTCCTCGTATGAAAATTACAGCCGCTTGAAATCATTGGCCAAAGAATTCAATGCGCTGTATTTATTTGAAACCAATGTGGGCGCAGGTTTGCCGGTAATTGGCACATTGAACGATCTTAGAAGAAGCGGTGATAAAGTAAATAAGATACAGGCCGTTTTATCGGGCACACTCAACTTTGTTTTTAATAATTATAACGGCACAAAGCCATTTGCAGAAGTAGTAAAACAGGCACAGGATGAGGGCTACACCGAACCAGATCCACGCCTTGATTTGGGGGGTACGGATGTAATGCGCAAGATCATGATACTTGCCCGAGAAGCTGGCGAACAAATTGAAATGGATGACATAACGAACAAATACTTTTTACCCCTCTCCTGTTTTGATGGAACCGTTGCTGATTTTTACAAAGAAATGGAAAAGCAGGAAGCTCATTTTAAAGCTTTGTATGATGAAGCCGCAGCAAATAATTGCAAACTAAAATTTGTTGCAAGCTTTGAAAATGGAAAAGCATCTGTTGGCCTTCAGCACATTCCAGCAAACTCAGATTTTTATCATTTGTACGGAAAGGATAATATTGTACTATTCTACACACAACGCTACCCCGAACAACCTCTCGTGGTTAAAGGTGCAGGTGCGGGTGCTGATGTTACCGCGAGTGGCGTGTTTGCAGATATTATTCGTGTAGCAAGGGTGTAAGGCAATTGGGTAATTAATAATGAACAATTAATAATGAAGAAAGTAAAAGCTTTTCCTTGTGGTACTGTTGCCAATATGGTTTGCGGTTTTGATATTTTAGGTTTTGCTTTGAATGAACCCTGCGACGAATTTGAAGTAGAGATCACCGATGAACCCGGCGTTCATATCATCAACAACGACGAATACAATTTACCAACCGATCCGGAAAAAAATGTAAGCGGCGCTGCCATGCTTGCATTGATGGAAGAAGCGCCAGATGTAAAAGGCTTTATTATACGATCCACTAAAATTATCAAACCCGGTAGTGGCATAGGTTCCAGCGCTGCAAGCGCTGCCGGTGTGGTGGTTGCAGCCAATCATTTATTAGGCAACCGTTTCAGCAAAGAAGACCTTGTGCGCTTCGCCATGTTTGGCGAAAAAGTAGCGAGTGGTGTAAAGCATGCAGATAATATTGCACCTTGTATTTATGGTGGCGTTACGCTCATACGTTCAATCCATCCATTAGATATAGTTCGTCTCGATGCACCTACTTTGCATGTTACGGTGGTGCATCCTCAAATTGAAGTCCGCACTTCCGATGCACGACAGATACTGCGGCAAAAAGTGTTGCTGAAAGATGCTATCAAGCAGTGGGGAAATATTGCCGGGCTCGTTGCAGGATTGCTCAAAGGCGATTACGATCTCATTGGCCGCTCACTTGAAGATGTAATTATAGAACCTGTGCGCAGCATCCTCATTCCCGGTTTCGACGAGGTAAAGAAGCGTAGCAAAGATGCAGGTGCATTGGGTGGCGGCATCAGTGGCAGCGGCCCGAGTATTTTCATGCTGAGCAAGGATGCAGCAACGGCGCAGGCTGTAGCAAAAGAAATGGAAAACGTGTTCATAAGGATCGGCATCGATTATCACACGCATGTTACAACCATTAATCAGCACGGCGTAAAGATTGTAGGCGAATAATTTTATGAGCCAACCTGTATTGCTACTATTAAACTTCGTTGCGTCGCACACTTGTACAGTAGGAATTCGATTCAACACTAACAACCAACTTCATTATTAATTATTAATTACTAATTATTAATTCTTCATTCACCAATGCTTTATTACAGCCTCAATCACAATTCACCTAAAGTAACTTTTGCAGAAGCAGCCGTACGCGGACAGGCACCTGATAAAGGTTTATACTTTCCTGAATATATACCGCAACTGCCAACAGATCTCATCAAAAATATCCGCAGCTATTCAAAAGAAGAACTGGGCTTTATTGTAATGAAACCTTATGTTGGAGAAAGCATCCCTGATGATGTATTGCGGCAGATCGTAGCAGAAACCATCAACTTCGATTTTCCTTTAGTGAAGGTCACAGAAGATATTTATTCACTCGAACTTTTTCACGGCCCAACACTTGCATTTAAAGATGTGGGTGCAAGGTTTATGAGCCGCTGCCTTGGCTATTTTAACCGCCATGCATACCATCACACCACGGTGTTGGTAGCAACTTCCGGCGATACAGGCGGAGCTGTAGCCAATGGTTTTCTCGGTGTAGATGGTGTGGAAGTTATTATACTTTACCCTTCAGGAAAAGTGAGCCCGATACAGGAATTACAATTAACTACCTGCGGACAAAATATTACTGCCCTTGAAGTGCAAGGCAATTTTGATGATTGCCAGGCCATCGTAAAACAAGCATTCATGGATGCTGATCTTACAGGTAAATTATCACTCACTTCTGCAAACTCTATTAATGTGGCAAGATGGTTGCCACAGCAGTTGTATTACTTTTTTGCTTACCAGCAATGGCACCTGGAACAGCCTCCGGTAATTTGTGTACCGAGCGGAAATTTTGGAAATATTTGTGCAGGCTTGGTAGCGCATTTATCAGGCTTACCGGTAAAACATTTTATTGCGGCATGCAACGCAAATGATGCCGTTCCTGAATTTTTGAAAACAGGAAATTACCAATCAAAGCAGGCGGTGGCAACCATTTCCAATGCAATGGATGTGGGCAATCCCAGCAATTTTGTACGTATACTTGAAATGTTTAACAATGAACTACCTGCATTGCAAAATGTACTAAGTAGTTACAGCATTGATGATGTAACCACAGCGGCAACAATTAAAAATGTTTATGAGCAGCACAACTACATGCTCGACCCGCACGGCGCCGTTGCTTACTACGCATTGAATGATTACCTGCAGCAACATACAAGTGATAATGGCATCTTTCTTGAAACAGCGCACCCCGTTAAGTTTCCTGATACGGTAGAAGAAGCAACGCACACAAAAATCCCTTTCCCTGAAAGCGTACAATACTTACAGGGCAAAGAGAAAAAAAGTATTGTGATGCCTGCTTCTTTTGAAGCTCTTAAAGAGTGGCTAATGAAGCGCTGATGTATTGGCTGTTGAAAGCTGAATTGTATACAGTCCTACAAGTGTGCGACGCAACAAAAGCCTCATTAAAAATCATTGGCCGGGCTCAAAAAAAATTTATATTCAACTTTTTGTTCCCGGCCAATTGTATGCTATAAAATACTATCAGATTTTACTGCGCCCAGGGCACCAGCTTCGATGGATAATAATCAATACCCATTGCTTTTAAACGCGGTGCACTGTTACCCAAACGAACCTTGTATTCATCCCAGCTTCTGCCCGCAGCAGGCGACCAGCCGATCTCTGCATATCCCGGCAAACGCGGAAAAACCATGTACTCAATATCATCCATTTTGGTTATCGTCTCTGTCCATAAAGGTGCCTCAACACCAAGTATATTTTCTTTGGCAATGCCAGGCACCAACGTGGCAGGATCCCAGATATAAGCGCTGTCAACTTCAATATATGCAGCCCAATGCAGGCCAAGCCTTGTGGTAGAATCGTACTGCATGTCCAGGTAAGATTTTGCAGCCGGCGACATAATAATTTTTGCACCCTTTGTAACAGCTTCTTTTGAATTCTCAGCATCGGCCCAATACTGTGCAGTGCTGTTGGGTTGCACTGTTGAAATGGCTATTTCGTCCCAGCCAATTACTTTTTTTCCATGAGCCTTTACAATATCCTGCGCCTTATTAATAATCGTAATATAATCTTCTTTTTTTGTTGCATGGCTTTCATCGCCGCCAATGTGTATCCACGGCCCTGGTGTAATTTCAGCAAGTTCACGAACAACATCGTCGATGAATTTATAGGTTACCTCTTTTGATGCACACAACGTGCTGAAACCTACATCAGTGCCGGAATACAACTGTGTTGCCGTATCGTTGCAATTGAGTTCTGCATAAGATGCAAGCGCTGCATTGGTATGGCCTGGCATATCAATTTCAGGTATTACAGTAATATAGCGGTCGGCTGCATATTTTACAATATCCTTGTATTGCTCCTGTGTATAAAAACCGCCTTTGCCGCCACCAACTTCAGTACTGCCACCATGTGCTGTAAGGTTGGGCCATGATTTAATTTCGATGCGCCAACCCTGGTCGTCGGAAAGGTGCAGGTGCATGATATTCATTTTATAAAAAGCGATCAGGTCTATGTAACGCTTTACATCATCAACTCCAAAAAAATGACGACCGACATCGAGCATACTGCCGCGATATGCATAGTTTGGATAGTCACGAATTGTACCTGTCGCAATTTCCCACGGGCCTTCCTGTGCAGTTGAAAGCTCTGCTTTCGCAGGTAATAACTGTCTTATTGTTTGCACACCGTAAAACAGTCCGGCGGGTTTATTGGCAGTTAATTTTATAAGCTCTTTTGTAATAGTAAGCTCGTAGCCTTCATCGCCCAAAGCTGTGTCGCTGGAAATGCTCAGATAAATATTCCCGGCCATAGGCGTATCTTTTACAGCAGATACATTTAGCCCAAAACCGGTAGCGGGTTTTAGCTTATCGGCAAGGTATTGCCCTATCTTTAAAAGCTCCTGAGCAGAATCACTCTCAACATAAATACCTGCTTTTTCTGTTAACGCAAAAACACCATCACCGGCTGTTACAGAAACCGGTTTGGGAATCAGGTTTTGCAGGGTTGGCGCCTCCTGCGGCTTAGGATTATTGCAGCAAACGACAGCAACAGGTAATAAAAAAAGCAAAAACTTTCCAATACTATTTTTCATATGCATTTTAATTTATAGTGCCGAAGGTATAATAATATTATTGAGCTCTCTCCTACCTACTTTACCAATAATCATATTTCTTGAAAAAGAATGATGAGCCCGGCTGTATTACTACTATCATCGACCACTACTGTCCCGTTAAGTTC
>DGQT01000093.1 GCA_002390845.1 Chitinophagaceae bacterium UBA4407 | reverse complement strand
GAACTTAACGGGACAGTAGTGGAAGCTTCATAGTATTACCAATGCCCGGCACCAAAAAAATACTACGCATCTTTAAATGCCTTTTGTTTTTTTATGCTCCAGAAACCTTTGGTGTTGAGTATCTCAAAAAATTTTATATCGCTGTTGCCGGTACCATATAATTGCTGTGCGCCAATTTTTGATGACAAAGCTTTTTCAATTGCTTCTTTTATGGAAGCAGTTTCGTAGCTTGTATGAATGATATCAGTATTGCTTGTGCGGTTATACTGCCTGCTACCCACATTAATGGTAGGCACTCCGTAATAAGGCGCTTCACGGATGCCTGCACTGGAATTGCCAATAATAAACTGCGCATGTTTTAATAAACTTAAAAAAGATTCGAACCTGATAGAGGGGAATATTTTATAACGCGTACCGGGTTTTATCTTATTCACTTGCTGCATAATTGCGGCTGCTCCTTTATCATTATTCGGGTAAACAATAATGTAATTCACCCCCGAAGATTCGAGTGCATTAAAATAATTTTCTGCATAAACAGTAAGCTGATCCACTTCGGTTGTTACGGAGTGAAACAAAGAAACCGCATAGTTGCCGAAAGGAATATTGTAATGAGCTTTTACTTCCCCGATAGAAGGCAAATGATCGGATAACATTACGTCCATATCCGGCGAACCAATTACAAAAATGGAAGAGTTAACTTCACCCATTTGCTCCAAACGTCTTGCTGCATCTGCATTTGCAACAAAGTGGGTATGACTTAATTTCGAAACCGCGTGTCGCACCAGTTCATCTACCGTGCCTGATAATTCGCCGCCTTCTATATGTGCTACCAGTATATTATTCAATGCGCCTACTGTTGCTCCGGCAAGGGCTTCAATTCTGTCTCCGTGTACAACAATCAGGTCGGGTTCAATCATACGGATATAATTGGCAAAGCCTTCAATGGTGCGGGACAAAGTAATATCCATCAGTGATTCGCTATCATGATTGATATACCTGTAAATATTCTGGTAGCCATATTTTACAATTTCATTTACGGTATAACCATATTTTACATCCATGTGCATGCCTGTGGCAAATATGTGTACTTCAAAATACTCACTCTTACCAAGCACTTCTATCAGCGATTTTAGTTTACCAAAATCTGCTCGTGTACCGGTTAAAAAAACAATCTTCTTTTGTTGATTCATGCCTTGATGCTAAATAAAAAAAACATCTGATAAAGTAATGGCTTCAGACTGCCTGAGGTAAAGTTTTAATAACCGCCATTTACGTTTAAAAAAAGACTGCTCTTTTAAAATGGAAAGCAACCCCTGCTTTCTGAATTTTTTTATTTTGTTGATAATGGAAATGCTTACTTCAATACCCAGTTTTTGAAAACTTGTAGCAAGTGAAAGCCTGTTATTCCAATGTTTATAAAAATCATAGGGGTATGCTGCTGCATTATCTTCGGTTATCGAATAAAATTTCAACCTGTTGAGCACTGTATTTTTTTGCGAGATTGCTTGTGTGTATTGCTGCTGGTGAATTCTATAGCTGAACAAACATTTATTCAGTAAACCAATCCTGTTAATACTTCCTAATCTTAAACCGATCCATTCATCGTGTAATACTGATGCAGTATCTGGAAAAGGCAAAATAAATGGTAATGCCTCTTTACGAATTGCCAGCCCTGCGCCAGTAATGATATTCCTGTAGAGTAACATATAATCGAACACATTAAAATCGTTAACAGGCGATGGTGCTTTAAAGAAAAGCATATCCCACAGGGTTTCACCTTTTCGGTTGGAATGTTCATCTATAAGTTCTGCATTGGAAAAAGTTGCCAGCATATTTTGATTGTCAATAAAGAAATTTACAATTTCTGCTACTTTATTTTTATTCCAGCAATCATCCTGATCGCAGAAAAGTATTGCCTCGCCATTACATAAAGAAATTGCCTTTTCGAAACTTCTGGTTACCCCAAGATTGGTTTCATTTGCAAAAAACTTTATTACTGAAGAGTATTGCCCTGCATAGTTTTTTAAAATTTCAGGAGTACCATCTGTTGATGCATCATCAACTACAATAATTTCTTTTACAGGGTGTGATTGTGCAAGAATACTATCCAGTTGATCTCTTAAAAACTTTTCGCCGTTGTAAGAACACAAAGCAACTGAAACATCCATCATCTTAAGCAATATCCTGAGTTGTTACCTGCATGTCCTCCTCAATATCTGTCGCAGCAGTTTTACCTAAAACATTGTTGTATTCTTCTGCAGCAATACCGCCTTTACCGGGGCGCTTTACCCAAATATTTTCTTTCGTAAATATCTCACCTTTAGAAACTGGCTTTATAGTGCAGATCGTTGCAAAGGCAAAGTCAATCGTAACCTGTTCTTCAGCAGCGGGGCCTTTTACACCACCACGTTGTTGCGCAATTATTTTACTGCCTTCAATCAATTCTTTGCAAGCCTGTATATCCATTGAACAAATAATATCAGGCCCTGGTCGGTTCATGCTATCAGTAAAATGTCTTTCTAAAATAGATGCACCCAAAGCCACAGCACCAAAACATGCATGATTGCTTAAAGTATGATCGCTTAACCCAACAACTGCTCCGGGAAAATTATTTTGTAACTCTACCATTGCACCCAATCTTACCAGGTTGTTTGGTGTAGGGTATAAATTGGTTGTATGCAACAAGGCGTATGGAACATTGTGTTTTTCAAACACTGCAACAGCTTTGCTTACACTTTCAATCGTGTTCATTCCAGTACTTAAAATAACAGGCTTGCCAAAGCCTGCAATATGCTCCAGCAAAGGATAATTGCTGCATTCGCCGCTGCCAATTTTATATGCAGGTACATTAAATTTATGAAGCCTGTTTGCAGCTGCCCTGCTGAACGGCGTTGATATAAAAATCATTCCCTTACTTTCTACATAAAGTTTTAATTCGAGTTCATCGACTTCGTTCAACGCACAGCGGCGCATGATCTCGTAAATACTTACATCTGCATTTCCGGGCACTGTATTTTTTGCAGCGCTGCTCATTTCATCTTCCACAATATGCGTTTGATGCTTCACCATTTCTGCACCTGCAAGTGCTGCCGCATCAACCATTTCTTTGGCGGTTTGCAAAGAACCTTCATGATTAATACCGATCTCTGCAATTACTAAAGGATCGTAATCGTAACCAATTTTTCTACCCGCTATTTCTATAAAAGGATGCATTAAGAATTGAAATTTTTATGTGCCCAACTTTTGTATTTTAATTGATCGTCTGTTGCGTCGCACACTTGTACGTTCGGAACGTGATTGAGCTTTTACCAAAGCGTATGTGATAGAACACGGATTACACGGCCTGCGGGCACGGATTTTTTTAAGGATTTTTTGCTTTGTATTTTAATCCTGAATATCCGTCTCATCTGTGTCATCCGTGTGCTGTTCTATTTGGCTGTTGAAAGTTCATATAGGTTATACTGCACAAGTGTGCGACGCAAGGAACGGTGAAGAATGATCTGCTGTTTGGCTCATAAAAATCACCATGCAGTCCAACCACCATCGATGATTAAATTATGACCAACAACATGGCTGCTTGCATCGCTTGCCAGGTAAACAATACCACCGCGCAATTCGCTTTTATCACTCATACGGCCGATAGGATTAAGATGCTGAAACCTTTCTAAAAACAAACCGCCATGATTATTAAAAATACCGCCGGGCGTTAGTGCATTTACGCGTACACCTTTTGATGCCCATAGCGTGGCAACATATTTGGTAAGCGCTACAACGCCGTGTTTGCTTACACTGTAGGCAACGGGTTGCGAAATTCCGGTGCCGGGATAGATGTTATGATTGGGGCTTACAACGCCATACAACGATGCAATATTGATGATAGAACCTTTGCCCTGTAACAACATTTGTTTGCCAATAACCTGGCAGCCAAGAAAGGTGCCGGTAAGATTTACATTCATGATCGTGTTCCAGTCATCGAGTGGAAAATTCTCGAATGTTGCATCGTAATTGGCACTCTTACTTTGATTGGTGAAGCCTGCGTTATTGATGAGAATATCGATGCTTCCAAATTCGTTTACAACTTCATCCAATAATTTTTGCCAGCTTTCTTTTGAGGTTACATCGCAATGTTTTGCAATAGCTGTTACGCCTTCTACTTCAAGTTTCTTTATAGCTGCGTTACAGTTTTCTGTGTTTATATCTGCAAGAATTATTTTTGCACCGTAAGCATGTAAAGCAATTGCATGTTCGCTTGCAAGCAATCCGCCGCCGCCGGTTATAATTGCAACACGATTGGTGAGATCGAATAAATTTGGTTGGTTCATGTATGTTGCTGCATTAAGAATTCAACAATACTGAAATCGATTTCTGTATCTATATCAACTGCTCTTTCGCGAGGTATAGGATATATTTTACATTTTGCTTTGCTCCAGTGTTCAAAGGCATATAAAGCAGATTTCTTTATTACATAAGCAGCGGGTGTTAAGCTGTAAACCAGAGGCGCATCTTGCCGGCGAACGATGGGCTTATCCCCTTTTTTTACGATCTCAAAAAAGCCATCAGGCATTTGTTCCATCATATTGAAATAGGGATTGCGTTCGGGTTCGTAACCTGTAATTACCACATCAATATTTGTATCGCTTAATGCTATAGTAATTGCGCCATTAATATCATCTATATTTTTAAGAGGAACTGTTACATCCATATCTACAAGATAATCTACCTGTGTGCCTGTTTGTTGTTCGTAAGTTTCCACCGCATGAATAAATACCGGCCACTTGGATGCCGTGTCTGTTGATAATTCTGCAGGGCGCATGAACGGAACTTTTGCGCCGTATTGTTTCGCAGTTGCTGAAATAGATACATCATCTGTTGAAATAATAAGATCGTTTATTTGTTTGCACGCCAATGCTGTTTCGATGGTATAAGCAATGAGCGGTTTGCCTTTGAGTAGTTTTATATTTTTCTGGGGTACACCTTTTGAACCACCACGACAACATATTGTACCAAGAATAAACACTACTTAGTTATTGAATGTTTTCATGTTTACAAAGACATTATTTTCTGAACTGTGTTTTGCTACCAAAACCATTTTTAAACTTTCAAGGCCAGCTTCGAGTGAAGTAAGCCTTGTGTCGTTTTTATCTTCCAGGAAAGATTGTATGATTTGCTTAAAGCGTTCATTACGTTCGAAACCTTTATAAGAAAATTGATCTGTTTCTTTTTTTGTGTTGATCCATTTTACTTCGCTTAATGTCATATCCCAAAAGATAGTTCCTGCTGTACAAGTGATTGTACAATTACGAACCAGCGTTGGCTGCAGGTAATCTAAATGAATGGTACCAATAACTCCGTTATTAAACTTTAATAAAACTTCTGCGACATCTTCTGTCTCTATCTTTAAAGAACCGCTGTGAACATATTGTGCAGCAATAGAATCTACAGTTCCCATTAGCCAGTAGAGATAATCAAATTCATGAATAAGGTCGAGCATTACACCACCGCCTTTTGCAATGGAAGCACTCATGCCTTTTGCGTAATCTTCGTGTGGCCGCCAATCAGGAAGGTATTGGCCAACTGTTGCATTTATAGAAACTGGTTTACCAACTATTTCTTCATGAATAAGCTCCTTTACTTTTAGTAACCCCAAATCGAAATGAAGATCAAAGCCAACTATAATGCTGCTTTGTGTTTTATTTATTAAAGACTGGAAATATTGCAATGCTTCTTTATTGTGGCCTGCTGGTTTCTCGAGATAAATATTTTGAATATTGTATTGCAATAATTTTTTTAAGTCTTCAATATGCTGTGCTGTGGGCGTACAAATAATTGCTGCATCAAATGTGTTACTACTTAATGCAGCATCCAATGTTTTAAAAACCTTTAGCTGATTAAATTCTTCAGGTAAAGTTCCACTGCGGCTTACGATGGAAATGTTATGATAGCCAAGTGAAATTAAATTCTTCACATGCCTTGTACCAATTGAACCCAAACCTATGAGTAATATGTTTTGAGATTTATCCAGGGTTTTGTTCAGTTATTAACCGGTGCACCATTTAGTAAAGAATATTTTTATGAGCCGAACTGAATTACTACTATGAAACTCTGTTGCGTCGCACTCTTCATGACTTTGTTCTTTCTTCGGCATAGTGCTGTCAGCATTACTTCGCTTAAATGTTGCCATGTAAACGGAACTTTGAACCGAGCGTGGCAACCAAAGTTCAATTGATAAAACTGTAGCTGAACCCAAAAAAATTCTTTTAAAATGGATCAGTATTTATGCTGTATAAATTGATGCGCCACATAGGAAGCAGGGAATTCTACCGTCATTATTTGCCCGAGACTTTCGAGGCGTACATAAATCTTTTTGGGACCTGTTCTTATAACGGTACCGGTATTGTCCATAAATACACCCTGGCTAATAACAACCTTATCATTTTGCTGAAAACCCTGTGAAGATTGCACGCTGATGCTAACATCTTTTTCAAGCAGATAAGATTTGATCATGGCAACTTCTTCATCACGAATTATTGCGGGTTTACCGAGAAAGTGTACATAATTAAGAACCCCATCTGTTTGTAAAACCTGTACACGTTCTTCTTCCGTTATATGTACAAAAACGTATGATTTGAAAATTGGATCTTCGATTATTTTCTTTCTGTCGCTCCATTGCCTTTCTACTTTTTGTAAAGGGCACCAGCTTTCAATTCCTTTACGTAATAATTTGCCATCTACTTTTTTTTCCCACCTCGGTTTTGTGTATACCGCAAACCATTTTTTCATATAAATTTTTAATCATTACATGGCTCTGCCACTTCACTCACATGCGTAAATGAATAAAGAAGATTAATTTAAAAAAGTTATTTTCTCCTGAAACGGGAAAAAAACTTTTGCATTTTTTTTGGGGCGGTATCATCGGGGAAATACCCGCTGCCATAACCATACCCGTAACCATACCCATAGCCATATCCGTAGCCATAACCATAGCCATACCCCATTCCGGATGACTCTTTGATTCCATTGACTACAATATTTAGATTCTTTAATTTTTGCTCGGAATTTAACCTTTCTACAAATTTTATAGTTGTTTTGCTTGAATATTGATGACGTAAAATAAACAGCGTAATGTCAACATATTCGCTGATTAAAAAAACATCTGCAACCAACCCTACAGGTGGGGAATCTATTACCAGGTAATGATAATTTTCTTTTGCATAATCCAGTAACTTCTTCATCCTTGGATGCATGATCAATTCAGTAGGATTGGGGGGAACAGGCCCGCATGTAATGATATTTACCTGTGGCAAACTTTCGGGTACTGTAATAATTTTATCGAATGGAAGATCATTTACAAGATAATCTGTAAGGCCAAACTGGGGCTGGGTACCAAGATATTTGGCAAGCTTTGGTTTTCTCAGATCCATCTCTATAATAAGCACCTTATGATCGCCTGCTGACAAACTACTCGCAAGGTTAATAGACACAAAACTTTTACCTTCTCCACTCATAAATGAAGTAACAATTATGCTTTTTGAGGTTTTATTTACCCCGATAAACTGAATGTTACTGCGAATAAGCCTGAATTGTTCAGCTATGCTCGATCTGCTTTTTGAATGAACAATATTATTTGTTACGCCAGTATTATAAGAGAGCTCACCAAGAATTGGCACTTTTGTGCCGCGTTCAATTTCCTGCCTGTCTGCAATTTTATTATCGAAAAAATCAAGCAATAACATAATAATGATTGGTATGATAATACCTACCATTACAGAAAATAAAATGATCTGATCGCTTTTGGGTAAAACAACCCCCCTATCAAAGGCTGACTCAACAACACGGGTATCGTTAATTGTTGATACGAGGGTTAATTCTGTTTCTTCTTTTTTTTGCAGCAGATACAGGTATAGTTGTTCTTTTACACCTATCTGTCTTTTAAGTTTTAAAAATTCTCTTTCTTTTTCGGGCACGGAAGCTAAAAGCCCTTCAAAATAATTCTGTCGTTGTTTTAAATCATTTTGTTTAATTTGATTTTCGTCCTTTGTGCTTTGAATTGTTGTTAAAATATGTTCTCTTATATCTGTTAACTGACTCTTAAGGCGTGAGGTTACAGGATCTTTTTGAGTACTGATCTTAATTTGTTCCTGATAAGAAAGCACCCCTTCATTATATTGATCTACCAATTTTGAAAGGGAGGGCTCTGATAACTCCCTTTGCAATGGAATAATTTCTGTAAAACTGTTCAGCCCCCTGATGAATTGCTCCAAAGACTCCAGCAATTTTAGCTGGGCCAACTCCTCTACATGATCATTATCATAACTAAAAATCTGGTCAATATATTTATTACCCTGTGCACTGATATCGTTAATCTTATTATCCCGTTTAAAGGCTTCGGCCTTCATTTCAAGTTCATCAAGCTCTTTGGAAACTGTATCAACCCTGTCGGAAAGAAAGCGGCTTGTTTTTTTACCAACAATATTTTTATCATTGATACCCGCAATGTTGAAGGTCTCAATAAGCTTGTTAATAATATCAATTGCACGGTCGGGAGATTGATCAAGCATTGCAATCTCAAGTATACCCCCCATTTCATGCAGTTTGGTTACAGTAATAGCGGAGCTTAGAGACATTGCTACCGAACGCTTGGCTTGAATTACCAGGCTATAACCATTGTCATCAATTTTTACACCCCAGTTTCTAACAAAAAAAACCCGCCTGCCTCCTAACAAAAAAGTATCGTTGTATCTGTATTCCTTGCCTTGCTCTCCTTGCTTGAGAACAAATTTGTCTTTATTCAAAAAAAGCAGATAAGAAGCTGACTTAATCGGCGTGGTATCACTTTTTACAGGACGTATAAATACAGGCGCATTATTACCGTAGATAATTGAAGATGCAATACGCCCTTGTGTATATAAGGTAAACTGAAGGTTTAATGAATCCACGATATCTTCTGCCAACTCATAAGATTGAAGGATATCGATCTGATTTTGTACTTCTTTGCCGCCAGGCATTACACCAAGCTCCTTTAATACCGTATTTTCAGGGGAAGATTCTTCGTTATCTTTTATTAAAAGATTTGCAGAAACTCTGTGTAATTGAGGCGTATATCGTAAATATAACCGGGCACCACTATAACCTATAATACCCGAAATAATAATCCATGGCAAAAAGCCTATCAGCTTGTACACAAATTTTTTAATATCAAATTGTGTAGTTGATACTGCAACCAGTTCATTGTTATCTGTATCAGTGGCAGAATTGCTCATGTTATTTTTTAAATATCAAAAAAACGAAAGCCAGTACACTGGCAACAGATGCAATATAAGTAGAGGTGCGCTGCAGGTTTTCACCTACAACTTTAAGGCTTCTCGGCGCAACATAAACAACATCATATCGGGTAAGATAATAATCCTGTGAATTTAAAAGCTTGCTGTCATTCAAATCAAGTGTAATAATTTTCCTGTCGCCATTTATATCCCTGATAATCTTCACACTTTTCCTTTCGGAGTATTGAGTAAGATCACCAGCTTTAGCAATAGCTTCGAATATGCTTATTTTCTCGTTCGTTAAGTTAAAAGTACCCGGCGACCCCACCTCCCCCAGTACCGAAAATTGAAAACCACCAAATTTTACAGAAACAATCGGATCTACAAGATATTCCCTGAAAGCATTGGTAATGGTGTCTTTTGCTGCATCTCTTGTAAGCCCGGCTACTTTTAGTTTCCCAATTTTAGGCAATTCAATATTACCATCAATATCTACAACAGTGGGACCAGCGTTTCCTCCGGTAAAGTGCTGACTTATATAATCCACCGTTTTTTCGTTCTCGCCGCCAATTTTTATTTCAAGTTCATCATTTACCTGTATTAATGGCTGAGGCGGCCGTATTTTTTCCAAAGTAATTATTGAAGAATCAGGAAGATTATTGAAATAGGTAACATTTTTTGTGCTAATACACGATGACAGAGCGACTATAACACAAACAAACCCGAATAAAATCAACTGAAAGCTGAAACATTTTCTTCTCATAAAGGATATTTCGTTATCGCACACTTACAAAAATATTCATTAAAGGGATGAAAATACACCATTTATTTATTAAAGGTATGCGACGTTAAAACAAATTTAACCGGCAGTTAATTAGAAATTCTGACACATTTTTTTCCAAGGCTGCATAACTTGTATGAAACTGCTCTTGCCACGCTCGGTTCAAAGTTCCTCTTTCATAGCAGCTATAAACAACTTGGCTTAGTTATTAAGCAGATTTTAAGACCAGGTCTTTTATTTACTCCCAACAATAATAGCATTCTATCATAAAAATTATTTTCACAGTGGCACAGTATGATTATTCTGAACAAACAAGGAACCATTCTTTATAGTAGATTAGTGTTACAAATATCTCAGCTGGGGGTTCTTTAAGTTTAACTTCATAAATAATAAACAATAAGACAGCATATGAACCGGTCAAAAAATAATTTATCAACACATCAAAAAAACTCTTCACAACTATAAAAAAACACTTTATATTTATCACTCAAACAACGATTGCTTTTTAAACTCCACTTTACATTTGTAGTCAAAAACTCAAACATTACCCCAATGGAACGTGAATTATTATTGCCAGTGAAGTACAAAAATTATAACAAGGAAAAATTAAAAGATGAAATTGAGGTAATGAAAAGAATGTTGCCCTACCTGGAATCTTTTACTTCCTTTTTTTATAACAACGATGTATTTAATATCATTAGTCACAAACAGGTTAAAAAAACAAACAGGTTAAAACATGATTTCGATAAGGGTTTGGAGAATACTTCGAAATATCATGTGTTCTGCAGAAATTAAATGGCAGTTATACGCATTCAGGGAGTTTTTACTTTTCTACCTGCAACAAACCTCTCTCTTCTTACATCCTGCACGGGTACATTTTTAATTTTACATTCAAGCCAGGCAATAACATCAAGATACATGAACGATCTTGATTCCAATGCACTGCCCTCATAGCGTTGTAGCTTTTCTTTAAGGCTGTTAAATGCCGGGATCATTTTGCTGCGGCTCAACGAGAATGATTTACGCAAAAATTTAAAAATCTCTTCTTCCACCACACTTAGGTTATTCATTTTTGCCATAAAGCGGTAAACCGATTTGATTAAGTACTCAAGCAACTGATAATTTCCCAATTCGTAATGGGCAATTAAATGCAGCAACCTTGCATAACATTGAAGATCGGTGCGAAGATCAACTTTCCAGTTAATGATCTTATTCAGGTAGTCAATGGCTTTTTCGTTATTTCCGCTACCAAAATAAAGGCAGGCGATCTTGTAATAAAAAACAAAAATACGGTGCCTGTCAAGTTGCAGATGATACTCGTTTAGTTTTTCTTCTATATATGGCACAAGGTCCAAACCCTTTGTGAACGTGCCTTCCAGAAAATGCTTGTTTATTTTGGCAATATGCAGGTAAACAAATGTTTGAATGCGGGCATTGGGGTTCATATTCGCATTGTGCGAGCAGGAAAATTTTTCAAACTGCTGTAAAGTCTCTTCAAATTTTTCAAAATTGCTGAGGTCGAAATGGGCACTTAAAAGATTGTGCATTGCTTTTATATACTGGCCAGCTTCTACGGTTTTCATGAAAGGCTCCTGCTCAAAAAGGTCAACCCATTTTTGGGTGTAGCGGTAATACATTAGCAAATCCTGCAGAATAAATCCATACCAGCAATAAGATTGATACAGGTACATTTTCTCATAAAACTGCATCTCGGCGATTGCATAAGCCGGCAGATTGGCTTCAAAAAACATTTTTACCGCAGACACATCTTTCTTGTCCCTTGCATGTCCCATTTTTATATACCAGCTGTACAACTGTAGCGAAAGGTTGGACAGCTTGCTCAGCAAACTCAAATGGGCATTCACTTTTTCTACCTCATGGCTAAGCCGTTCAGCACGGTTTTCCAGGCTTCTTGTTATATGCAGTGCTTCTATTTTTTTCTCAAAAAAAAGCGCCTGCATCTGGAAGGTTAATTGGTAGTTGGTTTTGGCTACCTGTTTTATTTTATCCAGTATTTTTAAAGCCTGTAGGTACAAGCCTTTATTATACAGAATTCTTGCATAACCCATCTGCTCATTCAACTGCATATCTATATTATCATCATCCCGGGACTGCCTCAAACTCGCTAACAATTGTTTGTAAAGACTTGCCTTCATGTTCGAAAGCTGCTGCTTTTTTATGCTTCTGTGTTTTTTTAAAAGCAATTCCTCATCATACTCACCCATCTTGTCCAGTGCATCAAACAATTGAACGGTCTTTAATTCATCGCTGCCGGATGAACGTTTGATAAATAGTTTAAATGACCGCTTCTCGCCCTTATCAAGCGATTTAACCAATTGAAATAACTCATCTCTACTCCTGTTAGGCATCGTAATTCAAATTTTATAAAACCCTTACCCTGTCTGTATTTAATAGGTTTTGCAACACGTTATCAAGCGTATAACACAACCTATTTTGATCATATTTACAAGATTGCCGCCTGTATATTCGCAGACGCGGTTTGCTTTACCAAATTGGCGGGCAATCCAAAAGTAAGCAGTCTGTACTTTTTCATTTTTAAATATTTCTTATGGCGCAAAGAAAGATAGACATTTTCGACACTACTTTAAGAGATGGTGAGCAAGTTCCCGGCTGTAAGTTAAACACAAAAGAAAAGATTGAGCTGGCTATTGCGCTTGAAGATCTTGGTGTTGATATACTTGAAGCTGGTTTCCCCATTTCAAGCCCCGGCGATTTTAGCTCTGTACGCGAAATAACCAAAGTACTTAAAACTACCAGCGTTGCGGCTTTAAGCAGGGCAGTTTTAAAAGATATAGAAGTGGCGGCCGATGCTTTAAAATATGCAGTGCGCCCCCGTATACACACAGGTATTGGCACCAGTGATTTTCATATAAAATCCAAATTCAATTCCAACAGGGAAGATATTTTATTACGTGCCGTTCAATGTGTAAAATGGGCAAAGAATTTTGTTGACGATGTTGAGTTTTACGCAGAAGATGCGGGCCGCACAGACAATGATTATCTGGCCCGTGTAATTGAAGCAGTGATTGCCGCAGGCGCCACTGTGGTTAACATTCCGGATACAACAGGCTACTGCCTGCCGCATCAATACGGAGATAAGATTGCTTATCTCGTGAACAATGTTCCAAACATTGATAAAGCTACGATTTCATGCCATTGCCACAACGATCTGGGTTTAGCAACCGCTAACTCAATCGCAGGGGTTATTGCCGGTGCAGGACAAATAGAATGTACCATAAACGGATTAGGTGAACGTGCCGGCAATACTTCCCTTGAAGAGTGTGTGATGGTGATGAAGCAACACAAGTCACTCGGTTTTTATACCAATATAAAAACACAAAAACTCAACCCCATGAGCCGCCTTGTAAGCGATACCATGCGCATGCCGGTTCAACCGAATAAAGCTATTGTTGGCAGCAATGCATTTGCGCATAGCAGCGGTATTCACCAGGATGGATTTTTAAAAGATTCATTAACGTACGAAAGTATTAACCCCGATGATGTGGGTGCCGATGGATCAAAGATCGTACTCACTGCCCGCAGCGGAAGAAGCGCACTGGCACATCGTTTCCAGAAATTAGGTTATCAATATACACGCAACGATATTGATGTTTTATACGCAACATTTTTAGAAGTAGCCGATGGTTTAAAAGAAGTGAACGACGAAAATTTACACGAAATGGCGAAGCATTATCAGCCTGAAATTATAAGTGCATAAGAATGCCCCCATCCCCTAAAGGGGAGAAAACGGCAATCAATACATTTATGAACCAGGCAACAGAATGTGAATGCATCTTTCGTTGCGTCGCACTCTTGTACTGAAGAATGTAGATGAGCTTTCAACAGCCAAATACAACAGAACACGGATGACACAGATGAGGCAGATATAAAGGATAAAAAAGCGAAAGGAAAAATCCTTAAGAAATCCGTGCCCGCAGGCCGTGTAATCCGTGTTCTATCATCATCGCTTCGGTAAAAGATCAATCATAATCCGAACGTACAAGTGAGTGACACAACAGGCGATGAGTAAAGAACAAATGCTGGTAACAAAAAAATCGTAAATCTAAAATCGTAGATCGTAAATACAAATGGCAAAAACACTATTCGATAAGATCTGGGAAAAACACGTGGTAAAAGAAATTGAAGGCGGGCCTTCGGTATTTTACATAGACAGGCATTTGATACATGAAGTAACCAGTCCGCAAGCCTTTGCAGGCCTGGAAAAAAGAGGATTGAAAGTATTACGTCCGCAACAGGTGGTAGCCACTGCAGATCACAACGTGCCAACGCTTAATCAACACTTGCCCATCAAAGAAGCGCTCTCAAGATTGCAGGTGGAGAAATTAAAAGAGAACTGCGAAAAGTTTGGAATAGAACTGTACGGGCTCGGCCATCCCTACCAGGGTATTGTGCATGTAATTGGTCCAGAGCTTGGCATTACGCAACCGGGTATGACGATCGTTTGCGGAGACAGTCACACATCAACGCACGGCGCTTTTGGAACCATTTCTTTTGGTATTGGCACCAGCGAAGTGGAAATGGTTTTAGCAACACAATGCCTGATGCAGAGCAAACCAAAACTGATGCGCATTAATGTTGACGGCGAATTAAATAAAGGGGTTGTGTCGAAAGATATTGTGCTGTATATTCTTTCGCTTATTTCGGCAAGTGGAGCGACGGGGTATGCTGTAGAATTTGCAGGCTCGGCAATTCGCAGCCTGTCAATGGAAGCACGCATGACTATCTGCAATATGAGCATTGAAATGGGTGCACGTTGCGGTTTAATAGCGCCGGATGAAACAACGTTTAATTATATAAAAGGAAAAGTGTTTGCTCCAAAAGACGGGGCATGGGATAAAGCGTTGGCTTACTGGAAAACGCTCTTCAGCGATTCAGATGCAGCTTTTGATCATGAAATAAATATTAATGCTGCAGACATAGAACCTATGATCACTTACGGAACAAATCCGGGAATGGGCGTTGGCGTTAGTGGCCACGTACCGGTGCTGAACGAAGTGAATGATCAGGAAAAACCTTCGTTTGAAAAATCGCTTCAATACATGGGTCTGCAACCTGGCGAAAATATAAAGGGGCATAAAGTGGATTATGTTTTTATCGGCAGTTGCACCAACAGCCGCATTGAAGATTTAAGAATGGTGGCATCTTTTGTAAAAGGAAAAAAGAAAGCAGATGATGTGGAAGTATGGATTGTTCCAGGCAGCAAACAGGTAGAGCAGCAGGCCATAGCGGAAGGTATTGACAAGGTATTTTTAGAAGCAGGTTTTCAGTTGCGTCAGCCGGGCTGCAGCGCCTGTTTAGCAATGAATGAAGATAAAATTCCGGCAGGTAAATACTGCATCAGCACCAGCAACAGGAACTTTGAAGGAAGGCAGGGGCCCAATGCAAGAACATTTTTGGCAAGTCCGCTGAGTGCAGCAGCAGCAGCTATTTCAGGAAAAGTGGAAGACGTAAGAGACTACATGAATTAATAAATAATCGACTCAACATTCAAAATAAATATTCGTGGGCAAAGCAATAAATATCATTAGATCAACAGTTGTTCCCTTGCAGGATGAAAATGTAGATACAGATCAGATTATTCCCGCACGTTTTTTGAAAGCAACAAGCCGGGAAGGTTTTGGCAAAAACCTGTTTCGCGACTGGCGATATATAAATGATGACGAAACAACTCCTAAGGCGGATTTTGCGCTGAACAACCCGGCATATTCAGGCAAGATACTGGTAGCAGGAAAAAATTTCGGCTGCGGTTCTTCAAGAGAGCATGCAGCGTGGGCCATAAAAGATTATGGATTTGATGTGGTGGTGAGCAGTTTCTTTGCTGATATCTTTAAGAATAATTCACTGAATAATTTCTTGTTGCCGGTTACCGTAAGCGATGAGTTTTTACAGAAAATATTTGCTGCTGTTGAAAAGGATCCGACGACCGAAGTGGAAGTAAACCTGGGCGAACAAACAATCACCATTATTTCAACTGGCGACAGCCAAAGTTTTGACATCAACAATTATAAAAAAACCTGCCTGTTGAATGGTTACGATGATATTGATTACCTCATCAACATGAAACAGGAAATAGAAGCCTTTGAAAAAGCAAACGCATAAGCAGCGGAAATAAAATAATGAACCAGCCACCTATCATAGTAAAAGACCTTGAAATAAAAATGCAGGGCAATGCTGTGCTTGATAATGTTTCATTTAAACTGAATGAGGGTGAGTATCTTGCAATCATTGGGGAGTCAGGAAGTGGTAAAACTATTTTGGCAAAAGCGCTGGCCGGGCAATTATTTCATAAGGGAACTATTGATATTGCTAAGCAACAAAAAGTGGTATTTGTTGAGCAGCATTATCATTTCAAAAACCTTTCTAACGTTTCTTATTTTTATTATCAGCAACGCTACAATAGTTTCGATGCAGACGATTCTTCAACTGTCATAGATGAATTGGTTCGGGTAGTTATGGATCAGCCAAATGCATTGGAATCTTTTCACAAAATTGAAACCTTACTTACCGTTTTAGAGATGCAGCATCGCAAAGATGCGCCTGTACTGCAGCTTTCAAGCGGCGAACATAAAAGGTTTCAGCTTATAAAAGCGTTGTTGGTACCTGCAGGAATCCTGATACTCGATTCTCCCTTTATTGGTTTGGATATTAACAGCAGGGAACATTTACAGCAAATCATAAATGAAACTGCAGCTACAGGTACAACAGTAATCATCATTTGCGATGCACAGGAAATACCTGAATGTATTACCCATATTGCCACATTGGAAAAAGGTAAGCTGAAAAGCTTTGGCGAAAAGAATTTACAAATTGCAAATTCCGTGAATGCCGGCTATAATAATTACCGGTACAATTTTAATCAGCTACCGGATATTAGAGAGAAAGACTATAACTTCTCCGTAGCAGTTAAAATGGTAAATACAACCGTTCAATACAGCAACAAAACTATTCTCAGCAATATCAACTGGCAGGTAAACCGTGGCGAAAAATGGCTGCTGAAAGGGTACAACGGCGCCGGTAAATCTACTTTACTCAGTCTTATCACAGGGGATAATCCGCAGGCTTATGCCAATGAAATTTACCTGTTTGGCAAAAGGCGGGGCAGCGGTGAAAGCATTTGGGATATTAAACAAAAAATCGGTTATATCTCACCGGAACTCCATTGGTATTTCGATACCAATATTACCTGTTACCAAACAATTGGTTCAGGCTTTTTTGATACCATCGGCCTCTACAGGAAACTAAATACGCAGCAGCACAACATACTGCAACAATGGTTGGATTTTTTACACCTATCTCATGTGGCTAATAAGCCTTTAAGCTCAATTTCAACTGGGCAACAACGATTGATCTTGCTAATAAGGGCTTTAGTAAAAAATCCTCCATTGCTTGTTTTAGATGAACCCTGCCAGGGTCTTGATGAACAACAGAAAAAAGAATTTGTACAGTTAGTCGATGACCTTTGCGAAAGATTTAATAAAACATTGATTTATGTAAGCCATTACGACAATGAAATACCGGCATGCATCAATCACGTATTACAATTAGAAAACGGTAAATACGTTATTAGGTCTATATATCATCATACTGCAGTTGCAGTATAAAAAATATTAACCTGTATGAAAAAAAATATAACAGTAATTAACGGAGATGGCATTGGTCCGGAAGTAACGGCCCAATCCATTAAAGTACTGGATGCCATTGCTGAACATTTTCACCACGAATTTCATTACACCTATTGCTTAATGGGCGCCGATGCAATTGACAAAACGGGCAGCCCATTACCCGATGAAACAATTGAAAGCTGCCTTAATACTGATGCAGTTTTATTTGGTGCCATCGGCCACCCAAAATACGATAACGATCCCACAGCAAAAGTTCGCCCGGAGCAAGGTTTGCTTAAGCTGCGCAAGTCGCTGCAACTCTTTGCTAACATTCGCCCTATTACAACTTATGCTTCTTTGCAGCACCTTTCGCCACTCAAAGCAAAAAACCTCGAAGGCGTAGATTTCATCATCTTTCGCGAGTTAACCAGTGGCATTTATTTTGGTGAAAAAGAATTGAGCGAAGATGGAAATAAAGCAAGCGACAACTGTGTTTATACAAGGCCAGAAATTGAACGTGTTTCGCACCTTGCTTTTCAGCACGCACAAAAAAGAAGAAAAAAATTAACGCTGGTAGATAAAGCAAACGTACTCGAAACATCACGCCTCTGGAGAAAGATTGTGCAGGAACTGGCTATGCAATACAGTGATGTTGCCGTGAACTATATGTTCGTCGACAATGCAGCCATGCAAATCATCATCAACCCAAAGCAATTCGATGTAATCCTTACTGAGAACATGTTTGGCGATATCATCAGCGACGAAGCAAGTGTTCTTACCGGTTCCCTCGGCCTCCTTCCTTCTGCATCGGTTGGTACAGGAACTGCGCTGTTCGAACCCATACACGGCTCTTATTATCAGGCAACGGGAAAGGATATTGCCAACCCCATTGGTTCCATTTTATCAACAGCTATGATGCTCGAATATTTTCAAATGAACGATGAGGCAGAGTTGGTAAGAGATGCTGTAGACTGGACCTTACAAAACAGGTTTGTAACAAAAGATATAGACAATATTAATTTCTATTTCACATCCACCATCGGCGAACTCGTTGCAGATTATGTAAGCAACAAAATCACCGGCGAAGTAAATCAGAAAAATATAGAGTTGAGAAAATCAACGATTATATAGTCAGTATAAAAAAAGTTCTTTGTTAATTCAGCGGGCAGGTGTACTTTCGTTTTTACAACAAACACTATGCGCACAAACAGTATTAATAATGTCCTCAGCCTCACGCTGCTACTTGTGGTAGTTGTCATTATTATTCCTGCACTGCACAGAGGTGGAAGTATCGTATAAAAATCAACTGATCAAAATACAAACCCGCCTCTCACACAGGCGGGTTTTTTTATTTAAATATTTTGAGCCCGGCAGAAGTACATGAATGAAGCATCGGTTGCGTCGCACCCTTGTACGTTCATGTCATGAATCAGCAAAGCGAAGAACAAAGAACTAAAAAATAACAACATGGCAAATTATTACAACGAGAACACGGTTCTCTACTTAAATGGAGAATATGTAAAAGCAAGCGAAGCAAAGATGGACTTCTACAGCCAGTCTTTGCATTATGGTTATTCTGTATTTGAAGGTATTCGTTCCTATAAAACAGTAAGCGGCAAAACAAAAATTTTCAAAGCAGAAGAACATTATGATCGTTTAAGAAATTCTGCTTTGGCAATGAATATGCCCTATACATGGAGGAGCGAAGAACTCATCAATGCCACTTACGAAGTATTGAAAAGAAACAATTTACAGGATGCCTATATCCGTCCGCTGGTATATGCGCCCATGAATATGAGCTTTGTTAAAAATGAAGTTTCTTATATCGTTATTGAAGTGTGGGAAATGGCACCATTCTTTGGCGACAAGCTTTTAAGAATAATGACCTCCTCATTTCAAAGGCCTAACCCAAAGGGTTTTAAGATCACTGCAAAAGCAGGCGGCCATTATGTAAATTCAATTCTTGCAAGCCAGGAAGCAAAAGCAAAAGGGTATGATGAAGCTTTGCTTACAGATATGAATGGTTTTGCGGCAGAAGGCGTTGGCGCAAATATGTTCTACGAAAAAGATGGAAAATTATTTACACCGGCAACAGGGAATATATTACCGGGCATAACACGAGCAACAGTTTTAGAAATATGCGACGAGCTTGGTTTTGATGTAGAAGAAAAACAAATAACACTTGAAGAAGTAAAAGAAGCAGATGCTGCATTCTTCTGTGGTACTGCTGCAGAAGTTATTGGCTGGGATTCTTTTGATGATGTAAAATTTAAAAAGAACTGGAACGACACATTAAGTAAAAAAATTCAAAAGGCATATTCAGCAAGAGTAGTAGAAGAAGAGGTAAAGATTGCAGAGGAAGCTGAAGTTCAATAAAGAGAATTGTACAAGGGTGCGACGCAAGTAAAGCTTAATAGATAATCAAAAGACGGTAACAAAATAATAAAACTGAAATGGCAGAATTGAACAAATATTCGAAGACACTTACACAAGACATTACACAACCCGCAGCGCAGGCAATGCTTTACGGCATTGGCTTAACTGATGAAGATCTTGCTAAAGCGCAGGTGGGTGTTTGCAGCATGGGTTATGATGGCAATACTTGTAATATGCACCTGAACGATCTCGCAAAAGTGGTAAAACAAGGCGTGTGGGAGAATGATTTGGTGGGCTTAATTTTCAACACGATTGGTGTAAGCGATGGCATGAGCAACGGCACCGATGGTATGCGTTATTCGCTGGTAAGCCGCGATATTATTGCCGATTCCATTGAAGCAGTTTGTGGCGCTCAATACTACGATGGACTGATCGCTATTCCCGGCTGCGATAAAAATATGCCCGGTTCTATTATGGCAATGGGGAGATTAAACCGTCCTTCTATAATGGTCTATGGCGGCACCATTGCACCCGGTCATTACAAAGGCGAAGACTTAAATATTGTTTCTGCATTTGAAGCGTTGGGCAAAAAATTAGCGGGACAATTAAATGATGCGGATTTCAAAGGGATCATTATGAATGCCTGTCCCGGTGCCGGTGCATGCGGAGGTATGTACACAGCAAACACCATGGCTTCAGCAATTGAAGCATTGGGCATGAGCCTGCCTTATTCTTCTTCCAACCCTGCATTGAGCCAGGAAAAACAGGACGAGTGTAAAGCAGCGGGTAAAGCAATAAAATTATTGTTAGAGAAAGATATCAAGCCAAGTGATATCATGACACGTAAAGCATTTGAAAATGCACTTACAATCATTATGATATTGGGCGGAAGCACCAATGCAGTATTGCATTTTATTGCCATGGCAAAAAGCGTTGGTGTTGAAGTAACACAGGATGATTTTCAAATGATCAGCGATAAAACACCTGTGCTTGCCGACTTTAAACCAAGCGGTAAATACCTTATGCAAGACCTGCACGAACATGGCGGCGTTCCTGCTGTAATGAAATATTTATTAAGCAAAGGTTTACTGCATGGCGATTGCTTAACTGTTACCGGAAAAACAATTGCGGAGAATTTAGCAACTGTCCCTGATCTTGATTTTGAAAAACAAAAGATCATTTATCCTTTGGAAAATCCGTTGAAAGCGACAGGCCATTTACAAATATTATACGGCAACCTTGCAACAGGCGGCAGCGTAGCAAAGATTAGTGGTAAAGAAGGCGAACGCTTTGAAGGAACAGCGAGGGTTTTTGATGGCGAAAAAGAATTGATTGAAGGCATCAACTCACACAAAATAAAATCCGGCGATGTGGTAGTGATAAGATATGTTGGTCCACGAGGTGCACCGGGTATGCCGGAGATGCTGAAACCCACATCGGCGATCATTGGTGCAGGCCTTGGTAAAAGTGTAGCTTTGATCACTGATGGACGTTTCAGCGGCGGCACACATGGTTTTGTTGTTGGGCATATTACACCGGAAGCTTTTGATGGCGGGCTTATTGGCCTGGTGCAGGATGAAGATATTATTGAGTTAAATGTTGCTACCAAATCAATGACGCTGAAAGTAAACGAAGAAGAATTAGCAAAAAGGAAATCAGCATGGCAACAGCCTGCACTAAAAGCAACAAAAGGCGTTTTGTATAAATACGCGAAGCAGGTAACAACTGCTGCTGAAGGTTGCGTGACGGATGCCCCCAGCCCCTAAAGGGGAGCAAAGGCAATTAATACAATTATGAGCCAGGCATTTGTTTTTCATGGGATCATCGTTGCGTCGCACTCTTGTACTGAAGAATATAAAGGAACAACATAAATAATTTTAATACTCCCCTTTAGGGGATGGGGGCATGCAAATCATAAGAAGCATACAAAATAGGATTTATGAATTACGTGGTGAAAGAGTAATGCTCGACAGAGATTTAGCTGCCTTGTATGAAATTGAAACGAAATCTTTAAATCTTGCTGTGAAGCGAAATATAAAACGCTTTCCTAAAGACTTCATGTTTCAGCTTACCAAAGAAGAATGGAACAACTTGAGGTTTCAAATTGAAACCTCAAGTTTACAAACCCTTGATAATCAGAATAATAAAAGGTCACAAATTGTGACCTCAAGCTATGGAGGGTTGAGATATTTACCCTACGCTTTCACCGAACAAGGTGTTGCGATGCTCAGCGGTATTTTGAACAGCGACAAAGCCATCAACATGAACATTGCAATTATGAGGGCTTTTGTAGAAATAAGAAAGATATTTTTGCAACAAACCGATATAAAAGAACAATTGAAAGAAATAAAAGAGCGGTTAGGGGAGCATGATGTACAACTGAACCAGATATATGATGCGATGGAAAACTTATTAGATGAAAAAGCAGAGCAACGCAAATGGGGAGAAAGAGAAAGGATTGGTTTTAAAAAATAAAAACTATGACTAAACAATATTTTAAAGAACTGGCAGAATACAATGTCTGGGCAAACAATATTGTATGCGGCTGGCTTGATCAAATTACCGACGAGCAATGGAACAAAGAAATCATCAGCAGTTTCAACAGCATACAGGAAACGGTACTGCATATTATCAGTGCAGAAAAAGCGTGGCTGGAACGTTTCGAAAATAAGCCTGTAGTATGGTTACAGTCTGTTTATAAAGGAACAAAAGATGAACACATTGCTTTATGGAAAAAAACTTCTGAAAGCATGAAAAATTTTATAGATGATTTTGATGAAAGCAAGCTTGAAACAAATCTTGATTTTACAAGACTAAATGGCGATGCTTATTCAATGCCTTATTACCAGTTGATTGCACATGTTATTAATCATGCAACATATCATCGTGGACAACTTGTAACGATGTTGAGGCAGGTTGGTTTTATGAATGTTGGCTCAACAGATCTTTTAGGGGTTTACAGAAAAAAATAAGGAGCTGCACATTGTCGAATAAAGATCGGAACGTACAAGTGAGTGACACAACGGAAGCTGAATAAATTACAAATGCTGATAACAAAAAATATTTTATGACAACACTTGAAGCATTAGAAGAAAAAATTGAAACGCCTGTTAAAAAAATAATTTCCATTACAGGAAGTGAAGCTGTTTTAGAGGCAATGATCGCAGAAAATGTGCATACCATTTTCGGCTATCCCGGCGGCGCCATCATGCCAATTTATGATGCACTTTATGATTATAAGGATAAATTAGAACATATTCTTGTGCGCCATGAACAAGGCGGAATACATGCTGCGCAAGGCTTTGCGAGAACATCCGGCAAAGTGGGGGTTGTGTTTGCAACAAGCGGCCCTGGCGCTACAAACCTTGTTACAGGTTTAGCGGATGCCATGATTGACAGTACACCACTCGTGGCAATTACCGGCCAGGTGTTTGCGCATTTGCTGGGCACCGATGCTTTTCAAGAAACAGATGTGATCAACATTACCACACCGGTTACAAAATGGAATTACCAGGTAACCGATGCAACTGAAATACCTGCTGTTTTAGCCAAAGCTTTTTACATAGCAAGAAGCGGCAGACCAGGCCCTGTGCTGATTGATATTACCAAGAACGCACAGATACAAAAATTCGATTACGAAGGTTACACTTCCTGCCATCATATAAGAAGTTACCGGCCAAAACCGATTGTGCGCAAAGAATATATTACAGAAGCTGCAAAGCTTATTAATGCCGCAGAAAAACCATTTGTCATTTTTGGGCAGGGTGTAATTCTTGGCCGCGCAGAAAATGAATTCAAAGCATTTATTGAGAAAAGTGGTTTACCTGCGGCATGGACGATTCTTGGCTTGAGCGCACTACCAACAGACCATCCATTGAATGTGGGCATGCTGGGTATGCACGGCAACTACGGACCCAATGTATTAACCAACGAATGCGATGTATTGATCGCAGTAGGTATGCGCTTCGATGACCGTGTTACAGGCCGCTTAGATAAATATGCAAAACAGGCCAAAGTAATTCACCTTGATATTGACCCCGCTGAGATAGACAAAAATGTAAAATCAACCGTTCCTGTTTGGGGCGATTGCAAAGAAACATTGCCGCTGCTCACAGAACTTTTAGAAAAGAAAGATCATTCTTTATGGCTGCAGAAATTCAATGAGTTTACAAAGAAGGAAAATGAGTTGGTGATATACGATGAAATGCATCCCACAAAAGAAGAAATGAGTATGGCCGAAGTAATTGATGCGCTCAACGAACTCACCAATGGCAATGCGGTAATTGTTACAGATGTGGGCCAGCACCAAATGATTGCCTGTCGTTATGCAAAATTCAACGAATCAAAAAGCAACGTTACCTCGGGCGGATTGGGTACCATGGGTTTCGCTTTGCCAGCTGCAATTGGTGCTAAATATGGTGCACCTGAACGCACGGTGATCGCTATCATAGGCGATGGTGGTTTTCAAATGACACTGCAGGAACTTGGCACCATAATGCAGTTTGGCGCTGCCGTAAAAATACTTATTCTCAATAATCAGTTCCTTGGCATGGTGCGGCAGTGGCAGGAATTATTCAACGAAAAAAGGTATTCTTTTGTGGATATCACAAGCCCGGATTTTGTGATGGTGGCAAAAGGTTATGGCATCGAAGGCAAGTCAGTAAACAAAAGAGAAAATTTGAAGGCTGCATTAAAAGAAATGCTCGATCACGATGGCGCTTACTTGCTAGAAGTAATGGTAGGCAAAGAGAACAATGTGTTCCCCATGGTGCCACAGGGCTGCAGTGTAGCAGAGATAAGATTAAGTTAGAATTATTTTTAAAGACAAATATTTTGAGCCAGGCAATAGAATATAAATGTATCGTTCCTTGCGTCGCACACTTGTACTGAATAACTTTTATGAGCTTTTAAAACAGCCCGGCTATGAGAGATGATATTTTTACTGACATACCTGTTCAATATGAACATATTTCAGCGGCAACAAAAAAATTGTCGTTCAATATGTCTTCTGATCTGTACACGGGAAGTTTATTAAAAACATTGGTTGCATCGAAATTGGCTGGGCGCATATTAGAACTTGGAACAGGTGGGGGTTTGGCAACATCATGGATACTGGAAGGAATGGATCAACAGTCTCATTTAATAACAGTTGAAAACAATCAGGTGTTGATTGATATTGCAAAAAGTCAATTACCCGATAACAGGATTGAATTTATTTGTGCAGATGGATACGAATGGCTGCAAAATTATTCAGGCGAAAAATTTGATTTAATCTTTGCTGATGCAATGCCTGGTAAATATGATTTGTTTGAAGAAACAATTGCACTTGTAAAAGAAGGTGGTTTTTATATAATTGATGATATGCTTCCGCAACTAAACTGGCCCGAAGGGCATGCATTAAAAGCAGAAATATTCATTAACGAACTGGAAAAAAGAAGAGATATTGTATTGACAAAACTGAACTGGTCAACGGGTATTATTATCGTAACCAAAATCAGTAATAACTGATTAATAGCTTCTACAGAAATTTAATAGGCTGTTTGAAGCTCTATAAATTTAAACAGGTACGTGTCGATAATGCTGAAGCTGATGATTGATATGCAGATAAAGTGATTGCGACGCAACGAGGATGCCATGAAAACTAAAGCTTGTATCATAAGGTTGAATTTTTGGATAAAAATATGATAACAGAAATAGCTCTTTTAAAAATAAAGAATGGAGAAGATGCAGCGTTTGAACATGCATTTAAAAAAGCTTCAACAATCATCAGCAGCATGAAAGGATATGTTGAACACGAATTACAAAAATGCATAGAAGAAGAAAATAAATATTTGCTGATTGTGCGCTGGGAAACTTTAGAAGATCATACAATCGGTTTCAGAGGAAGTGAGGAATACAGGGAATGGAAAAATTTATTGCATCATTTTTACGATCCTTTTCCAACAGTAGAACATTATTACAAAATAATATAAAGCTTGCAGCACAAAGCAAAACGCAGATAACAATGAAACAGGAATATACCATAACAGTTTACACGGAAAACCAGATCGGTTTGCTCAACCGTATTGCCATTATTTTTACAAGGCGCAAAATAAATATCGACAGCCTGAACACTTCGCCCTCAGAAGTTGACAGTGTTCACCGCTTTACCATTGTTATCAATGAAACAGAAGAAGTGGTAAGAAAGCTTTGCAGGCAAATAGAAAAGCAGGTGGAAGTATTAAAAGCATATTACAATACCAACGATGAAATACTTTGGCAGGAAATGGCTTTGTATAAAGTGCCCACGGAAATAATTGCAGAAAAAGTAAAAGTGGAAAGATTGCTGCGTGAATATGGTGCAAGGGCAGTGGTGATTCGTAAAGATTATACAGTGTTTGAAACGACTGGCCAAAGGGAAGAAACAGAAGCTTTAATAAAAGCTTTGGAACCTTATGGATTAATTGAATTTGTACGCAGTGCAAGGATTGCTATCATAAAAGAGAGCCATGGCTTTCATGAAAAGCTAAAGGAATTTGAACAGGCACAACCCGGAGAAGATGTAGCTGAAAACGAATATTTAAGTAAACAGGCCGAAGTCTTCACGATGTAAATCTGAGCTTGAATGGATAAAATTATTTTGATAACAGGAGGCAGCAGAGGAATAGGGAAAGCAACAGCGATGAAGGCTGCAAAAAAGGGATATGCCGTTTGCATAAATTATAAAAGCAATAAAGCTGCAGCGGAAGATCTGGTGAATACAATCGTTAGCACCGGTGGAACAGCGATAGCTTTGCAGGCAGATATTTCAGTGGAAGAAGAAGTAATAAACCTCTTCAAAAGTTTAGATGATTCATTGGGCCGCATCACTGCATTGGTAAACAACGCAGGTATCCTGGACACACAATCATTAGTCGTAAATATGACTGCGGAAAGATTTCAACGAGTATTTGCCACCAATGTTTTAGGAACTTTTCTGTGCGCAAAAGAAGCAGTAAAAAGGATGTCACTACAGAATGGCGGTAATGGGGGAGCTATTGTAAATGTTTCCTCTAAAGCATCTACCCATGGGGGATCATTTGAGTATGTGGATTATGCTTCATCAAAAGGTGCTGTAGATACTTTTACCATGGGGCTTGCAAAAGAAGTGGCTGCGGATGGAATTAGAGTTAATGGTGTAAGACCCGGTGTTATTTATACGGATATTCATGCATCCGGCGGTGAAGCAGGAAGGGTTGACCGCATTGCACCAACAGTACCCATGAAGCGCGGCGGCCAGCCAGAAGAAGTTGCTGACGCAATTCTTTGGTTATTATCCAATGAAGCATCGTATATAACAGGGGTTTTGGTTGACGTTACGGGTGGAAGATAAAAATTTTAAACAGAAAAGCTGATGATAGTTGGAATGGTCATTTTTCCGGGTTTAACGCAACTTGATCTTACAGGCCCTTACGAAGTATTTGGAAGAATGCCTGATACACAAGTTCTTTTAATTGCGGAAAATCTGGGTGCTGTAAAAAGTGATTATGGCTTACTGTTTATACCAGATGCTACATTTGAAACAGCGCTACAGGTAGATATATTATTTGTGCCGGGTGGCCGGGGTGTTTTTGATGCCATGCAAAATAAAAACCTTTTGCATTTTTTAAAAAAGCAATCAGTAAATGCTAAGTATATCACTTCTGTATGCACAGGTGCTTTGGTACTGGCTGCAGCAGGTTTATTAAATGGCTATAAAGCAACCACGCACTGGCTGTCGTTAAATTTGCTGAGATTGTTTGATGTAGAAGTGCTGGAGCAACGCGTTGTAGTTGACAGGAACAGAATTACGGGAGGCGGAGTAACTGCGGGAATAGATTTTGGTTTAACAGTGGCAGCTGAATTATTCGGAGAGGATGTTGCCAAAGAAATTCAGTTGTTTATGGAGTATGATCCTGCACCACCATTTAACTCGGGTTCACCAAAAACGGCGGATAAAATAACTGTTGACAGGGTGATCGATGACAGAAAAGAGATTCAGAAGGAAAGAGAAGAAATGATCAAAAGACTTTTTACATGAAGGTTGAAAAAGTAATACCGATCCTTCGCATATTCGACTATAAGAAAGCTATCGAATTTTATGTTGATTGGCTTGGTTTTAAAATAGTATGGGAGCATACTTTTGAGGAGCATGCACCGGTTTATATGGAAGTTGAAAAAGATGGTATTACACTACATTTGAGTGAACATCACGGAGATGGCACGCCAGGAACCAGGGTATTCATATGGTGCACGGGCTTAAAGGAATATCATAAAGAACTGATTGATAAAAAATATAAATACAACAGGCCGGGTTTTGATAAAGCATTTTACGGAGCATGGGCTGTTCAGGTAGATGATCCGTTTGGAAACAAACTTATCTTCAATGAAAAAGTTGAGGAAGCGGAGGAATAGCAGATTTAAAAGCAAAGTTTTAAGATGAACAACAAGGTAGCAATTTTAAAAAAGGAAATACTTTCAGATAACTGGTACACACTTAATAAAGTAACTTTTGAATACACCAATAAAAAAGGTGATAAACAAGTACAGTCAAGAGAGGCTTACGACAGGGGAAATGGCGCAACGATTTTGCTGTATAATAAAGAAACAAAAACAGTAATTCTTACAAGGCAGTTTCGTATGCCCACTTATATTAACGGCAACGAAACAGGCATGCTGATTGAAGCCTGCGCCGGCTTATTGGAAAAAGACAATGCAGAAGATTGCATAAAAAAGGAAACAGAAGAAGAAACAGGATTTAAGATTGATCATGTAGAGAAAGTATTTGAGGCATATATGTCGCCGGGTTCTGTAACAGAGATTTTATATTTTTTTATTGCTGAATATTCAAAAGACCACAAGAAAAATGAAGGCGGTGGTGTAGAAGATGAAGAAGATATTGAAGTGCTGGAATTAGATTTCGATAAAGCAATGAACATGATAAATACAGGCGAAATTAAAGATGGTAAAACGATTATGTTGTTGCAGTATGCGAAAATTAATAACATCATGAACGGATAAATTTCACTGGTATTTTTTTGCTGAATAAAGTTTAGAACGTACAAGAGTGCGACGCAAGAAAAGTATCATAGTAAATCAAAAGTTGGGTTCATAAAAATTTTAAATAAACATTTAATAATTCCTCAATATCCATTTTGGAGCAGAGGGCAAAACAAAGCAACATGGCAGTATTAAATTTTGGCGGCGTGGATGAAAACGTTGTAACACGTGAAGAGTTTCCACTTGCAAAAGCGCAGGAAGTTTTAAAGAACGAAGTAGTAGCAGTAATAGGTTACGGTGTACAGGGGCCGGGCCAGGCACTGAACCAGAGAGACAATGGCATCAACGTAATTGTGGGTCAGCGCAAGAGTTCTAAAACATGGGATAAAGCAATTGCCGATGGCTTTGTACCTGGCGAAACTTTATTCGAAATTGAAGAAGCATTAGAGCGTGGCACCATCATCTGCTACCTGCTGAGCGATGCAGCTCAAATCGAGCTGTGGCCTACGGTAAAAAAACATTTAACTCCGGGCAAAGCACTATATTTTTCTCATGGTTTTGGCATTACTTTCAACGAGCAAACAGGCATTATTCCGCCAGCAGATGTTGATGTGTTTTTAGTTGCGCCAAAAGGCAGCGGCACCTCTTTACGGAGAATGTTTTTACAGGGCCGTGGCTTAAATAGTTCTTATGCCATCTTCCAGGATGCAACGGGCAAAGCAAAAGAAAGATGCATTGCATTGGGCATTGCAGTAGGTAGCGGTTACCTTTTTGAAACCAATTTTAAGAAAGAAGTTTACAGCGACCTTACCGGTGAACGTGGCACATTGATGGGCGCCATTCAGGGCATCTTTGCTGCACAATACCAGGTACTTCGCGATGCTGGCCACACGCCTTCTGAAGCCTTCAACGAAACTGTAGAAGAGCTTACCCAATCGCTTATGCCATTGGTTGCAGAAAACGGCATGGATTGGATGTATGCGAATTGTTCAACAACTGCGCAGCGTGGCGCATTGGACTGGTGGAAAAAATTCCGCGATGCAACTGCTCCTGTGTTCAAAGAATTGTACGAGAGTGTTGCTACTGGTGTAGAATCTCAGCGTTCAATCGACAGCAACAGCAAAGCAGATTACCGCGTTAAACTGGAAGAAGAATTAAAAGAATTGCGTGAAAGCGAAATGTGGCAGGCAGGTAAAACGGTGCGCTCACTTCGCCCTGAAAATCAGTAGTATTTTTTTGAGCCAGACTGAAGTCCATTGATTGAGCATCCTTGCGTCGCACTCTTGTACGTTTGGAACTTAATTGACCAAATACAAATACACAAAACGCAAAGCTTAACAAGCTTTGCGTTTTTGCTTCTTAACCGTTTTATTAAACATAGTTATGATAAACACAGCAATTGATCCAGCATACAATCTTCATTTTGAAGATGCCGCCATAAGACTACAATCCGTAATCAACAGAACACCGCTGCAGCTCAATGTTAATTTATCGCGTAGGTATAATTGCCATATTTATTTAAAGAGAGAAGATTTGCAAATCGTTCGCTCTTATAAATTACGCGGTGCTTACAATATGATGAGCAGCCTGCCCACAGAGAAATTGCAGCAAGGCGTAGTATGCGCCAGCGCGGGCAATCATGCACAGGGTTTTGCTTACAGTTGTAATAAGCTTAAAATAAAAGGCGTTGTGTTTATGCCCATTATTACACCCAAACAAAAAGTGAATCAAACAAAAATGTTTGGGCAAGATTTTATAGAAATACGACTAACAGGCGATACGTTCGACGATTGCGCAGTTGCCGCAAAAAAGTTTACTGAAGAAAATAACATGACTTTCATTCCTCCCTTTGATGATTATAAAATTATTGAAGGGCAAGGAACAGTTGGTGTTGAAATACTGGAAGATTTACCAGATGTGGATTATCTTTTTCTACCTGTTGGTGGCGGTGGTTTAAGTGCCGGTGTTGGCGGTTATTTCAATGCTGAATCACCGCAAACAATCATCATTGGCTTAGAGCCGGAGGGCGCACCTGCCATGTACGAAGCGTTTAAAACAGGACATCCTGTAATATTGGATTCAATAGACCGGTTTGTTGACGGTGCCGCCGTTAAACGGGTTGGTGATCTTACTTACCCACTCTGCAAAAAAGCCCTGAAGGAAATTCATCTTGTGCCCGAAGGAAAAGTGTGTACCACTATTTTAAAATTATACAACGAAGATGCGATTGTCGTTGAACCAGCTGGCGCATTGTCCATCGCCGCGCTTGATGCTTATGCAGATGAAATAAGCGGCAAGAATGTCGTTTGCATTGTAAGTGGCGGCAACAACGATATTGACCGCATGCCGGAGATAAAAGAACGCTCTCTCCAGTACGAAGGTTTGAAACATTATTTCCTGGTACGCTTTGCACAAAGACCCGGAGCCTTGAGAGAATTTTTAAACCATGTGCTTGGCCCAACTGATGATATTACCCGGTTTGAATACATGCAGAAAACGAATAAAGAAAGCGGGCCGGCATTGGTTGGTATAGAACTGCAATCACGCCACGATTATGAAGACTTAGTTACTAAAATGAAACAGTATAATATTGATTATACAGAGCTTAATAAAGATGATAATTTGTTTGGCTATTTGGTATAGAAATAAAAATGCCTCCTTTTCGAAGACATTTTTATTTACCGAAAATTAATACTTTTAGCCTTTCGTGAAATCCTCCACCAATTCAGATTCGCCACCACTAACACGGATCGTTTTTACAGAAACGGCATCTTCAATATGCACTACGTAAACCTCATTAAAACCAGGTTGTGTAACTTTTTCCATGCCAGAGATATAATATTTATTGTAGCCGTCTTTAACTATATCAATAATACCTTTTTCAAGATTATTTGCATCTAAATATTCGATGCTGTAAATCCATTTTCCGTTTTTATCATATGCAGAAATTACATCGTTACCATTTACCTGTGAGCGAACTGTGTAGCTGCTGTTAGTTTCACTTTTTACCTGGTCAGCAACAATCTTAAATGATGTATTGTTTTTTTCATCAGCAGGATTGTTGTTAACATTTTTAACTGTTGCAAAAGTTGCAGTTGAAAACAGTATGGCTGTTAAACCAAGGGCGATTGTGAGGATTTGCTTTTTCATTTTTTTAATTTTAATTGTGTTTTATTATTTTTATACGTTGCTGAAAGCTTTACTGGTATTGAGTTTTATTCATCCAGCTTTCATTTGCAGAACAAAAGTAAAACGCACACGAATACTATTTTTGGTAATGAGACAAAAACGGAAAACAATGCGGCAAAATGGTAAAAGAATGCAGACAAGAGAGGATTTATCTGTGAAGAAATAAGAGGATTTTGATTCAAAAAAAATTGTTACGCTTGTAAAACTTCTACGTGCTAAAAGCTGAATTGCATTACTAATGCACAAGTGTGCGACGCAACAGAAGTATCATGCTTATTCTTATGCCCGGTCAATAACTGTATTGGATTTTATCAGCAAATAATATTGATAAATGTTGCGTTTATTTGAGATTGTGCAGCACTTCTTCAAGGTTGGCAACCAGCGCGTCAGCATTTTCTTTTGAAAAAACAATTGGTGGTTTTATTTTTAAAACATTATGCAGCGGGCCATCAGTACTTAGTAAAAAACCACGGCCTTTCATTTGCTCTACCACAATATCTATTTCAGGAACAGCGGGTTCCAGGGTTTCCCTGTTGCGTACCATCTCGGCACCAATAAACAATCCATGGCCACGCACATCGCCTATGATGGAAAATTTGTTCATCAACATTCGTAATCCATCCATTAAATAATTCCCGGTTTCCAATGCGTGCTGTTGTAATTTTTCTGTTTCTATTACATCGAGCACCGCAAGACCCGCAGCCATAGAAACAGGGTTGCCGCCAAACGTGTTGAAATATTCTAAGCCATTATTGAATGCATCCGCAATTTCATTGGTAACCACAACCGCTGCCAGCGGGTGACCATTGCCGATGGGTTTGCCCATCACCACAATATCGGGAACCACATTTTGCAATTCGAAGCCCCAGAATGTTGAACCAACACGGCCAAAACCGACCTGTACTTCATCTGCAATGCACACGCCACCTGCTGCTCGTACATGCATGTAAACCTCACTTAAATAATTTGGCGGCAAAGGGATTTGCCCACCCACCCCAAGCAATGTTTCGCAAATAAAAACTGCAGGAGCTTTGTTTTCTTTTTTTAATTCATCAATAATGCGCTGTACATCGGCAGCATATTTTTTTCCTGCTTCTGTATCGCTGTATTTATAAGGGCCGCGATACATATCAGGGTTAATTGCTTTATGTATCCAGGGCATTTTTCCTGAGCCGCCTTTACTATCAAATTTATACGGGCTCATTTCCATTGCAACAGTTGATGTGCCGTGGTATGCATGGTCGAGTACAATAATATCTTTTTGTTTTGTGAAATATCGGCTCATGCGCACTGCAAGATCGTTTGCTTCACTGCCGCTGTTGGTGAAATAGCAAACGCTTAACGATGGCGGTAAAGTTGCAGTCAATCGTTTTGCATATTCAACAATGTTATCATGCAGGTACCTGGAGTTGGTGTTGAGTGTTGCGATCTGTTTTTGCATACGCTTTACAACAACAGGATGGCAGTGCCCCACATGACTTGGATTGTTTACACAATCGATAAATGTGTTGCCCTTATCGTCGTACAAATATTGTAATGCACCTTTTACAATTTTTAATTTTTGTTTGTATGCGGTGCTAAGGTTGCGGCCAATATGTTCGTTTCTTTCATTAAGCAGGTGGTCATAATTAGTTTCGGTGATCAATCCATTATAGCCACAAACTTTTCTAAAACTATCCTGTGCTTTTATGGGATTAATTTGAATAAGCTTATACAACAAATCCCATGCAGGTTGTTCAGAAATAAAATGATGTTCATTATTGGTTTCAATAGAAGCGTTATATGCAGATTGCGTAACACTGATGCAAAGCCTTGCTGCGATTAAGTAATAGAGCAAATCAACTTCCTGTTCTGTTAAAGGATATGCAGCATGATAACCTTTTACAACCAGTGTTGCAGCATGCAAAGGATCTTCACAATTCATCATTGCATAAGTACATGCTACTGCAAGATTATTGACCAGTGCAGTATAAACCATGTCGCTGAAATCTATTAAGCCTGCTACTTTATCGCCCTGCAATAAAATATTGGTGTCGTTGGCATCGTGGTGAACATACGCATGGCGAAGTGAAGAAATTACCGGCAGCGCTTCTGTTTCAAACTGTAATAAAAAATAACCTGCAATTCTTCTGCGCTCATGGTCTTTAATACAATGCAATTTTCTGTTTGCATCTGCTGCATTGCTGATGTCCCAAACATAATAGCGGTGCATTGCAGCATGAGAAAAATTTTTCAATTCATCATCCATGCAGCCCAAAACATTTCCCAGGTCAACATGTAATTCATCTGAGCGCTCCTTTACATTCACCCAAAATGCTCCTTCTAAAAATGTAAGCAGCCGCAGGTAATATTTCCGTTCACTTTGTTGAAACACCGTTATTGCAGCGCCTTCTGCATTTAAAATATAACGAAAGAATTTATCGGCTACTTTGCCCTGTGAAAGATGCTGCACAATTTTTACCTGCGCATCAAAAAAATCATAGCTGTGTTCATCACTGGCAACTTTGAAAATATATTTTGTTTCCTCGTCATCAGTGAGTAAAAAGTTTAATTCGTATTCACCTGTTAATGGTTTTACGGAAACATTTATTCCATACAATCTTTTAACCAGAGCAGCAATGTCGTTAGTAGAAAAATTCATCGTTTAGAAATATTTTGTTTGCCGGCTTTTCCTGCCCGACTGACATTTATTTTTTCTTTTGTGGTCAGGCGGGGTATTTTATGGCATCGACTGTTGTGTCACTCACTTGTACTTTCGGAACATTGAGCAGCAAAGGCTTTTAGCGGTTAGCCTTTAGCTATTAGCTAACAGCCAATGGCTAATAGCTATCCTTCAGTATAAGTGTGCGACGCAAGAAAAGCTTCACAAAGATGTGTTGTTGGGTTCAAAAAAACTACACTGTTTCTTATTTCTTTTTGTAAATCAAACGGATTAAAGTTGGCAGTACAATGAGCAATAAAGGCAATGCAATAATAAAGCCTCCAATAACTGCAATAGCGAGTGGCTGATGCAGTTGTGCTCCGGTACCAATACCAAGCGCAATGGGCATTAATGCAATGATGGCACCCAACGCGGTCATTAGTTTAGGGCGAAGTCGTGTTGAAATGGAATACACAACAGATTTGTCAACATCGTTGTTTTCTTTATATGATTCATGAAACTGAAGAAAAGTAAAAATCGCATTCTCACCAATGATACCAACGATCATAATGAGGCCGGTATAACTGCCAACATTTAAAGCAGTGCCTGTAAAATATAAGCCCATGTAGCTTCCCGAAATTCCTAAAACAGCAATGAGCAAAATAGCAAACGCAATTCTGTAATCTTTGTATAGGAAAAGTATTACACCAAACACCAGTAAACTGGATGCAATAAGAATGATGAGTAACTCCCGGAAAGATTGCTGCTGTTCTGCATAAGCGCCACCATACACAACAGAATAGCCTGTTGGCAAAGCAATTTTTGAATTAACCTGCTGCTGAATGTCTTTTATAACACTGCCAAGATCGCGGTTCTCTAAACGGGCTGTTACTACACCCATTGATTGTAGATTCTCTCTCTGTATTTCTGCATCACCGGGATTAAAATGAACATCGGCAAGAGAACCAATTGGCTGCAACTGGCCATTGGGCAGAAACACCTGTAGTTGTTTGATATCCTGCACACTTAAGCTTCTGTTACCGGGATAAACCATTCTGATATCCGTTAACTGTTCCTTATCATAAACGCCGCCTACAACGTTTCCTTCAAGTGCAGTCTGAAGTTGGTATTGAAGGCTGGCTGGCGTAATGCCATACTGGGCAAGGTTTGCACTGCGTGGATCAATGTTTATGGAAGGGCCTGCGATTACAATGCCATCGAATACATCGGCAGTACCGCTTACTTTTTCTACAATGGCAGAAACCTGCTGAGAGAGTTGCTGTAATTTATCAGGATCGTTACCGAAAATTTTTACTTCAATTGGTTGTACAGAGGTCATCAGATCGCCAAGCATATCACCGATTACCTGGCCGAAATCTGCGCGCAGCGCAGGTTGTGTAGCTTCTACCTGCTGACGGATATCGTTGATCACTTCATCTGTAGTTCTGCTCCTGTCTTTTTTTAATTGAATTAAATAATCCCCTGTATTGGGTTCAGTGATAAAAAAGCCCAACTGTGTTCCTGTTCTTCTTGAGTATGCCGCTACTTCAGGAACTTTTACAATGATCTTTTCTACCTGCTGTAGTATGCGGTCTGTTTCAGCAAGTGAAGTGCCGGGCGGTGTTGCATAGTCCAGTACGATACTGCCTTCATCCATATCAGGTAAAAAACCTGTTTGCAGCCTTGGAAAAATAAACACAACTGAAGCTGCCAAAGCAACAATAAAAATAAAACTGATATAAGGCCGCTTAATAAAAAAGCCAACCCATTGTTGTTTTTTTACCTGGTGCTCTTTAACCTTAAACTTTTGAATTATAAGTTTTGAATTCTTTGAGAACAGTAAATATATAACCGGCAACACCAACCATGTAACAAAGAAAGAACACACAAGTGTTATGATCATGGAGTTGGTCATTACCTTAAAGTATGCACCTGCTACACCACTCATTAATAAAAATGGAAGAAAGATAACAATGGTACTTAACGATGAACCAACCATTGCCGGGAATAAATATTTTATCGCCTTTTGAACAAGCATAAAGGAAGGTTCTTCAGGATGCTCCTCATGTGTACGGTGTATTTGTTCTACCACTACAATAGCATCATCAATGATAAGACCGATGGCTGCTGCAATAGCGCCAAGCGTCATTATATTCAGTGTTTGCCCGGTAGCATAAAGAACAATCAGCGAAAGAAATAATGTAACAGGAATGGTTACCAGTATAACACTGCTGGCTTTAAAAGAACGCAGGAAAAGTATTGCCACAAACATGGCAAGAGCAAGGCCGATCCACAAACTGTCGGTTACACTTTTTATGGCATCATTCACAAAATCGGCCTGCACATAATAGGGTTGTATTGAAACATCTTTTGGCAAAATTTTTCTCAGCGCTTCAAGCCTCGATTGCATTTTATCAGACAAGTCAACAAGGTTTGCATTGGGTTGTTTCATTACAGCCAGCATAATGCCTTCATGGCCGTTACCATTGATCTTCACATATTCTTTTGCTTCCTGAATACTTACTTCGGCAATGTCTTTCATCAATACAATCCGCTTATCGTTACTGATAACAATATTCTCCAATTGTTCAATAGAACTTACCGATGCATCTGTAACCGTTAAATACATTAACCGGTAATCAGATAAATACCCGTTCGATTTTATAAAGTTGGTTTGGCTTAGCGCAGCATTGATCTTATCTGGTGTAATGCCCAGCGAATTCATTTTTGGCAGGTTCAATGTTAGCCAGTATTCTTTTGTTTTTCCGCCCACTACTACTACCTGCGATACACCTTCTACCTGCGATAAAAATGGTTTTACCGTATAATCGGCGAGTAATTTCATTTCTATTGGTGAACGGCTTTTACTTTCTAAAGAATACCCGATTACCTGCAGTGTTGAAGGGTTCATTCTTTCAACATTAATCTGCACGCCCGGCGGTAAATCGCTTCTTATTTCATTGATCTTTGATTCTATACGTTGCTGGCTGATGTCAATATTGGCATCCCAGTTTAAGTATGCAGAAATTTCGCAACTGCCGCGGCTGGTAGTGCTCCTGATATTTTGCAGATCGGGCACCTGCTTTACTGCATTTTCCAATTGCCTTGTTACAGTGATCATCATTTTTTTTACAGGCTGCTGGCCCGCATCGGCAATGATCTTGATCTTGGGAAAAGTAATTTCAGGAAACAGTGCAGTTTGCATTTTACTGTATGCAAATGCACCGCCCAGTATAATAATTACAATGAGTACCGTTACAGGATTCTTATATGTTACAAAAAAATTGCGCATTCAATATTTTATAGTTTTTATGGGCCGGGCAATGGATTAATAATTGAACTTTTCTTGCGTCGCACTCTTGTACTGAAGAATAGCTATTAGCCATTGGCTGTTAGCTAATAGCTAAAGGCTAACCGCTAAAAGCCTTTGCTGCTCATTGTTCCGAACGTACAAGTGAGTGACACAACCGGCGATGCCATGAAATACAAATGCCGGTACCAAAAAAAATATTCACGGCTTTATTACCCGCACTTTTGCAGTGTCTTCCAAACCATAATTACCCGTAAGTAAAATTTTTGCAGACGCTGTTAAAGGCGGCGATATAATTTCTACAGCCTGCTTTGTTTCCAATCCTTTTTCAACGGGAACCTTTACAGCTACGGAATCGCTGATCATTTGCATGATCCAGAATTCTGTTTGTTCTTCATTGCTCAGCACTGCTGCTTTGGGTAAAATCACGGCATTATTTTTACGTGATTTCGTGATCGTAACTTTTGCAATAAGATTTTCAGGGATCAGTTTTTTTGAATCTGTTTTTATAATAAACCGCTGTGTTTGCGCAACCGAATCGAGCGTTGGTAATTCCGATTCAATAAAACCATTCAGTGTTGTTCCATCGGGTAAACGCAGTTGCAAAGCGTTGTTGTCAGAGATATAAGGCTTTAGTTCGTAAGGCAGATCGAGCAGGAAAGCAAAACTTTTAGTATCAGTTATTTCAGCAAGTAACTCGCCATCCTGCACATAGCTGCCCGATGTGAATGACAACTGTGTAACATAACCATTACCGGGAGATTTAACAGCAACTGTTCCATGAAAATGCAGCGATGTATCGAGTTGATTGATTGTATTGCCAAGGGCTTCTGCTTCTTTGGTCTTAAGCATAAACAAGGTTTGCCCCTTAGTTACATATTTACCAAGCTCTACATAACTGGTTTCAAGATAACCGTTGGCTGTAGCTTTTACATTGGTCTTTAATAAAAAAGAAGAAACAGCATTAATCTCGATTGTATCGCTCATATCCCCAAAACCAGGACTGGTAAGGGTTACAGGCGTTATTGTTTCTACAGGAACATCGGATTCACCGTTGATTGTTGCATCATCTTTACAGGATTGATAAAGGCATGCAATAACAAACACATATCGTATTAATTTATTTTTCATTGCCGGCTCGGGTAATTGATTTGGGTAATGATCTGTAGTTTACTTACAGTGTTTTGTGTGATAAGGTTTTTTGCATTCAGATAGTTGTTAATCGCAATTACATAGTCTGCTATGCGCACATCGCCGGTTGCCATTAATTTAGCATTCGCCTGCATTAAACCTTCCGAAAATTTTAGCTGGCTGTTGGTTTCATTAATCAGTTCTTCCAGTGAATTCAACTGTTGAAACAATTGCGCAGTTTGTTGTTTATACTGTGTAACAAAATAGTCTCTGTAAGTCTGCCTGGTTTGTTCTGCAATGGCTATTTTATCGTGCTGCATTTTTTTTTGTTTGCCATCGTAAATGGGCACAGAAAGATTGATACCGAAATTTGCTCCGAAATTTTTGTAAGGCAGGTATTGCAAAGTAGAAACAAAACCTGCATCTGCATATAAATTTACTTTAGGCTTGTAACTAAAATCAATTTGCGCATCATTTGTTTTCAACACCAAACTGTCTACCTTGAATTTTTCGTAATAAACTGTATGCTCTGCAACAGGCAATTCATTTATTTCTATGGATGGTGGTGCAAGTGCGGTTAAAGATGTATCGAACAGGCCACACAAATAATTGAGTGTGGCATATTCGTTTTGATACTGGTTTCTTGCCAGTGTAACAGATAAATGTTGCTGCTGCATGGTTACAAGAAAAGTAAGATAATCTGTTTGCCTGTAAACACTCGATTGTGTAAGTTTTTTTAGAATGGTATCTTCTTTCAACAACAATTCATATACTTCTTTATTAAACGAATATTGTTGCCAGGTTCCAAAGGCATTGATGTATTGAGCAATAATGGTTCTCTTTAAGTCCTGCTCTGCAATCTTACCTGTAATATGCAACGAAGCGGTTAACAACTGTATTGCCTGCTGTTGGTTTTGAAGATTTTTTTTACTTACCAATTGTTTTGAAGCAGTTACCTGTTCGCTGAAATTTCCAATGTTTGTAATTGCCTCGTCGTAACCGTAACCTGCTATTACAGGCGCATAAGAATTAATGCTAACGCCGGTTACCTGCGGCTTTAAACCAGCCAGCAACCGCATACTGTCTATAGAATTATTCTGCTGCTGATAATAATAATCTCTCAGAAGCGGACTGTTTTGAATACCTGCAGCAATATAGTAATCAAGATTGTGCTCTTGTGCAGAAGAGGATATGAAAGAAACTGATAAAAAAATAAGCAGGGATAATTTTACCATTAGCAAATTAAAAAATTGATTTTGAAGAAAATCTGAAGAACCAATCTTATGAAGCCGGCTTTTTGATCATGAATTGAACTTTAGTTGCCACGCTCGTTTCACAGTTCTGAACAATGGTGAGCGTAGCCGAACCATCGTGGCTGCATGTAAGCGAAGTTTAGCAGCCAGTCGCGAATTTATTTCGGGATCGGACTCTTGTGCGGCATTAATGAGGTTGGGCTTTACCGAAGCGTAAAAGCATCATTACAGCTGATTTTTTTAATAAATGTTACGTTTCAGTTGTAGCTTTTGCCCGTTGCTGCACAGAAAATAAAATCTGAAAAAATATAACGGCACTGCGCCTGAATAGCTCAATAGAATTGTTGCCGTTGCAGGGTGCGACGCAACAAAAGCCTCATGCTGTTCTTATGCCGGGTCAATAAAAATTACTGCACATTTTATAAGAGACTGAGTAATATTTTTTTGATGAATAAAAATTAAAAAATGTTTCTTATTATAAACACCAATAAACTATTGATGAATAAAAATCTAATACCATATATTTATATGAATTTTTGCCATGAAAAAAAATCATTGCGCTGCCTGTACATGTTATTTTAAACGCCTGCTATTTCAGAACAAAATAAAAGCATAAACAAAAATGAAAAGAACGCTGACGATTGTATTCTTTATTATTTCTTTTGCAGGTTATTCCCAGGTTTGGGATAAAGCAAAAGCAGCTAACTGGTATAAGCCCATTCCCTGGCTCACGGGCTGCGACTATCTTCCTGCAAGTGCCATTAACCAGCTTGAAATGTGGCAGGCCGAAACCTTTGACACAATTACGATTGATAAAGAATTAGCCCTTGCAGAAAGCATTGGGTTTACTACGTTGCGTGTTTTTCTGCACGATAAACTTTGGGTTCAGGATGCAGCAGGGTTTAAAAAACGCATTGATATTTTTCTTTCCATTTGCAAACGCCACAACATAAAACCAATCCTGGCTTTCTTTGATTCCTGCTGGGATCCTTTTTCTGAAACGGGTAAACAACGAGACCCCGAGCCCGGCCTTCATAATTCAGGATGGGTGCAAAGCCCGGGTGCATTGATACTGCAGCATAAAGAGCAGTACCCCATATTAGAAAAGTATGTAAAAGATATTGTAAAAACATTCCGAAACGATAAACGTATTTTGATGTGGGATCTGTGGAACGAACCTGATAATGTAAACACCAGCAGCTACGGAAAGCAGGAACCTGAAAATAAAGTTGCTTTAGTAAATGCATTGTTGCCAAAAGTTTTTTCGTGGGCAAGAAGCCAGCAACCTACTCAGCCACTAACATCGGGTGTATGGACCAGCGATAAAAATGGCTGGAGTAAAGACAGTGTGGCGAACAGAACTGAAACGGAGAAAATTCAATTTGCCAATTCAGACATCATCACATTTCATCAATACGGTAATGCCGCCGATTTTGAAAAATATGTAAAAGAACTAAAAACAAATGGCAGGCCGGTGATCTGTACAGAATATATGGCGAGGGGTAATCAAAGCACGGTGCTTAGCATTATGCCTGTAGGTAAAAAATACAATGTTGGCCTTATTAACTGGGGGTTTGTAGATGGCAAAGAACAAACAAAATATCCCTGGGATAGCTGGGAGAAAAGATACACAAAAGATCCTGTTCCGTGGCACCATGACCTGTTTACAAAAGACCTGCAGCCATATAAGCCCGAAGAAATTGCATTCATCAAACAAATGAATGCAGCGGTACTGAATAAACCAAAGCAACGGGTATCAATCATCTTCGATACAGATATTGGCCCCGACTATGATGATATTGGTGCCATCACACTGTTGCACGCAATGGCCGATAACAATGAATGTAACATACTCGCAACAATTGCAAGCAATCAGCACCCGCTGATTGCGCCAGTGCTGGATGTAATGAATACTTATTTTAACCGGCCCGGTATTCCTATTGGTGTTGTGCGCGGCAAAGCGGTTAATTTATCAGCCTGGCAAAAATGGGATTCATTGATTGTTGCCGATTATCCGCACGACATAAAAACAAACGAACAGGCGCAAGATGCTTTAAAACTCTACCGTAAAATTCTTTCAAAGCAACCCGATAACAGTGTAACAATTGTAACCGTAGGTTTTACTACCAATATGGCCAACCTGTTGCAGTCAGAACCAGATGAGTTTTCACCACTCAATGGCGAAGCATTGGTAATGAAAAAAGTAAAACTGCTGGTAAGTATGGCGGCAAATTTTGGTAAGGAGATGGGAACGTTCCGCGAGTTTAATGTGAAGGAAGATTCTGCCGCATCAAAATTTGTATTCGATCAATGGCCCACGCCCATCATCTTCAGCGGCTTTGAAATTGGTGCAAAAATACACACGGGCATACCTATTGTAAACAGCGGTATTACCCACTCGCCGGTTAAAGATGTATTTGCAAGATGCATTCCGCTCGACCCCAACGATGCAAATGGCCGCATGAGTTGGGACGAAACCGCAGTGCTGGTGGCCGTAAGAGGGTATCAAAAATATTTTGATGTGGTAAAAGGAAAGATCATCTGCAACATCAATGGCAGCAATGGTTGGGATAAGAATGGTACCAGGGATTTATACCTGGTGCAGAAGATGCCCATACCCGAAATAGAAACGGTGCTCAACGATTTAATCATGCATCAACCGGAAAAGAAAGAATAAAAAAATAGGATAATAAAGATTCAAAGGTTTTACACTGTTGTTTCCATCGTGCGTTATAATACCCGTCCTTGCATAAGGCGCCTCATCCGGTTCGGTTCCGGCAAAGCCGGAATTGCTGCGATGGCGCAGCCATATCGCAGCAAAGAAGCGGGTGCAGCGCAGTTGCAAGGACAATGCCATGCGTCAATGAGCGTTAAGAGCTTTGCATTTAAAAGTTGCTAAAACAAAAATTAGCTTGATGCCAATGCGAATTTATTTCGGGATCGCACACTTGTACGATAGAATATCTATCAGCTTTCAACAGCAATC
>DGQT01000088.1 GCA_002390845.1 Chitinophagaceae bacterium UBA4407 | reverse complement strand
AAGTGATTGCGACGCAACAAAGATGCTATGTAAAATCCCGAAAGCTTTCGGGGCTGGTGTCAAAAATAAAAATTGAAATGAAAATGGAACAGCAACAATGGAGAAGGCTTGACGGAACAAAGATCAAACAACCAATTGAAGAAGAAGTAAGACAGATGTTGATGAAAGAAAAGTATTTGGGTTACGATCTTAAAGTATGTATTGGTACCGATAGCCAGCGAAAAGGAACTGAAATAGAATTCGCAACGGTGATCGTTTTCATCCGAAAAGGGAAAGGTGGTTTTATGTATATCAATAATGAAATCACTGAAAGAAAAATGGCAATCAAAGAAAGGATGCTGGAAGAAGTTGCCAGGAGTATTGACATTGCTTTCAGGTTGTGTGATTTGTTCATTGCATTTAATGTTGACATGGAAGTGCATGCGGATATCAACACCAGTCCAAACTTCAAAAGCAATGCGGCGCTGAAAGAAGCAATGGGTTATATAATGGGGATGGGGTTTGTGTTCAAAGCAAAACCACATGCATTTGCAAGTAGTAGCTGTGCGAATAAGATTGTACAATAAGGTCTGAACTGGGATTTGGGTGGATTTAAAGGATTATGAGGATAGCAAATAAATTATAAAATTATAAAAACTAAAAAATGAAAAGGATAAATGTTATTCAGCGATTACAACTGAAAATAAATGGTAAACATTTTATTGCCGCAAGGCTATATATAAACTTATTACAATGGGAAAGAGATCGAAATCGGAGCGGAAAAAGCAATTATACTTAAGCGAAGAACGGGAGAAGATTCTTTGCGAAGTGTTACGCTTTTCAAATAAACGCTTCAAACGTTTTGATGAAGTAATCATGCAGTTGTATGCAGGGGAAGATCTTCATGTTTTTTATAACACAGATAAAAGAATGTGGAAGATCAATGAGTGCTTTAACAGCATCTTAAAAAATGATCACCTGCATGTTAAAACAATGCTCAGGAATTTATTTATTCATCTTGATAAGTGTTCTCTATTAATGAGTGATGAAAACATGATACAGGCGGTCTTCAATATTTTTCAATTCAGGGCGCATTGGCGAAAAGACATTTTTAAATGGAGGCCTGTTGAGCAGAACAGATCATTTCAACTTATTGAGTTAGCGAACTACCTGTTTTGCAAATATGAAGTACCTGCGTTTTTATACAAGGCATTTTATGAAACCGGTACTTCAGTTTTTATTCGATGGTTTATACATCTTGCCGCTGGTGGTAAAGTAAAAGAAATGAAGAATATTCCGATACCCTTTACGCAAAAGATGGGGCATTACTTTATTCAGGGTCCTGAGAAAATGTCTGTTATTGAAGCGCTGAGATGGGCACAGGTACGTGGTTTGGGTGGTGATGAAAAACTTGCGGAAAGAGTAGCATACTCATGGATTGGTACAAAACCTTTTGCTGATGAAGCTTTCTGGGAATCATTCCTGCAACTGTTGATTCGTAATGGAATGTTCAATCATGATAAACTGACAGAGCTTATTGATTATGTACGCGAAACAAAAAGGGAAAATGCCAATTATAATTTGAAAGGCAGAACACTGCAATCGCTGATGAGGCAGAGTGATGAATGGCATTGTAAATACAAAAATGTAAAAGGTAACTGGTTCTGGAAGCCTTGTGGCATTGAAGGTTTGAAGGTTGAACGTAAAGCAGAAATAATAAAGCTGGAAGAGCTTACCGAAGCAAAAAGGCTGATAGAAGAAGGAACTGCCATGAAGCATTGTGTTGCTTCTTACACGCACTATTGCGCACAGGGAAGATCTGCAATTTTCTCTTTAAGAAAATATTCTGGTGGCGTATTGAATGATATTATAGCAACGATTGAAGTAAATATTTTCCTGAAAACAATTGTACAGGCAAAAGCAAGAATGAACAAGCCAATATCTGAAGAAGCAAGAAAATATATGGAGTTGTGGGCAACAAAAAATGCACTGACAATTAATCCATACGTATAAAATAAGTTCTTTAAAATATTGTTGATGCAAACACATCAACACAAAAGCTTGCTTAACGGCAAGAAGGATATATGCCTGTTGTTTTCAAACCTGGCTTGTGTATTAAAACACAGCAGTGCAGTAGTTGTAACGATCTGTATGCTGTTGACACAATTGGCTGTGTCCTCCATTTAATCTGTGGGTCAGGGGTTCGACTCCCCTTCACGTATTAACGTGGTAACTCAGCGGTTAGAGTAACAGACATCGTGTGGGTTCGAGTCCCACTCCCGGTTATGCCGGGATGGCGAAACTGGTAGACGCAAAGCATCTGGGATGCTCCGGTTAAAAAAGAAGTACACCGCTTCTTAAAAAATGGTGTGCAAAATGTAAAGCCGGTGTTGCTTGCCGGTAGCTTAAACAAGATTACTTTTTTAAGAAGATGTCATGTCAACTTTTAAAAAGATTTTGGTTGAGCTACAATTTGGTAAACACTCAGCAGGCAGGTTTGAAATTGTTGGGGTTTGCTTCACTTAATTAATCTTTTTTCTTGAGATGCTTCATTAAAAAAGTTTTGAGTAACTGTTGCAAAGAAAATAATAGAGACTTGTTTCCGTGATTATTAAATGGCAGGCAATGCCGGCTTTTTATGTTCTTACAAATTGTGATGTTGTTGAGCAGTTGCTGCGTACTGATCAGAAAGTACAAGGGAGTGACACAACAGACGATGCCAGTAGTAATAGTGTTGGGTGCAAAAAATTAAAATTTTAAAAACAAAAAAATGAAATGGATGATGATTAACGCTTACCAGATTGGTTTAGTGTTTAAAAAAGGAGCATACAAGCGTATGCTGAAAGAAGGTGTGTACTGGTTGTGGGATGAAGATGTAATGATCTACGATATGGCCAAACAGTTTATAGCACCGGTGGAACTGAACATACTGTTGCAGGATATTGAAATTACAGCAGCACTGCATGTGGTGGAAGTAAAAGACAGCGAGATTGTTTTGCAATACGAGAATGGTTTACTGAAACAGGTGTTGACTGCAGGCCGTTACACTTTCTGGAAAGGAATTGTGCAGTATGATTTTGTAAGTGCAGATGTAAGCAAGATTGAGATCACTGAACAGATCGACCGTGCAACATTGCAACATAAATTACTTGCTGCTTATGTGCGCACTGCAACTGTTGAAAGCTATGAAAAAGCATTGATGCTGGTTGATGGAAATTATAAAGGTGTGATGAATAGCGGTATTTATTTTTGGTGGAAGAACAGCATTGTAATTGCCATACATAAAGCTGATATGCGTATGCAGCAGATCGAGATTAACGGCCAGGAAATCTTGACAAAAGATAAAGCTGCTTTGCGTATCAACGGACAGGCACAATACAAAGTGGTTGACATTGAAAAAGCAGTATTGCAGAACAAGGAATATGAAAAGCAATTGTATGTGGCATTCCAGTTGGCATTGCGTGAATACATTGGCGGTTTCAGCTTTGATGAATTGCTGGAGAAAAAAGATACCATTGCGCCTCACATTCTGAAAGCCATTGCCGGCAAGGCTTTGGCGCTGGGTGTAGAAGTAGTCGGTTTCGGTATCCGCGACATTATTTTGCCTGGTGATGTAAAAGAAATTATGAACCAGGTGTTGATCGCCGAGAAGAAAGCACAAGCCAACATCATCATGCGCCGTGAAGAAACTGCAAGTACCCGTAGTTTGCTGAACACTGCAAAACTGATGGAAGAAAACAGCATGCTGTTCAAGTTGAAAGAGATGGAATATGTAGAGAAAATTGCAGAGAAAATCAATAACATCAGCGTAAGCGGTAATGGTGTATTGATAGAACAGTTGAAGCAGATATTTGTGCCGCAGAAGTAACAAGTCTGAACCGGGACTTGGGGGATTGAAAAGATTTTAAGGAAATAAAAACAATGCCTTTAAACTTGTAAATCTTTCCAAATCTAAGTTTAGATAAATTATGTACTTAGCTGTATTGCTACTATTGAGCTTTGGTTGTGTCACTCACTTGTACGTTCGGAACATTTGTCAGAACAGGGATTTGGGAGGATTTTAGAGATTAGAAGGATTGTCTAATTGCCCATCTCATAAATCCCTTTAATCTCCCCAAATCACCGTTCAGACTATGTATTTTTGAACATGGCATTATTAGAAGTACAACATATCAGCAAGCAATCACAGGGTGGCTTGTTAATTAACGACATTAGTTTTAAACAAGAAGCATTACAGAAGATTGCTATTGCAGGAGAATCAGGTGCAGGAAAAACGACATTGTTGAAAATTATAAGTGGACATGCACAAGCAGATAGCGGAACAGTTTTGTTCAATGGCAAAAGAGTTATCGGACCGGAAGAAAAATTATTACCGGGGCATAAAGAGATCGCTTACTTATCGCAGGAGCATGACTTGTTGCATAATTATAAAGTGGAAGAATTGGTATGGTTCGAAAACCAGTTAACACACGATGAAGCGGCAACGTTATTTGAAATATGCCAGATCGATCATTTGCTGAAACGTAAAACAGACCAGCTTTCCGGTGGAGAGAAACAACGCATTGCATTGTGCATGTTGCTGATTAAATCTCCAAAGATGCTGATACTGGATGAACCGTTCTCGAATCTTGACCCGATACATACCGATATACTAAAAGCTGTATTGGAAGATATAACGGAGAGTTTGCAGATAACCTGTATGCTTACATCGCATGACCCGCATGATACACTTTCCTGGGCAGATGAAATCATTGTGATGAAGGAAGGAAAGATTGTTCAGCAGGGCACGCCGGAAACAATTTATCGCCAACCAGCGAATGAATATGTGGCTGGTATGTTTGGTAGATACAATTTATTAAATCCTGAACAGGCTGCATTGTTTGGTATTGAATCGAATGGAAAAAATGTAATGCTGCGACCTGAAGAGTTTAGCATTAGCGCCACAGCAAATGAAGGTGTAAAGGGAACAATACAAAAGATCAGTTTCTGGGGAAGTTTTTATGAAGTGGAAGTATTGGTGGAAAATATAAAGATTGTAGTGAGGGTGATGAAGAATGAGTGGAGGGTTGGGGAGGAAGTTTATGTCAATATTGGAATAATAAATGAATTTAAAGTTTAAAAAAGAAAATAATGTATCAGTCTTATAATGATAAAGAAAAAGAAAATCTTGCAAAATATTCTGCACTATTAAAAGGTTTTGTAACAAATGGAATGGAAATGTTATCCGAAAGAATGAACTCCAAAAAAACTCTGAGAACAGATTTGGCTTCATTTCTTCTTTTTCGTCAAATTATGGAAACAGGAGACGCTATCGGTGAACTTATAAAAATAGGGTGTGTCAATGCGTCAAAGCCATTATTAAGAACGCTTTTAGAATGCTATTGTCAATTGGCATATATGTTTAAAGACATTGAAGACAGAAAGGCATTACAATTCTTATATCATTATGAAATTCGGAAAAGGGATTATTATGAAAGATTAGCATACCCTAAAAAGGGTGGAAGTTTTTTTCAAAAATTAAAAAAGGATAGGCTACTTCAGAATGAAGATATCTTTCAAGGCCAAAAACAGGTTTATTTAAATAGCATCAATGAAATAACTAAAACATTGAATGATCAGGAATATGAACCAATAAAAGAAGAATATTCAAGAACAGAAAACAAAAAAGGAAATAAAGAAACAAGAAAAGTAGGTAAAGTAAAATATTGGTATGAGCTTTTCGATGGTCCATCGAATACCGAAAGCGTGTTAATGCAGTTAGAGGAACCAGCATTGTATGAATTTCCTTATCGAGATTGTTCAGCATATTCTCATGGAGAAGACATTGTTCATTCAAACTTAGAATCAAATGGCGAGGATACTGTTGGTATAAGTGCTTTAAGAGATATAAGACAATTTTCAACAATTGTTGATCCTACAATTAATTTGATAGGGAAATCATTCAAACTATTTATAGAAAACAAAGTAGAGAATAAAGATTTGTATAAAGCAAGGCTATCGCCGCTTATGTTAACCGCTTTCGTACTATCAAAAAAAGATTCACTATAAAATTAAGGAGGTATGTGGTGAATGAAAATTTATATCCAGCGTTAGTAGATTATGTTTTTGATTATTGTGGTCGTTTTATGAACGATAAAGAAAACAAAGCCAACTGGCATCATTTTGCTATAGAGAAAAGTGGAAATGGAACAAAGGAAGGTTTTTATAATCACTTCAAAGAAACAAAGCACATCTCAAGTGATCCAGAAGTCTTGGCTTTGCTTGAAAATGGTTTCAATGCATTCAAGATAAAAGTTGCTAGCCGCATTTACAACGAACACAAAGAGAAATTGGATTTAAATCTTTGTCCAAAATGTTTTAAGATAGCAAGAGCACCGCAAGCAAAGCAATGCAGATTTTGTTTTCACGATTGGCATTAATTAAACATTCGAATCACCATATTTCTTTGATGGATGTTTCTTACCGTGATGAACAGCAATGATTTCAACAGTCTTATCATTGATTCTGTAAACAATAAGATAAGGAAAGCGGTGTATGAGAAAATCTCTTAGTTCTTTTCGATCGTCAATAAAGCTGCAGTGTTCTGGATTGTTGGAGATTTTCTGGTAAGCGGTTTCAAGTTCTTTTAAAAGTTCTTCGCCGAGACCGATGCGTTGCTCTTCATACCAGGTGTAGGCTTCGTATTCGTCGTTGTGCGCAAAAGGAGTGATTACTATTTTATACGCCATATTATTTTTGTTTGTTACGGATCATAGCATGAGATTCTTCAACAGAATATCCTTCGCTTCCATCTGCTTCAAACATGGTGATGCGCTGGTAAAATGAATCAAGCTCTTCTTTCGTGTATTTGTTTTCAACGGAAGAAGATTCCAATACCTGTAATACCGCATCAAGTTGTGTATCGCTGGCTTTGTCAATCAGTTTATGAATTTGATCCCGTATTTCTGAATTAACCATAAAATAAATTTTAGAAAGTAGTATTCTATAAATGCAATTTACAAAAAATCTAAAACCCAAAGGAGGCTATTATGCGTGTACTATCATACCGGTCAAACAAAATATATTGACCTGAGTTCAAAACAAGTTATAGAAAGTGCTTCGTTGCTCATCACTGTTCCGAACGTACAAGTGAGCAATTTGAGTGTCGAAGCAGCAAATTGGAAACAACAGGCGATACCATGAAAAACTAAAGCTGGTATCATAAAGAAAATAAAACCACAAAGACACGAAGACACAAAGCATCACAAAGACTTGGTGCAACTCCGTGACTTAGTGCCTTCGTGGTTCAAAAAAAACAACAAAATGGGAAAGTTAAAAATAACAGCCAAAGAATTGCGTACTATCGGTTATCCCGAAAGCCCGGTGATTCCTGTGGCGATGAATGTGATGGAAAAAAATTATAAACATCACACAAAGGAGGAAGCGATGGAGATGTTGAAAGCAGTGCTTGCTGCGCCGGTGGAATATGCCAACGATGCAGTGCTGGCGCTGATTGCAGAAAAATTACTGCCAAAAGAAAAAACAGTTGACGCAGAGATTTCGCTTAACAACAGCGGTGTGCATTTCAACATATTTGGTGCTGATTATATTGAACAAGGTGCGTTGCATCAAATGTATGCAGCAGCAAAATTGCCGGTTGCAGTTGCCGGTGCGTTGATGCCCGATGCGCATCATGGTTATGGTTTGCCTATCGGTGGTGTGCTGGCAACAGAGAACGCAGTGATACCGTATGGCGTGGGTGTTGATATTGGTTGCCGTATGTGCCTGAGCATTTTTGATCTTGATGTGAAAGACCTTACGCAGCGTGAAGCTTTCTTTGTGCGTGAACTGGGCGAAGCAACTTTGTTTGGCAGCGGTGCACAGTTTCAGCAATCGCCAGATCATGAAGTGATGGACAACAAATTATTTTTTGAAATGCCATTGCTGAAAAGCCTGCATACACGAGCATGGAAACAGTTGGGCTCATCAGGAAGTGGTAACCACTTTGCAGAGTTTGGTATTATTGAGATTGATGAAACAGATGCTGTGTTGAATGTGCCTGCAGGAAAATATGTTGGCTTCGTAACGCATAGCGGTTCACGTGCATTGGGCGCTAACATTGCGAATCATTACACACGACTTGCAATAAGCAAACGCCGTTTGCCGCAGGAAGCAAAACATCTTGCATGGTTTACGCTGGATGAAGCGGAAGGCATGGAATACTGGCTGGCTATGAATTTGGCGGGTGATTATGCAAGTGCCTGTCACCATGTGATACATGAAAAGATTGCAAAGCAGTTGGGTCGCAAGCCAATGAAGATGGTGGAGAATCATCACAACTTTGCATGGAAAGAAATGCATAATGGCAAGGAAGTAATTGTGCATCGCAAAGGTGCTACGCCTGCCGGTAAAAATGTGTTGGGTATTATTCCCGGCAGCATGACAGCGCCCGGCTTTATTGTAAAAGGCAAAGGCGAAGAAGCAAGCATCAACTCCGCATCGCATGGTGCCGGCAGAAAGATGAGTCGTACACAAGCTATGGCAAACATTACGCACAATGCATTGAAAGAAGAACTCGCCAAAACCAATGTAAAATTGCTCGGCGGCGGTTTGGATGAAGCGCCATTTGCGTACAAGGATATTGAAGTGGTGATGCAATCGCAGAAAGCATTGGTTGATGTGGTGGGTAAGTTCACACCAAAGATTGTAAAGATGTGCGGTGCGGAAACGAACAGAACGAGGAAGGTGAGTAAGAGAGATGCAGTGGAAGGAGAGTAATTGTCTGAACCATGATTTATAGGATTTACCTGATTCGCCTGAAAGCATTATAAAATCAGGTTCATCAGAATAATCAGGTTAAAATCATGGTTCAGATTTTTTATGTACTTAGCTGCAGTGGTACTATTGAACTTTGGTTGCGTCGCACACTGGAGCAGTTGGATAACTATTAAACAAATTGTATAGAGGATAAACTGTTTTTTATATATTTTCAATTCAAGAACAAAATGTTCATGAGGCTACTGATAACAATAGTTTTTTTGGCAATAGCATTATTTTCTTATTCGCAGGAACCAAAGAAAAGCGATGATATACCAGAGCTTGTCAAGAAGTTTAATATTTGTGAGCAAATATCATTTAGCCGTGCGGCCCATTCAAAAAAATATTTGTCAAGAAAAATTGTTTATGATTCTTTAGGTCGTTCTATATCTCAAATCGATTCTGAAGAAGATAATTCAAATGATTCCCGTATCACTTCATATTATTTTGGAGACACATTAGAAATTGACATTTATATCGATTCTACTAACATTGATACTGCGAAATACATTTATAAAAATAAAATACTGGAAGCAGAGTATTGGTATTCAGGGGAAGACCAAAGATGGGGTGATTCAACATTTTATTTTTATGATTCTACGGGTAAATTGATAGTAAAAATTGATACATATTCAGGAAGACGGTTTGATAGCCTTAAATACAAAAATAATAACCTAATTCAAGAAACAACATTTGATCAAAACAACGAGATAGCAAAACAGATTATTTATAGATACTCTAATAACTTAGTAATTTCAAAAATTGAGTCTGGTAAATATTTAAAGAGCGATTCTACATTTTATACATATAACAAAAAGAGCCAGCTCCGATCAAAAAAGGGACGCATCTATAGAAGCGTTTATACTATAAGTTATTCATATCATAATAATGGTTTTATTAAAAAAAGAAAATATTTAGGGCCTAATAAAAATGGAAACATAGATAAGACTATTATCCTTTATGATAGAAATGGATTTCCCAAAAAAATGAAATCATTTACTGATGGGAAAAAAAATTCTACTACTAAGACTACATATTTAAAGTGTGCAAATCATGTTCAATAATATTCAATGATCTTTTCAAACCAAACCACACATCTCAGCAAACTACTCTCTTACATTCTTCGTCACAAACCAGGAGAATATGGAATTGTATTAGATGAAAACGGCTACACAAATGTTGATGAACTCATCAACAAACTAAATGCACAGAATGAAAACATCAACTTCGAAATACTGCAACACATTGTACATACCAACAATAAAAAGCGTTTTGCATTTAATGATGATCTTACCAAAATAAGAGCAAGCCAGGGTCATTCAGTTGATGTACAATTAGATTGCAGTCTTTATACTGCCATAATTTTGGTGGCTTAGTCTTGCGCACTAGTGACAGTTGTGCTTGATTAACTAACTATTCAGCAATGTGGATTTGGAAAGAAGAGTATTTACTTTCTCTAACTTTTTAGAGAAAGTAGATTTAGAAGGAGGTTCTTTTGTTTTTGTAACAACAACCGTTTTAGTTGCTTGTACTTTTTTAAAAGCGGTATGTTTTTTTGTAACGGGCATATTCAAAATTATTACTTTCTTTTGATAAAAAACGCAACATATTTGTTATTGCTGCCAGGTTCGAAAAGCACTTCACTATAGCTTTCATTCCCATCATCTTTCAAGGCTGTTATGATAAACTCCTTTTTGAAACCTGTATAATACATTTTCAGAATCCTGTGATACAATTCTGTTCTTCTTACCGTACTCCCTGCGAAGACAATTTTAATATCAGGATATTCAGCCGTAAAATCTTCAACTATTGAAATTACTGTTGCAAGAACTTTTATAATGTCGCCATTATTCGAATTGGCAGTATCATCAACACTTCCATCAGAAAGCAAGTCCCCAAAACCTAGGTTGAGAACATTCTTTACAGAAGTAGGTGTAAATTCAACAATCTTTACAATTACACCTTTCTTTCCTTTACTTATAAATGTGTAACGGGTTGAATATTTTCTGTCGTATGAATAAGGTTGCGATTGCACAGATAAATTTAATAATTCCTACTGTTAGTCATCAATTTATTTCTCTACTATTTGCCTTTCTTTATCTTCAATTCCTTTAAAGCTTTACTGGTTCTCCAGACAGCTTCTGCATTTTTTGCAGTAGCAACATTATCGCCGGTTTCTATATAGCGTCCCAGCATTACCACAATCAGCACATTTACCCTGCAATACAATATCCAGAATCTCATTCAATACAATGCTGTAGTCAATAATTTCGCTGTTATATTTATTGTCGCACTGGCTGCTCTCATGTTAATCTATAGTAGGTTGGCTGATCACAGCTTTATTAGCTTTTCAATTCTTTTGAATTTGTCATTCTCAATTAAGATGAAGTAGGTTCCGGCACTTAATTGTTTTACATTCCAATTCAATGTGCCCATATTTGTGCTCGTTTGTGCAACCTTTGTTCCATTTTGACTTATTATCGAAAGCTTGTTTTGAAATTCAGTCGACAATCCCTCGATGGTTAAAACATCTTTTACAGGATTAGGATAGATATATATACTGTTATTATTAGAAAACTCTATTTCAATTATTTTTGAATAATAATAGCCTCCATCCTTATCTACTTGCTTAAGCCTGTAATAGCTTTTACCTGATGGGGGGTTAATATCTGTGTAGGTATAATACTGTACTCCTGTAAAATTGCCCTTACTTTTAATTAATGAAATCTCTTGGAACCCAATATTCGGCAAGGGGCTTCTTTCAACGATGAAGTAATCGTTATTGATTTCCGATAATGTTGTCCATTCAACTGAAACGCTGCTCTGCTTTTGAGAAACATCAAATGAAGAAAGGGAAATAGGTAATGTTCCACCATATAATTTCACGATCTGATAACGGGTACTTGTAATATATACATCTCCTGACATTGTTATATCAACTCCAAACGGAAATAAAACTGCATCCATAGCAGGTATAGGGTCAGGTCCTAATGGTAATGAACCAATACCAGTTCCGGCAATTGAATTAATTATATTATCATTGGCTGTGACCTTTCGAAGCTTATTGTTATTGTAATCGCCAATGAACAAATTTCCAATAGAATCTACATCTATAGTACCAGGGTTATTAAATCTAGCATCCAAAGCAATACCTCCATCACCCGAAAAACCATAGTAGCCATTTCCAGCGAATGCTCTGATTATTCCGTCTGACTTCGATACTTTTCTCACTCTATTTCTACCTCCTTCATTTATATAAAAGTTTCCAAATCCATCAATGCAAACGTCTAAGGGCGCTTTTAATTCAACCTGTGATGCTAAGTAGCCATCTTCTTTGATTGTTCCCCCACCTGCTACAGTAGAGATAGTACCATCTAAATGATTAACCTTTCGTATTCTGTTATTCAGCTCTTCGCATATATAAATATCACCATTCTTATCAACAGCAAGCCCTCTGGGACCATATATGTTTGTGTTTGTAGCTAAGAGACCATCTCCATTATACAGTGTCAATCCAGTGCCCGCGACTGTAGTAATTATGCCGGTTTTGAGATTCACTTTCCTTATCCGGTTGTTATTGAAATCTGCTAAATATAAGTCCCCATCATTACCAAAAGCCAACCCTCTTGGTGTGGTAAGTGTAGCGTTTACAGCCAGAATATTGTCGCCATTGTACCCTGGATTTCCTGTTCCAGCTATAGTAGTAATAATGCCACTAGCCAGATTTACCTTTCTCACAACTGAAAAAACGTCATCTGAAAAATAAATATTACCTTCTGTGTCAGCCAATACATCATATGCATTTATTTGAGCATTAATAGCTTGTGCTCCATCACCCCCAAAACCCCTGACACCATTCCCTGCAACAAGTTTGATATACCCATTTTGGGCGAATATGAAATTTACCAAAAGGATAAATGTTGAAGAAAAAAGTGCTTGAGGTCGATATCTTAAGGTCATAGCTGGCGGTTGTAATTGTTTAAAGTATCTAAGCGTGTAGGGTTAAAACTAAAACAATTATGAACACGACAATCGAAAACTTTGGATCGATGTTAACCTTAATCCGACTGATAAAAAACTAATCTCTTTGTTGTAAACCTAAAACCCCGTTTTTTACTGATATTTTTTATTCATTTTAAACAACTAACCCCCGCCGTGTTCGTGTCCCCACGAATCACCGCCGCCTTGATTGAAAAAATACGCACCATTTTTTTAAAAGAAGCAAAAGCTGTCCCGTGGCGCGATTGACAACGAAGCCCAATGGCTTGGAGAAATAAGTACCCCTTTGTTAAAACTTGTGCCCACTCTCTCACAATTTATGCATACTCTCTTACACTTTATTACTTTATTCTTGCGGATTGCGCCTACTATGTTACATATTAATACTACTCTTTTAAAGTTTACGACTACTCTCTTTTATTTTATGCATACTTAGGTATATATTTCGCCTGGATTCTTATAGATAGAATAATTATTTTTATAACTTACTACTACTATCTAATATCTTACGATATAATTTTTGACTCTTTCGATGTTTTTTGTATTTTCCAGTACAAATATTTTATTTAAACATTAAAGAACAATTATGTTACGCTTCAACCTTACAGCAGTCTTTAAAGCCCGTGGTATAGAAAGGCCCACACAATACCTTATGCAATGCGGTTTCAGTAGCGGCACGGCAACCAAAATAAAAAGTGGTCGCAGCGACATGCTTAACATGCGTCATGTAGAAATGCTTTGCGAGAAACTCAATTGCACACCAAACGATCTTATAGAGTGGATTCCTTCAGATAAACAAAAAGCTGTTACCAATCATCCGCTTGCTCCATTACAAAATAAAAATTATGCAGAGGAAGTAATGCAACTCGTAAATGCCTTGCCGTTTGAAAAACTGCAGCAGCTGGCAGCAATGGTTAAAGAAATAAAATAATTGCTGCGTTCGATTCTTCAGTACACGAGTGCTACGCAACAACCGATGCCATGAAAAACTTCAGTTGGGTTCATAAAAAAAATCACTCATCAGTTCCCGTGTGTTTGAGAACGACAAGTGATTTATATATACACCATGAGAATTCTTACCTAAATGATTAACTATACCCAATTGTTGGCGTAAAGTTAACTTCTATAAAAGCGTTTACATCTGTAAACTCCTGGCCTTTTTCCCGAAGCTTTTTAATAGCATCTCTTAAAGAATTCTGCAGTTGAATGATGCGCTTTTCTGAATGCTTGATGTCTTCTTCTGAATGATGTACCGTTCTTATTTTTTCTTCATGAAAAGCTATTTTAACTTTTACAATGGCAGTAAGAAGGTTCTCTGCATCCTGTAAACTAAACCGACCGCTGATTAACTGAATTTCCATTTTTTAATTGATTTATATTGATAAGAATTTATTGTCCCTGCGCTGCAGTGAAACCCGCTTCACCATCGAAGTGGTAAAGGTTTTCTGTTTTAATAATGTCGAGATTGGCGTTGTGCAGCTTTAACTGAAGTTCAATTGCATGGCTGAAATTGAGAATGTTGTTATCAGTTGCTTTAAACCTGCAACGCCAGTGATCTGTGCAAAAAGTTTCAGGAAATCCATTGGGCCAAACTTTGGTACCGCGATTGGTAATCATACTTAAATGAAGCGTACCATTTGTGTATTGCTGAACAGATTTGGCTATTGCTTCCGCATTGGTATCTGTTGCCTGCAGAAAAACATCAATACCCACTAATTCTTTTTTTGCTTTTGGTTTCGCTGCAACCTGTATGTTGAAATTTGCAATAGAAGATGAATATGCAACCGGTTTCAGTTGACCGGGTTGCTGACCTAATCTTTTAATTACCGCATCTGCAAATTCTTTTGTTCCTGGCTTTTTTTTTGATGTTCCTTCTTTATAGATGTCATAGGTATGTATGCCTTCTTCCAGCGTTTTAAGCCAGGCGTTCTGTATTTTTTCTGCAACTTCTGTTTGTCCGATATGTACCAGCATCTGTATTGCCCCAAGCAAGAGACCTGAAGGGTTGGCTTTATTAGCACCTGCAATTCTGGGGGCAGAACCATGAATAGCTTCGAACATGGCAAAGCCATCACCTATGTTGGCGCTTCCTGCCAGCCCTACGGAACCTGTTATTTGCGCCGCAACATCGCTGAGGATATCGCCGTACAAATTAGGCATCACAATTACATCAAATATCTCAGGCGTATCTGCAAGTTTTGCGGCACCAATATCAACAATCCAGTGTTCTTTTTGAATATCCGGGTATTCTTGGCCTACCTCATCAAATACTTTATGAAATAGACCATCAGTCATTTTCATGATATTGTCTTTCGTAAAGCAGGTAACTTTTTTTCTGTTGTAGGCTTTTGCATATTCAAAAGCATAACGGATAATTTTTTCGGTACCCGGCCTGGAGATGAGTTTCAAACATTGATACACCTCATCTGTTTGACGGTGTTCTATCCCTGCATAAAGATCTTCTTCATTCTCACGGATGATAACCACATCCATTACCGGGTGCTTCGTTTGTACAAACGGATGATAAGAAACACAAGGGCGTACATTGGCAAATAAACCCAGTACTTTTCTTGTGGTTACGTTGAGGCTTTTGAACCCGCCACCCTGTGGCGTTGTAATGGGCGCTTTTAAAAAAACTTTTGTTCTGCGCAGCGACTCCCATGCTTCGGGTGCAATGCCAGCCTGGTTTCCCTGCAGGTAAACTTTTTCACCAATCTCTATCTCCTCAATGTCAAGCTGTGCACCTGCCGCTTCCAGGATACGCAGTGTGGCATCCATTATTTCAGGGCCTATGCCATCCCCTTTTGCAACTGTAATTTTTGTCATTCGATTTTGTTTATGCAAAAATGAATATGTTTTTATATAAGTATTCATTTATATTTGATATACTATACATAAATAATTTTTATGAACTTTACATTCAATCAGCTGAGAATCTTTGTCGCCGTGGTTGACAAAAAGAGTATTACAAAAGCTTCAGAAGAACTGCACATGACACAGCCGGCAGTTTCCATACAGATAAGCAACCTTCAAAGCCAATTTGATATTCCTTTAATTGAAGTAATCGCAAGAAAGGTGTATGTTACAGAGTTTGGAATGGAGTTATATAAACTGGCTGTAACTACCCTGGAACATGTAAATTCGATACATTATAAAACACACAGTTTTCGCGGGTTGCTTTCGGGGAAATTAAGGGTTGCTGTTGTATCAACCGGAAAATATATTATGCCTTATTACCTGAAAGATTTCCTTAAAGAAAATCCAAAGATTGACCTGGTGATGGATGTGACCAATAAGTCAAAAGTGATAGAAAGCCTTGAAAAAAATGAAGTTGATTTTTGCCTGGTATCTGTATTACCTAAACATATTGACCTTGAAGAAGAAATACTATTGCCCAATAAACTTGTGCTAACAGCATCTGCCGAAACAGATATAAAAACAAAGAACCGTTTACACAAATCCGTTTTGAGTGATCTGCCATTAATATTCAGGGAAGAAGGTTCCGGAACCAGGGAAACAATGCAGCAATATTTCGAAAAAGCAGGTATTACACCCAAAGTAAAACTCGAATTAACTTCCAGTGAAGCGGTAAAACAAGCGGTACTTGCCGGCCTGGGTTACTCAATTTTACCGGTGCTGAGTTTAAAGAATGAATTAAAGCTAAAAAGCATAAAAATCATTCCTGTGCAGGGCCTGCCCTTAAAGTCTGACTGGCGTTTGATCTGGCTCAGGCAAAAGAAATTTTCTAGTGTGGCACAAGCTTATCTGGATTTCATCAGAAAACAAAAACCCGATATTTATAAAAATTATTTTTTGTGGACGGAGGCATATTAACCATAGGAATTTTTAGTTGCTACCCCTGTAATAAAATTGATGCTTGCCAATATATTTATTGAACATAAAACTACTGATCATCACACGCGAATAAACAGTTATTGTCGAGAACAACATTTAGTGCGGTTTTTTATTATGTACCAAGTAGTGAGCGGAGCCGAACTACATTACTACTATGAAAACCAGTTGCGTCGCACTCTTCAGGGTTCTGTTTTTTATTGAACATTGTGCAGCAATCTTTACTATATGTTGCCCTTATTAATAAGTTAACCTTGTTGCTCTTGTGCCTCAACAAATCATTATATCTTAAGAAGAAGCCCTTGCTGCCACCTAAAGCAGTTATTAGATGCGGTTAATATAAAATAAACCAACCGCTGTCTGCATTGCTCCCGTATATTTCCTCAGCACAAGTGTGCGACGCAAGGAACGATGCCTTGAAAACCCATGCCAGGCTAAAAAAATAAATAGTGGTTACAAAAATGTTGTTGGATGATACTTAAGATATATCTGCAAACAAAACGCAGATAGATGCTTCATCTTTTTAATTAATAAACCATCAGCACAATGAAAACTTTACTCAAAACTCTATTGCCGGCTTTACTGCTGTTTACCATTTCCTGTACCAAAGAGCCTTTGGCCAAACCACAACAAATAAGTACTCAAACTGAAGATAAAGCAACTACGCCTGCGGCGCATTTTATTGGGGAGCATTTTGGTGGTGGCATTGTATTTTATATTGACCTTACGGGTCTGCATGGCATGATTGCCGATACAGCTGATCTTATTTCTGCAGTATGGTACAACGGTACCTACACCATAACAGGTGTTACAGATGTAATTATCGGTTCAGGAAATGCCAATACCAGGGAGATTGTTTCATTGCAAGGCAAGCCTGGAAAATATGCAGCACTTGAATGCTGGAAATCTAAAAGAAATGGGTTTACAGATTGGTATCTGCCATCAAGAGATGAGTTAAGTCAAATTTATCAGCAAAGAAGTATTATACCCAATCTTGTTTTAAGCAATTATTACTGGAGTTCCAGCGAGATACATGACAGCAGTGTTTTTGGCTGGGGTGTATATTTCTTCAGTGGTGTACAATATGCCAATCCAAAAAATTATATCGGTAATGTGCGTGCTATTCGTTCCTTCTAGTTATTTGATTTTTACAAGAGATAAAAACACCAATGATAGAAAGGCCGGTAACGAAACTGTTGCCAGCCTTTTGTTTTAGGAATAATTGCTTTATTGTTTTTATTCCCCGAAGCAGAAAACAGGATTAAAGAATTATCCTGTATTGTCTCCAAAAAATTTATATTCGGTTATTCAATTAAAATTAAATAACGGTATATGAAAAGAATGCTTTTTCTGCTGCTGCTTTTATCGCAGTTTACTTATGCCCAAAACACCGCTGTGGACGCAAATAAAAAAGCAATCATTGCTTCTGTTGAAAAACACCAGCAGGAATTGATCAACCTCAGCGACAGTGTGTGGGCCTATGCAGAAATTGCCATGAAAGAAACCAGGTCTTCAAAAATCCTGGCCGACTATGCAGAAAAACAGGGCTTTAAAGTAACACGAAATGCCGCAGATATACCTACTGCTTTTGTAGCAGAATATGGTTCGGGCACGCCCATTATTGGTGTGCTTGGCGAGTTTGATGCACTGCCCGGCCTTTCACAAAAATCCCTGCCCGAAAGAGAAACTTTAACACCCGGCGCACCGGGGCATGGCTGCGGCCATAATATGTTTGGTGCAGGAAGCATGGGCGCAGCGCTGGCTATAAAAGAACTGATAGCAGCAGGTAAACTAAAAGGCACCATACGGTTTTATGGTACACCTGCAGAAGAAGACCTTGCTGGAAAAGTATATATGGCAAGAGCAGGCTTGTTCAACGATCTTGATGTTTGTTTAGACTGGCACCCAGATTATGAAAACAAGGCCAATATGCAAAGTTCGCAGGCTGTAACAGACTATACGATTTCTTTTAAAGGCAAAAGTGCCCATGCCGCTGCCGATCCCTGGAATGGCCGCAGTGCGCTGGATGCAGCGGAACTGTTTAATGTAGGCATCAACTTTTTACGGGAGCATGTAAAGCCAAGTGTGCGCATGCATTATGTGTATAAAGAAGCTGGCAATGTGCCCAACGTAATTCCCGACAGAGCAAGTGTGTGGCTATGGATACGCGACAGCAAACGCAGTGGTGTGGCCGAAGTTTCTGAACGCATGAAAGACATTGCAAAGGGTGCTGCACTAATGGCTGGTGTGGAGTATGAAATAAAATTAAACAACGGCCTGTATGAACTGCTGATAAATGAAACCGGGGCTAAAGTTTTACAGAAAAATATGGAGTTCGTAGGCCCGGTAACTTATACAAAAGAAGAAACGGATTTTGCCGATAAAATAATGAAAGCATACGGCCAGGAAGCAAAAGGAATCAGTGGAAGTATAAAGCCGCTTGAAACTACCAGAGAAGACCCCGTTGGTGGTTCAACCGATGTAGGCGATGTTAGTTACATCGTTCCCGAAATTACGTTGCTTGCCACAACAGCACCTTACGAATCGCCCTGGCACTCCTGGGTGGTGGTTGCCTGCGGCGGTATGAGCATCGGGCATAAAGGAATGTTATTCGCATCAAAATCTTTAGGCACCACGATGGTTGATCTTTTTGAAAATGAACAACTGCGTAAACAGATAAAAGACGAATTCATCAAAAGAAAAGGCAAGGAAGTTTGGAAGGCAATGCTTCCCGATGGGCCGCCGCAGGTTAAATAAACCGATGTTGGTTTTACTCAAAAAAACTTTTTAAAAAAGAACGATTGTGGTACCGGCAGCTAATTTCATGGCATCTTCGTTGCGCGTGCCCCGACGAGCGCAGCGGAACTCGGGGTCGCAATCCGTTCATCTGTTGTAAAAATGGCATCGCCGGGTTCCTCCGCAGCATTGCAAATAAAATCTGACCAGCTTCCTTTGCAACTTTGTAAAAAGCAAATTTAGAAGCGGGTTATTTATAAATGAATGTACAGTCGAATGGATCGTTACCGAGAGTATGAACATAGGAAAACTTTGTGGCACTGGCCTGCCATGCTCTTAGCGTATCAGAGCCGGTGCTGCCCCGGTTTACTTTTATATCTGCATTATTATTAATCAACTGCCAGTTTGTATAACCAAAGTCCCAGTCGCCGCCGCAGTTAACGGAACCATCTTTCACAAAAGTTAGTTGTGCTTTATCCTTACTAAAGGCAAGTGAAACGCTGTAGTTATATTTCTGTTCATCGGTAAGCGCGTAGTAGGTAACGGGCGCATTGATTAATATGGTGTCTAACTGCCAAAGCTTTCCGGTTAAATTCGGTGGAGCGGCTGGTGGTAAAGGGGTTGAATCTTTTTTGCACGATAACACTACAGCGGCAATCGTAAATACAAGCAATGCAGAAACAGATCTCATAATTTATTTTTTATCGGTAATAAAGTTACACAGATTGTTACAATGATTACCAGGTAGCCGTTATTGACATTTGATACTTACTGATCTGCTGTAAAAGTGTGCGACGCAACAGGCGATGCCATAATGAACTTCTGCCCGGCCCAAAAAAATTCTTTCTCAACAATACTTTCTCAAAACCAATCAGTAGAAACCCTGAACAGGAAAAAATCCAATTCATGTCAACCTGCCAGTAAAATAAACTGGCTTTAAAGTTGTTTATTTGAAGCAAGTATAAAAGCAAAGAAATATGTCAACCGAAAAAGCAATACTGGCCGGCGGCTGTTTTTGGGGCGTGGAAGAATTGATCAGAGATCTTCCGGGTGTAACCTCAACTGTGGTTGGTTATACAGGAGGCGAGGTAAAGAATGCAACCTATCGCAATCATGGCACACATGCCGAAGGCATAGCGGTAACTTTCGATCCTGAAAAACTGCCTTACCGTAAGCTACTGGAATTTTTCTTCCAGATTCATAACCCAACCACAAAGAACAGGCAGGGAAATGATGTGGGCACTTCTTACCGCTCAGCTATTTTTTATTTAACCGAAGAACAGAAAAAAACAGCGCAGGATTTAATCAGTGAAATGAATGCTTCAGGTAAATGGCCCGGAACGATTGTAACCGAAGTAGTTGCTGCCACAGACTTTTGGGATGCAGAGGAAGAACATCAGAACTATTTACAAAAGCACCCTTATGGTTATACCTGCCATTTTATAAGACCCGATTGGCAATTACCTGAATAATCAAAGCTCATTTGTTCGAAGTGTTTTGCTGGGCTTCTTAAATAAATGTAAACTGCCATCGCTGTAATTTATACTCGTGCATTGGAATAACATAAGTTGGGGATAAGGAATAGAAGATTAATACGAGTCTTAGTAACTCTGATTATACATCGTTGCGTCGCAATCCGTTCATCTTTGGGATTATAAATTGAGCTATGATCGCCTGTTGTTGCTCAATGATATTCAGATGAAATGCTTGCGACGCAAGGAATGATACTATAAAGCACCAAAGTTGGTATCTCTAAAAATAATGTAGCCTTATCCTGAACTCACGTTATTAGTAAGTAATTAGCCCGAGTTGATAATCGCCCAAATAAGGGCCTGTGGAAGGACTTGTAAAAAATCTATACCCGCCAAAATCAATATCATAATTTATTGTTCCTACTAAACATGAGCTTAGGTTAACTAGTTCGTAACGGTTAATACCCAGCGAGCCAATTAGAAATATTTGACTACTTGAGCCCTTGATAGCAGTTTGATATGACAATACTCCGTTAGCAGCCGTTAAATATTTTCCATCCGTACGTTTAATCCACCATGTATGGAATTTACCCGTGGGTGTAATTATATCACCAGCAACAACAAATTTGAATTTGTCTGGAACGATAAAGCTGATAGCCCCATAACGAAGAACTCCAAAAGGAATGTAAGGTGTGGAGTTATAATTATGATATTCGAATGAATATTGCAGGTTCGCGTTTGGGTTAAACACTTCAATTCGTAACCCACAGGCTGTGTAAAAAATTGTTGTAGCTGAAGAAGCATCATTTGCGTTAACATGGTTGTATTGACTACCTTGTTGAGTGCCTGCAACAGCCGAAGGCGTTGTGGCTTCTTTACTGCATCCAAATGATACTGCAAGAAATACAATTGCAACAGTAATTTGTAAACAGAAATTCTTTTTCATAAAAAATAGTTTTATTGGTTATATAAATTTTTGATGATGTAAACCTATTTAAAGCCGAAACTGTTTCCTAATTGATATTTAATAGTGCAGGCAAATAAAGTTGCACTTTGTGCTTTCTTATATTATGCAGTGACTTTAAATTGCAGAATTTGCAAAAGGGTATTTACTGTTTTAAGTTTGTTGCAATTTTTACTAAAACTTTTTTATGAATTATAATAGAATGCCAATAAAACATTCGATACTATTTCTTTTTGCCGAAATGATAAACGAATACTTATTATTTAACGCAAATGTGGAATGGCTGCTTGGGCTCAATAGATAATCAAACCGTAAAAGTGAGTGACACAACAGGCGATACTATGAAATAACTTGGCCCGGCTCAAAAAAAATTGGGTCTGTTACCTGAATATTCCTTTATCTGCAGCAATAAAAAAATCCAGTTGCAGACTGGATTTAAGATAGTGAGCACTTAAAAGAATTACAAATTATTTGGTTACCAGCAATGCTGTGTTCCATGTGCAGGAACCGCAGCTTAATACAATATGATAGACACCAGCCGGCACATTGGTAAGATTGAGCTGGCTGCTATGCTTTCCTGCGGCCAGGCTACCTAAAGAATAATGCGTTACTTTTTTTGCATTTGCATCGTACAGTTCGAGCACCCCATTCTTTTCGGCGGCTTTAAGTTCAAAATATACAGCAGCAGAATTTGAGGCAGGGTTTGGATAAACCTGTAAAATTGTATTGCTGCTTGCTTGCTTAAGTTGCACTGCCTTTGCTGTTTGCTGCTCTGCTGCAGATAGCAATAGTTGAAATCCAGCTGCGCCACCAAAATGTGCAACGTAAATATTATCGCCTGTTGCCAGGTCTCTTTCATCAGTCCAACAGGTAATAGCATAACCTTTGGTTGCAGCAATTGTTGGGTTTACCTGGTGATTTCTGTTAACATGATTCGTAATAATGGGTACGGAATTGGAGCGCCATAATGCTGTTCCGGAAACATTATAATGCTGAGTAAACAAGGCATCGGGGTATCCGTTGCGGGAATCATAAAATACGGAAATAATACCTGTGCCCCCATCAGAAACAATAACGGGATTTGCCTGTGATGAACCACTAACGCCATCGATAGTTATTCCGTTTGTGCCCCAAAGCGATTTGCCTTTGCTGCTGATATGCTGAACCTTGGCTTTGAATGTGCTATCGTAAATAAGAAAAGCCCCGCCTTTATTATCAGGAATTATATCTGGCTGAGATTGATCGCTGATTGCATTGGTAATATTAACGCCACCCGGTTTCCAGAGTATGTTGCCGTTAAGGTCGATTTTCTGTGTAGTAATATTTCTTGGTGAACTGCCCGGTGTACTTTGCGTAACAAAAGCCGCCATTACCGCTGGTGTAGCAGATACGCCATCGTAGGTGAGTATATGCGCTGATTGAAAATTATATACAGGAGAAACAAGCAGTCCTGAAGGCCCCCACAGATTAGCACCATTTGCTGCTAAACGCTGAAGGTAAAAACCATAAACTGCATCGGTATATCCAACTACCGCGGTACCGCCCCCGGTACTTACAATTGTTGAAGTGTATCCGTTAGAGCCATTAATCAGTGGCAAACCTGCACCACTAATACCCCAAACCAGGTTGCCGTTTGCATCTATATGCTGTGCATAAATAAAATGGGTTGCCTGGTAGCCCTGCCAGGTAATAAATGCGCCACCCGAACCATCCGCACTAATACCACTTTCTTCAGGGCTTTCTGCCCAGTTTAATCGGGAGTCATATCCATCAGTAAGCTTTACACCATTTCCCCAAAGCAATGAACCTGTTGCATTAATGTGCTGTGCAAAAATTTGCCGGGCACCCCCAATAATAGATGATTGATAAATAATAATTGCCCCGCCTGAATTATCGGGTACAATTGCACTGTAATCTGCTCCTAAGCCGCCATTAATTGCCGGATCATAAACAAGTATCCCGTTGGCTGCCCACAGGGTTTTGCCCGTTTTGCTTATTCTTTGGGCATAAACAGATGCGGAGGAACTGTTTCTTTCATCTACCCATGTAATAATCGCTCCACCACTACCATCGCTGCATAAACGGGGCGAATACTGATTTTTTATTAGTGTGCAAATCGGGTTACGGCTCGTTGTGTCCGTATTCCACTGACAAAAAGATGTAACAGAAAGCAGGGATAAAACGGCGCATTGAATAAGACGTTTCATATTAAAGTTGGTTGTAAATGAGAATATGAATTTAAGATTATAAACGCTTGCAATTACTTTTATGGCGAAAGCTATTTTTTAATATTGCAGATTAAGTGGCGGTTGATTGGCGTGGCAGGCATCGGTAAAGGAAACAGCAGCAAAATTCTCCAATCACAATATTGCACCAGATCATGATAATGCTTGTTTTGTAATAGATATTTTTGAGCTGAACTGTACTACGGCTATTAAACTTTCGTTGTGTCACTCACTTGTACTGTTGTATCAATATGCAGCATGGTGAAACAGCTTAGGTAATTGAAACGCTTTAAAGGTTTGAACGGTGTGTCTACTCCATTACAGATTTTCGCTTCGGTAAAAGCTGAATAAATGCGTTGCAGATGAACGTAATGCGACGCAAGAATGCTGCCATGAAATACAAATGCCGGTCTCAAAAAAATTACTACACACCTATACATAAAATCTGTTATGTATCAATTTTGTTTGCAGTGGTAAGCATACGATAAATAATAGAAGGCTTTCTTGAAATACGTTTACAGAAGGGTTATTAAACAGAAACTTCCATTCCTTCTTTTGCAAATATGGAATTGGGGAAAAGCTTTTGACACTCATGTTCCATGGCATCGAGAAAGTCGTCGTTGTGATCGGGATCGTGGTGTGTTATCACAAGCCTTTTTACATTAGCCATAAGGGCAACCTCTATGGCATGCTCATATGAACTATGCCCCCAACCTTTAAATTTTTTGTATTCATCCGGAGTGTATTGCCCGTCATGAATTAATAAGTCAGCATTTTTAGCAAGGTTTACAATAGTTGTATCTATCCCATCTAAATGTTCTACATCGGTACATACAACAAGTTTTACGCCTTCATCTTCTACCCCGAAACCATAAGATCCGCCCGGGGAGAGATGATGTTGAGGAACTGTTTTTAAAGTTGCACCATAAAGCGTTTCATTATCGCCGTAAGTCAGGAATTCAAATTGAGCGCCCATCATTTCAAGGTTAACCGGAAAATATTCTTTTTGCATTTGCATAGAAAAAATTTCCTTCAGGTTATTAATTTTTCCAAACCGGCCTGTTGCCAGTATACCGATTTTTTGATCCCCGTTATAAGCCGGGGCAAAAAATGGAAAACCCTGTATGTGATCCCAATGAAAATGGGAAAAGAAAATGTTTATGATATTTTGAGACAAGCCTGTGTTTATGATTTCTTTTCCCAAATTTCGAATACCGGTACCTGCATCTATGATGGCAATTCGATTGGCATTTTCACGATGCACTTTTATACATGTAGTATTGCCACCATATCGGTCAAATTCTCTGCCGCAAACCGGCAGGGAACCGCGTACTCCATAAAACTTCACTTTCATTTATTCGGAGTTTTATTAAATGTTTGAAAAGAATTTTCGGAACACAGCAGTAAAACAAAAGTTTTTTCTGGCTGCAACTTTTTTCATTTTTGAAGGTATGAAAGATTGCCAGATTTACCGCATCGGTTATTTTATGAATTTACTTTACAGCAAGAGGCCTGTTAAAACTAAATGGCTGGTATTTGGAGTAAGCAGCAGAGCCTGTTGTGTTACTTTCTTCGGATTTTTGGCATGGCTTAGCTGGTTTTTACAAACCTGTACAAATAAGGCGCTTTGTGCGATTTGCCGCTGTATTGTTTTTCTAATCTTTCCAAAACCCCAAGGCTAAGTATTTTTCGCTGAAAATTGGTACGAACAAATTTCTTTTGATAAACAGCTTCATATAGTTTTTGTAATTGCCCCATTGTAAATGTTTCACTCATCAGGTTAAAGCCAACGAGTTTTTCATCAAGATCGGCCTGCAATCTTTTCAATGCTTTGTTTATGATCGCATCATGATCATATAAAACTTTAGGAAGTTTATTTACATCAAACCATTTAACTTCTGTAAAAAATATTTCTGTTACAGGGTTAACTTTAGTGTCATCAACAAGTGCATAATAGCATACCGAAACAAAACGTTGCGTAAACCAATTGCTGTTTGGTATAGTACCGATCATTTTTTGCGTTAGTTCCAGAGCAACCTCTTCCTTTGAACGGTTTGTATTGCCCGCTGTGTAGAATTGTTCGAGGTAAATATTTTTCAACGCGGTTCTTTCCTGTAGTATGCGCATTGCCGCGGCATCAAGATTTTCTTCTTTCCTTATATAGCCTCCGGGCAATACAAAATAAGGCGTATTGCCAAAGCGCAGCATCAATGCTTTTAATTTGTCGTTGTGAAAACCAAAAATTACTGTATCTACTGATACACCCGCCATATAAATATCGGGAGCAGTTTCCAGGAACTCCCTGATTCCCTTCTGTAATTCTTTATCGCTGATGATATCTATGTTACTCATTTCGAACGCAATTTACGGTGATTTCACCCTGGTTTAATGAACTGCAGGCGTAACCATTTCCTATAAAAAATAAAATTACACTTTATTGTATCATTTTGATACAATAGATATTATATTTGTAAAATATCTTTCGTGGTTACAATTGCCAGGCTTTAATAAATAAGAAGATTGCTGTAAGGTTATAAGTCTGCTAAGGAAATAATAACGAACTAAAAGCTGGCATTTTAAGTCACACAAAAATTTATACATAAACATTTAAATCAAAAAAGAACATGAAAAAGTTAAGTTCAATTTTCGCAGGAATTTTTTTCCTGCTGTTGTCTGTAAGTGTAAACGCGCAATCAAAATCTGGTGCCGATTATTTCAAAGGCAAATGGAGCGTGCTGCTGAAAGGGTTACCAACTGGTGACACTAAAATGATCTTTGTTCTTGAAAACAGGAACGACTCAATTGTTGGATTAGTGCAGGATTCAACAGGCATGGAGATTGCAAAAATTACCAGTGCTGAATTAAAAGACACTGAGATTACAGTTTATTTTACTGCGCAAGGTTACGATGTTAATCTGCTGATGACGAAGAAAGATGATGATCACACCACAGGAAGCCTGATGAGCATGTTTGATGCGGAAGGGGAACGTATAAAAGAAATAAAGAACTAAGTAGAATTTTATTTTGGGCCAAACTGTATTGCTGATATGTAACTTTTGTTGCGTCGCACACTGCATCGTTCAGTTCATTAATGAACAAGGCGTACAAGTGAGCAATTTGCGTGACGAAGCAGCAAATTGGAAACAACAAAAGTTGAGTAAAGCTAAAAATGCCCGTTACAAAAAATCTATCAAACAGAACTGATGAAAAAAATCATTTCCTTTTTATCGTTGCTTTTTTGCATGTCAGCTGTATTTGCTCAAAGCAACACTCAGCAACGTACTATGTTATTTGATGACAACTGGCGTTTCAAGAAGGATATCGTTATTGATGCTTCATCATCGTCTTTTGATGATACCAACTGGCGTGTGCTTGATTTGCCGCACGACTGGAGCATAGAAGACTTGCCAAATCAAACAGCTGACGCCATTGTTGGTCCATTCAGCAAAAGCAGCATTGGTCAATCTGCTACAGGATTTACAGTAGGCGGAACAGGCTGGTACAGAAAGAAATTTACAACTGCAAAGGCAGATGAGAAAAAGCTTTTTACTATCCATTTTGATGGTGTGTATATGAATTCGGATGTTTGGTTAAATGGCCATCTGCTGGGCAATCATCCCTACGGTTATACGCCTTTTTATTTCGATCTGACGCCTTATCTGAATCCTGCTGGCCAGGAAAATGTATTAGTGGTTAAGGTTCAAAATGAAGGAAAAAACTCACGCTGGTACAGCGGTTCGGGCATTTATCGCCATGTATGGTTAACAACAACAAACCCTGTTCATGTAGATCAATGGGGCGTTTATATTACCACACCAAAAGTATCTGAAACATCTGCTACAGTCAATATTCAAACAGCGGTTATTGAAAATAGAAATTCTTTTCCGGTGAAACTTAAGACCCGCATTCTCGATGCTCAAAATAAACAGGTTGGTGTTAATAAATATAATCCATCACCGCACAGTGCTTACGTAAATCCTCTCGATTTGAAAAAAAATGAAATAAAGGAAATTTATAATCAAAACCTTCAACTTTCTCATCCACATCTTTGGTCGCCTGAATCACCTTATCTATACCACGCAATAACAGATGTTTTGCAGGGCGAAAAAATTATTGATCATGTTGTTGCTGACTTTGGTGTTCGTTCAATAGAGATAACTGCTGATAAAGGCTTCCTGCTAAATGGTAAAAGGGTGATATTAAAAGGGGGCTGTATTCATCACGATAATGGCCCATTGGGTGCTGCTGCCATAGACCGTGCTGAAGAACGTAAGATTGAACTCTTAAAGAAACTTGGTTATAATGCTTTACGTCTTAGTCACAACCCTCCATCGCAACAATTACTGGATGCCTGCGACCGGCTCGGTATGCTGGTGCTTGATGAAGCATTTGATATGTGGGAGCTTGCCAAAAATCCGCAGGACTATCACTTGAATTTTAAAGAGTGGTGGCAAAAAGATTTAGATGCAATGATATTGAGAGATCGAAATCATCCATCCGTTATCATGTGGAGCATCGGTAATGAAATATTTGAAGCACCTGATACTGCTGGTTACCGTATAGTAAAAATGCTGGCTGAAGAAGTCCGCAAACTTGACCCCACAAGAGCCGTAACATCAGCCATTGTTTACTTGCCTGGCTTTACAAAAAAGCCATGGGAAGATTATGAGGCTTACCTCACAAATCTCGATGTGGATGGATACAATTATTTTTTAGAAAGCACCTCTAAATTTTTTGTTCGCGACAGTGCTACTTCCCATCGCTTTGAAACGGAGCATGCAAAGCATCCGCAAAAAACTTTTATTGTTACAGAATACACTCCCCAAAGTGCGCTGGAAAATTATGAGTACTCGTTAAAAAATCCTTACATGTTAGGAAGCTTTAAATGGACAGCGATGGATTATATTGGTGAAGCAGGCATCGGCAGACCGCTGCAGGTTCCTGCTTCAAGAAAGCTGCCAACCGGAATAATCCGCATGGGGCTTTTCTACATGCCAAAGTGGTCCGTATTTAATGCTTACTGTGGCGACCTGGATTTGATTGGCAATAAAAAGCAGGCAGCATACTACCAGGATGTTGTCTGGAAAAAAAGCCCGGTAGAATTGTTGGTACATCGTCCTATTCCTGACGGTATGCAGGAAGTGACGGCGCCGTGGGGATTTCCTGATGAATTAAAATCATGGACATGGCCGGGGCAGGAGGGCAAGAAAATACTTGTGCATGTTTACACAAGAAGTAAGCAGGTGAAACTTGAATTAAATGGTAAGGTAATAGCAGAACAAGCAGTTGCTGATAGTTCCATTACAGCAACTTTTGAAATAGAATATCAGCCGGGAACGCTTGTTGCAAAAAGTTATGATAATGGAAAAGAAACAGGTTCATCCTCACTAACAACTACCGGTAAACCTGTTGCCATTCGTTTGATTGCCGACAGAAGTACAATTAAATCTGACATCAGTGATCTCTCTTATGTAAGTGCAGCAATTGTTGATGAAAAGGGAAACGTTGTGCCATACATTGATGATATAGAAATTACGTACCAGCTTACCGGTAATGCAACGATTGCAGGTGTTGGTAACGGAAGCTTTGATGATGCATCCGGCTTTCAACAAAATCATAAAAAAGTTTACCAGGGAAGAGGTTTGGCAATTGTAAGGCCTGATGGAAAAACGGGAACAGTAACACTTACCGCAAGTGCAAAAGAGCTTAAAGATGGTGTAGTAAAGATTGTGATGAAATAATGTAGCGTATTTTTTTTGAGCCAAACATTTGGTTCTTTTCTGATCGTTCCTTGCGTCGCACTCTTGTAGTGTATAACGTTTGGGGACTTTCAACAGCCAATACACCCAACTGATAAATCCGGGATTAACTCAAACAGTTTTTAATATTAACATGAAAGTTCAAAATAAAGTAATTCTGGTGACGGGTGGTGGTAGCGGTAGGGGCCGTGAACTGGTGCTAAACCTGCTTTCCAAAAATGCAAAAGTTATTGCTATTGATATCAATCAAAATGTTTTGCAGGAAACCGTAGCATTAGCAGGCGCAAATAAAGATAAGCTCAGCACTTTTGTTTTTGATATCACCAGCAAGGCAGCAGTTGAATCATTCTTTGAAAAAGCAATTGCCGAATTTGGTTTTGTTGATGGCATCATTAATAATGCAGGGATCATACAACCTTTTATTAAGGTTAATGAACTTGGCTACGAAGCAATAGAGCGTGTAATGAATGTGAACTTTTATGGTACGCTTTATATTACGAAAACATTTTTACCACACTTGCTGACAAGACCCGAGGCGCACATCATGAACATTTCGAGTATGGGTGGTTTTTTACCCGTGCCAGGACAATCGATTTACGGTGCGTCAAAAGCCGCGGTGAAACTATTGACAGAGGCACTTCATTCTGAGCTTGAAAATACCAGTGTAAAAGTAACCGTGGTTTTTCCGGGAGCTGTTGATACGAATATCACAAAAAATTCAGGATTGAATGTTCCGGCGCAAATCAATACAGAACAGAAATCAATGAAAACATTGTCTGCTGCAAAGGCAGCGCAAATAATGATTGATGGTATGGAACGAAATGAATACCGTGTTTTGGTTGGAAGCGATGCTACATTTATGGATCGCATCTATAGGTTAAATCCAAAGTTTGCGGCAGGACTTATTTATAAAAAAATGAAAGCATTATTAGGTGAATAAATTTTTGGTTACCGGCCGTGGTACTTTGTGGCATCGGCCCTTGCGTCGCACACTTGTACTGAAGATTATGCATAAGCAAAAAATACATTATATACTGTTTCGTCGATGATAATTTTGCTTTCGTCTCACAAAAAAAGATTGTATATGTTTATTGCTGAATTTTAGCAAAAAACACGATTGCACATGAGAAAAACTGTTACTCCTTTTGCTCACAGTTATTCTTCAGTACAAGAGTGCGACGCAACGAAAGCTTAATGTCAGTAATGGCTTATGGCTCAAAAAAATACAAAACGATCAAACTTTTTAAAACATAGATTATGAAACCAAAACATGCAGTTCTCAGAACTGTGTACACTATTACAATTGCTTTGTTGGCAATGTTCTTTACAAATACGCTGAGCGCTCAAACGCAGCGTGTGCTGGTGTTTTCGAAGACAGAAGGTTTTCACCATGCATCTATTGATGCTGGAAAAACAGCTTTTACTAAAATGGCTGCTGAGAAGAATTTTGCCGTTGACTTTACTGACGATGCATCAAAATTTACAACAGCCAACCTGAAACAATATAGCGCTGTTGTGTTTTTAAGTACCACAGGTGATGTGCTGAACAATGAACAGCAACAGGAATTTGAAAGATATATAGAAGCTGGTGGTGGTTACCTTGGCATTCATGCTGCTGCAGATTGCGAATATGAATGGCCCTGGTATGGAAGACTTGTTGGTGCCTGGTTTCTTGATCACCCGATGTCTCCAAGCAATATTCAGAAAGGAAAGTATTATGTGGTTGACAAGAATAATGCTGCGACTGCAGGAATGCCAGACACATTTGAACGCACTGATGAATTTTACAGTTTTAAAAATATTGATCCTTCTATAAAAGTGTTGGTAAAGATTGACGAAAAATCTTACCAGGGCGGCAAGAACGGCGATAATCACCCTATGAGCTGGTATCATGATTTTGATGGTGGCCGTTCTTTCTACACGAACATGGGTCATACTGATGAAACATTTGCTGAGCCATTATTCTTAAATCATGTTTGGCAGGGTTTGCATTATGTAATGGGTGGCGATGCACCTACTGCATTGGATTATTCAAAAGCAAAACCAGAAGAGAATCGTTTTTCAAAAGTAGTACTGGAAGAAAAATTAAATGAGCCGATGGAATTAAGTGTGCTAAATGACGGCCGCATTTTATTTATTGAAAGGCGCGGTGCAGTAAAATTATATAACACAAAAACAAAGATACTTAAAACGATTGCCACGATACCTGTAAGCACAAAATATAAAGATAAAGACGGTAAAACATCAGAAGCAGAAGATGGCCTGCTTGGCTTGAATAAGGATCCAAATTTTGCCACCAATCATTGGATCTATTTATATTATTCTGATCCTGTAAAATCAGCAAATATTTTAACGAGGTATACACTTGTTGGTGATGTGCTTGACCTGAAATCAAAGAAAGTTATTCTTGAAGTAGCAACACAGCGTGAGCAATGCTGCCATACCGGCGGCTCCATTGCATGGGATGGACAAGGCAATCTTTTTTTGTCAACAGGCGATAACACCAGCCCAAGGGCAACTGCTTATGCACCAATAGATGAACGCGAAGGAAGATTTCCATGGGATGCACAAAAATCATCTGCTAATACAAATGACCTGCGTGGAAAAATATTACGTATAAAACCACAGCCAGATGGAACGTACACAATTCCTGATGGTAATCTTTTTCCAAAAGGTGAAGACAAAACAAGACCTGAAATATTTGTAATGGGTAACAGGAACCCATTCAGGATTTCTGTTGATAAAGAATCCGGTTTTCTTTATTGGGGAGAAGTGGGGCCCGATTCAAATGAGCCTGATTCATTAAAAGGCCCTGCAGCACAGGATGAAGTTGGACAGGCTAAAAAAGCAGGTAATTTCGGCTGGCCATATTTTGTAGGTGATAATAAAGCATACAATCATTTTGATTTTGCAGCCAATAAAACAGGACCCAAATTCGATCCTGAAAAACCCATCAACACTTCGCCAAACAATACGGGCTTGAAAGAATTGCCACCGGCGCAGAAAGCTTTTATCTGGTATCCCTATGGAGAATCAAAAGAGTTTCCATTGGTAGGAACTGGCGGTCGTACTGCAATGGCAGGCCCTGTATTTCATGCTGATGAATTTAAAAATGCACAACGTACATTTCCAAAATATTACGACGGAAAATTATTGATTTATGAATGGATGCGTGGATGGATCATGGCGGTAACATTGGATAAAGATGGCAACTATTCATCAATGGAAAGATTTATGCCAAGCTATAAATTCAGCAATCCAATGGATATGGAGTTTGCTGATAATGGAGATTTATACATGCTTGAATATGGCTCCGGCTGGTTTACGGCAAATGATGATGCAAGATTAATTCGTATTGAATACAACGGCGGTAACAGAAAACCTTCTATTGAAATAGCAGCAGATAAAATGAGTGGTTCTCTTCCGTTCAATGCAAGCCTTACTTCTGCCGGAACAAAAGATGCAGACGGCGATACATTGACTTATTCATGGAAGGTTACCTCAAAAAATGGTTATACAAAAACCATCAATGAACCTAATGCAAAACTCACCTTTGCCAAAGCAGGTGTGTATAAAGCAACGCTTACTGTAAAAGATAGTAAAGGTGCTGTGTCCACACAGTCAATGGAACTAACTGCAGGCAATGAGCCACCTGTTGTTTCATTCGATCTGGGCAAAAGCAACAAGAGCTTTTATGTTCCCAATAAAACATACAATTATAGTGTTAATGTAAAAGATAAAGAAGATGGCTCTACAGAAAATGGAAAAATAAAACCAGCATCTGTTATTGTTAGTATTGATTACCTCGCAGAAGGTTTTGATAAAGCTGAAATCGTGCAGGGCCACCGCACTGCAGAACAGGCAGCGGCTGCTCCAAATGTTTCAAAAGGCTTGAAACTGATTACTGCAAGCGATTGCAGATCCTGCCATGCTGATTATAAAAAATCTATTGGCCCTTCTTATTTTGCTGTATCAACAAAGTATAATGGAAAAAGTGGTGCGGTAGAAAGTCTTACCAAGAAGATTATTGCAGGCGGCAAAGGTGTTTGGGGCGATGTGCCTATGGCGGCGCATCCAAAACTTTCTACTGAAGATGCAGCCGAGATGATCAAATATATCATGAGCCTCTCCCAGCCAAAACCAAAAATTAAATCATTACCTGCAACAGGAACCTATACAACAAAACCACCCGCAGGCGATAAAGGCCAGGGTGTTTATATTTTCCGTGCAGCTTATACAGATCGTGGCGCCAATGGCTTGCCCGGTGTGGCTTCTGAAGAAACATTCACGCTGCGCAACGCAACCATCAATCCTTCAAAATATGACGAAGTGGTAGATGCAACCAAGATGAGTTTTGGCGGCAATAATTTAGTTATTCCTTCAAAATCCGGCGGCTACATCAGCCTTAAACAAATAGACCTTACCGCAATTACCGGCATAGATATAACTGCCATGGCACCCAAAGCGCAACTGAATGCAGAAGGTGGCATTATTGAATTGCACATAGATGCACCCAATGGAAAACTGCTCGGGAAAACAGCATTTATCGGTGATGGTGGTGGCGGTTTTGGCGGTGGCGGTAAACCTGTTTCGCTGCTGGTAACGCCAACAGAAGGCATACACGACATCTATCTTGTGTTTAAAAATCCAAACGCCAAACTAGGTGCTTCCCTAATGGTTGTATTGAACACAACATTTAAAACTGGAGATTCAAGCAGCACTCAAAATGTTCAGGCGGTTCTTCCAAAAGTTGACCTCAATGATTATGCAGGAAAATATAAAATGACGGGTCTGCCATTTCCTTATATTGAGGTAACGGTGAAGGACGGCATGCTCATGATGAAAGCAGGTGAACAAGGCGGCCCTGTTTCTGCAACTGATGAAGCAGATAAATTTGATGCAGGTGGCCAGGCAACACTGCTGTTTATACGCGACGAAAAGAATAAAGTAATCAAGCTGCAAATGGAAGCAATGAAAATGAAGTTTGAAGGTGTTAAAGAATAATTTTTTGGAGACAGGCATTTGCATTTCATGGCATCGGCTCTTGTGTCACTCACTTGTACGTTCGGAAGTTGATTGGGCTTTTACTGAAGCGTAGAAAAAATAGCGGTCTGACGCTTCCAAAGCGTCAGACCGCTATTTTTATTTCACTGACTAAGGCTTTGCATTATAGTTTTAATATCAGAAATACTCTTTACGGTTTTATCAGAACTTCTAAAATTTTCAATCATTCGATTTATGTAAAAATTAAAATGAGTAGCATTATCATACCTTTTTTCTTTTAGACTGCTCTCAGTTTTTTCACAGAACTCAATTACCTTTTCTAAATCTACTTCACTTTTTCCTGCAAACCCATATAATAATTCGATTAAAATGTTCTTGGCAGTATCATGAAAATGCTGCTCATTATCATACTTTTTATCAACTATCAAATACATCAAGTCTTCAAGTTCTGTTAACCCTAGGGCAGTATCGACATTATGAATTGATAAACGACCTTGGATTGTATAGGGTGAGCGTTGGTTTGCCCTGATTGGCTCTGTAAGAAATTTGAAACCTTGTAAATCTCCTAAATCAGCTAAATGTTTGGCGACCTCTATTTTTACATCTTCTTCGGTTTCTAACTCTAGAATGGCTTCTTTTAAAGACTTCATAGCTTCATCACGATTACTTGGTGTTATAAGCTTGATTAAATGTAAATACCAATGTTCATTATAATTTTTAAGCTTAGAAACCATGTCTACGATTTCATCCATGCTACCACCTAATTCTAAAAATATATCTACTACATCCCCCAGATACAATTCAGTGTATTTCTTATTTTGAATAATCTTTAAAATCTCATCTGTGGCTTCTTTAATTTTTAAATATCTGCACAAAGCAAGGTGAGTACCTAAAACACTTTGGAGTTTTATTCCTTTTTTTATGTTCGATAAAATTTTCTCTTTAAGCGTTTCAACACCTGCAGTTGAAAGTCTATCTATCACTAATCCTGATATTGATTTCTTATTATTTGCTTTACTAACTTCGAATCCGCGAATACCTCCAGCGTCTAACCATATCATTTCAATTAAATATTTTTCAGGCGTTTCTAATTGAAACTTTTCGAAAATCTCACCCAACTTACTTTCTACTGTCCGCCAATGATAAGCGTTTCCATCAGACCATTTACAATTTTCAAAATTTGCATCTATAAGTTTTTTATAATAATATTCTTTTAAAATAGTGAGATAAAATGATTTGTCTTCCTCGCTGTCAAATGAATAATCTACGATTTCGTCCGCCCTAAAAAATTCAAAATTATCTTCATTCTCCAGCCATTTCAAACAGTTTTTTAAATGAACATTCGTTTTGTTTCTTCTCCAGTTAATTAAAAAGCGAAAAACGAATTGTGAATCAAATTGCTTTCGTTCAAGTCTATCACTTGTGTCCACATATAAATCATCATCGGGAATTGTTTTTTTTCCATAAGCATCAAAATATTTGACAACACCTTCTCTGAAACTTTCTACTGATAAAATATACTTTTTATCATTTTCCTTTCTTTGCTTTTCCAACTTAAGGTACTCTTCTTGGTCGGCCCAATGTGTTTTATCAGATATCATTTCTTCAGTTGCATCATCGCATAATTGTTGAAACTGATTATGGATCTCGTCTTTTCTTTTATACCTAAGACCACTCAAACAATTTTTTAGCCCTTTCATGCTTCTGTTAGCTTCTTCGAATTCAAACAGAATATAATCATAAGAGTCTGCTGTAATTATTGCACCAATTTCCCAATTGTTATCTTCAAAAATCTTATTTATTAATAATCTGACAACTATTTTATGAGTATTAGTTTCATCTAAAAAGCGATCAATGTCCCCAAATTCAGATCTTAAATATTGCTTACCTATAGCCTCTATGTAAGATGTAACAGGAAGTATAATTAAAGGGTCAGTTTTATGGAATTCTATACATTTATCAAATAGCCTTGTAATGAAGTCCTTAGTGGTCGCAGTTCTGTGCTGATAAAACTCCAACCATTCTGTATCTTGCATTTTCTTAAAAAGCTTCCAAAAATTTGCTCTCGAATTTGTAGAGAGAAACAATTCTTCTAAGCTTGTTGAGGAGCCATGATGGCTAATTCCTTTGTTATGAAGAAGAAGGAAAGGTATTCCTTGCAAAGCATAATCATAATAATGCTCTTGTAGATTGAGGGTAGTTATTAATTCATAAACATCATCCCTATATTCGTGTTTATTTGGAAAGTAAGTAATAAGCTTATCTAATAGATGTTCATCGCCTAATTTTCGAGCTGTCAAAAGTTGTATTAATTGACCTGCGAAATATGGGTTTGATGAATTTTCAATTTCATGCACAACGATTTCAAGGATTTCTTTGTCGAAGGAATTTGGCAAATGCATCGACCTTAAAATACGGACACAGACTTCTTTGATGTGTTCGGTAATATCTTTACGCTTTAGGCAAGTTATTAAATAAGTAATAGCAGGTTTAACTCCGTCTATGAAATCTCCAATTGTATTTTCGTAAACGATACCGGTACGTGTGTTGGTCTGTATACATTTTTCAATTAACTTTTTTAGTAGATTATCTTTAAACTTGGCATCGAATTTTGAAGTATCTGCCTGAAAAAGAAGTTCAATATTATCTTGTTCTATTAAATCAAGGACTTGATTGAATAAGGTACTTTTTGAAGGAAGAATAGAAAGTAACGATGATATTGTTTGTACCCACTTCTCTTTAATCTTTTTAAATTTAGTACCTATTGTAACATAACCAACTATTTGATTGAAGGGTAGATTTGAAAGAACTAAAGCTGCAAAATATTCTTGAAACATTGCATTAACGAAACTCCAAGAGCCGTCACTAATATGAACCACTGAGTTGTGTCTTAGCAATTCTCTTTCATTAGAATTGAAAATTTCTAGAACTTCCTCATATTTGAATGCATTTACTCCGGCGAATTGCAGAGCAAGAGCAAAATGAGAAATAACTTGTTTAAACTTGGGTAACTCATCTTCTATAATTTGCCCATTCCTTATTCTACGTATAAGAGAATTCTCGTAGGCTTTCTTTATAAATAATTCAATAACTCCGATTTTGCTATTGGGTATTTGTTGAGATTGATTGTATTCTTCAATAAGGTTAACAAGATAGAAAGGATGCTCTAGAAAGCCAATAACATCGGCTTTTCTTACTAAAGACAAGAAAGCTGGAATGCTTCCCTTTAAAGTTCTTTTGAGGTAATCATTTCTTTCATCTTCTTGAATTCTATACAATTCAAAGAGTTGAAATTGTTCAAGTTCTTCTTTAACCCCAAGCTGGTTATAAAACTGTTTTCGACAAGATAATACAATATTTGCAGAAGGGGTGCTTTTAGCAAATTGATTTATATGTTTAACCATTTCTCTGAACTTATCAGTAGGTGCTTCATCTAAACCGTCTATGAAAATTACTATGTCTTTTAAAGGAATGCTTTTCCACTGACCAAAGTTTCTTTCAAGAATTTCTTCTATTGAAACAATATTCACATCCTTTATTTCTATTAGTAGCGGATGCAGTCTAAGACTATGGCTCTTTAATGAAAAAGCTGTATGTTTTAAGTAGCTACTCTTTCCTTGATATGCATCCCCGATAATGCAAATTCTTTTACTTATAACTCTATCATTCGCTATAAGTTCAATTAAGTTTTCAAGTTGCTTTGTGTCGAAATACCAACCAAATATTTGATCATTTTTGATATTGCTCCGAAAGATTTTTCGAGGAATATAGTCTGGTATTGGGTGTAAGTTTTTAAAAGAACTTTCTTTTAATTGAGGGTAACAAAAAGCATCCGCAGCTTCTTTACCAAAGTAAGTGTATACTATCCCCCAATTCTCTTTTAAATACTTCTCAATCTCTAACTTACCCCAACAATGAAATTGGATTTTCTGATTATTTAGCAAATCCTCTTTATTTTTTACTATTGCTTTTGTAAGGCTTGGAGTGTTCGTGTCTACACTTGTAGCCAATATAAAATAACTGGTTTTCTTAACGAGGTCGTTATTAGTAAACTCGCGAATGATTTCTTTTAAGTCAGTTTCTGATAATTTCTTAAGTCGTTTGCATTGTACATTTAAGAGTGTTCCATTTTTGTAATCAAAACTATGCAAATCAGTACCATCCTGCTTATGACCTTGTTTGAGATATTCTTGAAAATCGCATTCAGGGAATTTATATTCAGCTATGAGGATACATAGTCTTTGAAACTGTCCCCAATCAAACCCATCCCAATTAAGCTGGTAATTATTCATACTTTTCAATTAATAGCAATGAATATAAATAAAAGCGGCGGAAGGTTAATTTTGTTATTAACAACTGTGCAAAAAGCTTGTCAATAGTGAGGATTGTTTACACTGTTGGCATCCCAGCCGACAGCCTTTGCTCCAATCCCCGCTTCAAGAAAAGCTCAATAAAATATCCGAACGTACAAGTGAGTGACACAACGAAGATGCTATGAAATAATGTAGCCAGGTTCATAAAAATCCTGAAACATATTACAAACACATTGCATTAACAGGACTTTAATCTGGTTTTGATGAGTATATTTATAGCATTAATTAACCAACATGAGAAAGTTATTATTACTGCTTACATTTCTTTCTGCGCTTATCGCAAATGCGCAAACATTCAGGATAAGTATTGCAGGTTCCCTGAAACAGCCTACACTTGATGGAAGGTTGTTATTACTTCTTTCAAAGAATGACAATGCAGAGCCGCGTTTCCAGGTAAATGATGGCGCTCAAACACAACTGGTGTTTGGAGTTAATGTTGATCAATGGTCACCCACAGGTGATGCGTTGATTGATGTGCATGCATTCGGCTACCCAATCGAAAGATTAAAAGAGGTGCCTGCCGGTGATTATTATGTGCAGGTGCTGCTGCATAAATATGAAACATTTCATTTGCAAACCGGGCAAACAGTAAAACTGCCGATGGACAGGGGCGAAGGGCAGCATTGGAATATTGCACCAGGTAATATTTATTCAACACCGGTAAAGATTCATTTTGATCCTAAAACTTCTAATGAAATTCATTTGGTAATTGATAAGATTATTCCACCCATCAAAGAACCGGAAGACACGAAGTATGTAAAGCATATAAAAATTCAAAGCAAACTGCTCAGTGCTTTTTGGGGAAGACCTGTTTATTTAGGTGCACATATTTTGTTGCCCGAAGGTTTTGATGAACATCCAAAAGTGCATTACCCTGTTGCAATATTTCATGGACATTTTCCTGAAGACATCAGCGATTTCAGAACCATACCACCAGATGAAAATCTGAAACCTGATACCAGTGAACGGTTTCGCATATCAGGCTACAATAAAATTGTGCAGCAGGAGGATTATAAATTTTACAAGCAATGGACAGGGCCAAACTTTCCGCGTGTATTGGTAGTAGAAATACAACATGCAAATCCTTATTACGATGATTCGTACGCAGTTAATTCTGCAAACCTTGGACCTTACGGCGATGCGATAACGTATGAACTAATCCCTGAAATTGAAAAACGTTTTCGTGGTATTGGCCAGGGATGGGCAAGGTTTATGTATGGTGGTTCAACAGGCGGTTGGGAAGCATTGGCTGCCCAGGTTTTTTATCCTGATGAATACAATGGGTGTTATGCTGCATGTCCCGACCCTATTGACTTTCACAACTATACTACCATTGATCTTTACAACAACAAAAATGCTTATTATGTAGAAAGTGATTTTAGAAAAACACCCAGACCTGGTGAGCGTAATTATCTTGGTCATGTAAGTACTATGATACCTGATCTTAACCAGCGCGAACTGGCACTTGGTACCAACAGCCGCAGTGGCGAGCAGTTCGATATTTGGGAAGCCGTATTCTCGCCAATGGCAGAAGATGGTTACCCTAAAAGGATCTTTGATAAATACACAGGCGCCATAGATTCATCTGTTGCCGCTTACTGGAAAGAACATTACGATCTTACCAACATCATACAAAGAGACTGGCCAAAAATCGGGAATAAGCTTAAAGGAAAAATGCATATTTATGTTGGCGACATGGATACGTATTATCTCAACGATGCAGTGTATTCAGCAGAAGATGTGTTGAAGAAACTGCAAAACCCCAACTGTGGCTGCGAAGTTGATTATGGCGACCGTGCTGAACATTGCTGGAACGGCGATCATACACAGCCTAATTATTTAAGCCGGTTACACTACAATCAAATGTTCATACCCAAATGGGCAGAAGAAGTAAAATCAAGGGCACCAAAGGGCGCTGATCTTACTTCATGGAGATATTGAAAGATATTTTTTTTTGAGCCCTGCTTTTGTATTTCATGGTATCGGCTGTTGCGTCGCACACTTGTGCTGTTGGATTGTATATTGGGTTTTACCGCAGCGTAGATTGAAGCGGATTGATATTGGTTAACAACCACAAAGTTTCACTTCCATTATTGCTTTGGTAAAAGCCCAATCTCCAATCCAGCCGCTCAAGTGTGCGACGCAAGTAAAGCCAATTCATAACCTGTTGGCCGGCTCCAAAATATTCTCAGGACTTTTAAAGGGGTTTCAAAACATGACGAATATCAGTTATCAGCTTTTTTATTCACGGTAATTTTGCAACAAAATATTTGTGTTCAGCAAAACATAAAAAGGTATGCAGGTTCAGAATTATGAAACTTCTGTAAAATGTTTTCACTGCGGAGATGATTGCGGCAAACACCCGGTACGCAAAATGGGTAAAAATTTTTGCTGCGATGGCTGCAGGATGGTGTACGAAATTTTAAACCAAAACGGGTTGTGCGATTATTACAGTATTTCGCAAAACCCCGGCCTTAGCCGCAAAATAAAAGTGCGTGAAAATAAGTTTGCCTTTCTCGATGAAGAGGCCATTGCGCAACCGCTTATTTCTTTTAAAGATGCAACACAAACACATGTAACTTTTTATCTTCCCCAGATGCATTGCAGCAGTTGTTTGTGGCTGCTTGAAAACCTGCACCGCCTTGATGAAGGCATTATTACCAGTAAAATAAACTTCGCAAAAAAGGAAGCAACCGTAATTTTTAATCATAATGTAACTTCATTGCGAAAAGTAGCTGAATTGCTCACCAGTATCGGGTATGAGCCTTATATCAGCTTAAAAAATTTGTCTGAGCGCAAGACTTTTGTTGATAAATCTAAAACCTATAAACTTGGTATAGCCGGGTTTTGCTTTGCCAATATTATGATGCTCAGTTTCCCCGATTACTTTGGGCTTAGCAGTAACGAACAGCAGCTTCAGTTTGTATTTCGCACCATCAGCATTATCTTAAGTTTGCCTGTATTTTTTTACAGTGCAACAGAGTTTTACAACAGTGCGTGGAAAAGCTTAAAGCATGGTTTTTTAAATATTGATGCTCCCATTGTACTGGCCATATTCGTAACATTCATAAGAAGCCTTTACGAAATTTTTTCGGGTACTGGCAGCGGCTATCTTGATAGTATGAGCGGTATCGTTTTCTTTATGCTTGTTGGCAGGGTGCTTCAAAATAAAACCTACGAACAGCTAAGTTTTGAGCGTGATTTTACTGCGTATTTTCCCATAGCTGTTACAAGAATAACCAAACAAAATGAAGAAGAACCCATTGCGTTACCGGCAATACAGTTAAACGATACACTTCTTATTCACAACGAAGAACTGATACCTGCCGATGGCATTATTACCCGTGGTAAATCACTAATAGATTACAGCTTTGTTACCGGGGAAAGTGTGCCAATACAAAAAGAAATAGGTGAAATAGTTTATGCAGGCGGCAAACAAGTGGGCGGTAATATAGAGATACTGGTTATTAAAGAAGTATCGCAGAGTTATCTTACAGGCTTATGGAATAAAGATGAATTAAAAAAAGACAAGCAGTACAATGAGAAATCTTTCGTGCACCTGCTTAGCCGCTACTTTACATGGATGGTTTTATCCGTATCATTTATTGCGGGTATTTACTGGTTCAATCACGATGCTGCAGTTATGTGGAATGCAGTTACAGCAGTGCTTATTGTAGCGTGTCCCTGCGCTTTGCTGTTGAGCAATACGTTTACCAATGGCAATGTTTTGCGCGTATTAAGCCGAAATCAATTTTACCTGCGCAATGCACAAACAATAGAAGAACTTGCTTCTGCAAATGTGATTGTTTTTGATAAAACAGGAACATTGACCAATGGCAATTACCCGGATATTTTTTTCGATGGCCAGCCGTTAAGTAATGATCTTAAAATTAAGATCGGAGCCCTGGCCCGTCAATCGGCGCACCCTATGAGCAGGGCTATTGCAAACTGGGCAGGCGAAGGAAATCATTTGCAGGTAAACACATTTAAAGAAGTGTCCGGCTTTGGTATTGAAGGGTTAGTAGAAGATGATTTTATTGCATTGGGTTCCCTTGCTTATATAACCAGTTCAAAAACTATTTTGCACAACTTTGAAACGGCTGTGTATGTTTCGCTGCAAGGCAAGCTGCTTGGCAGGTTTACATTCCAAAATCATTATCGTAATAACCTGGAAGGGCTCATCAATAAATTAAAAAATAAATACCAGCTTATTGTGCTCAGTGGTGATAATGAGGGAGAAAGAAATAACCTCACTAAATTGATGGGTAATGAGGCAGATATCCGCTTTCACCAAATGCCGGAAGATAAACTCCACTTTATTAAAAGGCTGCAGCAGCAAGGCAAAAAAGTGATCATGATTGGTGATGGATTAAACGATGCGGGTGCTTTAAAACAGGCCGATGCAGGCATTGCCATTACAGAAGATACCAACAATTTTACACCCGCCAGCGATGCTATTCTCGAAGCGGGTTCGCTTACCCTGCTTTATACATTTATACGTTTATGTAAGGCCAATAAAAGAATTGTACTGGCAGCATTTATAATATCAATACTCTACAATTTTATTGGTATTTATTTCGCAGTAACCGGCGCACTCTCACCCATGATTGCCGCTATACTCATGCCTTGCAGCAGCATCAGTATTGTGCTGATCACATTTGGGTTTACCAATTTCTCTGCATGGCGTATGAAGCTGAAATAGGGATATTTTTTTGAACCCGGCAATAGATATTTCATGGCATCACCTCTTGCGTCGCACTCGTGTACTGTTGGAAGTTGTGAGAGCTTGAGCGTATGGTATTCAATGCAGACTGCAGATAAGGTAAATATTTTCTTTCATAAAAATTTATTGGTATGAAGATTTTCAAATCGAGAATTGGACCCGAACTTTTATTTCCTATTTCAATTATACTTGTTGGTTTAATCATATTAGCAGCTTACGAAAAAAACTGGGCTGGGTTTATTTTAACCCTGGTCGTGGTTTTGTTTTTTATTCATTTGTATGCTTCAACTTCCTATACCATAAAGGAAAGAATCCTAATAATTAAATGCAGCATTTTTTATCACCAGTCAATAACTGTTGATACCATTAAAACCATCACTAAGGTCACTGATATTTTTAGCGCACCGGCTTTTTCGGTAAAAAGGCTTCTAATTTGTTTTAATGACACCGGAAATGCGGTTATTTCACCAAAAGACGAATCTGGTTTTATACGTTTACTGACTGAACTTAATCCAAAAATCAGCGTGCAATTAAAAAGTTGACAAGTATTTCAATATTTTGGCGATTTCAGCCGCTGTTGGCATTTGGCAGCAGCTTGCAAATATTTCAATTCACCTTTACCACTCCGCTTCAATCTTTGCTTCGGTAAAAGCTCCATAAAATATCTGAATGTACAAGAGTGCGACGCAACAAATGTCTCAGGCATATACTTCTGCCCGGATCCAAAAATTCCCATTTACATCTTGCAAATACAAAAACATGATTTTAATCAGGTTCTTTCTTGAGTAGTATCATTGACTGCGTTTTTTTGGTGCTCTACTTTTGTTGCCTTTAAAACAAGTTATGAGTGTACTGATTCTTTTACTGATAGCAAGCATTACCATAGCCGCCATTTTTCTTGTGGCTTTTTTATGGAGCGTAAAAAGCGGACAGTATGATGATGAAGTAAGCCCGCCAATGCGCATGCTTTTTGACGATGCAACGCCAAAAGAAAAAGAAGCATCGCCCCCAAAAATCCCTGCTGCATCTGGCATTTCGGTATTAACAAATAAAATAAAAATTCACCAACCTTAACACAGGCAATATAAATTCCAAAACTAAAATTCTATGCAGGTAGAGAAATTTTATTACGATAACAAGATTGTGAAAATGTTTGCCTACGCAACAATTTTGTGGGGCGTAGTGGGCATGCTGGCTGGTTTGCTGGCATCTATTCAAATATTTTATCCCGCAGCCAATATGGACTTTGCCCCCACTACATTTGGTAGGCTTAGGCCTGTACACACCAATGCGGTGATTTTTGCATTTGTAGGCAACGGTATTTTTATGGGCGTTTATTATTCGCTGCAGCGCCTGTGCAAGGCAAGAATGTTTAGTGATAAGCTGAGTAAAATACATTTCTGGGGCTGGCAGGCCATTATTGTTACAGCAGCCGTTACGTTACTGGCCGGCTACACAACGGGTAAAGAATATGCTGAGCTGGAATGGCCGGTAGATATTGCCATCACCGTGGTTTGGGTAATATTTGGTATCAATATGTTTGGTACCATTATCAAACGAAGAGAGAGCCATTTGTACGTTGCTATCTGGTTTTATATTGCTACCTGGATTACGGTTGCCATGCTGCATATTGTAAACTCCTTTGAGCTTCCTTTCTCTTTCTTTAAAAGTTACAGCTGGTATGCAGGCGTACAGGATGCGCTGGTGCAATGGTGGTACGGGCACAATGCGGTGGCGTTCTTTTTAACCACTCCTTACCTGGGTGTTATGTATTACTTTCTGCCCAAAGCAGCCAACAGGCCCGTGTATAGTTACAGGCTTTCCATCATTCACTTCTGGGCATTGATATTTTTATATATCTGGGCCGGGCCGCACCATTTGCTTTATACAGCATTGCCCGACTGGGCGCAAAACCTTGGTGTGGTTTTCAGCGTAATGCTTATTGCACCAAGCTGGGGCGGTATGCTCAATGGTTTGTTTACACTGCGTGGCGCATGGGATAAAGTAAGGGAAGATCCTATTCTCAAATTTATGGTGGTGGCTATTACCTGCTATGGTATGGCAACCTTTGAAGGGCCCATGTTAAGTTTGAAAAATGTAAACGCCATTGCACACTTTACAGACTGGATTATTGCCCACGTGCATGTAGGTGCATTGGGCTGGAATGGCTTCTTAACTTTTGGTATTCTCTACTGGCTTATACCACGAATATTTAATACGCAACTATACTCAAAGAAGCTTGCTAACACGCACTTCTGGATTGGTACGGTTGGTATAGTGCTGTATGTTGTTCCCATGTATTGGGCAGGTTTTACACAAGCCCTTATGTGGAAGAGCTTTACAAACGACGGCACGCTGACTTACCAATTCCTGGAAACCGTAACACACATACTTCCTCTCGATGTTGCACGCAGTGTTGGTGGTACGCTTTACCTGGTGGGCGTGTTCATTATGGTATACAATATCTATAAAACAGTTAAGAGTGGAAGTCTTGTTGCCAACGAAGCCGCAGAAGCTGCACCGCTTTCAAAAGTGATAAAACCAGAGAGCGAAAAATACTGGCACCGCTGGATTGAAAGAAGGCCTGTTCAAATGCTTGTATTCAGTTTAATTGCTGTAGCAATTGGTGGTTTGGTAGAACTTATTCCAACTTTTCTTGTGGAAAGTAATGTGCCTACCATTGCGTCAGTAAAACCATACACACCGCTTGAATTGCAGGGCCGCGATATTTACATCAGGGAAGGCTGTTATACCTGTCATTCCCAAATGATCCGTCCTTTCCGGGATGAAGTTGCACGCTATGGCGAGTACAGCAAAGCCGGTGAGTTTGTGTACGATCATCCTTTCCAGTGGGGCAGTAAACGCACCGGTCCGGATCTTGCCCGCGAAGGCGGAAAATACCCAGACAGCTGGCATTACAACCACATGCTGGATCCACGCACCATGAGCCCTGGTTCTATTATGCCTAACTATCCATGGCTGCTGGATGATAAAATTGATACATCACTAACGGCTGCTAAAATAAGGGCTATGCAAACCCTCGGTGTTCCATACCCTGAAGGCTATGACAAGATTGCCAACGCAGATCTCGAAAAACAGGCGAAGGGTATAAAAGACAACCTGAAAAAAGATAAAATTGAAACAAGCAGCAATGCTGAGATTATTGCATTAATCGCTTACCTGCAGCGTGTGGGTACAGATATAAAAGGCGATCCAGGCCCCGCATCAGCATTAATAAAATAAGTTCTTTTATTAGCCGGGCATAAGAATATGAATGAGTCTTTACTTGCGTCGCACTCTTGTACGTTCAGAACAAAAGGCAGCAAGGCAAAAAGGCAAACGGCCAATACGTTGTTCCCTGTTCACTCATATTCCAGGCGTACAAGAGTGCAACGCAACGATGCTGAAGAGGATTACCGTTGCAGGGTCAATAAAAAATGAATACAAATATTAACCAACGTTTTAAAATCTGCTTCTCATGAAATTTATTAACTACATAGAAAATATTGCAGGCGTAGACCTCTTTGGTTTAGTTGGCCTGCTTATTTGCTTTATCGTTTTTACAGCCGTATCAATATGGGCGTGGAAAGCAGATAAAAAACTGATGAACAAAATGGGCAATATTCCCCTTGAAAACTAAATAAAGAACGATAAATACTAATAATATGAAGATTCATTTATCAGGAAAAAAATACAGCAATGGCTTGAAAAAAGCAACGACAATGATAGCATTGCTGGTACCGGTATTTACATTTGCGGCCGGGCCCAAAGTTGGCAGCGAGGCATCTAATCCTGTTGCCATTGCAATGATGGGTACCGCTATTGTTTTACTGCTGGCTATTTATATTACTTCGCGCCTTTTAATACAGCAGGCTAAAGTAAAAGTGGAACGTTTTAAAAGCGAACAAAAAGAAAATGCTGCCAAGGCTGTAACTGCTGCGGTAATACTTTTTCTTTGTTGCTTAAGCGGACCACTGTTTGCCCAGGATGCAGGCGCAGCAACAGATGCAGCAGCACAGGTTACTGTTGCACCTGCTGCACTAAGTGATAGTTCGTTTTATTTTTTATGTACGGTAATTGCTATAGAACTTGTTATTCTGCTGGGGTTGTTGTCGCAACTTCAGGCGATGATGAAAGTTGAAAAAGTAGCTGAAGTTGAAAGCACGGTTGAGGCAGAATCAACAGCCGCTGCAAAGCCCTCTTCGTTTAAAAAATGGTGGGATAATTTCAATAAATTAAAACCAATTCAGGAAGAAGCTTCCATCGATCTTGGTCATGATTATGATGGCATTCGCGAACTGGATAACCGCTTACCACCCTGGTGGCTGTATGGTTTTTTTCTCTGTATATTCTTTGCCATTGTGTACCTGTGGCAACACCAGGTATCGCACTCAGCTCCCAACGCTATTGAAGAATACCAGACTTCTGTTGCCGAAGCAGCCGTTGCAAAAGAAGCATACCTCGCCAAATCAAAAAACAGTGTGGATGAAAACACAGTGAAGCTATTAACAGACGCAGATGATCTTGCTTCCGGTAAAAAAATATTTTCTACAGTTTGCGCTGCTTGCCATTTGGCAGATGGTGGCGGTATAGTAGGGCCCAACCTTACCGATGATTACTGGATACACGGTGGATCAATACAGGATATTTTTAAAACCCTTAAGTACGGATGGCCCGAAAAAGGTATGAAAAGCTGGAAGGATGATTATTCACCAGTTCAGCTGGCGCAGATAGCAAGCTTTGTAAAGAGTTTGCACGGAACAAAACCTGCTACACCAAAAGAGCCACAGGGTGAGTTGTACAAAGAAGAAAACACCATTGCGCCGGCAACGGATTCACTAAAAAAAGACAGCGCCAAAACAAGCGCCTTCGTTCGCTAACATAACATGAGCAAACCTGTTGAACATACCAATATCATTGAAACGGAAGATTTCAGGGATCACCTTGCAACCGTAGACAGCCGTGGAAAACGTAACTGGATATATGCATATAAACCAAAGGGCAAATTCTATTCTATAAGAACATGGCTTAGCTATGCCTACTTTATTATTTTCTTTGGTTTGCCTTTTGTAAAAGTGCACGACAGGCCGCTGTTTATGTTTAATATTCCTGCTGCTAAGTTTATCATCTTTGGCAAAATATTCTGGCCGCAGGATATGTTCATATTCGGGCTGGGCATGGTTACGTTTATCTTCTTTATCATTTTGTTTACTGCTGCATTTGGCCGTTTGTTTTGTGGCTGGGCCTGCCCTCAAACCAATTTTATGGAGATGATGTTCCGCAAAATTGAATACTGGGTTTTGGGTGATGGGAATGCACAACGCAATCTTGCCAAAGCACCATGGACCGGCAAAAAAATATTTAAAGTAACGCTGAAACATATTTTGTTTTATGCGCTGTCCTTTACTATTGCAAACTTTTTTCTGGCTTATATTCTTGGCATAGATGAACTTAAAAAAATTATAACCGAGCCGGTAAGTCAGCATACCGGAGGGTTTATTTCGCTGCTTGTTTTTAGCGGAGTATTTTATGCAGTGTATGCATTTTTTCGGGAGCAGGCGTGTACCGTGGTTTGCCCTTATGGCAGATTGCAAAGTGTGTTGCTCGATAAAAATTCCATGATCGTTGCCTATGATTATAAACGTGGCGAACCACGCGGCCACCTTAAAAAAGATGTTGAGCAAAACCTTGGCGATTGCATAGATTGTTTTGCATGTGTAAAAGTTTGTCCTACAGGAATAGATATTCGCAATGGCGTACAAATGGAGTGTGTAGGTTGCACAGCCTGCATAGATGCCTGCGATAATATTATGGATAAAATTGGAAAGCCTAAAGGCCTTATCCGTTATGCTTCAGAAAACTCTATTGCCAATGGCGATCCCCTACGCTACACTACACGCATGAAATTGTACACGGGTTTGTGCTTCCTGGTGCTTTCCGTTTTAAGTGTTATTCTATACAACCAGAAAGATATTGAAGTAACTATTATGCGTACACCAGGCATGCTTTTCCAGGAGCGTGGCAAGGATAGCGTTACCAATCTTTACAACATAAAAATGGTGAATAAAACACTGGAAGATGCGCCGCTTACTGTGCGGGTTGAAGAAATGCCCGGCAACATACAGATCATCGGAAACCCTTATGTGCTGGTGCATGAGGAAGGGCAGGGCTCCGGAGAGTTCTTTGTAATACTTCCCAAGAAAATTATTCACGACAGAAAAACAAATATTAAACTTGGAGTCTATCAAGGTGCTGAAAAAATTACAGATATAACCACCAGTTTTCTTGGGCCAGTTGAAGATGAAGGAGAAGAAAAGGAAAAAGATTAAAGCCATTTTGTAACGGGCCATTAGTTCTTTGGGTATCGCCGGTTGTGTCACTCACTTGTACGTTCGGAACTTTATTAAACAGGAGCGAAGCGAATAACACTTTACACCTGAAAGGTTGTGTAATAATAAAGTTGATCGAAAGTTGTTCAGCAAAGGTTTAACGGCACAAGAGTGCGACGCAACAAAGTATAGTAGTAGCAATACAGCCAGGTTCATAAAAACTACTACAAATGCTAAAGCGGTGGCACAAAAAGCAACAAAAAATTAATTCAATAAAATAATTTATATGAGCTGGGGAAATAAATTGCTAATCGCATTCTTAGTCTTTGGCTGCATGATTGGTTACATGGTTTACAAAGCCGTTGAAACGCCAACCAATCTTGTGAGCGAAGAATATTATAAAGACGAATTAAAATTCCAGGACCGCATAAATGCATCGAACAATGCAAAGAAATTAGACAGTGTGCAGGTGGTGCAAAAGAACAGTACGGTTTCAATTACGCTGCCCGCAGTAATGAAAGGAACCAGCATTACCGGCGAAGCATATTTCTATTCTAAAACAGACCCCGGCAAAGACAAACACATGGTGCTCTCCACAGATTCGCTTAGTACTTCTTTTAATAAAAATGAATTGCCAAAAGGCAATCTCCTGTTAAAACTAAGCTGGAAATCAGGCAACGAAAATTATTATGTAGAACAATCAATTGATCTTTAATATGCCCTGGCAATTTCTTATATCGGGTTTATTTTTAGGCTTGGTAAGCAGCCTGCACTGTGCAGGTATGTGCGGCCCAATTGCAATGGCGTTACCTGTACAATTGTTACCAAAACAACAAAAAGCATTAGGCATATTTCTGTACAATTTTGGCAGAATATTTACCTACACATTGCTTGGCCTTGCCGCAGGTTTAGCGGGTAGGTTTATACTCGTGGGCTCCTTTCAGCAATGGTTTTCTGTAGCCTTTGGTATTACCATGCTTATTGTACTTACACTTTCTTTTGTGTTTGGAAAAAGCATGCACATAACCCCGCTTAACAATCTCTATAACAGGCTGCAGATGTTCATGGCTAAACAGATGCGGCAACAGGGCTTACCTTCACTTTTTATGCTGGGAATGGCGAATGGTTTATTGCCTTGCGGCATGGTTTACCTTGCCGTTACAGGGGCATTGACCACGGCAGCAATTCCTTATGGAATGCTTTACATGCTACTCTATGGTTTAGGCACATTACCGGCTATGTTCGCCATTACTTTTTTTGGTTTTAAAATAAATCTTACGTTGCGCAACAGGTTTAAACAAATAGCGCCTTTTTTTATGGCTGTTATTGCAGTATTGCTGATACTCCGCGGGCTGAATTTAAACATACCTTATATAAGCCCTTATTTCTATAATGGCAATGGTTCAACTGCTGTTGATTGCATGAAATAGTGCGGGGCTGTTGAAAGCTGAATAATGATTTTCAGCAAAAGTGTGCGACGCAAGGAACGCTTCATATTTATTCTAAAGCCTGGTTCAAAATTCCTTTACTCCACTATTCTAAGCTTTGCATAATTGAGCATGATCTTTTTTTCGCCATTGTGTTCAAATTTAACGGTGGCAACGGGATTGTGTTTGGCACCTTCCATTTTTATTACTTCGCCAAAGCCAAATTTCTGGTGTTCTACTTTTTGTCCGGCCTGTAAATTACTGGTGTCGCTTGCAGCAAAATCTTCAGAAGGTTTGTGCTCAACAACTTTACTGGTCGGCGGCACAACGGGCAGGTAAGAGGGTTTGGCATTTTCTTTTTTGGGTGGCGCGCCATACCTTTTTTCTGCGGTTTCGGCATCGTTAAAACCGCCGCGGTGCATACGTTCGTAAGCACTGCCCATATTGTTTAAGCCCTGGTTGCGGGCACCACCACCGGCATAAGTTTTATCGATAAACTGTTCGGGCATTTCTTCTAAAAAACGGCTGGGCTCGTTCTGCACCAATTGCCCAAAACGATAGCGTGCATTGGCATAGGTTAACCACAATTTTTCTTTGGCCCTTGTTACGGCAACATAAAACAAACGGCGCTCCTCTTCCAGTTCTTCACGGGTATTAATGCTCATGGAATTGGGGAACAATGTTTCCTCAATACCGCCAACAAATACACAACTAAACTCAAGGCCTTTGGCTGCATGAATGGTCATCATTTTTACAGAGTCGCTTTCGCCTTTATCATCGTCGGCATCGGTGAGCAACGTAATTTGTTGCAGGTAACTGCCCAGGGTTTTATCGCCCTGTTCGCCATCATCGTTGCTGGGACTTTCTGTCCATTCTTTTATAGAGTTGAGCAACTCCTGTATGTTCTCGTAGCGTGCAAGGCCTTCAGTGGTTTTATCATTAAAAAGTTCCTTTACAAGATTGGTATGCTTGCCCACCTGCACTGCAACATCGTAAGCATTTTTATCGGTAAGTAAGCTCTGGAAATAGCGGATCATTGTTACAAAATTCTGTAACGATTCCAGCGTGCCTGATTTAAAACCAAACTCACCTGCACGGGTAAGCACTTCGTACATGCTGATGTTTTGCTCGTTGGCAAAGATCACACACTTTTCAATGGTTGTTTTACCAATGCCGCGCACCGGGTAATTGATGATACGCTTTAAAGCTTCTTCATCTTTTGTGTTTACAATTACCCGCAGGTAAGCCAGCACATCTTTAATTTCTTTACGTTGATAAAAACTTACGCCTCCATAAATACGATAGGCAATACCCATGCGGCGCAGGCTTTCTTCAAAGGCACGGCTTTGTGCATTGGTGCGGTAAAGAATAGCAAAGTCGCGGTTGTAGTAATGATTTCGGAGTTTTTGTTCCTGAATGGTATCGGCAACAAATTTACCTTCTTCATTGTCCGTCATGGTGCGGACCAGTTTTATTTTTTCGCCTTCACTGTTTTCTGTCCAAAGGTTCTTGGGTATCTGGCCTTTATTGTTGCTGATGACTTCATTGGCAACATTTAAAATGCTTTTACTGCTGCGGTAATTCTGTTCCAGCTTTACCACTTTTACATCATCATAATCTTTTTGGAACTGTAAAATATTTTCAATGGTGGCACCACGAAAACTGTAGATGCTTTGTGCATCATCGCCTACTACACAAATATTTTCATGCACAGCCGCTAGCAGTTTGGTAATCTGGTATTGCACAGCATTGGTATCCTGGTACTCATCAATTAAAATGTATTTGAACTTATGCTGGTACTTGTACAATGCCTCAGGGAAATTGTGCAGCAACTCATACATTTTAAATAGCAGGTCGTCAAAATCCATTGCACCGTTTTTAAAACAGCGCGATGCATAAGCAGCATAGATCTGCGCAATTGCCGGGCGGTTACTGCGTGTATCTTCCTGCTGAATATAATAATCTGTTGCATATTCGGCCGGACCAACCAATGCGTTTTTAGCAGCCGAAATTCTGTTATGAACTACATTGGGTTTATAATGTTTATCGTCCAGGTTCAGTTCATTGATTACTGTTTTTAACACAGAGCGACTGTCATCTGTATCGTAAATGGTAAAGTTGTTGGGAAAGCCAAGACGATGCGCTTCGGCACGAAGTATTCTTGCAAATACGCTATGAAAAGTGCCAATGTATAAATTACGGGCATCGGTATTGCCGAGTATTTTTTCTACCCGTTCTTTCATCTCTGCAGCCGCTTTATTCGTAAATGTAAGAGCGAGTATATTAAATGCATCTACCTTTTCCTTGTCCATCAAATAGGCAATGCGTGTAGTAAGCACTTTGGTTTTGCCACTACCTGCACCAGCTACAATCATTATCGGACCTTTAACATGCGTTGCCGCTTCCAGTTGCGGCTCATTCAATCCCTTTAAATAATCCTGCATGGGCGCAAGTTAAGTTGATTGGTTGAGAGGTTGAATGGTTGAGTATTAAGTGTGGAAATTTTTATGAGCCAGACAGAGGAATTATTATGAAGCTTTTGTTGCGTCGCACTCTTGTGCGGTTGAATACATTTCGGCAAAAGTCCCAAAGTCTTCACTAATAGCTTTTTTGTTTTATCAAGTTACTTTAAGATTGATTGTTTCGACTAAATTATTTAATACCAGATTTTGTTATTTGTTTAACTAAAATATTTCAAAAGCATTTGTGTATTGCAGCAGATAATTGAGTCTTAAATGCAGGAACTGTAAAATTAATTATTATGAAAAAGAAATTTATGCAACAGGAAATCTTGCTAATGACAGGAACGAGTTTCTCACAAAGACAATGGGCAGAAAAAAATGGTGGTGGCGAGTACTTAAATGTATCAGGTAAACAACAGATGGAAGAAGCTTGCTGGAACGGAATGATACAGGAACTGCTGCCTGGAATAATAGAAAAATCAGCAGCAGGCAAAACACTTTACCTGTGGGAGATACGCCAGGGCGAATCGTTTCTTGAAATTGATTTGTGTGAATATCCTGCGCAAATCGATAAATACTTTTCTATTGATCCTTATACTTTTTCACAAACAACCTTATACAATTAATTTTGAAGGTTGTTCATTGCTGAATATTGATCTGAACGTACAAGTGAGTGACACAACCGCCGATGCCATGAAATGTGAAAGCCGGGTACAAAATATAAGACTGCAAAGCATAGTAATATTCAGCCTTCACTTCTTTTACTCTTACTAACTTTCTCCTGAATTATAGAGCTTACAGACCTGTTATAAACTTTACTTTCTACCCAGGAAATGATATCGAGGTAAGCAAAGGCCCTTGTTTCGAAACGGCTTTTTTCGAACTGGATAATTGTATCTAAAAACTTTTCAAGTTCAGGTTTTAGTTTACGTGGCGACACCTTAAATGAATTGCGCAGGAACTTAAACATCGCTTCTTCAATAACCGTAAGATTTTCCATCTTGGCCATAAAACGGTACACCGATTTTATAAGGTATTCTATAAGGTCGAAATTACCCAGTTCGTAATGTGCAATCAGGTGCAGCAACCTTGCATAGCACTGAAGATCTATCCGCAGGTCAATGGGGCCATTGATTATTTTTTGAAGGTAATCAATTGAAGTATCGTACTCCTCGCTGCCAAAATACAATGTGGCAATTTTATAATTGAAAACAAGTACACGGTGCCTGTCGATATACAACGCATATTCATCCTGTTTCTCTTCAATATAACGCACCAACGAAAGGCCCTGCCTGAAAGTGCCCAACATAAGGTGTTGGTTAATGCGGGCATTGTTTATATAAACAAAAGTGTGTATCCTGAAATTGTCGTGAAGCGTGGCGGCAGGCGTTTTTGCAAAGGCTTCAAACTTGCGTAGTGTAGTTTCAAATTCGCTGTAATTGCGAAGATCAAAATGTGCATTCAGCAGGTTATGCATACCTTTTACATAATGTCCTGTTTCAACGGTTATCATAAAAGGTTCGGCATCAAACAAATCGATCCACTTACGGCTGTAGCGGTAATACATTAAAAAATCCTGGCGGATAAACGCATACCAGCAATAGCTTTGATAGAGGTATAAACGTTCGTAAAAATCAGTAATCGTTTCAGGATTGGAAGGAAGATTATTAGTAAAAAATTCTTTTATGCCTGTTTCATCCTGTTCGTTACGGGCATGCCCGTTTTTTACATACCAGCGGTACAAAAGCAATGCAAGGTTAGAAAGCTTTGTAACCCTGTCTATATGTCCGCTGATATTCGTAGCTTCTATTGTAAGTACTTCAGTTTTTTCAAGGGTGCTCCTGGTAATATGTAGCGTTTCAATTTTCTTTTCCAAAGAAATAACCTGCGCCAGGTAATTGAACTTATGATTTGCTTTGGCAACCTCTTTTACTTTCTCCAGTATTTTAAGGCTTTGCAGTTTTAATCCTTTATTGTAAAGCAGGCGGGCATAATCAAGTTGTTCACTTAACTGCAAATCGATGTTTTCAGCATTTTTAACCAGCCGAAGACTTGCCAGTAATTGTTTGTATAAATGCGTTTTTAAATTGGCTAACTGTGGTTTAGTAATGGAAGGAAGCTTTTTCAGCAAAATTTTTTCGTCGTAGTCGGGCATTTTATCCAATGCATCAAAAAGCTGGATGATTTTCAAGTCTTCTTTTGCTGAACTTCTTTTTATGTAGAGCTTAAAATGCCTTTTCTCTGCTTTTTCCAGTGAGCGGATTAGCTGAAATAATGCATCTGTAAACCTGTTGGACATCATAAGAAAAATCTCCTTAAAGTCAATGCCACAAAGGGATTCAAAATATTAAATCCCTTTTGGCATCATTAAATAGCAAACAATTTGATTCTGACCCTATAAAATCCCAACCTACATTTGTTGCAGAAAGGGAATTAATCACATAGCAAGGCAATCGTTAGAGAGCAATCTTTAGAGGCACATAACAAATACAGCCGGCAAGCTGTACTAAAAACCGAATTAGAGAAAAATTTTCATATGGCAAGCAATCGTTAGAGGCCAGTCCGTTTCTACGGAAGGGCTTTTTTTCTTTTTGGCCGCCTAAAGTACAGTTTAAAAATTATTTCATTGAAATAATTTTTAAATTTTTATCGTTTCTTATTTTTTTACTGCAAACCATCTTCAGAAGTTATTGTACTATATACAGCCAATCCCAGTTTTTTACTTGTTTTTTTTGACCTAGCTTTCGTAAAACTATTGAACTTTTGTTGCGTCGCACACTTGTACAGTAGAATTCTTTTCGGCTGTTCGCCACCAATTTTTGGTATTGCAGCCTGTTTTATTACTGCAACCTGACTGCCAATTGCTGAATTATTTCTAAACGTATAAGTGTGCGACGCAAGGATGCTGACTTATGTTATTGCTGCCTGGTCAAAAATAATACATCACTAAAGAAAACGATAAACAACACGCTGCAAAAAAACAAAACCTTACTTTTATAAATATAAATACAAAAACCGCGTATTGTTTTTTGGGAAAAGAAAATACTGATTGAAGCGGTTTTTTTTGCATTTTTGCATTAAGCACCATTAATGTTTGGCATGAAGCAAAAGATATACAACCAGTTAGCCGATAGAAAAAGAGTTGGGCGAAAGTCGTTCACGGTGCTGATTGATCCGGATAAGGTTAATGCAGTAAAATTGGATAAGCTGGTATCCCTCTCGGTTGATGCGGGGGTTGATTATTTATTTGTGGGTGGTAGTTTGGTGATCTCAAATTACCTTGATGAATGCATTCAACACATTAAAACTTCGTGCAATATTCCCGTAATACTTTTCCCCGGTGCGCCTTCGCAGGTAAGCAAATATGCTGATGCGCTGCTTTATCTTTCCCTCATTTCTGGCCGTAATCCTGAACTGCTGATTGGGCAACACGTTATCAGTGCACCTTTTGTAAAAAAGAGCGGGCTTGAAATTATGCCCACCGGTTATATGGTAATTGATGGTGGCGCACCAACTACCGTTTCTTATATTTCCAATGCCTCGCCCATACCTTCAGATAAAAATGAAATTGCCATGTGTACAGCAATGGCTGGTGAAATGCTGGGTATGAAACTGATTTATATGGATTCTGGCAGTGGCGCTAAAAAAGCTGTTACTGAACACATGATAGAGCAGGTAGCATCGCATATTGAAGTGCCGCTGATTGTTGGTGGTGGCATTACAGATCCCGAAAAAGCTTACCGCAACTGTAAAGCAGGTGCTGATATTATTGTTGTAGGCAATGCTATTGAAAAAGATGCCACGCTTATTAAAGAGATGAGCGATGCTATACATTCTTCTGCACCCGTTAGTGCATAATCCCTTTATTTTAGAAGCGTAGTATCAACCCTTGAAGGGGTTTCTTTCCCGCTAACAATACCTTTTGCGCTTATTGCAATTGCTTTAATAATTTCAGCCATATTATTCAAATTCAATGTGCCAATTTCATCGCTGGGTTTGTGATAATTGGGTTCGTTATCCATTTTGGAAGTTGAAATTGTATGCGCAGGAACACCCTTTCTTGCGAGTGTGGCATTATCCGACCGGTAAAAAAGTTGCTCTTCTGTGTATGGATCGGGATAAAACGTAAAAGAAGAGCCTTCTAAATTTTTCTGAAGTATAGCGCCCATATCCGATTTTTCATACCCGGTGATATAAGCCGAATTGGCGCCCCATTTTGATTCTGTTCCAATCATTTCAATATTGAACATCGCCATTACTTTCAAGGGATCCAATTGTTTTGAAAAATATTGAGAACCAAAGCCGCCGATTTCTTCTGCTGTAAATGTAGTAAAGATGATCGTGCGCTCGTTATTATGCAATGCTTTAAAATATTTAGCCAGCATGATTACCGCCGTTGTTCCCGCAGCATCATCGTTTGCGCCATTGTATAAAGAATCACCTTTTATTGGTTTGCCAATACCCAGATGATCGTAGTGCCCTGAAAAAATTACATACTCATCTGGTTTTGATTTTCCGGGAAGTACCCCAACGATATTTGATAATTTCAGTGTATCAAAACTGTGTTTGGCCTCAACAGTATACTCTTTAGGAACCTGGTTTGTCAGCACAAACACAACGCTGCCTGTCATTGGCTGTAGTTGTCTTTTAAAAAAAGCCAACCGGTTAAAATTTTTCGTGAATGAAGTATCCACAAAAACAATATAGTTCTTTCCCGATTGCAACAGATCTTGTGCTTTAGAAAAGAAGTTTTCATTCGATCCAATAATAATCTGTTCAAAATCTTCTCCATTTTTGAAACTAACATCTTTCGTTGCAGTAATAACATTTACCTGATTTTCGGCAACCGGCTGGCCATCTAAAATGCAGGAGACTTTAATAAGGGAAGGTTTAAGCATGAAAAAACTTTGCCGGTAATCAACTGCTTTATTAAAAGTTTTCAGGCCCGCTTTTTTAAATTCATTACTTACAAAGTCAGCGGCTTTCTCTATGCCGGCTGTAAAAGTTTTTCTGCCCTGCATATCATCAGATGCAAGTACCGTTTCAATCCGTTCTACTTCCTTTGCATTTATTAGGGCATTAATATTCTGGGCACCCAACGGTGTTGTAAAAAAAGAGACCAGAGCAATAGATAAAAATTTATTCATAATGAGCGTATGTATTTTTTAAGATTTTTTGTACTGGGCTTTTGTGCATTTTTCAACTTTTGTTGCGTCGCACACTGCATCTTTCAAAGCCTTATTCAGCAGATTAATGCGGTCCGGTCTATTCTTTGCACACTTATTTTTTTTAAACACAACAATTAATAGCCTGCGGCTTTAAAAAAAGCTTCCAGTTTTGCGGCATCAAGACTGCCATTGGTTCTTACACCGCTGCAAAGATCAAGACCATAAGGCTGTACCCGTTCAATTGCCTGTTGCACGTTCGCTGCATTTAAACCGCCTGCCAGAAACACAGGCACTTTACTTTGTTCAACAATTTTACGGCTAAGATGCCAGTTATGAACACGCCCCGTGCCTCCCAGTTCTTTTACAGCCAATTTCGGGTTACCACTGTCTAATAATAAGGCGTCCACTTCTTCTGCTATTTCCAATGCTTCTTCTACAGATGAATTATCAACTACATGAATTACCTGCACCAATTTTACCGAAGGTAACTGTTGCCTGATGAATTCATAACCACGTTCAGCTAATGCATCTACAATTTGTATGGTATTGGAATGTACCTTTCTTTGATGTGCAACAATTTTATTGGCGAGGGTTTCGCTGGTTAATAAGAATGAGGCAACGGGTGGTGGGATTGTTTTTACAATCGCTGCAATCAATTCGTCATCAATTGGGCCGGGGCCACTGGGCATACGGCCAACCAATCCTAAAGCCGATGCACCGTAACTTACTGCCAGGCTTGCCTCGCCGGTTGAAGAAATACAGCAAACCTTTATTCTTGGTATCATTAAAATATTTTGCTGCCAAGATAAATATTTTATTCAACGCAGATCAATCTTCGCACTGCTGAAATACTTCCAAACCGTACAAGTGAGTGACACAACAGGAGCTAAATAGCAGTAATGGCGCTGGTTTCATACATGTATTATAAATTACCTGCAAAAATTTTATTGAAAATCAGTTGATTGCAAAGGTTCGATAAAAATAGATCTATAAATCTTTGGTGAATTAATTGTGTACCCACACCTTTGCAGCCCATTTAAAACCGGCGGGATAGCGCCGGAATAATTAAAACAAATTAAAGATGAGTAAACTACATTTCACAACCAAAAGTGCGAACGAGGCTACCGTAGAACGTAACTGGTACGTTGTAGACGGTACTAATCAAACCGTTGGTCGCATTAGTTCTAAGATCGCTGCTGTTCTTCGTGGTAAGAACAAAGCGTATTACACACCACACGTAGATTGTGGCGATTATGTAATTGTTATTAATGCTGAAAAGGTTCTTTTCACAGGTAACAAGTTTCATGACAAGCAGTACATCAATTACTCCGGTTACCCCGGTGGTAAAAAAGAAGAAGCTGCGCAGGACCTTATTAAGCGCCGTCCTGAAGTGGTAATGGAAAGGGCTGTAAAAGGCATGCTTCCTAAAAACCGCCTTGGACGTAAGATGTATAAGAAACTGTTTGTTTATGCCGGTGACAAGCACCCGCATACTGCACAACAACCTAAAGAATTTAAATTCTAAAATTCCAAAATTTAAATAATGGAAAAGCAAAAAAATGCTGTTGGCCGTCGTAAAGAAGCTGTAACCCGTGTGTTCATCAGCAAAGGCGATGGTAAGATCATTGTAAACGATAAAGATTATAAAGTTTATTTTTCACTGGCTTACCTGCAGAACCAGGTAGTAGCACCTTTCAAAGCTATCGAGGCTTCGGATAAATTTGATGTAAAGATCAATGCAACCGGTGGTGGTGTTAAAGGCCAGGCTGAAGCAGCCATGTTGGGTATTGCCCGTGCATTGCTTGAAGTAAATCCTGAATATCGCCCCGTACTTAAAGCTGCAGGCTTACTTAAACGTGATCCACGCGGTGTTGAACGTAAGAAATTCGGTCACAAAAAAGCACGCAGAAGCTACCAGTTCAGCAAACGTTAATCTCGATGCAACAGGGAAAAACAATATTCAAAACAATTACAACAATAAAGTAAAATGGAACAAAATACTTCTTTACAACAACAGCTTCTCGATGCTGGTGTACATTTTGGTCACTTAAAAAAGAAGTGGAACCCAAAGATGTTACCTTACATCTTCGCTGAAAAGAAAGGAATCCACATCATTGATCTTAACAAAACAGTTGATGGCTTACAGGAAGCTTCTGCTGCATTAAAACAGATTGCAAAATCTGGTAAAAAGATCATGTTTGTAGCAACCAAAAAGCAGGCAAAAGAAATCGTTAGCGAATGTGCTGCAAAAGTAAACATGCCTTTTGCTACAGAGCGTTGGTTGGGTGGTATGCTTACCAATTTCAACACAGTGCGTAAGAGCGTAAAGAAAATGCAGAGCATTGAAAAAATGTTGAACGATGGCAGCGCTGAAAGCCTTACTAAAAAAGAACGTCTCACATTAACCCGCGATAAAGAAAAAATGGAAAAAGTATTGGGTGGTATTGCCCAGCTTGGCCGGTTGCCTGCAGCTTTATTCCTGGTTGATATTGGCCACGAACATATTGCTCTTGCCGAAGCAAAACGCCTTGGTATTACAACATTCGGAATGGTAGATACCAACTGTGATCCTAACAAGGTTGATTACGCTATTCCTGCAAATGACGATGCTACAAAATCAATAGCCATCATCACCAATTACATTACTGCAGCTATTGCAGAAGGTGCAGCAGAGCGCCAGGCTTCTAAAGATGATGATGTGGAAGAAGTGGATAACGAATCAGAAAAGAAAGCTGCACGTTTACTTGCCGAGGCAGAAGCTGAAGCAGCACGTGGTGGCCGTTCACGCGGTGCAGGTGGCCCGGGTGCAGGCCAGCCTAAACGCAGGGTACCGGGCGGTGCAAGCCGCAGGCCACAGAGTGGTGGTAGCGGTCCCGGCGGCGGAAGAAGATAATAATGCAAGTATTGATAACTGGGTCAATGGTCATTATTAATAAGTGATTATTGACCCAGCTTTTTAATAAGTATTCAGCATCCTTGCGTCGCACTCTTGTACTGCAACAAATGTTTCATCATTTATTAACGCGAAACATTTTGAGCAGCATTATAGTTTTGCAGCGCAATTATACATTCTCAGAATTCTAAAATTTCAAAATAAAAATATATGTCAACAACAACTGTTCAAATAACAGCAGCAGATATCAACAAATTACGCCAGGCAACCGGCGCGGGTATGCTGGATTGCCGTAAAGCATTAACAGAAACCAATGGTGATTTTGAAGCAGCTATTGACTGGTTGCGTAAGCAAGGCCAGAAAGTTGCTGCAAAACGCAGCGACCGTGAAGCAAAAGAAGGTGTAATTATAGCGAAAACCTCTGCAGACAATAAAACAGGTTTTATCGTGTGCATTAGCTGCGAAACGGATTTTGTAAGCAAAAATGCCGACTTTGTTGCATTTACGCAAAGCATCGCAGATGCTGCTGTAGCAAACGACGTAAAAAGCGCAGAAGAATTAAGTGAAGTAGTCATCAATGGCTCTAAAGTAGCTGATATGATCAACGATAAACTTGCATCTATTGGTGAAAAAATTGGTATTGCCAGGTTTGAAAGAATCGAAGCTCCTTACGTTGCTTCTTATATTCATGGGGCATACCGCATGGGTGTATTGGTTGGTTTAAGCAATGAAGCTGCTGAAGCCGGCAAAGATGTAGCTATGCAGATCGCCGCCATGAACCCTATTGCAGTAGATGCAGAAAGTATTCCTGCTGCAACCATTGAAAGAGAAAGAGCAATCGTTGTAGAAACAATGAAGGCTGATCCTAAAATGGCTGGCAAACCAGATGAAATGATCGCTAAAATTGCAGAAGGTAAACTGAATGCTTTCTTTAAAGAGCAGACCTTACTGGCACAGGCTTTTGTAAAAGATGGCAGCAAAAGTGTAGCAGAATACCTGAAGAGTGCGGGCAGCGATTTAAAAGTAACAGAATTCAAACGCGTGGCTTTAGGATAATTCATTCAAAAAATCAATTTATAAAAAGGGAATGACTGCGTGTTGTTCCCTTTTTTATTTTTACAATATGGAACAGCATTATTTCGACGCAAACAAAGATGCCTGGAACAAAAGAACCATCGTTCACAAAGATTCCGGCTTTTACGATCTTGCTTCTTTTAAAGCAGGAAAATCAGCGCTCAATAAAACAGAGCTTGATGAACTGGGAAATGTAAAAGGGAAGAGCCTGTTGCATTTGCAATGCCACTTCGGAATGGATACTTTAAGCTGGGCAAGAGAAGGTGCCACTGTAACCGGCATCGATTTTTCCGATGAAGCCATTAACACTGCAAAACAACTTAGTGAAGAATTGAATATTCCTGCAACCTTTATCTGCTGCAATGTTTACGATACGCTTCAGCATATTCAGCAGCAGTTCGATCTAGTATTTACTTCTTACGGGGTAATTGGCTGGTTGCCCGATCTTGATAAATGGGCAACCGTTATTGCCCAATCGTTAAAACCCGGTGGCATATTTTACATGGTGGAATTTCACCCGGTAGTCTGGATGATGGACGATGAATTTACTTTCATCAAATACGCTTATCACAACGAATCGGTAATTGCCGAAGAACAATCCGGCACTTATGCCAACAGGGATGCAGATATACATTACAGCGAATATTCCTGGAACCACAGCATTAGTGAAGTACTCAACGTTTTAATAAAACATGGGTTAGCTATTCAGCATTTCAATGAATTCAGTTACAGCAACTATAACTGCTTCAACAAAACGGTGCAGGGCGATGATGGCCTTTGGCGTATTGCCGGTTTGGAAAATAAAATCCCCATGATGTATTCTGTAAAAGCAGTGAAGCAGTAATCAATGTAAAGACATATTTATTAGCCTGGCATTATATCTTCATGCATCGTTCCTTGCGTCGCACACTTGATCTGAGGGAATTCTATTGGTCTTTTGGGAGGCACGATGCAAGTACATCTCTTATTTCGAACGCAGTGAGAAATCTTGTTGTTTTTATTGTTATTACTGGAAGCCTTTGCTTAAATCTACTGCATAATAAAAGCTCAGTAAAGTATCCAACCGATCCAGTGTGCGACGCAAGAAAAGCTTCATAAATATTTTGCCGCAGGTCTCAAAAAAATGTATTAAAAATAAAGCCTGCATTAAAACCGGAACGCTGATTTGATTAACAATAACATCATAAAAGAATAATATTGTGGATATAAGTAGTATACGCCAAAACCTATATTAAGAAATTGTTACCAAAAACAATACATTCTTCGCCTTGGTAAAAGGCAGATACTTTTGTTGAAAAAGTAAGCAATGGCCATCAATTTATTCAAATTCTTTTCGCCAAAAGACAGGATTTTTTATTCCCTTTTTGAAGAAATAGCCAATACGGTAGCTAAAATGGGTGTAATATTAAAGCAGGTAGTTAATGAACCTGATTTTGATAAAAGGGGGGCTATGATTTCGCAGTTAGAAACTATGGAACATGTGAACGATGACCTTACCCATAAAGTATTTACCGAGTTAGGCCGAAATTTTATTACACCGTTCGACAGGGAAGATATACACGCACTGGCTAATGCATTAGATGATATTGCAGATTATATTTATGCCGCTGCCAAGAAAATCAATTTTTACCGTGTAAACCCAAATGATATCGGGATTCAAAAAATGAGTGAACTGGTTGAACAGAGTTCTGAGCAAATTAAAAATGCGGTAATGGAACTGCGTAATATGCGCAACCTAAGGCAGATAACGGATGCGCTTGTAAAAGTAAACAGTATAGAAAACCAGGCAGATGACATTTACGATATGAGCATTGACCGCCTTTTTGAAACAGAGCCTGACGCAAAAGAGGTAATTAAAAAGAGGGAGATTTATCATGCAATGGAAACAGCAACGGATAAATGCGAGGATGCTGGTAATGTTATTGAGTCTATCATTGTTAAGTATGCCTGATAGCAAACACGGCGTTTAATGTTTAAAAGCAGCAATACAAAAAGATCGCTGCTTATTTTACAGCAAGTTCATCCACTAAGAAAATTATATGTCTGTATTACTGATTGTAATAATTATACTGGCCATCGCATTTGATTTTATAAATGGGTTTCATGATGCAGCCAATTCTATAGCAACGATTGTATCAACCAAAGTATTAACTCCGCTGCAAGCCGTTATATGGGCCGCCTTTTTCAATTTTGTGGCATTCTTCATCTTCAGGGATCATGGTGTTGCCAATACAGTAGCTAAAACTGTTCAGCACGGAGAATATGACCTGATCGTGGTTTTATCTGGAGTACTTGCTGCAATATTCTGGAACCTGCTTACCTGGTGGTATGGCATACCTTCTTCTTCATCGCATACTTTAATTGGTGGTTTTGCCGGGGCAGCTATAGCTCATGCAGGTTTTGGAGCAATTAACTGGTCGTTAGATGGTGGCATATCACTTACACTGTTGTTTATTTTAATAGCACCAATTGTAGGCATGGTTATCTCCATGTTTATTACGCTCGTAACAATTCAAAGAAATATCTGGTTAAAATTATCCATTATTATCGCCGTAATATCCAGCTGTTTATATTTTATTAACTTTAAAAAGCCTTTTGAATTTTGGGCATTATTATCATTGGGAGTTGTTTTTGTACTTACCTATTTATATAATTATTTAAAAGGCGAAAATGCTTACCGTACCGCCAACATGTATAAAAAACTGCAATTGGTTTCATCTGCTGCTTTTAGCATTGGTCACGGTGGTAGTGATGCACAAAAAGTAATGGGAATTATTGGTGCAGCAATGGTGGCTGAAAATTATATTCCCGATGTAGGCAGTATACCTACGTGGGTTCCGCTGATCTGTTATACTGCTATTGGGTTGGGCACTTTAAGTGGCGGCTCAAGAATCATTAAAACAATGGGAACCAAAATTACTAAAGTTACTCCTCTCGAAGGTGTTTGTGCCGAAACTGCCGGCGCTATTACACTTTTTACCGCAGCCAATCTCGGCGCACCTGTTAGTACAACACACACTATTACCGGTTCTATTATTGGAGTGGGTGCTACCAAAAGGTTAAGCGCAGTACGTTGGGGTGTTACCGTTAATCTTATTTGGGCCTGGGTGCTTACCATACCCGTAAGCGGTTTGCTTGCTGCAGGAATATACACGCTTATAAAGCTTTTCATCTAACAAGGTTATATAGTCAAGTTTTATTTACTTTGCACCACCATAAAATTTCTTATGCAAAAAATTCTTGTAACAGGTGGATGCGGGTATATTGGTTCGCATACAGTTGTAGATCTTATAGAAAATGGTTTTGATGTTGTAAGTATTGACGATAACTCCCGCTCTACCACCTACCTGCTTGATGGTATTGAAAAAATTACCGGTAAAAAGCTAAAGAACTATAAAGTTGACCTGAAAAATTTTGATGAGACCCGTGCCGTTTTTCAGGAAAATGAAGATATCACCGGTGTAATACATTTTGCTGCATATAAAGCTGTTGGAGAGTCTGTTGAAAATCCGCTGGACTATTTTGAAAATAACCTGGTATCTCTGATTAATCTGCTGAAATGCGTTAAAGAATTTTCGATTCCCAATTTTGTTTTTTCCTCTTCCTGCACGGTTTACGGTAATCCTGATGTGATTCCTGTTACAGAAGAATCGCCCATAAAAAAATTCGAATCTCCCTACGGGGCTACCAAACAAATGGGTGAAGATATTATCCGCGAATTTGCAAGAGCCTACGAAAGCAATACAATCTTGCTCCGGTATTTTAATCCGGTTGGGGCACATCCTTCCGTGCTTATTGGTGAACTTCCCTTGGGCAGGCCGCAAAACCTCGTTCCGGCAATCACACAAACAGCAATAGGCAAACTACCGCAAATGAATGTTTATGGCAACGATTACGATACAAGAGATGGTAGTTGCCTTCGCGATTTTGTGCATGTTTGCGATATTGCGCATGCACACACGCTGGCTTTGCAATTCCTGATTAATAAAAAAAATATATCTTCCTGCGAAATCTTTAACCTGGGTACAGGCAATGGGGTAACTGTGCTGGAAGCTATTAAGGCATTTGAAAAAGTAAGTGGTAAAAAGCTGAATTATAAAATTGCGCCCCGCCGCAATGGCGATGTTATTGCAGTTTATGCAAATAACAATCATGCAGTACAAAGCCTTAACTGGCAGATTAAATACGGTCTTGAAGATATGATGCGTACAGCCTGGAACTGGGAATTGAAAATTAAAGAAGATGAAGATCTAATGGAAAAACAAAACCCGGTACTGAACTAATTTTTTTAAGGACAAGAAATATTTACCCATCTTTAGTTCTTTGGAGCATCGCCTGTTGCGTCGCACACTTTTGCTAAAAATCATTATTGAGCAAAGTGCACCATCCGCAATAGGGTTTAAGAACAAAGTGCACCAGGCACCGTGCATATTTTTTGAAATTGAGCAGGGTAGCTATTGGTGAACCAAAAGCTGCCTCCTGATTCGAAAGCACAAGAGTGCGACGCAAGAAAAGATGAAAAATGATTTTTTGCCCGGCCAATAATCGTAGTTTTAAAAATTACAGGATTTGTATTACAGGGCATTTTTAAATAAAAATTTTAACAACCAATATACATGCTGAAAGATATTCAGGTATTAAACGAAAAAGAAACCCGTGGTGGTTTTGGAGAAGGTATTTATGAAGCCGGAAAAACCAACCCTAACGTGGTTGTATTAACCGCCGATCTTGCAGGCTCGCTTAAGCTAGGGCCGTTTATTAAAGATTTTCCGGAGCGCTTTGTACAATGCGGCATTGCAGAAGCGAATATGATAGGGATTGCTTCGGGGCTTACAATTGGGGGCAAAATCCCTTACACTACTACATTTGCCAACTTCAGTACAGGCAGGGTCTACGATCAGATAAGGCAGAGTGTTGCTTACAGCGGAAAGAATGTAAAAATTTGTGCCAGTCATGCAGGCCTTACTTTGGGCGAAGATGGTGCTACCCACCAGATTCTGGAAGATATTGGTTTAATGAAAATGTTGCCCGGTATGACTGTGATTGTGCCCTGCGATTTTAACCAGACCAAAGCTGCCACAATTGCTATTGCAAATTATCAGGGGCCGGTTTATTTGCGCTTTGGCCGCCCCAAATGGCCAAACTTTACAAAAGAAGATGGCAGCGATTTTGTTATTGGCAAAGCCCAGGTTTTAGGCGAGGGTACCGATGTTAGTATTTTTGCCTGCGGCCATCTTGTTTGGAAAGCTATTGAAGCGGGGCGTATTCTTGAAGAAAAAGGATACAGTGTAGAGTTGATCAATGTTCATACGATTAAGCCGCTTGATGAGGCAGCTATTATAAAATCCATTTCAAAAACCGGTTGTGCCGTAACATGCGAAGAGCATAATATTCTTGGTGGCTTGGGGGAAAGTGTTGCCAGGGTTGCTGCACAACACAATCCTGTACCGGTAGAACTGGTGGGCACAAAAGATACATTTGGAGAAAGTGGTAAACCCGAAGAACTGTTGAAAAAATATGGTTTGGACAGCCCGGATATTGTTGCCGCTGCCGAAAAAGCAATGGTAAGAAAAGGAAAAGCCTGAGGTTGTAACACGGGCTTAACCATATCTGCATTAAACTTATAAAACAAAAACTCATCCATACGGTGGGTTTTTTTATTTTTATGTGATTAAATGACCTGCTGCATGGAATTAGACGATAAAGAGTTGTTGTATGAATTCAGAAAGCCTGAAACAAAGGAAAAGGCATTTACTTCTATTATAAAAAAATACCAGGAAAAACTTTATTGGCATATAAGACGCATGGTAGTGGATCATGATGATGCGAATGATGTGCTTCAGAATATGTTTATAAAAGTCTGGAATGGCCTGGAAAATTTTAGAGAAGACAGCCAACTTTATACCTGGTTATACAGAATAGCCACAAACGAATCGCTTACATTTATTGAGCAACTTAAGAAGAGGGCATCTGTAAGCTTTAACGATGTAGAATCTGTACTTTCCAATAAGGTTGCAGCGGATAAGAACTTTGATGCCAATAAGCTTGAATGGAAGTTGCAGCTTGCGATTCAAAAGCTACCTGAAAAGCAGCGTGCAGTTTTTAATTTAAGGTACTATGATGAAATGCCTTACGAGGAAATGAGCCGGATATTGGAAACAAGTGAAGGTGCACTTAAAGCAAGCTATCATCATGCTGCCAGGAAAATAGAGGATTACATTAGAAATAATTAAACTTTAAACTTTATACCGTATAAATGGTCTAACAAATCATTAAAATGAAAAGCCAAAGTATTATATACAAAGAGTTATGGGAGGTATGTCCGATCGTTGCTGAACTTGAACGAAGTAACCCATATACTGTTCCTGTAGGTTACTTCGCTTCCCTCTCTACTGAAATAATTAGCCGTGTTACATTAGCACTTCCAGTTATTACGGTATCTCCCTACAACATACCAAATGGTTATTTTGAGGATTTGGCAGGTTCGGTAATGCAAAAAATTCAGGAGCATGAATCTGCAGGCAGGTATACCGAAACCTGTCTGGAACTCGAAGAAGTTGCACCGTTGCTTAATTCCATTGGTAAAGCAAATGTTTATTCAATTCCGGAAAGATATTTTGAAACTTTGGAAATCCCTGTCAGCAAGGTACAGCCTGCCACCGGAAAGATTCTGTCAATAAGAAGCAATATGCGTAAATGGATAAACTACGCAGCTGCAGCTTCAGTTCTTTTCATTGTTGCTACTTCTTCTTTTCTCTATGTAAACAAACATCTTAAAAGCCTGGACAAAAACCCCAGTATTGAACAAAGGCTCGCTGATATTAAAGATGATGATATCATCAATTATCTGAGAGATAACCAGGAAACGCCAGGAGATTATATACCTGCTTCATACCAGCAGGAAAAGGAAATGCAGAATATGCTTAAAAGTGCGAGTGATGATGATATTCAGAGCTACCTTAATGAGTCAGATGAGCCCGGTGAAAAAACCATTAAAGGGATTTAAATTTGCTTAAAGATGAAAAAAAGAATTATTATTATTTATTTATTATTTTTACATGGTTACATTTGTATGGCTCAGCAACAGGAAGACAATAGCTCGAAAAAAGTTGAGGATGTAAAAGTAGAATATATGACAAAGGAGTTAAACTTAACTCCTGAAGAGTCTCAAAAATTTTGGCCAGTTTACAATAATTATTATGCGGAAATAAAACTGGCCAGAAAAAATTATATCAACGACGAGGTTGCTTTTGAAGAGAAGGTTGTAGAAATTCGAAAGAGGTATAAAGATGATTTTCGAAAAGTTCTGAATGGCGAGGCTCGTGCAAACAGGGTTTTTGTATCGGAAAAAAAATTAAGGGATCTTTTTAAAAAAGAATTGCAGAATAGACAAAAATTAAGACGACCTTTAAACAGGCAACAGAAATTACCCAGACAAAAGAGTTAATAAGATTATTTTAAATAGGTGTTTTTCATAGGTTAGCAACGGCCAGCTCTTTCCAGGGCGGGCCTATTTTTTTGTTAGTCATTCATACCGGTTTATAAAATTTAAGTTGGCCTAAATTTTACCGAATTAACTACTTATATAAGTTTTTGAGCCCGGCTTAGGAATAAGGATGAAGCTTTACTTGCGTCGCACTCTTGTACATTCAGAATACTATTGAATTTTTATCTAAGTCTCCCGGCAAAGGGGCGTTGCGTCAAGTGGCGAAATAAGTCGCAAATTTTTTTACTGATTTTCAATTACTTAGTATCGACTTATATAGAAGCGTAGCACCATGTTGTTTGAATAGCTGATCAGATGATCCAACCGCACAAGTGTGCGACGCAACAATGCTCAATAGAATTTCTTCTTCTGCCCGGTAAAAAAAAGCCCGCAATTAAACGGGCTTCTATATCTTGAAAATTTCAAATTCCTGGCAGATTGCTACTCAACCACAAGTTTTTGTGTATGAATTTCTTTTCCTGATGTTACTACAACCACATAAAGCCCTTTTTGCAAAGATGGAAGGTTTACCCGCTGCATGCCTGCAACCATTTTTTGCTGCATGATTTGATTACCCGAAACATCTGAAAGTTTCAGCAAAATATCACCCGCATTTTTCCATGAAGAAAGATTGATATTGAAATAATTTTTTGCAGGATTCGGTGATATTACAAAACTGCGCTGCGCTGTTGTAGCAGCATTTTCTGTTGTGCTGCTGCTGATGCTTTTTGGTTTTGAAGCAGCAGAAAGTACCAACTCATACGCGTATTCTTTGCCGCTGTTGTTAACGGTAACATCATAAACTATATTTTTCCCGTCACTGGCAAGTGGATTAAATATTTTTTGAATACTGTTGTTGGATGGAGCTTTTGTTTCAGGCATGCGGTTCAGCAGTATTTTGCCGGTACTGTTTTGAGACAATAAAGCCAGCCTTTTATTGATTGTTGATACAGGTACTATTTGTAAGTTTTGCGGGCACAATACATCTGTACTGTAAGTTCTGTAGCCATAGCCCCATGAATTGGTGGTGGCATCCCAGTTTTCGTACTGGTAATGATGTTGTGAGGCATCGGCATAATAATCAAGGTTTAGCCTGAAAGCGTTGATCCATGTTTGCGTGCCCGCATCCCAAAACTGCTCAGAAGCGGAACGCAAATTATTGTCATTGTTATACGAGGCATTGCTTCGGAATGCATTCTCCCAGTTACTGCCCGAGGCAAGCTGGCCAAGAGACTTTTCAGGTAACGCCGTATTGCTAAGATAAGCATTATACGTTCTTCTGAATATCGTCCAAACGCTATTGCCATTATCCCACAGGTAGTCGTAAGAAATTCCTTTCCCTGTGTAGTCGTAAGTAGTTTTACCATTATTTACCCAATCGGAACCACCCCAAAGCTGAAATATTGATTTGGAAACATGGTTATCTGTATTGTAAGATAAAAGGCTTCTTTGAACCTTTTGCCACTCAGTACCCGAATAAAGATCAAACTCACTTGAAATTGTTCTGCCTTCCCCATCCAGATTTTCGGTTATTTTATAACTATTAACCCATGTGTTTGAAGAGGCATCCCAGTACTGAGATATAAAGGATTTTTTAGTTGCCGTGTAGCTGGGCGTAATAAATAGTGAAACGTTTACCCACACATTATTTGTCGCATCCCAAACCTGATACAATACTTTAGAAGGGGTTTCAGAACCATTATAAGAATAGGAAGAAAGCGCAGAATTAACCCATTTGTGTGAACTTTCATCCCACAATAGCGATAGCAGCGATATTATAGAACAAGATGCATCCCGGCTAATAATATCCAGGCTGTTTTTTTGCCAAACACCGTTTGTTCGTGTTTCTGAAAACATAGAATCTGTTGTTTGCGAAAGAGCGGCTCCATAAAAAGCAACGCAGGCAATAACAACAAGTAAAGACTTCTTCATAAAGAAAGTTAGGTTGGTGAACTAATAGAATTGATTGCAATATTATAAATTAAGGTAGATAATAATTTTAATTATTGATGAATAATTGAAATAGCATTTTGAGCCCGGCTTAGGAATAAGGATGAAACTTTACTTGCGTCGCACACCTGTACTTTAGTAATTTTATTGAACTTTTACCGCAGCGAAGATTGCTTGGTTGTTTCACAGTGTATAAAGAATTATCTTCCATCAAAATTTAAATGATGAGGGCAGTAATATTTCATTTTGTTTTCACCTTACTACTGGTTAAAAGTAATTATTGTTTTTCAGTGCCGCAATACCAGGATTCAGGTTCAATGAGAACCAATGTTTCCTATTATTCTAACAATTATATTTTAAAGGGATGGTTGTTTAAACCCAGCCATTCTGAAAATAAAAAGTTGCCAGCTATTGTTATGGCTCCTGGATTTTCCGGCATTAAAGAATGTAACTATCAATCTTATGCTGAGAATTTTTCGAAAGCAGGTTTTGTGGTTTTACTTTTCGACTATCCTAATTTCGGCGAAAGCGAGGGCATCAACAGGCAGGAGGCTGATCCATGGCTTCAGGTACAGGCATACAGAGATGGCATTTCTTATTTAGCAGCATTGGAAGATGTTGACTCCAAAAGGATTGGTTTATGGGGAGGCAGTTATTCTGGCGGTCACGTAATCGTAGCAAGCGCACTTGATAAAAGAGTAAAATGTATTGTTGCGATGACTCCCTTTATCAGCGGATCATTCTATGTTAAAAACATGCCACCAAAAACAATTAACTTTCTTACGCAGCAATTCAATGCAGACAGGCTTTCCCGTGTACAAGGTGGTAAACCTGCTTTAATCCCCGTTGTGTCCAGCGATCCAAATAAGTTCAGCGCTATCACGAGTGCGAATGCAGTAAGATTTGTGGAAAGCTTTAGGATTAATGCTCCGGATTATAAAAACACAGTAACATTAAAGAGCCTGGAAATGCAATTAGAATACGAACCTGGTTCATTTGTTACCAATATAGACACCATACCAAAGCTATTTATTGTTGCCAGGAATGATGAAATGATACCAGAATCTTTAATAACAGAAACCTATAATAAGGCATCGAACCCAAAGAAGCTTATTTACCTGGAGGGCAATCATTTTTCTCCATACATGGAAAAACTGAACGAAGCAAGTGATATCGCAATAGAATGGTTTAAATCCAAATTGTAATAGCCCAAACCAGCCCGCTTATCTGCCTGCCAATTGAAAAATTAAATTAAGCAACAGGCAGGATGAATGCTGCAAATAAGTACCGGTCTTTTTATCGAAGCCTGTTTAGTATCTGCTGCATAATTGCGTGGTATTTAATCCAAATTTTGAAGTAGAAAATTTTTGAGCCAGGCAGTACATTTTTATGGCATCGTACCTTGCGTCGCACCCTTGTACTTTTGTAATTTTATTGAGCTTTTACCGCAGAGTAGATTGAAGCGGAGCATTTAACCACAGAGTAAAGAACCACAGAGTTGAAAATGCATTGTAATGGATAAACAAAATGATATTTTGAAAATTGACCTTCAGGGTATGGCACCATTGATACAGGTTTTCGATATGCCCACCTCATTAAAATTTTATCGTGATATTTTAGGTTTTAAAGTTGTTCAGTCATCCGGCGAAGGCGATGATGTTGACTGGGTTTTGCTTGAACTGAATAAGATAGAACTAATGCTCAACACCGCCTACGAAAAAGAGCACCGCCCCGCAAACCCTGACCAGTTGCGTATTGCAGCGCATGCTGACACCACACTATATTTTGGCTGTCCCGATATTGATGCAGCGTACAAATGTCTTCACAATAGTGGTGTCGATTTAAAAGAACCTTCCATAACAGGTTATGGCTGGAAAGCCATTAACTTCAAAGACCCTGATGGGTTTGAAATTTGCTTCCACTGGCCGGAGGGGGAAAACTGAATAATTTGATAACTTGGTGATGTGCTGATTTGGTATTAGAAAATAATTAAAACCGTAATGCTAAACTTGTTTCAGTATCTCCTGGATAATTTTTATAAACATTTATTCGCTCAAATCTGCGCTTCGATGAAAGCTCAATTTCCAATCCAACCGTACAAGAGTGCGATGCAACAATGCTCAATAGAATTCCTTCTTCCGCCGGGTACAAAAACAAAAAGCCCGCTGTAAAACGGGCTTGAAATTTATAAACGAATTATAGAAAATTACAGTTCCAGCAAACTCTTTACAGGGTCTTTGCCGATGAGTAAAAGTTCGGGGCTTTCGAGCAATTCTTTTACACGAACAAGGAAGCTTACACTTTCCCTGCCGTCAACTACGCGGTGGTCGTAACTGAGTGCGAGGTACATCATGGGCCGTATAACAACCTGCCCGTTGATGGCCATTGGGCGCTCCTGTATTTTGTGCATACCCAATATGCCGCTCTGCGGAATATTGATTATGGGTGTACTTAATAAACTGCCAAATACACCGCCATTGGTTATGGTGAAAGTTCCGCCTTGGAGTTCTTCCATTGTCAGCTTGTTATCTCTTGCTTTTCCAGCGAGTTCTACAACTTTTCGTTCCACATCGGCCATGCTCATGCTTTCTACATTGCGCATTACCGGCACAGTTAAACCGCGTGGCGTGCTAACTGCGATGCTAATATCGGCATAGTCATGATACACCAATTGATCGCCATCTATGTACGCATTTACCGCGGGCCACTCGCTTAATGCAATGGCGCAGGCCTTTGCGAAGAAGCTCATAAAACCGAGGTTTACACCATGCGATTCTTTGAACTTGTCTTTGTAGGTTTTGCGTATGTCCATGATGCGGGTCATGTCCACTTCGTTAAAAGTGGTGAGCATCGCGGTAGTATTTTTTGCTTCCACCAAACGGCGGCTGATGGTTTTGCGCAGGTTGCTCATTTTTTCCTGGCGCACATTGCGGGTAAATAATTCCTGTCCGGCAAATGCTTTTTTACCCGGATGCGCAATTGCTTCCATTACATCGTTCTTCATGATCTTACCGCCAAAGCCAGAAGGCGTAATGGTGGTAGGATCAACTTTTTTATCGGCGATAATTGCAGAAGCAACGGGTGTTGCTTTAATATCGTTTGGAACGGATAGAACCGCAGCAGTGCTTGCTACCGCTTCTGGTTTAACCGGTTCAACTTTCTTAATTTCTGCAACCGGTGCGGCAGAAACAGGTGCTGCGGCTTCAGGCTTTGTAGCCGTTTCATCAATATGTGCCAGCACAGAGCCAATGAGCAAAGTATCACCTTCCTGCGCAATCCTTTTAAGAGAACCGGCTTGTTCAGCGTTCACTTCAAACGTTGCTTTTTCGCTTTCCAGTTCGGCGATCACTTCGTCACGGTCAACATATTCGCCGTCTTTTTTTGTCCATTTCAACAGGGTAACTTCAGTAATGGATTCACCTATTGCCGGAACTTTTATTTCGATCATAACCTGTTTATTTGAGTGTGCAAACGTAGTGTAAAATGTGCAGGTGTAAAAGTACTCAATATCAAATTTATACTGCCTGCTTTTTAGGGATCAATTTATCTGCAAGCCAGCTTAAAACAACCACCGCCAAGGCGCCGGCCACATTCAACCATAAAAATCCAAGGCCAATGGTTCCGTTATTGTCTAAAATAAACAACAGTACAACAATGAGTTCGCCAATAACAGCACCCCAGAAAACCGCATTACCATTGATCCTTTTCATATAAAAAGCCACTAAGAAAATACCGAGTATAACGCCATAAAACAAGGATCCAAAAATATTTACCGCTTCAATTAAACTACCCAGTCTGCTGCTGTACTGTGCAACCACAATACAAAAAACACCCCACCCAAATGTGGCCCATCTTGACTGTTTATATTTCTTCAAGTCTTCCACATCTTTTTTATTTGGGTGAACTTTATGCTTTTTAAAGCGCAGATAAAAATCGATCATGGTGCAGGATGCCAGTGAATTTAACGCCGCGGCAATAGAACCCCAGGAAGCAAGGAAAATTATTGCAATGAGTAAACCCACCAAACCAACAGGAAGGTTATCTACCACAAAACGGATAAAGATATAATTGGTGTCGTTGGTATCCGTGCCGCTGTCGGCTTTTTTGAGATAAGTTTTGTACTGCGTGCGCAAACTGCCGATCTGTGTATTGTTTTGTTGCAGGCTGTCTTTAAACTGTTCAATGTTGGTGCTGTTGTTGTGCAATGCATCTACATATTGATTAGCTATTACAGTTTGTTTTGCAGAAGCAATGTCATAGTTTTTCTGTACTGTTTTTAAACTGTCGCCATAAGCCGAAGTGTACACTTTTTCACTTACCGCTTTATTGAAGAATACCGGTCCGGTATTAAATTGATAATAGGTAAACAGCAATGCGCCAAGCAATAAAATTAAAAATTGCATGGGCACTTTTACAAGTCCGTTCATTAATAAACCTATGCGGCTTTCGGTTACATCTTTTGCTGTAAGATAGCGCCCCACCTGGCTTTGATCGGTTCCAAAATAAGAGAGCGATAAAAAAAATCCACCAACCAATCCGCTGATCAGGTTGTATTTATCTTTCCAGTCGAAGCCCTTATCTGTTATGCCGGTGGTAATTACATTTAACTTTCCTGATGCGCCACTTACTTTTAGAGCATCTGAAAAACTTACATTGGCAGGCAGGTTATGAACAATAAAATAACCCGCAATAAACATCGCTGAAAAAATAATGGCCAGTTGCAGTTGCTGCGTATAAGCCACCGCTTTTGCGCCGCCGGTTACGGTATAAATGATCAGTATTCCGCCCATGATGATATTGGTCCAGAAAATATCCCAGCCAAGCAATGATGATAAAATAATAGAAGGTGCATAAATGCTGATGCCCGTAGAAAAACCACGCGATAATAAAAACAGCGCTGAGGTAAATGTTCTTGTTTTTACATCGAAACGTTGCTCAAGAAATTCGTATGCGGTAAATACTTTCAGCTTTTTAAAAAGCGGTACAAAACTTACGCTGATAACGATCATAGCCAATGGCAAACCAAAATAATACTGAACGAAACGCATACCATCAGTAAATGCCTGGCCGGGTGCAGAAAGAAAAGTAATGGCGCTGGCCTGCGTACCCATAATACTCAGCAACACCAAATGCCAGGGCATACTGCGGTTGCTTAAAAAATATCCTTCCAGATTTTTGCTGGTACGGCTTTTATACAAGCCATACGCAACAATACATGCAAGCGTAACCACAAGTACTATCCAGTCGATACTGCTCATGAAAAATATTTAGTAAGCCAGGTAAAGAAAATAATTAGCCCAAGCAATACAGCCACCAGCAATATATACCAGTAGCGCCATTTTTTAAATAAGGGAGCCTGTTCTTTTTGTCGCATACGTTAGATTTTTTATGAGCCCGGCATTTATTTATCTATGAGGCTTTACTTGCGTCGCACACTTGTGCGGTTGGAACATTTAGCGTCAATAATGCAGGTTGTTTTTCATCTTCGCGCTGTTCAACAATGTTATGTCGTACACGAGTGCGACGCAACGATGTTAAATGCTTATTAATCTGCCCGGCTCAAAATGCATTTCCTCATAATCCTTCCAAATCCCCGTTCAGACTTATCGCCTTCGACCCGCTAAACTGCCTGCCAGTAAACCTATGATTAAGCCGAGTATTAAACCGAGTTTTACATTTTTTAATAAGAGCCCAATACCTACGCCGAGCACTACCAAAAACCATATACTTACTTTTCTTCTCTTTACATTGTTTTCACTCATTAGGCTACTTATTTTTTGGAAGCGCAATTAAATTGGCCATTAACCTGTATGCGCCGGGAACACCCGCAGGTAATTCCCGGAAAAACACAAGACCAGTGTACACAAAATTTCCTTTGCCATATTTGCCGATTACGAGACTGCCATTAGTTTCCGGCTCAGTGCCATCATGCATGCTGAAAGGCATTTCGTAATGACCATCGATTTGCTCGGCCTGGTAAATGCTGCGTTCCTGTATCCAGCCATCGAAATCTTTTTCTGTTATTTTATTGGGGTAATTGAGCGCGGAATTATCAGGCAGCAGCACAGTTACTTTTGCATTTTCATCAGTAACTCTTGTACGGCTTACGGTGAAAGGATAAGGCCCGATTTTATTCGATACAGTGCTGATGAAATTACTCGTATTATACTGTACAATATAGTTGCCACCATTTTGTATGTAACGCATCAGCACATCGTATTTGCCGGTAAGCCAGTCATGTGTATTGTAGGCACGGATGCCGGCAATAACTGCATCGAATTGCTTAAGCTTATCATCGGTAATATCAGCTTCGTTCAACGTTTTTACGGTGTACCCCAACTGCTGTAAAGACTGCGGAACTTTGTCTCCTGCGCCGGTGATATAACCAATGGTTTTTCCTTTAGTAATTACATCGATCTTCTCTGCTTTGGCTGCAAGGGGTTTATAGTAAACAATGCCGGGTATATGGTCGTAAGAAATTTCCCGCTCTTGCATCAATGGTTGCGAATATGATTGGCCCGAAGCATCGCTGATATTCTTAATTGATACTGCAATATTGCTTTTGGTGTTGGCTGTGGTAGTTAGTATTCCTTTTACATCAACTGTTGCATCTTTCTTCAGCGAGTCTTTATACATGCCATTCGTAATGTTCCAGCTATTGTCGGCAGTAATATTTATGTCAACATTGTTCAGCGATTTTTTTGATTTTAGTTCAAGTTGCAATTCTTTTTGTTTAGCGCCATCCAGCACATAAACATTTTCATTGAATGTACCGGTAACAGCAGGCTCTATTCTGAAAGGCTGATACAGCTCGCCTTTTACGGGATCGGTAAATTTATATTGCACATCCCGTTTTACTGTAAAGTCAACACCTTCTATGTTAAATGTGAATGCAGCAGTATATGCTGCATCGCTTTGTGCTTTGCCAATCAGTTGCTGATCGCTCACATCAAAGCTGCCTGACTGTAATGGTTTCTCCAGCCAGTAAGGTTGAGAAATTTTTGCATCAACAGGAACAGTAAATGATTTTGTGACGTTGATGTTTTGATTTTGTGGAAGGTTGTTTGTAAAAGTAGAGTCGAAAGAAAGCAATTGAATATTTTTCAAAACAACATTACTGTTGTCTCTCTTGTTTATAAAAAACTGCACATTGAATTTATCGCCCTGCACTGCATATTCATTTCCAGAAGTTGCCTCAGCAAATAACCCGCTGCAACTGATGATAATATTTTGCACTTCATCTAACTTTTTATTTCTCCAGTAACTATCCGGTAATTGCTGAATGGCTTTATACAAATTAACCAAAGCAGCCGCTGAGTTTTCAGGATGTTCAAAACTGTAACTGCTGATTATTGCATCAATTTGTTGCTTCACCGCACCTGCTCCATCAACCCTTCCCCAATCTGTTACAAACCCTTCCATCAAATCATTCTTCGGTGCATCGCCGTCTAACGGTTTAAAATATTCGTAAGCCTGGCCTCTTTGCCTTGGCACACCAAAGCCCTGGCTCTTGTGCTGGCTGCGGCTTTCACTCGCTATCTCCCCATAACTTTTACCAAGTAAACTATTGTACACGCCAACATCCATTTTAAACTGTGTGCTGTCAGTTGTGTTAGTTGTACCGAAATTAAAAGTGTTCCATAAAATTCTTTTTGCCTGCCAGGTTTGTACGCCAAGTTTCAATTGCTCCGGAAACATATTGGGGTCGGCAGCTGCCTTAAAAGCTTCTACTGCCAATAAATTAGAAGCCTGGTGGTGACCATGCCCCGCACGCTCATCTCCCGGAAACCTTGTTACAATTACATCCGGTTGAAACTTGCGTATTACCCAAACCACATCGCTTAAAATTTTATCGTGGCCCCAGGTATTCAATGCTTCGGTTGCTGTTTTACAAAAACCAAAATCGTAGGCCCGGCTAAAGAATTGTTCAGCGCCATCCATTCTGCGGGCCGAGAGTAATTCCTGTGTGCGTATCAATCCCAGTTCAATTCCCTGTTCATCGCCAATCAGGTTTTGGCCGCCATCGCCACGTGTTAAGCTTAAATATCCTGTTCGGTATTGTTTTTCTTTCGAGAAGTAGGCAAGCAGCCTCGTGTTTTCATCGTCGGGATGCGCGGCAACATACAACACGCTGCCCAGCACATTCAGCTTTTTCAGTTGAAGATAAATATCCGCACTATTATAAGTGGCCGGTGTTTGGGCGCTAAGTGTTAAGCTGTATGCTGTAATCAAAAATAAAAAGAAGAAAGCAGGTAAATTTTTTCTCATACTTGTTTGTTGCATATAGCGAAGATAACGCCAAGATATAATTGTGAACAGCCATTTGTAAAAAAGCCTTTTACCCAGATGGCAAAGAGTTAGTTTTAACTTTTTTGCAGCTAAATCAAGAGGGCTTTTGTACCAGGCACCTGTTCTTTGTGAGGCTTTTGTTGCGTCGCACACTTGTGCTATAGAATTTTATTGTACAGTTTAAACAGCCGGGAAAACTACTATGCAGGGATGAACAAGTGAAAAATTGATTTTGGAGAATAAATATTTTGGAGAAGTTGAATGATGCGGTGGTTGAGCAGGGAAAATGAAGCATCAAAATTTGAAGTATTAGCTTGAGGCGCTCTTATCGAAACGCCTCAAAACTAATACTTCAGATAAGGTTAGCAACGGCAAAAAAATTGTACAGAAAATCCGGCCTTCTTAAAATAATTTGTCCCCTAAGGCCCCTGTGACCTAACTTAATATTAAAGGTTTAACACGGGTACACGAACTGGTAAACATTAACAATTGCATGTCAATTTCGCTGCGATAAAAGCTCATTAGTATTGCTGCAGATGAAAGGATTGCGACGCAACGAAGACGCTCAAAGCTCAAATGCCGGTATCATAATATTGCTGTTAAGCGCTTTACGTTTTATTAAACTTAATGTGCTTAACTTGCCGGTGCCGAAAAAAAATTATCATGAAACTTGCTACAAAATTTATACATGCCGGGGTAGAGCCCGACCCGTCAACAGGTGCAATAATGACGCCTATTTACCAAACATCTACCTACGTGCAGGAAGCACCCGGAAAGAACAAGGGTTATGAATATGCACGTTCTCAAAACCCCACAAGATTCGCACTGGAAAGGGCTTTTGCCGAAATTGAAAACGGGAAATACGGTTTGGCTTTCAGCAGTGGCGTAGCGGCAACAGATGCCGTAATAAAACTACTGCAACCGGGCGATGAAGTAATTGCGGCCAGCGATATGTATGGCGGCACTTATCGTTTGTTCTCCAAAATATTTGAGAAATTCGGAATCGTGTTTCACTATGTAAATATGCAGGATGCAAATAATATTCTTGCGCTGGTAACTGCCAAAACAAAACTCATCTGGACGGAGACTCCCACAAACCCGCTGATGAATATTGTTGATATTGCGGCGGTTGCTGCAATATCAAAAGCGCACAATATTTTATTGTGTGTGGACAATACTTTCGCCACGCCCTATTTGCAAAACCCGCTAGACCTGGGCGCCAATATTGTTATGCATTCCGTAACAAAATATCTTGGTGGCCACAGCGATGTAATTCAGGGTTGCCTGGTAATAAATGATAAAGCGCTTCGGGATGAATTGTATTTTATACAGAAAAGCTGCGGCGCAGTGCCTGGTCCGCAGGATTGTTTTTTGGTTTTACGTGGCATTAAAACACTGCATGTGCGTATGGACAGGCATTGCGAGAACGGGGAGAAAATCGCCTACTTTTTACGCAATCACCCAAAGGTTGGTAAGGTTTACTGGCCGGGTTTTGAAGACCATCCCAATTACGATATTGCTAAAAAGCAGATGCGTGGCTTTGGTGGCATGATTAGTTTTGAATTAAAAAATGAAAGTACAGAAGCAGCCATGAAAGTCTTGTCGGGTACAAAGATCTTTGCGCTGGCAGAGAGCCTGGGTGGTGTTGAATCGCTTATCAATCACCCTGCTAGTATGACACATGCTTCTATACCACGTGAAGAAAGAATAAAGAATGGCCTTAGTGATTCACTAATAAGATTGAGTGTTGGTATTGAAGATGCTGAGGATTTAATTGAAGATCTGATGCAGGCAATTGGATGATATGCGGATATGTGGATGTGCGAATGAAGATATGTGGGCGTTTCCCTTCGGGCCGGGCTTTTCGCTGCAAGTCCTCGCTGCGCTGCGTTTCACTTCGCGCAGCTGCGGGCTTTCCGCTTCAATCCCTAACGCAGTAATATAAGATGATAAAAGATAATAATTCTTTGATAGATTTTCTTAATGCGAAAGTTGAGGAATACAACCGGCCTTCTTTTATTAAGGATGACCCCATTTGCATTCCGCACTTGTTTACAAAAAAGCAGGATATTGAAATAGCGGGTTTTTTTGCATCAATTTTTGCATGGGGTGGGAGGATTACCATCATCAACAAATCGAAAGAATTGATGGGGTTAATGGACATGGCACCTTACGATTATGTGCTTAACCATAAAGAAAAAGACTTAAAAAAATTACTGCATTTTAAACACAGAACCTTTAACGCAACCGATCTTTTATACTTTATAGAATTCCTGAAATTTCATTACACTAACCACAACTCGCTGGAAACTGCATTTGCAAAATGGATGAAGCCCGGTGATGAAAATATTGAACAGGGTTTGATTGGGTTTTACAATTATTTTTTTTCACTTGAGGATGTTCCCCAAAGAACAAAAAAGCATATTGCAACGCCACAAAAAAAATCTACCTGCAAAAGGCTGAATATGTTTTTACGATGGATGGTTCGAAAAGACGAAAAAGGAGTTGATTTTGGGATCTGGGATAATATAAAACCAGCACAGCTAATTTGCCCGGTTGATTTACATGTGGCCCGTGTTGCAAAACACTTTAACTTGCTGCACCGGAAACAAACCGACTGGCAAACTGCCTTGGAATTAACTGAATACCTGCGAACCTTAGATGTTAATGATCCTGTGAAATACGATTTTGCATTATTTGGTTTGGGTGCTGTTGAAAAATATTATTGATCATAAATTTATTCAAATGAAATTAACTGAACTTATTGCCGGGCATATTGTGGCTGTTTATGAAGGTGGCAACTGGACCGAAGTGAATATAAAAGATACATTGGCAGATGTTGGATATAAAGAAGCCACCACTGTAACAGAAGCTTCTTACAATACGATTGCTGCCTTACTGCATCACTTAAGTTTTTATAATGATATTGTGATGCAAAGATTATCTGGTGCCAACCCCGTGATAAATGAAGCAAACGGTTTTGATATGCCTGCGATTAAAAACGAAGAAGACTGGTTAAAACTAAAAGAACGCAACCTGCAGTCGGCACATCAGCTTGCAGATGCTGTAAGTCAATTTCCTGATGAGCATTTGAATGAACTGACTGCAACAGGCCATGCTACTCATTATAAAACGCTGCATGGAATTACAGAGCATGCACATTACCACCTTGGCCAGATTGTTTTACTAAAAAAACTCATCAGGCAAACAAAGACCCCGGCAACAAAGAGTAATAGTTTATGAGTAATGATGAGCAACAGGTACAAAAAGACATTGTACAGACTTTTGGGGATGCACTACAGATGCAAACATCTGCAGCACTTTTCAGGGAGCGACTGGCTGAATACATAAATGCACTTATTGTAAGTGATTTTGAAAAGCTGGTAAATCTTTTATACAGGCTGGATGTAAGCGAAAAAAAATTACGCACACTGCTGACTTCTGCTGCAAATGCAGGTGTTTTAATTGCAGACCTGATCGTAGAGCGGCAATTGCAAAAGCTGCAATCACGCAGGCAATTTAATAAGCCCGCTGAAGATATTGCTGAAGCTGAAAAATGGTAAAGATGTATCTACATTAACGGCAACAGGTTTCGCATTTGAATAGCAGAACAGTATTGATGCAGTACAAGTGTGCGACGCAAGAAAAGCTCAATAGATATTCCTGGCCAGGCTCAAAAAAATTCATTAAAAGAATTTAGTTGATGTGCTAAGGCAGCACAAACGATTTAGAAGCAACAGTTGTAGGGTTAAGGTTGGGAAATATTGATTTGCCCGTTGTAAGATCTATATAATCGTTTGAAAAAATTGCGTCGCCGTATACCCGAACATAAATAGTTGCACCGGGCGAAAAACCAGCGTCATAAAAATCTGTTTTTGAAACTTTAATAGGATCGCTATCTTTTTTTAACCGGAACTGTTTGCTGTAAGAAAGAAAATCAGTACCTGTTACTGATTCATCTGCACCATAAAAGAAGCGAACACCCCTTGCGATAATTTCGTTTCCGGCAGGGTTAATTGTGGGTATAATTTTGATTGTATCGCCTTCCACGCTTATAAAAAGGTCGGTAACCGTTGTTGTTGAAAGAGTGCCCAGTGCTTTTGCCGGAACTACAGCAGGCGTATCGTTAGAATTATAAACCACGTGAAATGTATCCAGGCGGTAAGTTCCATATCCCGGCTTGGAATAAGTTAAGTTGTAAGTGCCGGCAGGAACATCTTTAAATGAATATTTACCCGATGAATCTGTGGTTGTGGTAAATGCAGTACCGTCAATGGTTACAGTCATGTTCGAGTCGGGTGCATCATTAGCAAGGTCATCAAATAAATAAACAGTGCCTATTATCTTTTCTTTACTGCCACCTCCTCCTCCGTGTACAGGTATATAATCACTTTTATTGCAGCCGGCAAAAAAAAATAAGGTTAAGCAGAAAGCCAGGAATTTCATAATTATGGTTTTAAAATACAGTTGCCAGGCACAGTGTTTTTAAAGTGTTCAGCCTTTAATATTTTTTCAATAAAATACCAGCAAAAGGTGAATGAATTTTTTTATGAGCCCGGCCTTCGACATACTATTGAGCTTTTCTTGCGTCGCACTCTTCAACGGTTTGTATTTCTGTTGAACAGAAGCAACGGCGCAAAGTTATAGTTTGTAAACCTGTAACAAGGGGTTAAAGCAAAAATTAAGCATATCTAAAGATTGGCGGGTAATTAGAAGGTTAGTATAACCCCCCGGATTTTTAATTGATATGATGGGTGATATAACCTGTATTCAAAAGAATATCTTCAATTACTTTGGAATAATGTGCATGTTCCAGTATATGTATCCTGGCGGCAAGTGTATCGGGAGTTTCCCCCGATGAAACATGGCAGACCGCCTGGAAAATATTCTGTCCATGATCGTACAGTTCATCTACATAATGGATGGTGATACCACTCACTTTTTCACCAGCTGCAATTACAGCTTCGTGTACATGCCTGCCATACATGCCTTTTCCGCCATATTTCGGAAGGAGGGCGGGATGAATATTAATAATCTTTCCCGCAAATACCTTAACCAGTAAAGCCGGTATTTTCCACAGGAAACCCGCCAGTACAATTAAGTCGATCTGGGCTTCTTTCAGTTCATCTGTGTAACAGTTACCCCTGAAAAATTTTTCTTTATCTAAGATAATAGCGGGAATATGATAGTGAGCTGCTATCTTCAAAACACCAGCCTCTGCATTATTGCAAACAATCAGGCTAACTGAAATATTTGGCGACTGACTGAAGTATTCAATGATTTTTCTTGCATTACTGCCTGCACCTGAAGCAAAAATTGCTATACTATGTTTTGCATGTTTTGTTTTCGGGTACACTTTGATTAATTTGGCTGCAAATCTGCTGCAAAACTTTGAGTTGAAAGAAACTATTTATAATGGTACAATGCTTCCACAATTTGCCGGATGTTTTTTTACAGGTATTAATTTTACACCTTAAGCAATAATTTAAAAGCGATGCTGAGTAACGTTAAAAAAAATTTAAAGGGTGTTGTGTTTTGTCAAATTCCTGTCATACTTTTGT
>DGQT01000003.1 GCA_002390845.1 Chitinophagaceae bacterium UBA4407 | reverse complement strand
GTGGCAGCCTGTCCCGAATTTATTTCGGGATCGCACACTTTTACTGTTGGATTATATATTGAGCTTTTATCGCAGCGAAGATTGAAGGGAACGCGAATACATATCTTATGTTTAACCGCGCAATGTACAAGCCTCAGCGAGGCGATATGTTAGTAGAAATAAAAACATGTTACAAATAAAGAGCTCCGTAGGAGTGATACATTCAACCCATGTTTTGCTTTTAAATGTATCGCTCCTACGGAGCTCGATGAATCATCTGGTTTTATAATTTATTCTACTAACATAACGCTCCTACGGAGCTCAATACATTTTCATGTTGGCGTGCCGCCATTAATCTTCGTTTCGATCTTGGCCCGCCTTGTCGCGGCATTTAAAATAGTTTAATCCTTAACACAACGGATAGAATGACCTTCTCGCACAGGGTTCTTGTAGTATATGGTCAGCAAGCCCCAGGAGTAATTCAGAATAGCCTCTTGGGCGTAGGGAGTGCCCCACGGAGAAGAACTCCACCAAATACCCTCGCCTCCAATATCGCCGAATGTCCCATCGTAGAAACGTAACCCGCCCGGAAGCCCTGTGAAGCCGCTGCTGTTAGTTGCATCGGTGTTGGGGGCAGACCATAAGCCAGTGCCCGCTTCAATTGTACCGGTTGATTTCATTTTGCCACCAGCTACAAGATCCCCACCCAAAAAAGCGGATAATGCATACCATTCTGCGAGACTGGGTACATGCCAGCCTGCCGGGGCCAGGCCCCTTGGGTCATTTACTGCATACCAGTTGTATAATTTGCCATAAGTCTGCGCGTATCTGGCAGAATCATTATTATACCAGCACCAGGCACCTTTGGTTAGTGCTTTCCAGGCCTTTCGGTTTGTTACCTGTGGTATGGAGTCCCCGTTCCGGTAAAATTTGGTCTTCAAATTGCTATTCATCCAAACTTGTGTGCCTATTGTAACAGTATTACCAGCAAGAACTTTATCATCAATTATACCGTTCTGCGCAGAACTGCTACCATCAAAACTTGAAGTTTGAATTGTGCTGTTTTCTTTTTTACAGGAGATTGCCAGCAACAGCACCAATGCTGCAAGCCCTGTTTTAATTGTTTGTTTCATGTTTGGGTTTGTTTCAATTATTAAGAGAAAAATCATATCGTCTCGCGGCATTCATAAATAGTTTAATTCTTAACACAGCGTACAGAGAGGCCATAGTGCTTATTATAGTAGCCACCACCTGGGAAGTTGCCATAGTTGGAGGTCAGGGAGCGGATGTCGGCAAAGTTGATATAGTAGTTCTCAGTAGAGCTCCACCAGAAACCCCAGTATCTAAGTTGGTTGAATGTTCCATCAATGTAACAGAAGCCACCCGGAAGCCCTGTGAAACCGCTACTATTGGTGGCACCATAGTTGGGGGAGGTCCAATGGGTTGTACCCGTTTCTTTCATTTTGCCACCTGCCACTGCCTCGCCCCCCAAAAAAGTGGTCAGCGTTGTCCATTCTGCATCGCTGGGTACATGCCAACCTGCCGGGGCCAGGCCCCTTGGGTCATTCACTGCATACCAGTTGTATAACTTACCATAGATAGCTCCGGCTGCAGGGTAATAGCACCATGCCCCGGTAGTTAATGCTGCCCAGGCAATTGGGTCTGTTACCTGTGGTATGGGGTCTCCGTTTCTGTAATGGCTTACATCCAGGTTTTTAGTCATCCATACCTGTGTGCCTATTCCGATTGCTTTTCCGGCATAATATAAAGTATCCGGGATACGAGACTGCTCGGAATTGTTAATGTCAATACTTGAAGTTTGAATTGTGCTGTTTTCTTTTTTACAGGAGATTGCCAGTAACAGCACCAATGCTGCAAGCCCTGTTTTAATTGCTTGTTTCATGTTTGGGTACGAGTTAATTAATTAGCAGAAAATTGTTGCAGAGAGTTAAGGAAGATTGAATTTAAAAATTTTATTCCAGTACTCATAATTATTTATGAAAACCCATTTCCAAAACACCAATAAATATTTTCCTCGAGAAATGAATACGAAATATGTTCTGCAAATATCCGATCAGGAAAGAAGTTGTACAATCACATGAAAGTAGATAAATGAAGATGGAGATAGCTACTTTAGTAGATAATGCCAGATTCAAAATTGTAAATTATATTGTTGCTGCTATTGGTGTACCGCCAACAATCTTTGCTTCGATCTACGCTGAGATAAATGCTCAATAAAGATTCAGAACGTACAAGTGTGCGACGCAATAAATGATGCACAAATTTCTACTGCCTGGTTCAAAAAAAATACAAAAAATAAGGCCCTGCGAAACCATTGTCTTGCAGGGCCTTATTCATAAAATTATCTTGTAATTTATGTATTTGATACAACAACATTCTCGGGTTGCTCGTCTAGCATAACCACCCGTGCTTCTGTTGATTTACCCTTTTCTTTCAGATCTTTTTGAAGATAAAATTTCATTAAAGGTCCTGCAATTAAGATGGTTACCATCGTCATTACCACAAGGCCAACAAAAACCTGCTCATCAATTATTTTTGCCTGCAATGCGGCAAGGCCCAGCACAATTTCCTGCGAGCCGCGTGCATTCATACCAAACGCAACAGCCATTGATTCGTTTTTGTTTAATCCGCCTATGCGGCTGCCCAAACCTGCCCCAACAATTTTGGCGATGCAGGCTATACCAAGAATTATTGCAACGGTAGATAAATCGAAATTGGTTACAAAGTTTACCCTTAAGCCAACAGAGGCAAAAAACAAAGGTGCTATTAAATTAATAATGAATGCCTGTATGATATGCTGAATGTGGTGATTAAAGTGCTTTGAATCGCCTACGGCTACACCCACTAGAAAGGCCCCGAAAATACCCCGTATTCCAAGGTATTCAGTAACTACTGCACCCAGAAAACACAGGCAAATAGCTACCGTTATAATACCACTTGGGGCGGTTAAATATTTCGCTGATAAACCCAGTATCCTGTCGATTGCCCAGCGGCCTACTGTCATCATCAAAGCAACAAACCCAAGTATATACAGAATAGAAGTAAAAGACGCATCGCCCTCTTTGGCGGTCATCATTTGTATAATAATGGAGAACAGTATCCAGCCTAAAAAATCATCGATCATGGCTGCTGTTAAAACCAGGCCGCCAACTTTTGTGCGGATGATGTCCAGGTCTATCAGCACTTTTACGATAACCGACAATGCTGTAATGGATAGTGCTGTTCCAAAGAAAAGAGAAGGAATCAGCCGGTCTGTTGCGGGAACTGCAAATACGTAATCATGAAAAAACCAGATACATAAAAAGCCAAAAGCAAAAGGCAATACTAACCCTAGTAAACTGATAGATGCTGCGGATTTGCCCTCTTTACGAATCATCTTAATATCTACTTCTGTTCCGGCAATAAACATTAAAAGTATTACACCCACATTGGCCAAACCATCGAAAGCACCGTAAGCCCGGGGCTGACTCATGAAGATTTGTTTAAAGAGATCAGGAAACGCAGATCCTAAAAGTGAAGGCCCGATAATAATACCCGCAAGAATCTCCCCTACTACAAGTGGCTGCTTAAATTTCCTGAATATTTCGCCAAGTAACCTCGACGAAATAAGTATGATGCTAACTATAATCAGGAAGTTCAAAATTTCAGGTGAACTGAGTTTTGGTACCATAAGATGGCTGTTTGAGTTTTAAGTTTACTAATAGACTTTGCAAGTCTTTAACAAACATAAGATTTAAATCTATATAACCTATTAGTTTTATAGGAATTTAATCCAATCTTATTTTCTCGAATTCCATTATCTCAACAATCCATATCAGTCACTATTATAAATCAGCACATTATCAGTATAAAGTATGCAGCCTTATCGTTTCTTTAGTTGCTATTCCGCTTTAAAATACACTTAACGCCAACCGATCCCCGGAATGCAATAATGGGCGGATTTAATTTAGTAATGCTTACACTAACTTCCATAGCGTGTGTGAACTGCTTCAAAATTTCATCAGCAATAGCGGTAATTACGGTTTCAAGTAAAGGTGTTGGTTTTTCCATTTTTTGCCGTACAATGTTATAAACTGCTGTATAGTCTATGGTTTCTTCAATATGCAAAACCGGGTATTTAGTGGGCGCGTGAAGAACTGTAACGTTTACTTCAAAAGCACCTCCCAGCTTTTTCTCTTCTTTATACAATCCATGATGTGCATGAAAAAGCAGTTTCGATAGTTCTATAGTAAGCATGCCGCAAAACTAAGATTGATTCAAACACCAAACAGCAGGAAGAATTTTATTTTGTACCAGACTTCAGTACTAAAATTTAGCTTTTCTTCCCCGAAAGCTTTTGGGATCGGTTCACAGTTCCTCTTTCATGGTAACATGCTGCCGCGTTTCCAAAATTTTACAATTAACTCAAACAGCTTGTGAGAACGGTTGTATAATAGTTAGGCAGGTTGAATGGTGCTGAATATATTTCTGAACGTACAAGTGAGTGACACAACGAATGCCTGATAGTAATTTAAAAGCTGGTCACACAAATACCCGGCTACTAAAATTTATTTTTACAAAATCATGCATTAAGATTTACCTGCACAGGTTCGTTGTAAGCAGTATGTATCCAGCGTTTCATTTCTTTTTCTGTACACCATTTCTGAATAAAGCGGTTGGAGAGTAATGCATTGATGCCCGCACTAAAAATGGATGCAGGCAGCGCATTGGCAAAGCGATACAAAAGCTCTTCCTGTTTTAAGCGTTTGTGAATTTCGCGCTGGTAAGCAGTGAACATTTTTTCATCGTACTTATTTTGTTGCACCGAACGTTGCAAAAAATGCGCAGCAATAAAACCCGAAAACATTCCCGTACCAATACCTTCGCCTGAAGTTGGCGAAACAACAGAGGCTGCATCGCCAACAAGCAACCAGCCGTTACCATAAGCTTTACGTTTGCAACCCGCCATGGGTATTCCCCAGCCTTTTGTGGATTCTAATGGTTGTGCATTCTTAAATCTTGGCGCTAAGTATGCATCGTGTTTTATCAATTCTGCAAAAGCTTTTCTTATGTTGATATTCTTTTTTGCCGCATAGTAACTGGCCATGCCGTAACCAACATTTGCTTCGCCGTTAGGCAATGGAAAAATCCAGAAATAAGAGAACGGCAGCGAAGCCGGAAAATAAATTTCGATCAGGTTTTCTTTATGCATCCCATCCACTACTTTCCAATACTGGCGTAATGCAGCAGCGTAATTATTGCGGTCAACCTTTCTTTGCTGTAAATGCTTTAGCACCACCGAATGGTCACCATCAGCACCAACAACCATGCGAGTTTCAATTTCAATTTTTTTTGAATTATTTACAGTATACAAACGCCATCCGCCACCTTCCCTTTCTATTTTTTCCACACGGGTTGCAAGCCTTAGATCGGCATAATTGTTATCAATTTTTTCAACAAGAAGGTTGTCGAAATTGCTGCGTTTGGAAACATAAAATATTGGCTTGGCTACAGTTTTATTTGTGCTGTTTTGTTCAGGAATTAATTCTACATGTTTACCATTGGGAAGAATGAACCGCATACCTGCCGATGCCGCAAAATATTGTTGTTGCGAAAGTTCATTGGTTACAATCAATGGATCAATTTCATTTAAAATCCTAACCACTTTTAGATCAAGGCAGTCGCCGCAGGTCTTATCTCTTGGAAAATCCGCAGCATCAACAATTACATGTGCTATGCCCATTTTGGCAAGCATAATAGAGGTAGTTGCCCCTGCTGGCCCTGCCCCAACAATACAGATATTTGTTTTAATGATTTCTGTTGTCATTATTGGTTAAAGATATTGTTCGCTAAATAAACGCAACAGTAATTTTTTGAACCAGGCAATTGTACTGCCATGAAGCTTTGTTGCGTCGCACTCTTGAGCTTTCTGATACTTTGCTGGGCAGGCCCCGTTATTATATAAGTTTTTGGGGTTAAAAGCTTATTTTGCAGCAGGGGTTGTATCAATTAACAAATAGTAAAAAAGAAAAAAATGGAAACACGTAACAAAATCATACTGGCAGCAATCGTAATTGTTGCAGCAGTGTCTTTAGAGTCATGTTCAGTTGAATACAGGGCACGTCATCCACGCAGGGTACGTCATAAGCGTGTAATTGTTGTGGGCATGACAGAGCCAAAACCTTCAAGCGCATCAAAAACAATCGCATTTAAAACAAATGTACCTGTAGATAATCTTCCGGAAGATTATAGCAAGTAAATTAGAATATACCTAATTATAAATTTTGCCCCTGCCATTTTCATTCACAAAGAATAAACGGCAGGGGTATTTTTTTGTATCCTGCATTGCTCCAAATCATCTTTAATCATATTGTGCTAAAGTCATATTTTGATTCTATAACATTTTTAAAAAATAGCTGGCACCCTATTTGGCTTAAGGGTAATAATTAAAAAAAGTATGAAAAAATTAATTTTACTCGCCGCATTTTTTACAGCCGGTTTAATCTTTACCGAAACTAAGGCTCAGGTTAAAGTGAATATAAGTTTTAATATAGAAAGCCAGCCTGTTTGGGGACCCGTTGGTTACGATTATGTACAATATTATTATATGCCCGACATTGATGTATACTACTATGTACCTACCCAACGCTATGTTTATTTTGAAAGAGGTCGCTGGATCTTTTCACCTTACATGCCTGTAAGGTATCGTAACTATGATTTATTTTCTACTTACAAAGTGGTGATCAATGAACCAAGAGCTTACCTGCACCACAGTGTTCATGTTGTAAATTACCAGAAGTATAAAGGCAATAACAACAAACAAGTGATTATCCGCAACAGTTCAGAAACAAAATATGTTATTATAAATAATAAGTACAAAAAGGAAAATGAGAAGCGGGAAAGAGAACAAATGGAAAAGAACAAAAACAAGGATAAAAAACCAAACGAAAAAAGTAAAGATAAACACGATTAAAAATAATTATCTGCAACAGCAGATCCATTTTGAAATACCAAAAAAGCTCCGGGAAATGCCGGAGCTTTTTTTTGCGATATAAAAAAATACATTTAATATCAACTTCATATTTCTTTTGTTACTTGCACATTAAAATCTATTTGTAATGTCAGTTTCACGCAGAGAATTTTTAAAGTTAACATTAAAAGGCGCAGTACTTATTGGAATAACCAACTCGCTGCAATCCTTTACAGGTAATGGTTTTACACTGCCACAAAAAAACAAGGTTCAATTACGTTTTGCCATTGCAAGTGATGGACACTATGGGCAAACCAATACAGAATATGAAAAATACCATGATGAAATGGTTTCATGGATCAATACAGAAAAGAAAGGCCGCGGTGTTGATTTTACAATGATCAATGGTGATCTTTTCCACAACGAAATAGAATTTTTACCACAGGTAAAAAATAAATGGGATCAACTTACAATGCCGTATTATGTTTCGCACGGCAACCACGATGAGACTGAAGAAGCCCACTGGGAACAAACATGGAATATGCCATGGCATTATACATTTGAAAAAAAAGAGGCAGCTTTTCTTGTTCTTAATTCAGCAGATACTAAAGGAAATTATGTTTGCCCCAATCTTAGCTGGTGCAATGAACAGTTAATAAAATACCAGCATAAGAAGCAACTATTTGTTTTTATGCACATTACACCTTTTAACTGGACAAAAGGAGGATTGCCTTGCCCTGATCTTGTTAAACTCTTCGATAACCAAGTGAATTTAAAAGCAGTATTTCATGGACACGATCATGATATGGATGCTGTAAAAGAGAACAACGGTAAATATTATTTCTTCGATTCGCATATTGCTGGTAACTGGGGCACCGAATACCGCGGATACAGAATTGTGGAAGTTTTAAAAAATGGGGAAATTCTTACCTATCAAATGAATCCCACTACCTTGTTGCGGCAGAACGAAAACACGATTACATAATATTTGCTGAATGCTTTGCTACCTTTAAGGAATGGAAAAATACCCGATACTTTCATGGTACGATGCAAAGGTTTTGCATGAATTAAAAGCCTGGCAGAAAGAAATGCAGCGTAAGCCATCTTTGTTAAATAAGCTCTCCAAAAAAATTCAGGTAAAAGTAAATAGCTGGATACCCGAAAAAGTACATGCTGCAATTACCACAACTATTAAGCAGATGATACGTGGAGTGTTGTTTAGTGCGGAATTAATTACTACTAAACCAACTTCATTTGCAACACTTGAATTAAAAGAAAATGTTGTAGAAGAAAAGATCAGCCTTTACCAGAAAGCAGCGGCAACAGAAGGTGGAATTACAGGTGCAGGTGGCATTTTGTTAGGCCTTGCAGATTTTCCTTTACTGCTTGGTATTAAACTTAAGTTACTCTTTGATATTGCTGCTGTGTACAATTTTCCTGTGCAGGATTATAAAGAAAGGGTTTACTTACTCCACATATTTGAATTGGCTTTTTCCAGCCATGAACATAGAAAAGAAGTGTACTTAAAAATGGTAAACTGGAAAGAACAAAGCAAACAACTGCCCGAAGATATTCACCAGTTCGACTGGCGCAATTTTCAGCAGGAATACCGCGATTATATTGACCTGGCAAAGATGGCGCAACTTGTTCCTGTAATTGGTGCACCGGTTGGTGCGGTTGTAAATTACAGGCTGATAAGAAAGCTTGGAACTACCGCTATGAATGCATATCGCATGCGCTGGTTTAATGAAAATATAAATGAATCAATGTAGTTCGATAGTTGCACTTTTTTGCTGAGCAATATTCAGAACGTATAAGAGTGCAACCCCGAGTTCAGTCGCTATGCTTCTCGTCTTGGCAGGCGCAAGAAAAGCTTCACAGAAATTCCTCAGCCAGGTACAAAAAATATCTTACTTATTCCCATTCGCATCTAATATTACCGGGGTATTCCCTTTGCCCATAACAATTACTTTTGCATTCGTTGATTTTGCCAGTGCAAGCTGCGCCTGTATGCTTTCGTACTGCAATTGTTTATCTGTTAAACTCTCGCTGATGATGCGCTGGTAATCGGCAATACCCTGCGCCTCTATACGTTTTCGCTCTGCTTCCTGCTTTTCTTTTTGCAGCACGAACTGCATTTTTTGTGCATCCTGTTCTGCATTTATTTTTTGTTCTATAGTTGTTTTTACACTTTCGGGTAAGGTGATGTTACGCACCAGCAAATTTTCAAGCACCAGCCCCCGGGAGCTAAAATCTTTTTCAATGCTTGAAAAAATCCTTTGCTGAAATTCATCACGTTTGGTTGAATACAACGCCACCGCATCGTAATACACAGCGTTGTCGCGAATGCGGGTACGCGTAATAGGGCGTACAATTTTATCTTCGTAATCCGGGCCTGTTTGCTGTAATAATTTTGGAGCGTCGTTGGTAACCACATGGTACAATACAGAAAGATCAATCGTAACTTCCAAACCATCCGCAGTTAATACACGTATTGCATCATCGCCGTTTTTAGAACCCTCATCATGCACACCGCTCATAGTATAATTTTGTGTTTTTATATCAAGCTTTTGCACATCCATTAAAGGGTTTATAAAATGCAATCCGCTGCTAAGCACATCCGTTTGCACCTTGCCAAACAATTTCTTTACGCCCACTTCGCCTGCATCTATTTGTATAACGCAGGAAGTAAGTACACCAACCAGGATAATAATGATGCCCACAATGCGGGCCGGATTTCCAAATCGTTTCAGCTCAATATTACCGCGGCTGAAACTGATGCCAACGATAAATATTACAAAGCCAAGAATAATCAGTACCATATTTAAGTTTGTTTAATGAAGATTATAAAATTTTCATGCATCGAAGGTATAGCATTATAAGCGTACGGTAAGTTCATTGATTTTATGTAAGTCGTGTTATACCCATAACCATTACGATGTATTTAGTAATATAATATTATAGAATTTTGAAACCAGGCAACAGTTCTGCTATGAAGCTTTTCTTGCGTCGCACACTTGTACAGTTGAATCTTTTATTGAGCATACCGCATATCCCGCCGCTTCGGTAAAAGCTGCATTAACTTCCGAACGTACAAGTGAGTGACACAACAGTTGATGCCATAAAATACAAATGCCGGGCTCAAAAAAAAAGTTTAGAAAATAACTGCATCATATTTTCATTTATCTTGTTTGCTTAACCAACTGCAAGCAAATGTTCAGAGCTTTTTGTGTTTTTATTTTTCGTATAACCGGCTGGACGGTTGATACCCGCATACCACCCGATGTAAAACGGTGTATTGTAATAGCAGCGCCACACACAAGTAATTGGGATTTTTGGTATGCCATGGCTTCGTGTAAAATATTAGGGTTAAAAATCCGCTACACCATAAAAAAAGAATGGATGCGTTTTCCTTTTAGTTTAATTACCAAACCGCTTGGTGGTATTGCCATTGACAGGAGTGCCCGAAAGGAAAATGAAGAACGCATCAGCCATACCGATGCCATGATTAATCTTTACAAACATGAGCAGGAATTGATTGTTGTAATTACGCCGGAAGGTAGCCGCAGCAAAAGAGATCAATGGAAAACAGGTTTTTACCATATAGCCAAAGGTGCAGGTGTGCCAATATGTTTGGGCTATGTTGATTACAAAGAAAAAAAAGCAGGAATTTCAAAAACGATCTACCCTTCTGAAATACAAAAAGACATGAAGGAGATCATGTCTTTTTATAAAACCGCACAGGCAAAATTCCCTGAAAAATTTAGCGTTGATACGAGGTATATTTAACCGAAAAGTTTGTATTGAAAAACTAAAAATCTGAATACGAGGTTGGTTGCAAAAAGGTAATATCATTACGCGAAACATTATTTTGATACTCCGGCTTTGCCGAAAGGGTTTTCCAGAAAGGATCATCAACAAATAATTTCCAGTGCGCATCCCTGTCCGCCATGCTGTTAAAAGTAGTCATATACATAAGGTTGGGCATTTTACTGCCTGCAATTACTTCGCTGTAAAACACCGCATTAAAATTAAGTCGCTTGAAAAAATCAATCTCTCCACCCTGGTTAAACATCTGTACTTTATTAGCGAATATTTTTTCGCTGGCACTTTCGTAACTCCTGAGTTCATAAACACGGTCTTTATTCGCAGCCTGTAATTGGGGCAATTGCATTTTTGGAGCAAGCGGAAAAGCATGAAGCAAAATATTTTCCATTCTTACATAAGCAGGGTCTTTATAAACTGCATTAATGTAAGCAGCCCCTGCTGTTTGATAAGCAGCATCGGCATTGAGTTTTGCAGGAAGTGCGGCTATTTGATCCAACGATTTTATCGTTAAAAAAACATAGAACATTTTATCTGCAACAGTATCATTAGCCCATGCTTTAAATACACCCACATTACTAAAGTTTAGTTTGTGCAAGGCAGGCAACAATGCGTTTTGAAGATACCCGTCAATTACCTGTTCATGTGCGGCTGTTTTAAAATGGTAAACCGTTAGCTGGTAAAATTCACGCGATGGGGCTTTTCGTGCAAACGAATAAATAGATACCGGCACAAACAAAATCAACAAGAAAAACCTAAAAAAAACAACAGACAACTTCCTTTTCATATTATTAAAGATTTGGTTTTAAACAAAGCAATAAAACTAAACAATTTAAAATCGCCGCTGTTCATTTTGTTTTGTATTTGTTATATTCATTTATTCTCCGGAAAACAAAAGTGATTATTTTTCTTTTTGTTTCGGGCTTAGGTATTTCATGGTATCAACAGTTGTGTCACTCACTTGTACGGTTCAAAATTGTATGGCAGCAAAAATACAAGGCTCAAAGTATCTAGGCCCGTTCAATTTTACAGATAAAGCAACAAGCTTCTGCATTGCGGGCATGCAGGTAAGCAACTTCAGGGTGTTTATCAAATATTTCAGCTATCAATTCATCAATATCAGCATCCTTAACAAGTTGAGTGAAAACCATCATCTGATTTTCATTGTAGCCGATCAGTGTTAGATGAAAATGCGCTTTATCATTTTTTATTTCTGGTGGAAAACGAAAAACATCTTTATATACTTCTACATCTTCTGCATTTATAAACACCGGGCCAGGTTGATTGTATGCATTATCAATTTCGAACGGCGTATGTTTAAAAAGCAGCCTTTTATCAATGCCCGGTCTGAAGGGTTTAAGGGAGACCCTGCAGGGCCCAAGCCCGGTTGCAGTCTGCATTATAACTGTATTACCAAAGTCATCTTTCATATTATTGCGTATCTGGTCAGCATAACTTTTTGGCAATGGAACAATTTTAAACTTACTCATACATTTTTAATTTAGCACACAAAAATCCGGTTGTTCCATTGGTGTTTCAACCCGAAACTTGCGGACTTGCTGAATATAGAATGGAACGTACAAGTGTGCGACGCAACGAAAGCATCATATTGATTCTTTAGTTTGGCTCATAATAGCCCCAATATTCTATAAGTAAGTTCTGGTTAAACAAAAGTGGAGATAAGAAATTTCAAAAAAACTTTGACCCGGAAAACCCATAAAGCATAAAACCCAATTAAATTGCAAAAAAGAATTGTCTTTACTTTATTTTTTTAAAAAACAGTAAATTGAACCACTATTCTAATCCGCTAAAAATATGAAACAAAAAAGCCAAAAAATTAACTTCTCGAAAATGAAATTTGGCAGGCTTCCACACACAGAAGATGCCAGGACTCTTATGCTATCAAAATATTTAGATCAGGCAGATTTGCCCCCCATTCCTAAACAACATAATTGGGGCAAAAAAATAAAGCGTGATAATTGGGGCGACATGGGGAACTTACGGACAAATTTATGTACCTGTGCTGCTGCCGGGCATTTAATAATGGCCTGGACCTCGAATACAGGCAGGCTAAAAAGGCCAAAAAATGATGCCATTTTAAATGCTTACTGTGCTGTTTCAAATTATAATCCTGAAACCAATCAGAACGATGAAGGAGTTGAATCGCTGAAAGTATTCAAATATTGGCGAAAAAATGAAATTGGTGGCCACCAAATAATGGCTTTTGCAAAACTGGAGGACAAAAACCGTCAACAATTAATTCAAACGATTTATCTTTTTGGAGGGTGTTACATTGGGCTAAACCTTCCTAAATCTGCCGAAAGGCAATATAATAAAACAAAAAAATGGACGATACCAAGAGTTGGCAAAAAGAGTGATGCCAAAAAGGGTTCGTGGTTTGGTCATGCAGTTCTTGCTATTGGCTATAAAAACGATGAGCTGCGTATTATTACATGGGGGGTTGAGATGGTGATGACGATGGATTTTTGGGAAGCTTACAGTGAAGAATCTTATGCACTTTTCAGCGAAGCCTTTATTAAGGACGAGAAAACGCCTTCGGGGATCGACATAGAGCATTTACGCAGGGATATTGATGAAATTATAAGCAAAAAAAAGCGGGTATAAAACCCGCCAACAATAACGCTTTCAAAATTTTAAGTTCAAAATACCATTTCCAGAATAAGTGCATTTTATGATTCACTTCTTCTTTGCTTTGGTGTTTAAAACAGTCAGGAGAATATGCCTTCTTTTAGTGTCCACCTTGAGTTGGCGCTCCACCAAATTTAATAGGTTTAGCTTTTGCAGCTGCTTTTTTAACAGCTGCTTTTTTTGCGGCTACTTTTTTTACGGCTGCCTTTTTTACCGGTGCTGCTTTTTTTACGGCTGCCTTTTTAGGTGCTGCCTTTTTTGCTTTTGCCATGTTACATTTTTTGGGTTAAAAAATTAATCTTTCAAAGCTGATCTTAGGGTATTATTTTCAAAATAAAATACGACCAGTTTTTCAAAAAGCAAATTAATTAAATTATCCGAGCATTAAACGCTTATGATTTAATTATTTTTAATAACAGCAATAATATTTTATGGCAGCTTCGTTGCGTCGCAATCACTTCACCTTTTGAATATACAGCATCAAAAAACAATTGTAAGTAAACAGGTTTTAATAAGCTATTCAGCTTACAAATTAGTTTTCAAATTTTTTAGTGCACAATTGCAGATTATCTTGCATTTTACTTTCACCCTTTATTTTGAAGGTAGCCAGTTGTAAGTTTTTGCACATATATTGAAAACGAAAAATGGCAATACAACACAACTTAATTATCTTTCATTTTAATACATAAACAAACCATTTACTAATCAGGTTGGTGTTTTATGTATATTAAAAATGCTGATAAAATGAAGTTAAAAACAAATCCGCGTAACATAAATACAACTGCTTGCTTAATTCAATCACTACTTCTTTCCTGCACGCTTGTGTTCTTAATTTCGTGCTCCCAAAACATAAACCAAAAGACTAACGAAAAAAAAAACCTGGCCCCATTAACTTATCCCCGCACAACGGTTCTTTCCAATCTTTCCGAAAAAAATAAGCCAAAAGAAATATTTCTGGAAAATACACCAAAACCAATAAGCATTAGTATACCCGAAGGATCCGGAAATACTGCTGAAGCACCAAAAAGTGGTAAGAGTAGCACACGGCTTTTACCTCCTGTAAAACATTCATTCATTAACAATATTACCAATTTGCCAATTGCAGCAGATGCACAGGGAAATGGTTTTTTTACCAAATACAGTACCGATGACGGGCTTGCCCTTGATCAAATCTATTGCAGCTATAAAGATAAAAACGGTTATCTGTGGTTCGGCACAAATGGTGGTGGTGTAAGTAAATATGATGGCAGAAGTTTTACAAATTATACAACTGCTCAGGGACTTGCAAATAATATAGTTTGGAGCATCATGGAAGATAAAAATGGTAATCTCTGGTTTGGTACGGATGGAAGTGGTTTAAGTAAATATGATGGTAAACGCTTTACAAATTATAGTACGTTACAGGGATTATCAAATAATGTAGTTCGCTGCATTATGGAAGATAGTAAAGGAAATCTTTGGTTTGGAACAGAAGGAAGTGGCGTAAACAAGTTTGACGGAAAAGATTTTACAAATTATACTACAACCCAGGGGCTTGCCAGTAATGTAGTCCGCAGCATTATAGAAGACAGTGCGGGAAACATTTGGTTTGGCACATATCAGGGCGGGGTAAGCAAATATGATGGTAACACCTTTACCAATTACACAACAGATCAGGGGCTTGCCGGTAATGATGTACGATGTATTATAGAAGATAAAAAAGACAATCTTTGGTTTGGTACGAATGGAGGAGGTATAAGCAAATATGACGGAAAAAGTTTTACAAATTACACTACTGCACAGGGGTTTGCAAATAATGCAGTTTTTAGCATTAAAGAAGACAGAACAGGGAATATTTGGTTTGGAACTGATGGAGGCGGTATCAGTAAGTATGATGGAGAAAATTTTACAAATTATACTACTGCCCAGGGGCTCGTGAATAATGCAGTGTACAGCATCACTGAAGATGAAACGGGCAACCTTTGGTTTGGTACTTTTGGAGGCGGAATAGGTAAATATGCCGGTAACAGCTTTACAAATTATACTACAGCACAAGGACTTGCAAACAATGTAGTTTACAGCATAGTTGAAGATCAAATTGGTAACCTTTGGTTCGGCACTTTGGGAAACGGGGTTTCTAAATACGATGGGAGAAGTTTTACGAATTATGCAAGGTCTCAGGGCATTACCAATGATGTAATTTATTGCATTGCAAAAGATAAAAGAGGCAGTCTTTGGTTTGGCACATCAGGCGGCGGCGTAATTAAATATGATGGAAAAAAATTCACAAATTATACCACGGCACAGGGCCTTGCCAATAATGCGGTTTTTAGTATTCTGGAAGATAAGACAGGCAACCTCTGGTTTGCTACATCCGGTGGAGGTGTAAGTAAATTCAATGGAAAAAGTTTTATTAACTATACTACAGAACAAGGTCTCGCAAATAATGTAGTTTATAGTATAACAGAAGATGGGAGCGGTAACGTTTGGTTTGGAACCTCCGGCGGTGGTGTAAGTAAATTTGACGGGAAAAGTTTTATAAACTTTTCTACAATTCAAGGTCTGGCCGATGATGTGGTTTGGACAATTAAGGAAGACAAAAGCGGCAATCTTTGGTTTGGCACGCAGGAAGGGTTAAGCCTGCTTAGCCCCAAAGCCCTGGTTCAATTTTCTGAAGCCATCAAAAATAAGGAACCATTTTACGGACCCTTATTTGAAACTTTTACCACCAAAGATGGGCTGCCGGATAATTATGTCACTCAGGTTGTACCGGATGATAATAGTTTATTGTACATAGGAACCAATCTTGGTATATGCGAGCTAATGCCCGGCAATTCAACCAATACGGCTGACAAAAAATGGACGGTTAGAAAAGTTTATAATTCCACTACCGGCTACCCGGTAAAAGATGTAAATATTGGGCCGGGCGCAATGTATAAAGACAGTAAAGGAATTATATGGATTGCCACAGGATCTGATAAAACAGCACTCGTACGTTTTGACCCCAGGGCTATTATTAACCAGGATATGAAACCACCAACGGTTGTTATTCAAAGGGTAAAGATAAATAATGAAAATATTACCTGGAATGACTTAACTGCCAATGCAGCAAATGAAAAGATTGATAGTAACAGCACTGCCCCGAACATAATCGAAGAGATTTACGATTTCAAAAGACCCCTAAGCGATATTGAAAGGGATTCAATGCGCAGGAAATTTACCAAAGTATCTTTTGATGGTATTTCAAAATGGTATGCAATTCCTGAAAAGCTTGTACTTTCCCATCAAGACAACAATATCAGCTTTGAATTTAATGCCATCGAAACCGGAAGAAATTTCCTGGTAAAATATCAGTACATGCTTGAGGGTTACGATAAAGGCTGGAGCCCCCCAGACACCAAAGCTTCTGCCAGTTTCGGAAACATTTTCGAAGGCACTTATACTTTTAAATTAAAGGCTCAAAGCCCCGATGGAGTTTGGAGTGAGCCTGTAACTTATACTTTTGAAGTACTCCCGCCATGGTGGAGAACATGGTGGATGTACACGGTATATTTAATACTTACCATCATTTTTATTTTATTATTTGTAAGATGGAACAGCCGCCGCATCATTCACCAAAAAAATATACTGGAACAAAAAATAACTATTGCCACAAAACAAATAAGAGAAGAAAAAGAAACAGTAGAAGTGCAAAAGAAAAAAATAGAAGATACCCTCAAAGATCTTGAAGCAGCACAAGCCCAGCTTATTCAGTCAGAAAAGATGGCTTCACTGGGCGAACTCACTGCAGGCATTGCACACGAAATACAAAACCCCTTAAATTTTGTAAACAATTTCTCCGAAGTCAGCAACGAACTCATCGACGAAATGAACGGAGAATTAGATAAGGGAGCTATTACCGAAGCCAAGGTTATAGCAGCAGATTTAAAACAAAATTTAGAAAGAATTAACCATCACGGCAAACGTGCAGATGCCATCGTTAAATCAATGCTTGAACATAGCAGCAGCGGCTCCGGTAAAAAGGAACCTACTGATATTAATGCGTTATCAGCCGAGTACCTGCGCCTCGCCTCAAACTTCTTCAGCGCAAAAAATAATTGGTCAAACATAACAACCCAAACATATTTTAATACGGATATTGAAAAGCAGAACATTATTCCGCAGGAAATAGGAAGAGTATTACTCAATCTTTACAACAATGCATTTTATGCCGTTAACGAAAAAAAGCAACAGAATATAGCGGGTTACGAACCAACAGTTTCAGTAAGTACAAATAAATCGGAGACCCACATTTATATCAGTGTAAAAGACAACGGAAAAGGTATTCCTCAAAAAATAGTCGACAAAATATTCCAGCCATTCTTCACTACCAAACCTACCGGCCAGGGCACAGGGCTTGGTTTAAGCCTTAGCTACGATATTATAAAAGCGCAGGGCGGCGAAATAAAAGTAGAAACAAAAGAAGGCGAAGGAACCACGTTTATTATTCAATTACCGGTTAAGGCCAGTTTATAAAAGATATTCAGTTAAAAGCTTTTTTATATAGATGTTTGTAATACCAGCATAAGTTTTCATAGCAGCTTCGTTGCCAAGCTCGGTTCAAAGTTCCTCTTTTATGGCATCTATCAAAGGCGTGGCAGTTTACCCCGACGAGCGAAGCGGAACTCGGGGTCGCAATCAGTTTGTCTGTGGTAAAAATGGCATCGTTCGGTTGTAAATGCAACACTGCAAACAAATTATAAACAACTTCTTATTATAAAAAAGTACAGTTTTAAAACATATTCTTATCCAACAAATCAATCAGGCATTATAAATACAATGGTATGACGGAAAAAGCTGGCATTGACTTAGAAATTATTACTGATCATAAATGCCTGCTTGGCGAAGGCCCGGTATGGGATGCTACCAGCAAAACCATTTGCTGGATTGATATTCTCAATGGGCAAATCCATCAGTATGCCACAGAACAACAAACGCATAAAACCATCCATGTTCACCAAATGATTGGCTCTTTAGCAGTTTGCACAAATGGAAATATGATTGCTGCCCTGCAAAATGGCTTTGCTCTTATTAACCAGGAAACCCATGAAATAAAAATGATTACAGATCCTGAAAACCATTTACCCAACAACCGCTTTAATGAAGGAAAGTGCGACCCCGCCGGAAGGTTTTGGGCAGGTACTATGTCACTTTCAGAAGATACCGGTACCGGCAATGTTTATATGATGCAAAATGGTTTGGACCCGGTAAAAAAAATTGAAGCGGTTAGTATTTCTAACGGTATGGCATGGAGTTCAGATCATCAAACATTTTATTATATCGACTCGCCAACAATGCAGGTGGTGGCTTATGATTATGATAAAGCCACCGGGCATATCAGTAATAAAAGAACCGTAGTAAAAATTGAAAAGGAAGAAGGCATACCCGATGGAATGACCATAGACAATCAAGGCATGCTCTGGATTGCGCATTGGGATGGCTGGCAGGTTACAAGATGGAACCCCCATACAGGAGAAAAACTGTATACAATTAAGTTACCTGTAGCAAAAGTTACTTCCTGCACATTCGGCGGCCCAACATTTGAAGATCTGTATATCACCTCGGCAAATGTTGGGCTTAGCGAAAGTGAATTGGTGCAGCAGCCCCTGGCAGGCTCACTGTTTGTCTTGCGTAATTGCGGATTTAAAGGGTTGCCTGCATTTGAATTTAAGGTTTGATTGTTTGCTGAAAAAATATCAAACCGTACAAGAGTGCGACGCAACAATGATTCCATGAAAAACAAATGCCTGGCTCATAAAAATAAAATATAAAACCTAAGCAACTATATATGAAAAGATTCGAAAACCAGGTAGCTGTAATTTCAGGCGGTGCAGATGGATTGGGCTTTGGTATTGCAGAACGCATTGCATTGGAAGGTGGCAGTATTCAATTGTTTGATATTAATGAAAAGCTCCTTACAAAAGCGCTGAAAATATTAAGGGATAAGGGTTGCAATGCCGAAGGTTACACAGTAGATATATCTTCAGAAAGCCAGGTACAGCAAGCGATGCTTGATGTTGTAAACAATTTTGGAAAGATCGATATCATGATCAATTCAGCAGGTATTGTTGGTCCAACCAATACAAAAATTACCAACTACCCTACCGAAGAATACGATAAAATTTACGCAATAAATTTACGGGGTGCTTTCCTTATGACGAAGCATGCATTAAAGGCAATGGAACCTAATAATTATGGGCGTATCTTATTAATTGCATCTATCGCCGGCAAAGAAGGCAATCCTTTTATGGCCGGTTATTCAAGTATGAAAGCTGGTGTAATCGGGCTTGTTAAAGGCATTGGCAAAGAATATGCGCAAACAGGTATTACGGTTAATGGCCTTGCTCCCGCTGTTATCAAAACTGCAATGAACGAAAATACGGCACCCGAACAATTGGCTTATATGACTGCGAAAATCCCTATGGGCAGGCTGGGCACCATAGAAGAAGTTGCATCCATTGCTACTTGGATCGTTTCGAAGGAGGCAAGTTTTAATACAGGATTTATATTTGATATTTCCGGCGGCAGGGCTACTTATTAACCGGAGCTTTTGATTGTGTTTTATGAATTTTTTTATGGGCCCAGCATTATTTTTTTATAGCATCATCGTTGCCACGCTCGGTTCACAGTTCCTCTTTTATGGCATCTATCAAAGGCGTGGCAGTTTACCCCGACGAGCGCAGCGGAACTCGGGGTCGCACACTGCATCTGCAACAATTCCATTCAACAATCCGGTGCAGTCCCGTACTTATTTTTTGGACTTCTTCTATTAAATTATATTGCAGCAAATCACAGCTATCTTGCATCTTCATATTTATTCAGGTATATATAAATGATAGAAGCGCTAAAAAAAATATTACCGGAAAACCGCATCAGGTCGAGATATATTGATCTTGTATCTTTTGCTTCAGATGCAGGTTTTTATCACTTAATTCCCAGGGCAGTGGTGCAGCCAGTGAATGAAGCAGAAATTATTTCACTCTTTCAATTTTCGCAACAACACAACATCCCGTTGGTATTCCGTACAGGCGGCACAAGCCTTTCGGGCCAGTCTATAACAGATGGTATTTTGGTTGATCTGAGCCAACACTGGAATAAAATACAAGTTGAGAACAACGGGGAACTGGTTCGGGTGCAACCCGGTATTACGGGTGCAATGGTAAACGCCTTTTTAAAAAAGTACAAAAGAAAAATAGGGCCCGACCCTTCGAGCATCAGCGCCGCAATGATGGGCGGCATTCTTTCGAACAATGCAAGCGGTATGTGTTGTGGCGTAAAGTTAAATTCTTACCACACCATAAAATATATACGCTTCATACTACCCGATGGAGAAACATTCAGCACTGAAAATGTCTCCGATTATACACGTTTTGAAAAAGAGTGCCCGGAATTATTTAGCACCCTGCATGACATAAAATATGAAATTGAAGCCGATGAAATACTGCATCAAAAAATCCGCAAAAAATATCTAACAAAAAATACGGTTGGCTATTCGTTAAACGCTTTTATTGATCATGAACATCCTTTGGATATACTGGCGCACCTCTTAATTGGTTGCGAAGGAACGCTGGCATTTATTGCAGAAGCGGTTCTGCAAACGGTTCCTGATTATCCTTTCAAATCAACCGCGCTGCTTTACTTTCCAAATATCTATGATGCATGCCAGGCAATTGTTCCGCTTACAAATGCAGGAGCATTAATGGTAGAATTGATGGACCGGGCATCGCTGCGTGCTGTTGAAAATATGACTGGTATGCCCGCCATTGTAAAAACGCTTCCTGAAGCTGCGGCGGCCTTGTTAATTGAATTCCAGGAAAACAATCCTGAAGCATTAGAAGTAAGAGTGAATAATTTTTTATCATCAACAAGCGATTTTAATTTATATAATGCACCAGCATTTACTAATGATCCCGCTGAGCAGGATTTTTTGTGGAAAGTTCGCAAAGGGCTTTTCCCTGCGGTTGGTGCGGTGCGCGCAAGTGGCACTACTGTAATACTCGAAGATGTTGCTTTCCCGGTTGAGAAATTAGGCGATGCGATTACTGATTTGCAAGTGCTCTTTAAAAAATACGAATATTATAATGCCATCATTTTCGGGCATGCCAAAGATGGTAATATTCATTTTGTAGTAACGCAGTCTTTCAGCACACCTGAGGAGATTACCAGGTACGATCTCTTCATGAGGGAAGTAATTACAATGGTGGTAGATCAATACAATGGCAGCTTAAAAGCAGAACATGGCACAGGTCGTAATATGGCTCCTTTTGTAGAAACAGAATGGGGTGGCGCCGCGTATGAAATAATGAAAAAGATCAAGTGTACAATTGATCCGCATTTGCTGCTGAATCCCGGGGTGATCATTAATGAAGATAAAAATGTGCACATCAAGAATCTTAAAGAACTGCCAGCCGTTGAAGAAGAAGTGGATAAATGTATTGAGTGTGGTTACTGCGAACACAAATGCCCGAGCCGCGACATTACCGCTACGCCAAGAAGAAGAATTGTAATCAGAAGAGCATTAAAACAATTGGCAAACGCTGGCGATGATACAAATTATAAACTGTTATTGAGCCAATACCAGTACGATGTGCTGGATACCTGTGCTGTAGATGGCTTGTGTGCCGGTGCCTGCCCCGTTGATATTAATACCGGCGATTTGGTAAAACGCCTCAGAAGAGAAAATCATTCGGTTACAGCAAACAGGATTGCATTAACGACTGCAAAAAATTTCAAGGCTGTAGAAGCACTTGCACGCTTTGCTTTAAAAACTGGTATTGCTGTAAATAAATTGTTTGGCAAAAAAGCAATGACCAATCTTACAAAAGGAGTAAAAAAATTGGTTTCGTCAATGCCATTGTGGTCAGCCCAAATAAACTATCCACCGAATCTTTCAATACTGAAACGAAGAACAGAGTCGGGCAATACTTCTCTAAAAAATACCATTGTTTATTTCCCATCCTGCATTTCAAGAATGCTGGGTACTTATGAAGGCAAAGAAAAAAATATCATGGAAACTTTTATCAGTATTTGCAATAAGTCGGGTATCCAAATCATTATTCCTGAAAACATAAAAGGCAGTTGCTGCAGCCAGATATTTTCTTCAAAAGGATTTAAAAATGCCTGTGAGTTTACAGCAAATAACATCGTGGAAAAGTTATGGGAAAGTAGTGGCGAAGGGGCGTTTCCTATCGTTATTGATGTAAGTTCCTGTGCGTACACTTTGCAGCATTTACGTCCATCGCTGAACGAGGTAAACAAAAAAATATTTGACAAATTAACCATCCTCGACAGTGTAGATTTTTTACACGATATGGTTATTCCGGCAGCCGTAGTAAAACAAAAGAAAAGCAATGTTGTACTGCACCCGGTTTGCTCATTGGAGAAAATGAAAACAGGAAATAAGTTTATTAAAGTAGCCAATCATTTTGCAAATGAAGTTACGGTTCCTAAACATGCAGGATGTTGTGGCATGGCTGGCGACAGAGGTTTTCTGTTTCCCGAACTTACTGCTGCAGCAACGCTTCCGGAAGCACTGGAAGTAAATGAAAAAAAGTATAACGGATATTATTCTTCTACAAAAACCTGCGAAATGGCTATGTCCGAAGCGGTAAAAGAAAATTACGAGTCAATCCTGTACCTGGTTGATGAAGCGCTATAGCCGAAGCAATATGTAATTTTTTGTACCGGGCAGCATTACTACTATTAAGCATCGTTGCGTCGCACACTTCTGCAATTGAATCATTGTTGATCCCTGCGAAAAAACAACCCTGAAATTGTAGGCACTGCTGCATCGGATTGTTCAATAGAATTGTTGCAGGTGCAGTGTGCGACGCAAGAGAAGTCTGATAGTAGTAAAACAGTTTGGTCAATAATACTTTAATATATAGTTCAAAACAAGGCCCCGGTTTTTAAAGCCGGGGCACGTTTGTTTTGCAGAAAACAGAGATAAAACTTATTGTACAATCAATTTTTCTGACTTGTTATTTTCATTGCTGCTAAGGTTAAGAATATACATTCCCTTTGGCAGGTTATTTACCGGTATTGTTATTTGCTGGCCCGCTGAAATCCTTAACTGCTGCAGTTTATAAACAACTTTACCCGATGCATTGGTAAGCTGTATGTGTACATTATTTAACTCTTTGCGTGCCAACAAAACAGCAGCATTTGTTGCAGGATTTGGCTGTACACTCCAGGTAATTCCATCGGTTGGTAACATAACTTTTGCAATAGCTGAATAACTGCTGTAGCCATCTGCATCTACCTGTTTTAAACGATAGTAATTGGCTCCTGCTATTGCTTTATAATCTGAATAAGTATAAGACTGCGCCTGGCCGGGATGATTGCCCGCAGTTACTTTTGAAAGCTGTGTAAAAGATGCGCCATCAGCACTACGCTCTACTTCGAAATAATTATTGCTTTGCTCAGTTACGGTACTCCAGTTAAGCAATACTGCAGCAGTATTGTTCAAGCGTTGCGCGGTAAAAGATAGCCAGGTTACCGGCAATGCTGATTTAACTGAGAAATCGGTATTCGAAATATCGAAAAAGATATTGCCCACGGCTTCGATTTTAATTCTCGCATTATCGGTATTTACAGATGGAACAGTGATTTCTTCACTGCCATCATTTGGAGTATTTGCAGCCAATACAATTGAAAAACTATCACCACCATCTGTTGACAATAAAATATTTACGTTGCTGCAATTTACAGGTGCGGCATCTGTGTTTGCAACATCCCATGTAATGGTTTGGTTGTCGCCGCCAAACCATTCAGCAGGTGTGGTGTTCTGCGTTGTTACAACAAAAGGGCCTGAGGCTGCATCTACTGTAACAACCATATCATCACTATTATTATTGCCACCACCTGGGTGATTATCCCTTGCAGTAAAACGGAAATTCAAGTCTCTTGCAACGGCTGGCAGGGCTTCCCATTTTGTGTTTACAAGACCTTTAAGCGTTGTTGAAAGTTCAGGAAAATATCTTACCGGAGCAGCAATATAATTGAATGTGCGGAAGGCCGGTCCTTTAGTAGCGGAAGTTTTAGGATAAGTTGTTGAAGAGGTGCCAACATCAATTTGCTCCCAAACTGAGGATAGATTGTCTGTTTTGTCAGCATCTGCAGCAACACCTGTTAAAACAAATGCTGTTGACTTTGGAATTGTATAATCAGCACCTGCATCTACAGTGGGAGTTTGATTCGAGGTCTCTGTAACTACCGCACATGCACCGCCTTGTGTTTGTGATTTCATGTAAGAAGCATTTTGAGAGATACTTACTGTGGCAAACAGATCATCACTATGCGGCTGTACATCTGTTGCCCCGGTAATACCGGCATAACCCATAATGGTTGAACCGCTTCCGGGTTCTATTTGCGCCTGTGTACCTTCAGTACTAAAAGTAAAAGTATGGTTAGAACCAAACTGGTGGCCCATTTCGTGTGTCCAGTAATCAATTACTTCGTAATCTAAAAGGCTTGGATCATAATAAGCAGTAAAGCCGCTGCCTTTATATCTATTTGGGGCAGTGCTATTACTACAAACGCAGCCAATGCAGCCTGCATTTCCATTGTTTAAGCTGATTTTTGCTACTTTAATAATAACATGACCAATATCGAAATTATCATTACCTACGTAAGTTTTGCATGTATTTTGAATTGCGGTGTTCCAGTCACCTGAATTTTTACTATACGGATCTGTTGCAGGATCCAGAAAGATGAGGGTATCTTCATTATTAAAGAACACCATTCTAATACCAAAATCCCTTTCATAAACCTCATTGGCCCTTACCAAGCAAGCTACAAGATCGTCCATTACTTTCGCTTTCATAGCCGCTGTATCGGCTTCTGTGCCATCGAGAAAGTATTGAGAATATTCGCCATTAACACTCAATGCCAAACGATACTGCCGTAGTTTGCCATCATCAGCATTATCTTTTATGTTAGTTTTGCCATCACCAATGCCACCTGTCATTGAAGCTTCTACTTCACATGTAAATTGATTTACCGGATCGTTTTGATTCCTTGCATTTACCGCATAGGTTTGAGTTGCTTTGTCCAAAGGATTTACATAAAAAGTAGGGCGGTTTACAGATGTAACCATTGCATGAAAACCCGAAGGCGTAATATCAAAACGAATGGTTGAAGAAGGATTGTTGATACCCTGACCAACATAAGATTTAATAGAAGGATATTTTGCTGCCAGGCCTGCTTCCATTATTGGTGCTTCTACAATACGGAAGCTTTCGATTTGCCCGTCAGGATTTGGTACACTGATAGTGCTGCCTGACTTTGCTGCGGTTACAGATTTTTCTGAGGGAACTGCAAAAAGATCAGCTCTAAGTAACGTTTCCTGCAACTGAAATAATTTGTATGCAGCAGGTTTAAAATGATTGGCAAATAAATCTTTGCCTTTACTTACGTCAGCCTCGTTCACCGGCGTCCAATAGTTTTTATTCTGTGCGTTTGCGCACAGAAGAGAAAGAAACAAAAATGTAAATGATAAAAGTTTTCTCATTGCAGACAGCGTTTTAAATTAAAGAGTTAAGAAATAATTTGGATGATTTGAAAGTGCTGAACAGTCTATTGTTTTTATAGGTTTTGCATGGTGTCTATTTATGGATCACTAAAATTTGATGCTAAAAAGGCAGGCTTATTAATCTGCACAAACTTCTTTTGTAATTCTCTTAATGTGTGAAAATAATATTTTTTCTTTTACTGCAAAACGATTCATTACAAATGGTTGGATAAGGGCAAAAAGAAAAAGCTCTCTTTCGGGAGCTTTAATTCTTTTGGTTAAACAATAGGTGTGTTTCTTACAGGATAGCGTTTGGTGTTTCTTTTGGATATTGTTACACAAAGATGATTGGTTATTGATGCGAATACAACGTCAATTCAACATTTGAATATCCTTAAAAGCCGCGCTGCCGTTAAATTGCAATTAAAAGCTTTATAAACGATTAACGCCAATGAGAATCCTTTTTAGTCTTAACTGTATTGCCACTATCATCGCCTGTTGTGTCACTCACTTGTACTTTACAATATGTTTCTGCATGGCGTAACACTTTATAAATTCTATTACAACTTGCTAGACAACAAAATCCACAAAATTACGGGGGGGCTGCACCGGGCTGTAGAATAGAATTGCTGTCGATGCAGTGTGCGACGCAAGAAAAGCTAAATTGATATCCTACAGTTGGGCTCAAAAAAATTACCAAACATTGCGTGGACACCAATCGCCATAACTATTACCAAGTAAAAAACCAATGAGGATTTCGTGTGTTCCTTTGCTAACCGCATTTAATTTTGAGGAAGTAAAATCGTAGGAGTAGCCAATATTGAACGTGTTGTTTATATTAACGCCAACCATTGCGGCTGCGCCATCGCCCGGGCGGAAGGAGGCACCTGCCCAAATAATATCGCGGTACTGAAACTTTGCATTCAGGTCAACGCTTAATGGAACAGGATTGATATATTTTGCAGTAACCGAAGGCAAAAAACTAATATCGTCGCTTACCATCATTTTATAACCGGCCTGCAAAAACAGGTGCGGTATAAGTTTGCCACCAATAATCGTAAGGCTGTCGCCGCCAAGTTTACCATCGTTAAAACCCAGTTTTTGCGGAACGATCTGTTGTGCAGAAAGGCCTGCAAACCAGCGTGCATTATACAACCAAACACCAAGGCTTACATCGGGTTTTATGGTATTTATAAAAGCACTGTTGGCAACAACCGGGTCAACAGGGTAAGCTGTTCCAAAATCAAGCTGGCCGGTTTTAAGGCTCATGTTTTGCATGCCAAGCGATACACCGGCACTAAAACTTGTTTGTTCATTAACGGGTAGATGATAGGCATAAGAGGCGTACATAGCAAAACGGTTTAGCGGACCAGTCTTGTCGTTAAGTGCTGTTAGCCCCAGGCCGTGATGAGGATCGGTAGAATGGTAATTTTCCATGAAAGTTTCGCCGCGTGGATTTTCGCCTTCGGGTCGCATGCTGGTAGCATTTTCTCTTGTCATGGCGCTTTTTGTCAGCGGCCCCTGAATGGTAAAATAAGTTGTAACCGGTGCCCCATCAAGCCCTACCCATTGGTGCCGGTGGCTGGCTTTTACATCCCAGTAATTTTCAATGCCCGCCAGTGCAGGGTTTATAATAAAGTTGTTTAGAATGTATTGTGTGTAATAAGGTCGTTGCTGTGCAAAGGCTGAACCTGAACAAATCATGACAAAAGCAACAGTTATTATGGCTTTAAATTTCATCCTGCTAAAATTAATACTTCCCTTTTTAATTTGGTTAAATTAAAGACCCCTATTATTTGTTTTGCTTTTGTGAGCCGGGCAAAAGAATATCCATTTAGCTTTTCTTGCGTCGCACTCTTTTGCTGCATAACATTTATGAACTTTAAACAACCGTTCCCCCACACCACCTATCTACTACCGTAACAATGTAACAGAACCGGTTAATAGTTTGGTGATCCTTCTCGTGTCTATAACATAATAATAGGTACCTACCGGAAGATCTTTTCCTTTATAAGTTCCATCCCACGGGGTACTATATCCGTTTGAGTGAAATACCAATTGCCCATACCTGTTAAAAATCTCTACAACACAATCAGGATAGGAATTAAGATAGGTAATCTGCCAGGTATCATTAATTCTGTCGTGATTGGGGCTAAATGCATTTGGTATAACCGGTGCTTTCAAAACTTTTATAAACACAACATCGTTGTTACTGCAGCCATCATTATTGGTGGCATTTAAAGTATAATAAGTATCCTGAACCGGAAATGCATCAGGGTTCAATATTCCTGTGTTGCTTAAACCTATGCCCGGCGACCAGGTATATAATAAATTATCACCGCCTGCTGCGGTTGCATGTAGTTGTGTAATACCACCCTGTAAAATTGTTTCATCGGGCCCTGCATTTACCTTTGGCTGAATACCCACTTTTATACTTTTTGAAACAGAATCGGTGCAACCATTACTAAGTGTATACTTATAATATATAAGGTGGTTTCCCGAGCCTGCAACAGAAGGGTTAAAAAAATTGCTGTTTACAATTCCATCTCCATAATAATATCCGTTGCCCGTAAATGAAGAGGTGTCTTTAGCTTGTGTAAGCAAAATATTTTCGTTGATGTTGTTACAATATTGCGGCAGATCATCAAATTCCAACCTTGGGGAAGCAAAGAGAATGCTGTTAGCAGATTTTTCTGTAAAGCATCCCCCAGTTGAATACGCTTCAATCTTAGCATTTACCTGCTTCGAGGCCACATAACCAAAGCCAGTATAAGTATGTGAGTATGTTTGCCCTTTAACCGGGTTGTAAAATATTGAAGTATCTTCTAATGAAGGCCAGTTCCAGTAAATTTTTAAATGATCAATGGCGGCAAAATTTACTGAAGAATTATCCTTGAGCAATAAAGGAAGATTTCCACAGAAATCCGTAGTAAGAATTTGAAAATCTGTAACTGGGTAGTCGCTTATTGAGATCGACTTCGTTAATGAATCGGCGCACCCTTTGTTCGAAGTAACTTTTAATTTTACAGGATAAATCCCCGGTGTAGAATAAATGTGTGAGGGATTAAATATTGCGGCAGTATTACCGTCTCCAAAAAACCATTTGTATGAAAACAGATTTTGAGTTTGGTCGGATATTGTGGAACTGTCAAGGAATATTCCGTTATTGCCATAACAAACCGATGGTAAGGTAAAGTTTACAACTGGCGATGGGTTAATAAAGACATGTTGAGTAATAGGTTTACTTACACAACCTTTTGTATTTTTTACGGTAAGTGTTACAAAGTATTCTCCTTCAATAGTATAAGTATGATTAACATTTACCCCTGTACCCCCTGTTTCGCCATTGAAATCCCAGATTTGTGAAATAATATTTCCAATATTTGCCTTGGATGTATCGTTAAAACTAATGGCTTTGTTAATGCATGGAGACCCCGTATATGAAAAACCCGCAGAGGGAACCGGGTTTATAATTACCTGCTTAAAAGCAGTATCAGAATGGCATCCTTCATTTGTAACTGAATATAGGTTTACCTGCAAAGAATCGGCGCTAATAAAAGTATGTATAGGATTTTGCACTGAATCTGATTTACTATCGCCAAAATTCCAATACCATTTATTTACAGCAACTGCGCTGTTTGCGCTACCTGAAAACTGCATAGAAGAATCCTGGCAAAATTCATTTTCGGCGGCAATGGTCATTTTTACCTGTGGGTTAATTGTAAGGCTTTTACTAAGGCTGTCTACGCAACCATTATTGGAAGTAGCCTGCAGCTTTATTTTATAAAGCCCATCTACCGTGTAAAGATGAGAAGGGTTTATTGCTGCTGAAGCGCCTCCGTCACTAAAAGTCCAGTTATAGATTATCTTGTCTAAAGTTCCGTCCAGAATATTGGTCTTATTTATAAAACCTGCACTTGCCTGTGGTAAGCAAACAACGGGAACCATAAAATCAATTAGTGGTTTAGGGTTAACAGTTACAGTAATACTATCCACCGAAGCACATCCGGGGTTACTTGCAAAAGAAGTTCTCACAAAGTAATGCTGCGTTAAAACATTTCCCGTGGTGTTGGTAAGCGATACTTTAGGGTTGGGAACAGTTAAAGAAGATAATCCAATAGCTGGTGTCCAGGCATAAACATATTGAGCATTGCCGACATCTCCTATTTTTATGCTGTCGCCCGGACAAATACTTACATTACTTCCAGCAAAAGAAGGAGGCATCTCGGTGTAAATTACCACATTTTTTATCGACTGGTTATCTGTAGAACCACCTGTACTTGATGTAAAACCTAAATACCCAGGGAAATTAAATTGTTGATAACCTGTTAAATACAAAGAATTATTCACATAAACACTAATGTTGCCATTGTCGTATTCGATTTTTGCATGATTGTAATTTGTTGATCGTATAAATGATAGTTTACCATCTGCGTTATCTCTTGTAGGCAAGGATGCACATTCTCCGCCGCCATAACCAATCCCCCATCTTAATTCGATTTTAGGAACATTTAAATTAGACTGAGGCAAACAATTATTCCATGTATCAAAACAAACTTTTAAACCATTTGCAGTAGCCGGTATGCCCAAACCGCCGCCCGTTACAAAACCAGAAGGCGGTACATCGAGAAAGCAAAATGTAAGTCCATCAGCAGCTGTGCCATCAAATAACCTGAAATCAAATTCGGCTTTCCATCTATTACATAGAGAAAGGTTAATGGGTTGGTTATAAAATATCGCACCACTGGTTCCTTGTATTGCAGGGCAAACCAATATTTCGCTATTACCTGTGCCCGTAATATTTGTAACCTTTGCTGCACCTTGTAAATTCCAGCCGGTTGTATTTACCGGTGTACCGGTAAGTTGTGCAAACACAAAATTTTGTGCCTTTAAACAAGGCAAAACAAGAAAATATGAAATAATATGAAGAGAAATTATGCGAAATAAAAATTGCACTTGCTAATAAATGAAGATTGAAATTATTTGGTTTAAGCTTATAAACCAATTATTTATTAAAAGATGTTTGAGTAAATTTTAAAATATTGATTTCGCAGCCCGGTGTTCCTTTAAATATAAAAAGTACAAGTGAGTGACACAACAGGCGATGCCCAAAGAACTAATGCCCGACTGATAAAAATTGTCTTACAACTATACATACAGGTAACATCTTTTCTTAACGCTTATATTTGCAGCCCGAATACGATAAATATAAAATAACCATTGGTTTATGTTCAATAATCTTACCGAGCGTTTAGAAACCGCCTTTAAAAACCTGAAAGGCGAAGGCCGTGTGAATGACCTGAATATTGCGAACACCATTAAAGACATTCGCCGTGCACTGATCGATGCGGATGTAAACTATAAAATAGCCAAAGAGTTTACCGATAAAGTAAAAGATAAAGCGGCTGGCACAAAGGTGATCAATGCGATCAGTCCGGGCCAGTTAATGGTGAAGATTGTGCAGGATGAACTAACTGAATTAATGGGTGGCGATGAAGCCGTATTTAATATTACGGGCAACCCGGCCATTATTCTAATTGCCGGTTTACAGGGTAGCGGTAAAACAACATTCAGCGGTAAGCTTGCCAATTACCTTAAAACAAAAAAAGGCAAATCGCCACTGCTGGTGGCGGCAGATATCTACCGCCCTGCAGCGATTGACCAGTTGATGGTTTTAGGGGAGCAGGTGGGTGTAGATGTATACAGTGAAAGAGAAAATAAAGACGCGGTATCGATTGTTCAGAATGCCATTAAAGAAGCGAAAAGTAAAAACAAGAATGTTGTAATTGTAGATACTGCGGGCCGCCTTGCCATTGACGAAGTAATGATGGCCGAGGTTGCAGGAATTAAAGAGGCCATTAAACCACAGGAAATTCTTTTTGTGGTAGATAGTATGACGGGCCAGGATGCAGTAAACACTGCAAAAGCTTTTAATGACCGCCTCGATTTTACCGGCGTGGTGCTTACCAAATTAGACGGCGATACCCGCGGTGGCGCTGCACTCTCCATAAAATACACAGTAGATAAACCCATAAAATTTGTAAGCAGCGGCGAGAAATTAGATACGCTCGATGTGTTTTACCCGGCGCGTATGGCACAGCGCATATTGGGAATGGGCGATATTACCTCATTGGTAGAAAAAGCACAGGAACAGTACGATGAAGTGGAAGCAAAGAAACTGGAAAAGAAGATCCGCAAGAACCAGTTCGATTTCCAGGATTTTATGGAGCAGTTGCAACAGATAAAAAAGATGGGAAACATTAAAGACCTGATGGGGATGATACCCGGCATGGGCAAAGCTGTAAAAGATGTAGATATCAGTGACGATTCGTTTAAAGGTGTAGAAGCAATGATCAGTTCTATGACGCCTTTTGAAAGAGCCAACCCTGATAGTATCAACCAAAGCCGAAGACTGCGAATTGCCAAAGGAGCAGGCAAAGACATAACAGAAGTAAACGCCTTTATGAAACAGTTCGAGCAAATGAAACAGATGATGAAGATGATGAACAAAATGCCCATGGGTAAAATGCCTGGTATGAGAAGATAGAAGAAGTTTGTAGTTTGTAGTTTGTGGTTTGTAGTTTTTTTTAGCCGGGCTATAGTAATTCTATTGATCGTCTCTTGCCACGCTCGGTTCAAAGTTCCTCTTTCATGGGAACATTTAAGCGAAGGGTGGCAGCCTGTACTGAGTGCAGCCGAAGGTTCACACTCTTATGCTCCACAACTAAAAACCACAAACCACAAACCTTAAACTCTTTCCCGTTTTCCACAAAAGTGAGAATGATTATTTTTTATTTTTGGTTACACATACGATCTTCGCAACAAGAATGATTATTCTTATGGCTCCATCCTTCGATAACACTGAAACCGCATTTGCATATAAATCAAGTAAGGAACTTAAAAATGCCCGGCTGTTACTCAATTCCATGCATTATCCCTGGCTGGTGGCATTGGGTACACGTCTTACACCTTTTGTTCTGAAAACAGGTCTGCCTGTAAAAAACCTGATCCGGAGAACTATTTTCAACCAGTTTGTTGGCGGCGAAACATTAGATGAAACAAAAGAAGTTTGTAAACTGCTTGCAAGTCATAATGTAAAAGTGATCCTGGATTATGGTGTGGAAGGTAAAGAGGATGAAGAAAGTTTTGACCATGCAACAGAGCAGTTTATCCGGGTTATTGAATATGCTGCAACGCAACCATCCATACCTTTTATCAGTATCAAAGTAACCGGATTTGCCAGGTTTGGCTTACTGGAAACCATGAACAATGCCCCAAGGTTGCGCAGCGGTATTCACGATCATGAGGATGAAATGGAGGAACAGGACCGTGTTTACGACCGCATGTACCGCATCTGCGAGGCCGCCGCCGAAAAAGGGGTTGGCGTATTGGTAGATGCCGAAGAAAGCTGGATACAGGATCCGGTTGACAGGCTGGTGATTGACATGATGTCAATCTTCAACAAAGAAAAACCGGTTGTTTATAATACCATACAACTCTACCGTCACGACAGGTTGCAGTTTCTTAAAATGAGCCATCGTATTGCAAAGCAAAAGCAATTTAAAATGGCGGTTAAATTGGTTCGCGGAGCTTATATGGAAAAAGAAAGAAAGTTTGCTGAAACAAATGGTACACCCTCTCCTATTCAACCAGACAAAGAAGCTACTGATAAGGATTACAATACTGCAATTCAGTATTGTATGGACAATATCAACGATATCGCTTTTATTGTTGCCTCACACAATGAAGAAAGCAACCTGCTTGCTGCAAAGCTGCTCAGCGAAAAAGGTTTACCACACAATCATCCGTATGTGCATTTCTCTCAATTGTACGGTATGAGCGATAATATTACTTTCAATCTTGCAAAAGATGGTTATTCTGTAAGCAAGTATTTACCCTTTGGCCCTATCAAAGACGTAATACCTTACCTTATGCGCCGCGCACAGGAAAACACCAGTGTAAGCGGCCAAACAGGGCGGGAACTTTCTCTTATCAACAAAGAATTGAAAAGAAGAAAAGCAGGATAAGCAGCTTTTGAATTAAACGTTCATTTGCACACACGCACAACAAAAAATTGTACTTTTTTTTGAGCCCTGCTCTAGTCTTCTATGGCATCTGCTGTTGCGTCGCACTCCTGTACGTTTCACTTTTATGGCAACCAATTGTGCCACTTCATAAGTAATAGCAGTTACCATTTGAAGCCATCCGCTTTGTGCTATTTTTCAATTTACTTTTCCTAAAACTTTTGTGAAATATTTTAGATTACCGCTTAATCTTAAAACAATTGTGGCTGCATTTTTGTTTCTGCTGCATAATCTTGTTACAAATTCAATTATCATTTTATAACGGAGCCTCATATTAAACAGCAATAAACCACCTGCATTAAAAATCATTTATGAAATCACTCCCCTCTAAGTTGCTATTTGTTTTAACGATCATCTTTATTTTGTCAGCTTGCAGTAAAAACAGCACAGTACCAAACCCCGTAATACCGCGTGGTTCAGATAGCAGCAGCATGTCTGATGTTATTTATGCCGTTAACAAGAATTATCTTGGCCAAAATGAGCAGCTCGGTTTAGATATTTATTTTCCAACCAATAATTCAACTGTTTCAAAATCGCCCCTGGTACTTTTTATTCATGGCGGCGGCTTTCTTGACGGGAATAAAAAATCTGCAAAAAATGATTGCCAGGTGCTGGCATCAAAAGGGTTTACGGTTGCATCAATTGATTACCGACTCGGCTGGACAAAGGATAACACCAACCCTTGCACAAGCAATGTTGATGAGGCTTTAAATGCTTTTTACCGTGCCCAGCAGGATGCACGTGCAGCACTGCGTTTCCTGGTTAGCAAAGCAGCAACTTACTCAATAGATGTTACCAACATTTTTATTGTTGGTGCCAGTTCAGGAGCTCAGATTGCGATGGCTATTCCATATTTAACGCAAGACAGTGCAGAAGTTTATTATCCCGGCGTATCGAAAAATTTAGGTTTGCTTGACAATGCCGGAAACAATTTAAAAAATACTTACTCAATAAAAGGCATTGGCTGTATGTGGGGGTCTCTTATTAATACGAGCCTGATCACACAACAAAATGCAGTGCCTTCTATATTTTTTCATGGCCAGCAGGATGGCGTAATTCCCTGGAACGTGGGTTACGGTTACAACTGCAGTAATTTCCCCATTGGTTATGGCGCAAAGCCTTTGTACGACAGGCTAACATCGCTGGGCGTTGCTGCGGTAGCTCATATTGATCCTCTTGGCGGCCACGGCATTTACGACAGCCAGTTTAATGAAGAAAATATTGCCTGCTTTTTTAACAGCGTTATCAATGGCCAGGCTCAAACAGGTTTTTATACAACAAAGATTTCCAGTTGTAATTGATATTAGCAGTTGTGGCTGTTTGTTTAGCTCAATAAAATTCCTGCCGTATAAGTGTGCGACGCAACAAAAGCTTCATTCATGCTCCTTAAGCCGGGCTCAAAAAAGCCAATTCACAGTTTGCACACAATTTGTAAAATGCAAGAAATCCTGCTTTAGACTTTATTAACTTGCGGCCATGCAGCAATACCTGGATTTACTTCAACACATTCTTGATAAAGGCACAGTAAAAACCGACAGAACCGGTACCGGAACCACGAGTTGTTTTGGCTACCAGATGCGTTTTAATTTGCAGGAAGGTTTTCCACTGGTTACTACAAAAAAAGTCCACATGAAGAGCATCATTTATGAACTGCTCTGGTTTTTAAAAGGCGAAACAAATACTAAATATTTAAAAGATCATGGCGTAAGTATTTGGGACGAATGGGCCGATGCCAATGGTGAATTAGGCCCTGTTTACGGCAAGCAATGGCGTAGCTGGCAAGGTGCCGATGGAAAAGTAATTGACCAGGTGAGTGATGCAATTAAACAAATAAAAAACAATCCGGATAGCCGCCGCATTATCGTTAGCGCATGGAATGTTGCAGAGTTGCCACAAATGGCCCTGATGCCCTGCCACGCGTTGTTCCAGTTTTATGTAGCTGACGGAAAATTAAGTTGCCAGTTATACCAGCGCAGCGCAGATGTATTCCTTGGCGTTCCTTTTAATATTGCTTCTTACGCTCTACTCACCATGATGATGGCGCAGGTTTGTGATCTTGAACCCGGTGATTTTATACATAGTTTTGGCGATGTGCATATTTACAGCAATCATCTTGAGCAGGTAACGCTGCAGTTAAGCAGAACACCGTTTACTTTGCCCACAATGAAGCTGAACCCCGCAGTAAAAAATATTTTTGATTTTACATTTGAAGATTTTACACTGGAAAATTATCAAAGCCATCCGGCGATAAAAGGTAAGGTGGCGGTATAAGCCCCTAACCCCTAAATGGGAATTACATACATTTGACACGACAATAAATTTCACCATTAAATTCCTCCCGTAAGGCAAAGACTTATGATTTTATCACTCATTGTCGCAGCTTCAACAAATAACGCCATTGGCAAAAACGGCGAATTACTTTGGCATTTACCAAACGATATGAAGTTTTTTAAAAACGTTACCTGGGCAATGCCTGTGGCAATGGGCCGCAAGACTTTTGATGCATTGGGCAACAAGCCATTGAATGGCCGCTTAAATGTGGTTATTACGCGGCAAAAAGATTTTACAGCGCAGGGTATTGCCGTTGTAAGTAATATTGATGATGCTGAATTTCTTGCGCACCAACAGGATTATAAGGAGTTGATGATCATAGGCGGTGGCGAAATTTACAGACAGTCCATTTCAAAGGCAGATAAAATATACATCACCCGGGTACACGCCGTATTCGATAATGCCGACGCGTTCTTTCCCGAAATAGATGAAACCAAATGGCAGCTTACCTCCAACCAGGATTTTTTTAAAGATGAAAAGCATGCTTACGATTACAGCTTTCAGTTGTGGGAAAGAAAATAATTTTGAACCCGGCAATTAAATAAAGCATTTAGCTTTTGTTGCGTCGCACACTTCTGCTGATAACATTCTTTTGGCTTTCAACAGCCCGGGCAGCGTAACTAACTATTTCACATTTCTCATTCCTTATTCTTCTGTATTTTGCCACCTCAATTGAACAAACACAATGAACGAAATAATAGAACAGCTTAAACAGGCCTTGGATATTTCTCCCGAAAACATCCCTTTGCGATTGCACCTCGCAGAAATGATGATGCAGCAAAACTTACTTGCCGAAGCATCAGATCAGTTTTCGCAGGTATTAAAACGCGACCACAGTAATGCGAAAGCGCTTACTGGTTTATCTGAGATCTACATAAAACAAAATAAGTTTTCAGCAGCCATTATTTTATTCGAACAATTACAGCAGCAACATGCGCTAAACTTCGATCACAGGATAAAATTTATACGCTGCCTTTTAAAAGAGAACTCGGTTGCACAGGCAAAAGAATTGTATGCTCAGGTACTGAAGGAACAACCGAATTTCCGCGATGCAGAAATTGATTCTGCATTGAGGATGCCAGGCATGGAAACAGGTATGGATGCAGACAGCCTGCTGGAAGAGCTTTCCAACACCGGAAACTTTTTTATGGAGAAGCCTACTGTAAAATTCAGTGATGTTGGCGGCATGCAAAAGATGAAGAGTGAGATTTCAATGAAGATTATTCAGCCTTTAAAGAATCCTGAACTCTATAAGGCTTTTGGCAAGAAAATTGGCGGCGGCATTCTAATGTACGGTCCGCCCGGTTGTGGCAAAACGTTTCTTGCAAAAGCCACAGCCGGTGAAATAGATGCAAAATTCATCAGCATTGGTCTGCATGACATTTTGGATATGTGGATGGGCAACAGCGAAAAAAATCTTCATGAGGTTTTTAAAGTGGCACGTAATAATACACCATGTGTTTTATTCATCGATGAAGTAGATGCATTGGGTGCCAGCCGAAGCGATATGCGTCAAAGCGCCATGAGGCAAATCATTAACCAATTTCTTGCAGAACTTGATGGCGTAAAAGACAGTAACGAAGGCGTATTAATTCTTGCTGCAACCAACGCACCGTGGAGTGTTGACAGTGCCTTTCGCAGACCCGGCCGTTTTGATCGTGTACTCTTTGTTGCACCACCCGATGATGAAAGTCGTAAAGAAATTTTGGGTTCAATTTTAAAAGATAAACCGGTAGAAAAAATTGATGCTGCTGACATTGCTAAACTTACTCCCGGCTATTCAGGTGCAGATCTGAAAGCATTGGTTGATATAGCTACCGAAAGCAAACTGGAAGAATCATTTGCAAAAGGTTCGCTGCAGCCCATTACACAAAAGGATTTAATAAAAGCTGTTAAGCAGCATAAAGCCACTACTGCGGAATGGTTTAGTACGGCACGCAATTATGCATTGTATGCAAATGAAACAGGCTTGTACGATGAGATACTTCAATACATGAACATTAAGAAGTAACAAACAGTGAACCGCTGAAACGTTAAGCCTGAAGTTCAGTTATATTTTATAGCACAAGAGTGCGACGCAAGAAAAGCATCATAGCATAATTTACCAGGCTCAAAATAAAATTAAATGAGTGATTTAAGCCGCGAACAATATATACAGCGAGCAAAGCTACTATTAAACCAGAAGCGGTATAAAGATGCTGAAATTCAGGCTGGCATTGTGTTACAGCAAGATCCCAATGATGCTCAGGCCCTGCAGATTATTGGCCATTGCAGGCTGGACACAAAGCAAAACGATGAAGCGCTGACTATTTTTAAGCAATGCCTTGGCACCGAACCTGATGATGATTATGTGCATTATCTTATTGCTTTTTGCTATTACCGTAAACAGGAACTGGATACAGCCCTTAAGTTTTTAGAACAGGCTATTGGTTTGTTTCCGTACAATGCCGGTTACTTTTCTTTGCTGTCAAATATTTATGCATCGCAGCGAAAATATGCAGATGCTTTACATGCCGCCAACCAGGGATTGGCTGTGAATTCAGAAGATATTTCGTGCCTGAATGCACGCAGTGCCGCATTGTTCAGATTGAATAAAAAAGAAGAAGCTTACAGCACCATTAACGAAGCGTTGAATATTGATCCCGAAGATGATTTTACACACACGAATTATGGCTGGCATTATCTTGAAAAGGGAAAACATAAACAGGCGTTCGAACATTTTAAAGAAGCATTGCGCATAAACCCAAACAGCAATTCTGCCAAAGAAGGTTATAAGGCTTCTCTTAAATCGAAGTTGCCATTCTACCGCTGGATATTACAGTACAGTTTGTGGATGAACCATCAAAACAGAACGGTGCGCATTGTTATGATCTTTGGTTTATGGGGCGTAATCAGGGCACTGGCATGGGCGGGCAAAGGCTCGCCGCCCTGGTGGAAATATGTTACCGGCGGCATCGTATTTATTTACCTTGCATTTGTAATACTTTCATGGCTGGGCAACTCACTTGCCAATCTTTTTTTACTTACCTCAAAATATGGAAAGCTTGCGTTGACAGACAGCGAGAAAAGCAGCGCAAAAGCAGTAGGAGCAGCACTTTTAACAGGCATCATTTTATTGATATGTGGCGTATGGCTCGATAAAAAATTTATGTATGCGGGCTTTCTTGTATGCTCCTTTTCTATTCCGCTAAGCTTTATTGATTTTCCTGTAAAATGGTTTAAAGGAAGTGGCCGGCAGGTAACCGCACATATCATGATTTTGCTGGGCATCATTACTTCGATCATGATATTTTTTAACGACGATACCGCTTTATTTTTCGGGATTTTATATTTTGTTTTTTTTGTAGGTTATATGTGGAGTGGTTCAATAAGCAGTTTAAGAAAATAATTTTGTACCGGGCTTTGGTAGTATTATGAGACAGCGGTTGCGTCGCACTCTTGTACGTTCAGGCCATTATTGAGCAAAGCGAAGATCACCCACGATGTCATCAGGTTTAAATTAAAACCACATGCAATCAACACGAATCTGCTTATGGAGCAGCCCGAGAAATATCTCCACTGCGATGATGTACTCCTTCGCTCAAAGGCCCGATACCGTAGTGTTTGACGAACCTTTGTATGCGCATTATTTACAGGTAACCGGTGTTATACATCCCGGCCAGGAAGAGATATTACAGTCGCAGGAAAATGATGGCGATAAAGTTGTGAATGAATTAATACTCAGATCTTTTGATAAGTCTGTCGCATTCTTTAAACAGATGACACATCATCTTGTACAGTTGAACGAAGACTTTCTTTCGCAGATGAAAAACATACTTTTTATCCGTGATCCAAAACAAATCATCAGTTCATACGCACAGGTGCGGCCCGATGTAAACATGCAGGATATTGGCATAGAAAAACAATGGCAATTATATCAGCAACTAACTTCAAACGATCAACACTGCGTAGTGCTCGATTCAAATGAAATTTTAAAAGCACCTGAGAAGGTTTTGACTGAACTATGCAATGCTATTGATATTCCATTTTATAATTCAATGTTACATTGGCCTGCCGGGCCAAAATCTGAAGATGGTGTGTGGGCAAAATACTGGTACGATAATGTACATCAGTCCACAGGTTTTGAGAAACAGTCAACGAGTAACAGAATATTGCCTGAATATTTAGAACCCTTATACAACGAAAGCAAAAAATATTACGATCAATTATTTCAACATTCTATAAAAGCTTAATAATATGCAGCAGCCCTACAATCCCAAAAATGAAAATATCCAGGTTTTTGTAAAAGACAAATTGTATCCACGTAATGAAGCAAAGGTTTCAGTATTCGATAGTTCGGTGCAGGGTGGCGATGCAGTATGGGAAGGCTTGCGTGTGTATGATGGAAACATATTCCACCTTGAAAAACATTTAGACCGTTTACTTGCTTCAGCCAAAACATTGGCGTTTGCAGATATTCCGGCGAAAGCTTTTATTAAAGATGCTATCAAACAAACACTGAAAGCGAATGGCATGCATACCGATACACATATTCGTTTAACACTTACAAGAGGCGAAAAAGTTACTTCCGGTATGGACCCAAGATTAAACCAGAAAGGTTCCTGTTTAATTGTACTTGCAGAATTTAAACCACCAGTATTCGATAATTCAAAAGGCATAAAACTGGTTACCACACATACCCGCCGCAACTCGCCGATGCACCTTGATTCAAAGATCCATCACAATAATTTGCTCAATAATATTCTAGCAAAAATTGAAGCCAACCATTATGGCGCTGATGCAGGGCTAATGTTAGACAATCTTGGCTTCGTTTCCGAGACGAACGACTGTAATATTTTCATGGTTAAGAAAGGCGTATTACTTACGCCACATGCAGATGCTTGCTTAACCGGTATTACAAGAGAAACAACAATCGAACTAGCACATGAATTGAGTATTCCGTGTGTTGAAAGAAATATCTCTGTAAGCGAATTTTATAATGCTGATGAAGTTTTTATTACGGGTACTATGGGCGAACTAACCCTCGTTTATGAAATTGACGGACGCATCATCGAAAATAAAACGGGCAGTGCAATCAGGGAAACATTGTATGCGGCGTTCAAAAAATTAACTGCTACTATGGGAGAGCCAATAGATTAAGATTACTTGCCCATGGCTTTTAATATCTTCTTTCCCCTGCTTTTAAATGCAGCCGTTTCATCATCCATACGTTCTTCGATGATCAACGTCAACTCAGGCTGTATTTCAGGATAAATCTTTGAAAGGTTGAATAAGGTAGTCAATGAAAACGCTTTTATAGCAACTGGTGTAACAGGGCTTTCAATAAATTTGAAACAGGCATTCATTACATCGCCATGAAATATTTCAGGTATATCAATCGCCTCAAGTACGCGTACACTGTTCCTGATCACTGCTGCATGTACATCCACTCTTTTTAATTGTGCAACCAAAGATTTTATGTGGGGTGCAATCATTGCAGGTTCTTTCCTTGCAGCCCAGCTTACACTCCAGGCAGCACGCTGTGCAAGCCTGTAATCATTGGAAAGAAAACAATGCATCAACTCCTTAAAATTCTTTGGCGATAAGCATGCATACTCCGCAACCTGCATAGCTTTTGCTTTGTTCTGCGTTTTATCTTCCAGTAATGCTTCCTTAATATTCATTACTTAAACTTTTCTGTTTTCTCCGCTCCTGTTATATCGCCGCCACTGCGTATCTGTACCTGCACATTGCTGATCCATTCACTACATCCTTTACTGTACAAATATTCATTCACGGCATGAATCACCTTCATTACATCGTCATAAGTTCCTTCCAAAACAGTTGCAAAAGGCCCTACCTCATGTTTTACTCCTGATTGCTGAATAATAGCAATCGCTTCATCTACCCATTTGTAAGGATGTTTATCCTGTATAATGGGTAATATTTGTACGGATGCGTTTACGGTATAATTGTGCATAAGAAATTTATGTTACCGGCAAAGATATTTCATGGCGGCTACTCTTGCGTCGCACACTGCAACAGCAGGAATTCTATTGTGCATCCTGGTGCAACTTGTTAGTAATATTACAGGGTTTGTGTATATTTAAATCGGATATGCGTTATTCAATCAGTTTACCGGTACCGAAAGAAGAACGTTATTTTTAAAAGCACAACCGTTCACTAATCCATAGTAACCACTTGCTAACCCCAATAAGATTTTTGAAAACAATACTTTTAATTTACGGCTGATTTATATTACAGAAGGGCTATAATTTTCTACTGAACCAAAAACAAAATGTGCATGAGTGTTATATTGATATTCACCCGAACGGGATGCACAGCTTGCCGCTATGAAAGGGGAACTGTGAACCGAGCGTGGCAAGTGAAGATGAACAGAATTATTTCAGCCCGGCTCAAAAAAAAAACTCCGGTAACTTTTTTTAAATAAATAAAATCAAACAGTATGAAAACAACTTTGCTCGCTTTTCTATTATTGGTTACACAGCTTTTACTTTCAGCGCCCGGTTCTTACGCTGCTGGCAGTGTAACAGTTGGCACTACGGCTGTTGCCGCAGCTGACCTTAACCAGGGCACCAATACCAATGTGGTGTACATTGCCTCGATGGCTGTTAGTACAGAAAATGCAACTGTAAATAATGTACAGTTTACGTTAAGTGGCTCGCATGATGCCGATGATCTTTCTACGGTAAGCATTTATTTTAATGCATCCTCGCCGGTTATATCAGGTGCTTCTTTTATTGGTTCGGCAACAGCCACTTTTGCAGGTCCACATACCTATTCAATAAATGTAAGCAGAACGGTAACAGCGGGTACAACAGGTTACTTTCTTATTACAGTTAATGTAACCAGCAGCGCCACAGATAATCACACCATACGCATTACAGGCAGTACAACACCGGTGACATTTTCATTTTCCACTTCCACAAGTGTTACCAACAATCAAAATAACGGTGCAGGCATATTAACAATACAGGCGGCGGATGTTACACTAACCACATCGGCTGTTACTGCTGCAAACATTAACCAGGGAACAAACACCAACGTAGTTTATATTACCAAAATGGATGTAATTACCGAACCGGTTACTGCGAACAATATTCAGTTTACTTTAAGTGGCGATCATGACAACGATGATCTGAGTACTGTTTCGGTATATTTCAATGCTACATCACCAGTAATATCAGGAGCTTCTTTTATAGGTTCTGCTGCTGCAACATTTGCTGCACCGCATTCGTATTCAATCAATATTTCCAGAACGCTGGCAGCAGGTACCAGTGGGTATTTCCTGATTACGATGAATGTTACAAGTGGTGCTACAGACAATCATACCGTTGTTATAACAGGTGATGTAACTCCGGTTACTTTTGGTTATTCAACAGTGCCAAATGTTACCAATCAACAAACAAATATTGCAGGTGTACAAACCATTCAGGCCGCTGATGTAACACTTTCTACATCTGCAGTTGCCGCTGCAAACCTTAACCAGGGCACCAATACCAACATCGTTTATATAACTAAGATGGATGTTGCAACTGAACCGGTTACGGCAAACAATATACAGTTTACTTTAAGCGGCAATCATGATAATGATGACCTGTCAACGGTATCTGTATATTTTAACGCTACAGCACCGGTTATTTCAGGAGCTTCTTTTATAGGTTCGGCAGCAGCTAACTTTGCTGCACCACATGCATATTCGATCAACATATCAAGAACGCTGGCAGCGGGTACTACAGGTTATTTTTTAATTACGGTAAATGTAAACAGCACTGCAACAGATAACCATGTAATACAAATAAATGGTAAAACAACCCCGGTAACTTTTGGCTATACAACAGCTCCTAATATTTTAAACAAACAGAAGAACCTGGCGGGCCCGCAAACGATTCAGGCTGCAGATGTTATTTTAACAACAGAACCTGTAGCTGCCGCAAATCTTAACCAGGGCACCAACACGAATATTGTTTACATAACTAAAATGGCAGTGTCAACAGAGCCGGTAACTGCGAATAATATTCAGTTTACACTCAGTGGCAATCACGATAATGATGATCTTTCTACAGTATCTGTTTATTTTAATGCAACAGCTCCTGTTATAAGTGGTGCATCATTTATTGGTTCGGCAGCAGCAAACTTTGCAGCTCCGCACGCATATTCAATTAATATTTCCAGAATATTAGCTGCTGCCACAAGTGGTTATTTTTTAATAACGGTAAATGTAACAAATAGCGCTACGGATAACCGTACCATACGCATTACGGGCAATACTACACCTGTTACATTTGGATATACTACAGCTCCCAATATTTTAAACCAGCAAAATAATGGTGGCGGTTTACAAACGATACAGGCTGCAGATGTTAGTTTAACTACTTCACCTGTTGCTGACGACACTATTTACCAGGGCACCAATACCAACGTTGTTTATATTGTAAAAATGGACGTAACTACAGAGCCGGTTACGGCAAACAATATTCAGTTTACACTAAGCGGCACACAGGACAATGATGATCTTTCAACAGTATCAGTATATTTCAATGCAACATCGCCTGTAATTTCCGGCGCTTCATTTATTGGCTCTGCAGCGGCAAATTTTGCAGCACCACATGCTTACTCCATTAATATTTCCAGGACGCTTGCTGCAGCTACAAGTGGTTACTTTTTAATTACTGTAAATGTAATCAGCAGCGCAACCGATAATCATAATGTACGCATTACAGGCAGCACCACGCCAGTTACATTTGGATATACTACAACACCCAATGTTACTAACAGTCAAAACAACAGCGGCGGTTTACAAAGCATACAGGCAGCAGATATTACTTTAACCACTTCTGCTGTTGCAGCAGGTAATATTGCAGTGGGCACCAACACAAATATTGTTTATATAACAAAGATGGATGTACTTACTGCTTCTGCAACTGCAAACAATATCCAGTTTACTTTAAGCGGCACACAAGACAATGACGATCTTTCTACAGTCTCGGTTTATTTCAACGCTACATCACCTGTTATAAGTGGTGCGTCATTTATTGGTTCAACAGCAGCGAACTTTGCAGCACCACATGCATATTCAATTAATATATCAAGAACACTGGCCGCAGCAACGAGTGGATATTTTTTGATCACTGTAAATGTAACGGCAACTGCGTCTATTGGTAAAACGGTACAGATAAACGGAAGTACCAACCCTGTAACTTTTGGTTATACTACCACACCAAATGTTACCAACAGTCAAACCAATGGTGCCGGCGTTAAAACAATTTCCGCTTCTCTTACACAGCCTGTAAGCAGCGTTTCAACAGAGTCAGCGATAACAGCAGGTAATCAAAATACTTCACTATCTGTATATCCCAATCCTGCAAACAGCGTGATCAATTATTCAATTGCATCACCTGTTGCGGGTAAAATTGCAGTGCAGTTACTCGATGGATCTGGTAGAATGATGGTTGCCCGAAATGAGGTAACAGTTACAGGCCGCAATCAATTCATGTTGAATGTTTCATCTCTTTCGAATGGTATTTATCACATGGTGGTTGTAAATTCAAAAAATAATACGAGGCTAACGCAGGAGATAAAAATTCAGCATTAAAAATCAAAAGGGTTTTATATAAGCAATTATAAAAGAGTGCCGCATCTGTACAGATCGGCACTCTTTTATATTTAAAAATACAGGTTTTGAGCCCGGCAGATAAATATCTGTGAAGCGTTCCTTGCGTCGCACACTGCTGCGGCAACAATTCTATTGAGCACTCTTGTGCAATCCTGTTATCTTTTTTGCTGGCTTATCTATTTTAATCTAAGTATCAACTTCTCTATATTCATTCAGACATTTAAGATGTTACCATTTAATGATACGGTTTCATTGTGCTGCATATTGATACAACAGTACAAGTGAGTGACACAACAGAAGTTTAATAGTAGCAGTGCAGTTTAATCAAAAATAAAAGTTATACAGGTATTATATAATTTAAAAGAGGATCAACTAATGATCCTCTTTTAAATTATATCGTTACGAAATTATTTTGCTGCAGGTGGCGGTGGATTGTCGCTGTTAAAGCAGTCGCGGTACATTTTCCAGCCAGCATCTGTTTTTTTCCAAACTACCAGAAACTTGCCTTTATCTATTGACTTATTATCCGCGCCCATTAATTCGTAGGTGCCTTGTTCAGTTGCGTAATCACCTTCGGCATATAGATCTGAAGTGGTGAGCGCAATTCCTTTTACACCCATTTGAGTAAGCGCAGCTTTGTAGAAGCCTCCAATAGCAGCGCTGCCATTGAATGCAGGCATGTTGGGTGCCATTAAAACCGCATCACTTGTATAGCGTTCGATGAACATGGCTGAATCGCCTTTTGCAAAAGATTCATTATAAAGCTGATTACTTGTGGCAATCGCCGCTTTTACAGAATCAATATTCATTGCAGCGGGGGCCGTAGCTGTTTCAACTACAGCGGGTGCAGGGTTGTTACAAGCGGCTGCAAACAGTGTAACAATCATTAGAGAGAAATAAATTCTTTTCATATTTTAAATTTTGTGGAAGGTACGATTTACCCATGTTGTACTAATACCCTTTATATGGTATTTTAAAACCGCCTCTCAATTGATATTAACAGCTTCCACAATTATTACAGCATCAATATTGATGCTGCCGTAAACATGCGGGAACGATTCGCCCACCGAAGGCGAAAAATCGTGCTGTAATTTTGACGTTAATTCAGAGATGGCGATAATTAGTTTAACAAGGTTGGTTTTACCTGCAAAATATCTTTGTAATACGCCTTCAACCTGTTGTTCCGTGCTGCAATGAATAAAGCCTTCTGTTGCCAATGATGCAGCTTCGAAATAGCCATTTGCAATAGCTGTTTGCCACTCTTCTTTTGTGGTAACATGATAGATGATTTTATCCATAAGGAGTTTATATCAGGTGCTGAATCGTATTACAAAAAGTATAAGAGCGCGACGCAAGAAAAGCCTGATAGTAGTAATGTTGCCCGGCTAATAAATGTATTACTTCCAAATACGGGGAATCCGATTTTCCAACATCATTAAATCTGCCAAAGCTAAGGCTGTTGCAGCTTCCAGGATAACCGGAGCACGTAGTGCCACACACAAATCGTGACGCCCTTTGATGGAGAAGTCTTCCATTTGTCCTGTTTCCCAATTAAGGCTATGCTGTTGTTTTGGCGTAGAAGCCGTTGGTTTTATAGCGATGCGAAATACAAGTTCGTTGCCATTGGTAATGCCGCCAACAATGCCGCCTGCATGATTGGTTGTTGTTTTGCCTTCCATGTTTTCAATCATGTCGTTGTGCTGGGTACCAAACATTTTTGCAGCAGCAAAACCGCTTCCAAATTCAATACCCTTTACAGCAGGAATGGCAAATGCAATATGCGCAATTTGTGATTCAACAGAATCGAAAAATGGTTCGCCCAAACCAAGCGGCAAACCGGTAACACGGCACTCAACCAAACCACCCACAGAGTCCTTTGCATCAATGGCATTTTGCAAACCTTTTTCAAGATCGGTTTCGCCGCCGATCGCTGTAACCTGCGCAGATACGGTAACGCCCTGCATTAATTTTTTTGCAATGGCACCGGCGGCTACTAGACCCGTTGTAAGCCTTGCACTAAAATGGCCGCCACCGCGAAAATCTTCATTGCCACCATACTTTTCATGCGCTACAAAGTCTGCATGACCTGGGCGTGGAAAGCTGCGCTGCTTTTCGTAATCGCCACTGCGTGTATTGTTATTTTCAAATAGAATCGTTATGGGAGCACCGGTAGTTTTATCGTTGAATACACCGCTTTTAAAAAAAGGGTAATCAGCTTCCTGGCGTGGTGTTGTCCCTTTTTGTTTGCCACCTTTTCTGCGCTCAAGGTCGGGCAGTAAATCATCGGCTGTTAATGGCAATCCTGCGGGGCAACCATCAATAACGATACCTACAGATTCGCCATGCGATTCACCGAAAATATGTACCCGGAATATGCGGCCAAAACTATTCATGAATGGTTTCCTTATTATTTAAAGATACAACAGCACCAAGCTGCTGAATATGTTCGTAAAAATTGGGATACGATTTCGATACTGCCTGCGCTTCATCAATTACTGTTTCGCCTTGTGCTTTTAAACCAGCAACAGCACACATCATGGCAATGCGATGGTCGTGGCGTGAATGAACATGCGCACCATGTAAACCTTTGCCGCCATGTATCAGCATCAGGTTATTTTGCAACTCAACAACTACACCCATTTTGCCAAGTTCCTGCTGAATGGTTAGTCCGCGGTCACTTTCTTTATGCGCCAAACGTTCTACGCCTTCGATCACTGTAATGCCTTCGCAGTATGCAGCAAGCGCAGCAAGTGGCGGAAAAAGATCAGGGCAATCGTTCGCATCAAAATGAAAAGCTTTTAATTGGCCCGGACCAATTTCAATATGATCATCGGTGATAGAAAGCGAGCAGCAGCAATCAATTAAAGCTTTCATTACTGCTTTATCAGCCTGCGTTGATGCAACGTCTAAACCTTTCACTAAAATCTTTCCTGCAATAGCTCCTGCAACCAATAAAAATGCGCCGCCGCTCCAGTCACCTTCAACCGTATAGTCGAGAAAAGTAGCGTCGTAATTAGCATGTTCTACAGAAAAGTAAAATTCTTTGTAATCCTTATTCTCAGGAGCTTTCAATTGAAATTGTTCCATTACGGAAAGCGTAAGATCAACATAGGGTTTGCTCTTAAGGTTGTTCACGGTAATGGTAACATCGCTTGCATCTGATGCTGAATAAGCAAGCAGTAATCCCGTTAAAAATTGCGAACTCAACGAGCCGTCAATCGTAATATTTTTTGGCTGCAAAGGGCCGGTAACTTTTAATGGAAGCTTACCATTGTTAGAAGATATTTGAATACCCAATTGCGGGAAAATTTCATCGAAGAAATCCATTGGCCTTGTAAGCAAACTACCCTCGCCGGTGATCGTCATTTCTTTTGCATTGAGAGCAACAATTGGCGCAAACATTCTTATTCCTAAACCACTTTCACCATTATGCACCTGGTTTCCTGCGGCATTTACGCCATTGCTGGTAATCTTAATGCTGCCGTCGGATAAATGTGTCACAGTAGCGCCCAGCGCTTCAATAACTTTTAATGCAGCTACATCATCATTCGAGATACCGGGATTATGGATAACGCTTTCACCCATTCTTACCAAAGCAGCTGCACATGCACGCTGCATAGAGCTTTTGGAAGCTGCCGCCGTAATTATTCCTGAAATAGTTGATGGTTGTATAATTGCCTGCATAACGATCTAAAGAATTTTTTTGAGCCAGAATACAGTAATTCTATTTGAACTTTTCTTCCGCCTCAGGCGGACTCTTGTACAGTTGGATCATTAATCGGCTTTAGCTAACTGCTTAACAATCGCTTCAATTTCGCTCACATTCAAAGAATGTACAACGCCTTTACCAATTTTTTCCAAGAGCACGTAATGAATAATATCTTTCACTTTCTTTTTATCAGATTGCATTACGGCCAGTACTTTTTCTGCATCGAATGAATGGTACACTGGAAGCCCGTATTGCTTTATTAAAGCAGTAAGCCTGCTTGTATCTTTAAACTTTTTATATGCTTCTGAAATAACGGAAGCAACCACCATTCCAATGGATACCGCGTGACCGTGTGGCAATTCGTAGCTGTTCTCAATAGCATGACCGAATGTATGACCAAAGTTCAACAGCTTTCTGTCGCCCTGTTCAAATTCATCCTGCTGCACCACTTTGCTTTTAAGCATTGCATTGCGCTGAATAAGTTTATTGAGTAAGGTTTTATCTTTTTGAAAAGTGCTTAGTTTATTTTCTTCAAGTAGCTTAAACATCGCGGCATCTTTTATACAAGCGTGTTTAATGATCTCTGCAAAACCATTTACCCATTCTTCTTTTGGCAATGATTTTAATAAACTGTAATCGTACAATAAAAATGAAGGCTGACGAATCAAGCCAACCATATTTTTATAAACGCCCACATCAATTCCATTCTTCCCGCCAATGGATGCGTCAACCATGGCAAGGATGGAAGTTGGTACAAAACCAAACTTTATTCCACGCATATAAATGCTGGCTGCATAACCTGTAATATCTGTTACAACTCCACCGCCAATACCTACAAGAAAAGTTTTTCTGTCGGCACCAAAACCAATAAGCTGTTCAATGATAGAATCAACTGCAGCCTGCGTTTTAAACCGTTCGCCGGGTTGTAATACGATCGTTTTCCAGCCTTTGAATTTGCTTTTGTTTTTATTTAAAACATTTTCATCGGTGACGAGTACGGTATTATCTTTCGACGTAATTTTTTCGAGTTGATCGAAACTTGCATCAAAAAAGTATTCTGTTGAACTGGTACTGAAATCTAATTTTATCTTCTTCATTTTTTAACTGCAGAGACGCGAAGGCGTTGAGAAAAAATTGATGAAAAATTATTCAGTCCTGCTGCAAAAAATGCAACAGGACTGAATTGGAAATGTTCAATATATAATCTGAACGTACAAGAGTGCGACGCAACGGATGCTTAATGCTTATCCGGCTGCATGGCTAAAATAATTTGTTGATTTGGTGATTTGATAATTTGAAAATGAAAATCCATTGACTCATCATCAAATCACCAAATTATCAAATTACGAATTCATAATCCTGTTCTGATGGTTGATGCTTTCCATGTGCATCGCATCGAAATATTTTGTGATGAACTCTTTGCTTAGACCAAGTTTCTCGCCACTTTTAAATGCCCTGTCCAGAATTTCGTTCCAGCGGTTGGTTTGCAAAATGGTAATGTTATTGTCTTTCTTGTACTGGCCAATTTTTTCTGCGGCCTTCATACGCTGACTGATAATCTGCATCAGTTCATCATCAAGATGGTTGATCTGCTGGCGCAATTTTTCAAGATTTGCATGATATTCTTCAGATGCAATATCTTCTTTTCTCCAGCGGATTGAATCGAGCATTTCACCTAAACGTTCCGGAGTAATTTGTTGCTTTGCATCGCTCCATGCCATGTCTGGATCTATATGACTTTCAATGATAAGACCATCAAAATCCAGGTCCATAGCGGTTTGAGCAACGTCCTGCAAAATATCTCTGCGACCACAAATATGCGATGGATCGTTGATCATCATCATCTCCGGGTAGCGGCGTTTCATTTCAATTGCAAGGTGCCACATGGGCGCATTGCGGTATTCGGTGTTGCCGTAAGAACTGAATCCACGGTGTATTAATCCAATAGTTTTAATGCCTGCTTTTGCCACACGTTCTGCTGCGCCAATCCACAATTCAATATCAGGATTGATAGGGTTTTTGATGAGCACAGGAACATCAACGCCACGAAGCGCATCGGCTACATCCTGCACGCTGAAAGGGTTTACAGTAGTACGGGCACCTATCCACAAAACATCAACACCAAAATGCAACGCATCTTCTGCCTGCTTTGAAGTAGCAACTTCTACAGCCACCGGAATGCCGGTAACTTTTCTTGCCTGCTGCAACCAGGGTAAGCCTTTGGTGCCTATGCCCTCAAAACTTCCGGGGCGGGTACGGGGTTTCCAGATACCTGCACGCATTACATCTACTTTACCGGTTGCGGCTAAACGTATGGCGGTTTGCATTACCTGTTCTTCGGTTTCTGCGCTGCATGGGCCGCTGATAATAAGAGGACGTTTTTGCAATACTTCCTCAATTGGTTTTGTTTGTGTGATTGTCTGCTCCATTTTTAATATGTGATATGTATAAGTAATAAGTTTTCGTATGTTACAATCGTTCGGTTCTTTGGTGATCGTCTGTTGCGTCGCACTCTTGTACGATCGGAATGTTATTCATCTTTTATTAACTGCCAGATTTTATCTTCCGTATATTCTTTTCCATTGTTTGATATAACCATAAGTGACAAATCAAATTTTTCATACACTTTTTTAGCATATCCAATTAAATCTCCTTTTTTTATGGTATCACTTTTCTTTAAACCGACTTTGCTAAGACTGAAATAATTATAATAAATGCTATCATTATCTACTATTGTTATTGAAAAGTTATTCTCTGGCAATTCAAATACTGCCGCAACTTTTCCATCAAGAATTGAAAAAACGCTGTCTGTATTAGATAGAATTGATATTGCTGAGGAATAATCAGCAATTGTTCCATCCGGATGTTTATATTTAAACACTTTAGCTTTTCTCATCGGCAATTGCCTAACTTTTCCAAGTTTTATCATATCAGGACTAATCTGCGAAAAAGAATTAATCCCAATCATCAAAGAGCTAACAATAAAAACGAGACTTTTCATGTGTTGAGTTTATTGTTACAGTACAAGAGTGCGACGCAACGAGAGCCTCATAGTAGTAATTCAGCCTGGTTCAAAAAACTTCAAACCACAAACTTTCTTAACGGCTGTTCGCATCATTCATCCTTATCCTTCTGCCTTTAAAATTTTTACCGTCTAATGCTTTTATCATTTGATTGGCTGCACCACTTTCTACTTCAACCCAACTGTTCATTTCCTTCATATCAATTTTACCAAGCACCTCTTTGCGCAGGTCGCTCATATCGAGAACGAATTGTAAAAAACTTGCTTTATAAAAACCATCTTTAGTTCCCATGTTGATAAACAACCTTGTATAATTTCCACCACCACCATCTCTGTTGAATGATCTTTCAGGGCCATCGCGATAAGTTCTTTCACGGCCTCTGTCCATTGTTCTTTCACCGCCACGGCTACTATCTCTTGGGTCAAATCTTTCTCTTCTGTCGCGGCTTACTTCGCGTATATTAAGATCGCCTGCGTTCTCGTAATATTTAAGGAACCTGTCAAACTCAGTAGCAGCAACCCTCTGCAGCACTTCCTCTTTGGTAACATCTGCAAATTTTTCTGCCAGCATGGGTAAGTATGTTTCATAATCACCATGACTGATATCCTGCTGCAACAGTTTTTCCATAAAACCAAAGAACTGTTTGCGGCAAACATCTTTACCACTCGGAATTTCCAGTTTATGAAACTGCGACTGCACCATTCTTTCTATCTGCTTCAACCTGCCTACCTCACGGCTGTGCACGATGCTCATGCATATACCAAGATTGCCTGCACGGCCTGTTCTGCCGCTGCGGTGGGTGTACACTTCCATATCATCTGGCAGTTCATAATTGATAACATGGGTTATTCCAACCACATCAATACCACGAGCAGCCACATCGGTTGCAATTAATAACTGCAGACTTTTGTCGCGGAACTGCCCCATCACTTTATCGCGTTGCTGCTGCGTAAGGTCGCCGTGCAATGCATCAATATCGTAACCTTCACGGGTCAGTTTTTCTGAAATATTCTGCGCATCAATTTTAGTGCGGGTAAAAATGATACCGTATATACCGGGATTAAAATCGATTAACCTTTTCAATACTTCATAACGCTGGTGCGCTGCAGCCACATAATACTGGTGATCAATATTCTTGTTAGCAGTGTTTGCTTTGCCTACCGTAATTTCTATAGGCTCTTTCATGTACTTCTTGCTCACCCTGCGGATTTCGGCCGGCATAGTAGCACTGAATAACCAGGTGCTTTCACGCTTTGGTGTATTCTGAAGGATGAATTCAATATCGTCCTGGAAACCCATGTTCAGCATTTCATCTGCTTCATCAAGTACCACATATTTTATCTGCTCAAGGTTAATGGCTTTGCGCTCAATCAAATCAATTAAACGACCGGGTGTTGCCACAACAATTTGTACACCTCTTTTCAAATCGCGGATCTGCTGACCAATAGAAGCGCCACCATAAACAGCCACTACATGAATACCTGTTTTATATTTTTTAAAGAGCTCAATTTCGTTTACAATCTGCATACACAGTTCACGGGTAGGGCAAACCACCAATGCCTGTGGGTGCTTGTCTTTTTCATCAATTACCTGTAATAGCGGAAGACCAAATGCTGCTGTTTTGCCTGTACCGGTTTGCGCCAAACCGATAAGGTCTTTAGTGCCGCTTAGCAGCACAGGAATTGCTTTTTCCTGGATCATCGTTGGGTTCACATACCCCAATTCACTGATAGCCTTTACCAGTCTCTCTTCCAACCCCAGTTCTTCAAATGTTATCATTACTTTTTAAAATTTGCGGCAAAGGTACTTTTTATATCAAGGCTATGCTGCATTTTGTTTGTTTATATAATGTTACCAGCTGTATCGCTTTGCTGATCGCCTGTTGTGTCACTCACTTGTACGTTCGGAACATTCTTCGTCAATGATGCACCTCGCTTTAATCTTCGCATTGCTCCAAAATGTTATACTGTACAAGAGTGCGACGCAAGGAACGGTCAATTCATATTCTGTTGCCCGGCTCAAAAAACTTGTGTCTTAATTACGACTCAATACTTTTTCAATTTTGTTTGCATGCTCAATGAGTTCGTATAGATATTCGTAATTCTCTTTTTCCAAACATGCTTTAAACTTGCGCAACTGCGATATGTGTTCGTTTAAAACATCGAGTACATTATCGCGGTTCTGCATAAAAATAGGCACCCAGGTTGCGGGATTACTTTTAGCAAGCCTTACCGTACTTTCGAAACCACCACCCGCCAACTCGAAAATGGCATCTTCTTCTTTTTCTTTTTCAAGCACCGTATTGGCCAGCGCAAAAGAAGTGATGTGCGAAATATGGCTTACATACGCTGCGTGTATGTCATGCGCTTCTGCTTCCATATATACCATGTGCATGCCGAGCTCTTTGTAAATATTCTCAACGATTTGAACTGCCTGTGTATTGCTTTTTTCCTTATCACATATTACGCATGCACGTCCTGCAAATGCGCCGTGCACAGCTGCTTCCGGTCCGCTAAACTCTGTACCCCACATAGGATGCGTGGCTACAAAGCGTTTACGCATGGGATGATTTTCAAGCGCCTTACACAGCGCATATTTTGTACCACCCGCATCGGCAACGATTTGCTGATCGTTGATCATATCCATGATTTGCAGCGTTACCGGAACGGTTGCGTCAACCGGAATTGCTACATAAATAAAATCACTTTTTGCAACGGCTTGGGCAAGAGGCAATGCTTCGTCTATAATGCCTAGTTCCAAAGCCTTTTGTTCGCTTTCTTTTGTTTTACTTACGCCAATAACATGTTTGGCAAACCCTTTTTCTTTTAATGCAAGTGCCAATGACCCGCTGATTAAACCTACCCCAACTATGGTTACATTATTGAACATGCTCTTTCTGCTTAACTTTTGTGATTCTCTTTATTGCTTCTTCAAATTTTTCTATGCTGCCGCATAAACTGATGCGGACATATTGATCGCCTGCTGAACCAAAAATTCCACCTGGCGTAATGAATATATTATTGTTGTATAAAACTTCATCGCTTAGCTGGTAGCCATCTTTATAATGCGCGGGAATTCTTGCCCACATAAATAAACCGGCCTGCTCTTTTGAGTAGCTGCAATTCAGTGTATCGAGCAATTGGTAAACTTTTTCTCTCCTTGCCTTATAAATGTTGTTTACTGAATTGTACCAGTCTTTACCTAAACTCAAAGCCTTTGCTGCTGCAAGTTGTACTGGCAGAAACATACCACTGTCCATATTGCTTTTAAAGCGGAGCACTTCATCAATTCTTTCTTTTGCGCCGCATAAAACACCTATACGCCAACCCGCCATATTCTGCGATTTACTTAGCGAGTTTAATTCCATTGCAACTTCTTTAGCGCCTTTTATGCTTAACAAACTCAAGGGATGTTCATTAAGAATAAAGCTGTAGGGGTTATCATGACAGATAAGAATATTATGCTTTTTACCAAATGCAATCAACTGCTCAAATAATTTTTTGGTTGGCAATTTTCCTGTTGGCATTTGCGGGTAATTAACCCACATTAATTTTACTTTAGATAAATCGGTTTGCTCCAGTTGATAAAAATCTGGAAAATAATTATTAGATTCTTTTAGTTCATAATCAATACAAACACCCCCTGCTAATTTTACTGCACTTCTATAAGTTGGGTAACCTGGATTTGGTAATAGCGCCTCATCGCCCGGGTTTAAATAAGTCATGCAGATGTGCATGATGCCTTCTTTGCTCCCAATCAATGGTAATATTTCTGTGTCTGCATTTAATTCAACATTGTACCATGTTTTGTACCAATCACTAAAGGCCTTACGAAGTATTGGTGAACCTTTATAATTCTGGTAACCGTGAACATTTGATTTTAAGCTTTCTTCCTGCAGTACTTTAACAACATCGGGGTGTGGTGGCAAATCAGGGCTGCCAATACCAAGATTGATTATATTTTTTCCTTCTTTATTAAGCCCGTCAATTTCTCTAAGTTTTGTAGAAAAATAATATTCACCAATTCCTTCTAAACGATCTGCCGTTGCAATCATAAAAATCAATTTTCAAATGGGTAAGTTAACCACCCTTACAAATTCCAGGTATTTCCTTTTTTATAAACACCAATTACATCTACTTCTTCTGATAAAAGTTTAATCGCTTCAATCATTTCGTAAAAATGTTCCAGTGTATCAAATTCAATGTCGGCGTGAAAACCATATTCGAATTCTTTACCGGCAATTGGAAAACTCTGCAATTTTGCCAGCTTAATTCCATACTCGGCAATCTTTGTAAGCACTTTTGCAAGGCTGCCTAAGGAATGATCCGTATGAAAATTAATGGATGCTTTATTTGCATCTTCAATTTTTTGAACTTTCTCTTTTGCCTGCAGTATTAAAAACCGCGTATAATTGTTGGCGAGTGTTTGTATATTGGGTGCAATAATCTCAAGTTGGTACATTTCTGCTGCAAGCTTACCGGCAATAGCAGCAATGTGCTTGCTTTTATACTGATGTACATTTCTTGCACTCGATGCCGTATCCTCTGCCTCTACCAGTTTCCAGTTGTGTTTATCAAGAAACTTAAGGCATTGCTGAATTGCCATCGGGTGCGAATGCACTTCATGAATATCTTCCAGTTTTACACCTGGATTTACCATAAGGTGTTGTTCGATCTTAAGGGTAAGTTCACCTGCTACCCTAAGATCGCTTTTACGCAAAAGATTATAGTTGGCAAGTATACTACCCGCTATCGAATTTTCTATGGCCATAATTCCTCCATCGCTTGAATTTATATCCGCAGCAGTGTTCACCACATCTTTAAAAGTTGGACAAGGGATAATTTGAACATCTTTACCAAAGAATTGCTGCGCAGCTACCTGGTGAAAACTTCCTTCGCAACCCTGTATCGATATACGGGGTATTTTAGTGTTTACATGGCCGTTAATTTGGTTTGCTTTCATTGGAATTTCATTTTTGTTTTAAAGTTCTTTCGAACTTTTTAAAGGTTTGCCGGGTGAAGTTTAAAAAAAATCCCGGTCTGTTTAGACCGGGAATGTATGCTTAATGATATTTTAATTTATAACACTGCAAATACAACCCGGTGTACTCTTATAAAATAAAAGTAATAAAAGTAGTATTTGATGAATTTGTTCATAAAGATCAAATGTAATAACAATGTAATTGCGTACAAATTTTTTTACAGAAAAATAAACAACCGTTAGCTTAATAACGTAAATTCAGAGATAAGCATATTTTAATATTATGATACCTATACCCGTATTTCATGGTGGCTTCGTTGCGTCGCAATCACTTCATCAGTAAATCTTTTGGCAGCAACAGTGCGTATGGTGGCAATATCTTTAACCTTCATCCATAACCAGAACGATGACCGTAATGCGATGCAAAGAAGCCTAACCAGTAAAACAAATATGTAACGATTTTTTTTTAGTTTATATAGAACTCAAATAAAAAATAAAGCCCTTCCGTGGAAACGGAACGGCCTCTAACGATTGCTTGCCATATGAAAAAACGTTTAACTACTTTCTGCCGGCAAGTCCAGCCATCTCAATCTCAAAAACAATAACACAGTAGTTAATATAGAAATTACTTAGCAGGAGCTGTAGTGTCAGCAGCAACTGGAGCTGTAGTATCAGCAACAACAGGAGCAGTCATAGTATCAACAACAGCAGGTGCAACAACAGCAGTATCTGCAGTAGCTTCTTTAGATTCTCCAGAACCGCAAGCTGCGAAAGCACCAAGTGCAAGAACGAATAATAATTTTTTCATTTTTTGATTTTTTTATGAGTGAATTTTGATGTTAATACCCATTTTAAAGAAAGGTAACCTGTGCAACAGAATTTTTTTTGAAATATTTTTTTAGAATGGTTTTGGGTTACTTTTACGCTGATTATGGTATTAAAATGAGATCAAGTGAAACAAGAGATCAACGAACAAATTTTACTCAAAGGATTGGTGAATAACGATTCTAAAGCAATCGATACCATTTATAAAGACAACTTTGGCATGGTACAGGCTTTCATCCTGAATAACAATGGCACCTACGATGATGCACGCGACATTTTTCAGGAGGCAATGATTACACTGTATGAAAAAGCAAAAAGCGAATCCTTTGTCTTAACCTGTCAAATTAAAACTTACGTATACTCTGTATGCAGGCGTCTTTGGCTCAAGCGACTTCAGCAAATGGGAAGATTTGTGGTACAAAGTGAAAGCCTGGAAGAAACGGTTCCGGTTGAAGAAGATCTTGAAGTTCATGAAAAAAGAAACGCTGATTTTGCAATAATGGAAAGATCGCTCAACAGTTTGGGTGAGCCCTGTAAAAGTCTATTGGAATCGTATTATATTCACAAGAAGGGAATGACGGAGATATCAGCTGAATTTGGATATACGAATGCTGACAATGCAAAAAATCAGAAGTATAAGTGCCTGATGCGTTTAAAAAAATTATTTTTTGCCCAATATAATATAGGAGATTAAATGGAAGATATACTTTTACTTGAAGCGATTGAGCGCTACCTTAACGGTGGTATGCTGGATGAGGAGAAGGCTTACTTTGAGCAACTTCGCAAAAACACCCCCGAGATTGATCAGATGGTAGTGGAGCACAAACTATTTCTGCAGCAGATAGAACATTTGTCCGAACATCGCAACCTTAAACACTCTTTACTTGAAGCACATAACAGGCTTGTTGAAAAAGGTGACGTGTATGAAGGTGGCGAAATTTCTACAAAAGGTCTTGTGGTTCAATTATGGAACAGGTATAAGCGGGTTACCGCGATTGCCGCTTCTATTGCCGGTATTACAGCACTAATGATCAGTGGGTTGGTTGCATATTTTGCACCATCTGCAAATAACAGCCAGATAGAGCAGCTTAGCAAAACAATGAACCAGGTTGTATTAAACCAGCGTGCATTGGGCGCAAAAATTAAAGAAGTCGATTCTAAAATTCCCCCCAACGTTGAAATAACTTCAAGTGGATCTGCTTTTTTAATTGATGGCAAAGGTTATCTGGTAACGAATGCACACGTTTTAAAAGGTTCTGGTGCGGTGGTGGTAAATAATAAAGGAAAAGAATTTAATGCCAAGATTATTAATATCGATATTCCCGCAGATATTGCTATACTAAAAATAGATGATGAAGATTTTACGCCTCATATCTTATTACCATACAGCATAAAAAAATCTAACGTAGATCTTGGTGAAGAATTATTTACACTCGGTTACCCAAGAGATTCTATTGTTTATAATATGGGGTATTTAAGTGCCCGGTCTGGCCTTAATGGCGATACTTCCAGTTGCCAGATTTCTCTTAGTGCCAATCCCGGTAACTCCGGTGGACCTGTATTCAATAAGAATGGGGAAGTTATTGGAATTTTAAGTAATAAAGAAGTTTCTGCAGATGGCGTTGTATTCGCTATCAAATCAAAAGGTATTTATAAGCTGGTAGATGATTTAAAAGAATCTGATACTACATTTAAAAGAATAAAACTACCCGCTAACACATCTATAAAAGGTAAGTCTAGAGAAGAGCAGATTAAAGAATTAGAAGATTGTGTATTCCTTGTAAAGGCGTACAATCAAAAATAATGGTATAATACTGAAAAATAGTT
>DGQT01000036.1 GCA_002390845.1 Chitinophagaceae bacterium UBA4407 | reverse complement strand
TTGCGTCGCACACTTTTACGGCATTACATTATTCAACTTTCAACAGCCGCTGTGTATTGGCTACAGGTTTAAAAAGCGGGTGTAATTAAAATGAGTATCATCTTCAAGGTCTGTAAGAATTATACCTGCATTTCGCTTAGTACATTCTTCAGCTATTAAGGCTGCCGCCTTGTTGATATTGTCCTGGTCAAGATGGCTGAAAGGTTCATCCATAATAAGCCAGTCAAATGGCTGCACCAATGAGCGTATAATAGCAATGCGTTGCTGCTCACCGTAACTGCAAAGCCCTGCACGTTGTTCCAATATATGGGTTACGCCTAATGTTGCTGCCATTGTATCTATTGCACTGCTTTCGCAAACAGGTTGCTGCAAAACCCGGTTAATTTCTATATTTTCTCTTACTGTAAGATTAGGAAAAAGGCGAAGATCCTGGAAAATAATACTTACGTTTTGCTGCCGCATTTCAGCAAGGCTGTTACCAGTTATTTGTTTCAAATCTTTACCGTTCCAGGTTACTGTGCCTTCGTAATCGCTGCGGAGTTTATAAAGTATGTGAACCAGTGTTGTTTTTCCAGTGCCGCTGGGTGCCTTTATTTTTATCCATTCACCTTTAGAAAACTGAATAGTTTGGTTCCATATATCAGAACCACGCCGTGTGAATTTATCTTTTAACGGAATGGGAACAATTTGTTGTAAGGTGATCTGCATACAGGTTATGATACCGTTTGTAATCAGGAATGTTTTTAGAATATGAACCTTAGCTGAAAAAAGTTATACAGTACAAGTGTGCGACGCAAGGAAGCCTGATGCATGTATTACTGCCCGGTCAAAAAAACGAATAAAAAAGGCTGCTTGCGCAGCCTCTAATTATTTTGCAGGTTCTTCTACCGGAGGCATAACCATTTGTGTTGTATCCATAGCGCTCATATCCATATCGCTCATGCCGCCCATACTGTATCTCTTTTCTTCTTCGGCGGCCTGCTTTGCAGCCTGCGAAATAAATTTAACCAGCGTTACAAGGCTGTTTTCTTTATCGTTCATGGTCCTTAACTCAAAATTGCTGCCTACGTATTTGCCATTAAAATTATCGCTGGTAACAATAACATTTTTGAATGTGGCTTTGGCAGATTCGCTTGTTTGAAGATAGGCTGAATCGGCAGGTATTGCCTGCAATATTTTATTAATATCAAAATAGAAAGCAATTGATTTGCCTTTGGACTGGCTGGCTACATCTTCAGGCACAGCGGCGTTGCCTTTAGCTGCGAGGTATTGCTGCATTAATTCAGTATCGGTAGCAACAACCAGGTTTTTTCCATTCATGTTCCATGAAATATAGTCGCCCATTCCTTTAGGAACATATTGTCCGTTTTTCATTTCCATTTCGCCCATTTCGGCAAGCTTGGCAACTATTTTATCGTAAGCAGCCTTATCGCCAATGGTTGCATTGAATACAAGTTTACCTACCGGGGTTTTGCTTTTATACTTCATTCCGCCATAATCGTTCTCTGTTTCTTTAATACCAAAATCAGAAAAAGCAATTACAAAATCGCCTTTAAATGCTTTGGTAATATCATCTAAAGTAAAACCCATTTGCTGCATGTACTGGTTGGCAGTAGCTTCCATTCCGCCAAACTTAATGATCTCTTTAATGATTTCGGGGTTAAAAGAAAAAGCTGCAAAACCGGTAAGTGGAGTGGGATACTGGTTTACCATATCCATATTTACCGTAGGACCGGCATATTTTTTCCAGATATCTGCAAGATCTTTACCGCTGTACGATTTAAAGTTGCCTACCAGTTTTCCGTCTTCGAAATTAATTGCTCCCGCCCCGAAGGAATCTTTAAGCAGGTCGGCAAATTTTGTAAGGCCAAGCAGTGGCACAGCATTCATCATAGTTCCTGAGTTGGTCCAAACCAGCATGTCTGCTTTTTCAGTCATCAGATCCAGGAACTCTGGAATTGCGGCAACAGATTCTTCTTCTTTCTGGCTAAACAAAGCCGCCAGTGTTTGAGGTGCGGTGTTACTGGCGGGCGCCGTTGCACTTCCACCCTGCATACCCGAACCAGAAAGTATTACCACATCTTTATTCCACCCAACTGTAAAATCATTACCGATTGATATGTATGAGTAGTTGCTCTCTTTTTTAATTTCGCCTGCACCTGGCTGCTTTTTAATATAGTTCTCGAACATGCCTGCATCTTTCATTCCGGCTACAATACCACCGGTTGCACTTTGTCCGTTCATCATAGAACCGCCTATTTTTAAAAAGAAAAACAGGTTGCTTTCCATATCTACACCGGAATTTTTAAAATCTTCCATCAGTTTTCTTCCCTGTGCAATTGCAGAGTCGTCGCCTTCGTCTGCTACAGATTTAAAAAGTGAATCCCAGTTAATATTTCCTTTGGCGGCTTTTTCTGAAAGGCTTTTCCAGTCCATATCAAATACGAACATGGCATCTTTTGGAATGTATTTTGTTTGATTCGGAGCTGATTTTTTGCAGGAAGCTGCTGCAAAAATTATTACAACAAACAACAGGGTGTAGTGTACGATACGTTTCATATGAATTATTTAATGTAGCTGATTTAAATGCGAATGTATGTTTTCAAATGTAAATTATAACAAAAACCAAATTGGGTATTACAGCAGGTATCATTATTATTTGCCCGGCTTTTTTGGGGTATTCAACTTTCGTTGCGTCGCACTCTTGTGCTTTGGGAGGTGAACTCATCAATTGTCTCATATTCAAAATTCGCACATAACTAGCCTTTCTTTCTTAGGCCGGGAATATCGAAACAATGTAATCATTTACTGAATTAATGAGAAATGGCGCAGATTTACAAGAAAAATATAAGCTAATTCGGGAGGTTATTTGTGTTAACTATACAAAATAAAGACAACCCCTTTTAACGGGGGTTGCAATAATTTAAAACTAAAATTAGAGGGTAGTATTAAAAACGGATACTATAATGTTTCAAACCTGGTGCCAATATGGTTTATAGATATTACATGACTGATTTTCATTGATTTACTTACCATAAAAAATATCATTTATCCAATAATGGGAAAGATAGTTTCATTTTGAGCATCAATTCTATCCAATCAAATTGTAATCCTTTAATTATCTTCGCAAATTGCCGCTCATTCGTTCATTGATTTGATGAAGAAAGAGAAAGGGATATATGATTCTGAATTATAAAAACTCAAAAAAGCATGGACCAGAATGTCGTTTATATTGTAATTGGCTTAATAGCACTAATAGTTGGGATAGTTGTTGGAAAATTTTTATTCGCGAAAAATACCAGGAAACAGGTTGAAGAAGCGGAATTGCAGGTCGAAAAAATAATTAGCGAGGCAGAAGCCAAAGCCGAAACCCTGAAAAAGGAAAAAATCCTGGAAGCAAAAGAAAAGGCGGTTCAGTTAAAATCAGATCATGACAGGGAAGTGCTCGAACGAAACCGCAAATTAGGTGACATTGAAAACAGGATCAAGCAAAAGGAAATCAGTATCAACCAAAAAGAGACTGCGCTTGATAAGCAGATAAAAGAAAATGAGGTTATTAAAGATAATCTCAACCGCCAGATTGAAGTTGTTAGCAATAAAAGAACCGAGCTCGAAAAGCATCAGGAAGAACATATCCGTCGGCTGGAAAAAATAGCTGGATTAACAGCAGAAGAAGCTAAAACTCAACTGGTAGAAAGCCTGAAACAGGAGGCTCATACTCAGGCATTGGCCCTGCAACAAGAGATTATAGAAGATGCGCGGCTCAAAGCTAATAAGGAGGCTCGCAAAATTATCATTCAATCAATACAGCGCACAGCGGCAGAACAAACAATCGAAAATACTGTAACTGTTTTCAATTTAGAAAGCGATGAAATAAAAGGGCAGATTATCGGTCGTGAAGGTCGTAACATCCGCGCCATAGAAGCAGCAACAGGAGTAGATCTTATTGTTGATGACACCCCCGAAGCAATTGTCTTATCTTCTTTTGACCCTTTAAGAAGAGAGATTGCCCGGTTAAGTTTACAACGACTTGTGGCTGATGGTCGTATTCACCCTGCCAGGATTGAAGAAGTTGTGGAAAAAACACGCAAGCAACTGGAAGAACAGGTAATGGAAATTGGCGAAAGAACTGTAATAGAAATGGGTATTCATGGCTTGCACAAAGAATTGGTACGCATCGTTGGTAAAATGCGTTTTCGTTCTTCTTATGGTCAAAATTTGTTAATGCACAGTAGGGAAGTTGCAAACCTTTGTGGTATAATGGCCGCAGAACTGGGCATGAACCCCAAACTTGCCAAACGCGCAGGGCTTTTACATGATATAGGAAAAGTTCCCGACGAAGAAACTGAATTAAGTCACGCACTGCTTGGTGCAAAGCTGGCTGAAAAATATGGAGAAAACCCCGCGGTAGTAAATGCGATCGGTGCGCATCATGATGAAATGGAAATGCAATATGTTATTTCACCGATTGTTCAGGCTTGTGATGCTATCAGCGGCGCAAGACCCGGGGCAAGAAGGGAAATTATGCAGCAATATATTCAAAGAATTAAAAATCTTGAAACACTTGCTGTTTCTTACCCCGGAGTAGAAAAAGCGTATGCGATTCAGGCAGGCCGTGAGTTAAGGGTAATCGTTGAAGCTGATAAAGTTACCGACGTTGAAAGCGATAAACTCAGCTTTGAGATTGCCCAGAAAATACAAACAGAAATGACGTATCCAGGGCAAATTAAAGTAACAGTGATCCGCGAAAAAAGAGCTGTAAATATTGCCCGTTGATCGCTAATTAAATTTTATAAAAGCTGGTATTTTTCCAATACCGGCTTTTATATTTTTAAGGCGAATTAAGGCAACCCCGGCAGTTCGTTATAAACTTTACGACTGGTAAAATGTACGATGATTATTTTTAAAAAAGCAGTAAACGGTGCCGGACTGTATTGCTACTATTGAACTTCTCTTGCGTCGCACTCTTGAACGTTCTGTTCGCTCTTCGGCATTAAGCACCGTGTTAAATTCATTGCATATTTTTTTATACAGCGGTCAGTATAACCTTGCACCCGCAGTATATTGCACAAATAACGCGATTGTGAACTGGGACATGATGATTAAAGAACTAAAAGTACAAGAGTGCGACGCAACATAAGATTCATAGATATTCAAAAGCCTGGCACAAAAAAACATTCCTGCATTACACAGTTATTGTCAATCTTTTTCTTGATTGTAACATTATTATCCGGTTGTACTTCAGTTAAACAGGCTGCCTATAACCCCGCAACAAAATTGTCACCTGAATCAATTAAAGAAGATTTTTCGGTTCTTAAAAAAATCCTTGAAGCCAACCATCCAAGCCTTTACTGGTACACCTCAAAGGATAGTATTGATATTTATTATAACCAGGCATTTAGTTCGCTCAATGATTCACTTACCGAGTTGCAGTTTAAAAACAAGGTTGCCTGGTTTGTTACAAAAATAAGGTGCGGACATACTTCGGTAAGGCCTTCAAAATCTTATACAGCTTACGTTTCAACGCATAGAAGCAAACAATTTCCTGTATATCTAAAAGCCTGGGGCGACACACTTGCCGTAATCGGAAACTTGAACAAGGGCGACAGTATCCTAAAAAGAGGTACTATTATAACATCCATCGAAGGTTTAAGCAACCGCGTTTTACTTGATTCAATGTTCCAGTTTATCAGTACCGATGGCTATGGTGATAATTTTAAAAACCAGGTTATCAGTTTCAACTTTCCGCTGTATTATTCCTTTGCCTTTCCAATAAAAGATTCATTTGCCGTAACCTTTATCGATTCACTTGGCAACCAGCAATCAGCTTTTATAAGAGCGTATAAACCCCTGCCAGATACAGCAAAACACCGGGCAAATAAACCAATAAATCAACCATCGCGTAACGATGTAAAAAAGATACAGTTATTGAGCAAACGCAGTCTTAATTATGATACATCAAGCGACCTTGCTTACATGCGTTTAGCCACATTCAGCGGGGGGCGGCTCCGCAATTTTTTCAGGAATAGCTTTCAAGAATTAAAGCAAAAAAATACGCCCAACCTCATTATCGACCTTCGCGAAAACAGTGGAGGCAATATAGGAACTGCTGCTAATTTGTCAAGGTATCTTAAAAATACACCCTTTCATATAGCAGATACTGCCGCCGCTGTTAACCGCAGCCTAACATATGGCAACTATATACATCCGGCGTGGTTTTACCGTATGGTCATGCGATTTACTACCCGAAAAAAAAGCGATGGTAAATTTCATTTTACTGCCTTGGAGCAGCATCAATACAAGCCCTACCACAACCTGCACTATAATGGAAACGTGTATGTATTGCAGGGTGGCTACACTTTTTCAGCGGCAGCCATGTTTATTCTAAGTATAAAAGGCCAGTCGAATGTAACCGTGGTTGGCGAAGAAACGGGTGGTGGTAATTATGGAACTTCGGCTGTTCATCTGCCCACAATCGTTCTCCCCAACAGCCATATACAAATTTCACTTCCGCTTTACCGGCTGGTGCCCGATCGTTCTCAAATTCATAATGGGCGCGGCATTCAGCCCGATGTTCTGGTAGAACCATCAACCGGATATATCCGGAAAAATGTAGATCATAAAGTAGAAGTAATAAAAGACCTTATCCGTAAAAAGAAACAATCCTGAATTGCAGTTAAGAAAAATTATTAGGTCAGCAACTGTTACTATGGCATCGACTCTTGCCACGCTCGGTTCAAAGTTCCTCTTTCAATTGAGCTAAGGTTCAGAATCAAATTACTTTAACGAATGCATAAATTATTTCAACGCAAGTTCCTGAATTCTCAATTAAAGTATAAATCGGATAAAATCATGCACCAGCCCTAAGGGCTAAAATGTGAATAGCCCGGATGCAATCCGGGGTAATAAAAGATAATAATACATCAACCCTTTTAGGGTTGAATGAAATGATTGCACATTTTATGGTGTGTGCAGTATTACAGGTTCCATGTTTTTAAGCAGTCTTATAAAAAAGATTACCAACATATAATGCTATTGCATTTTACTGTAATTTCACGCCTCATTTGTAACCATGTTTTTTATTATAAATGGCAGGCAAAAGCCCACCAGGGTTATGGCCTCAAAGAGTGCGACGCAAGTAAAGCTTCATAGCCTTATTGCTGCCGGGCTCAAAAAAAATAAATGGAAATTCTAAAATTATAATTCTTAAATATCTATGGCAGAAGTGATTTTAATGCCCCGTTTAAGCGACACCATGACGGAAGGTGTGATTGCTGCATGGCATAAGAAAGTAGGCGATACGGTTAACAAGGGCGACCTGCTGGCTGAAATTGAAACAGATAAAGCCACCATGGAACTGGAAAGTTATCAGCAGGGTACACTGCTTCATACGGGTGGTGGTGCGGGTGCCAAGCTTCAGGTAAATGATTTGCTTGCTATTATTGGCAAAGCCGGAGAAGACATCAGTGCACTTGTTACAGGCAATTCCGCTGCAGCAAGCGTAAAAACAGAAGAACCTAAGAAAGAGCCGGAGCCTGCCGCCAAAGTATCTGCTGAACAGGCTGCCAGTGCTAAACCAGCAGCAGCCGCTATAGATATTTCAACAATGGAAGAAGTGGTATTAATGCCACGCTTAAGCGATACCATGACTGAAGGCGTAATTGCCGGATGGAATAAAAATGTAGGCGATGCTGTAAAAAAAGGAGACGTGTTAGCCGACATTGAAACCGATAAAGCCACAATGGAACTGGAAAGTTATAAAGAAGGCATATTACTATACCAGGGTGCAAAAGCCGGTGAAAAAATACAGGTAAACGACCTGCTTTGTATTATTGGCAAAGAAGGTTTTGATATAAACGCAGTTATAAATGCTGCCAAAACCGGAAGCAGCAGTGCACCCGCAGTTAGCACAGAAAAACCAGCAGAAGAAAAACTACAGGCTGTTGTAGCACCTGCACTACAAACAGTGGCACCAGAAATTGTGAACGATGGCAGGATACTCGCCTCGCCTTTGGCTAAAAAAATGGCTGAAGAAAAAGGCATTGACCTTCGTTATGTAAAAGGCCGTGGCGATAATGGCAGGATCACAAAAAGCGATATTGATAATTACATACCCGCAGCTCAACCAAAAGCAGCGCCTGCTGCTCCTGCTGCTGAAGAAGTAAAAAGCACTAAACCCGCACCGGTTGCTGCACCAGCAGGACAGGTTAGTTTTGATGAAGTGCCGGTATCGCAAATGCGCAAAACCATTGCACGCCGTCTTGGTGAAAGCTTGTTTACCGCTCCCCATTTCTATGTTACCATGAGTATCGACATGGATGCATGCGTTGCAGCACGTACTAAAATAAACGAGGTAGCCAAAACAAAGATCAGCTTTAACGATATGGTGCTTAAGGCAGTTGCCGTTGCATTAAAGCAGCATCCAAAAGTTAACAGCAGCTGGCTGGGCGACAAGATCCGTTATAACCATCACATCAACATCGGCGTAGCCGTTGCAGTTGATGAAGGTTTGCTGGTTCCCGTTGTACGTTTTGCCGACACAAAATCATTGAGCCAGATTGGTGCAGAAGTAAAAGATTATGCACAAAGAGCAAAAGATAAAAAACTGCAGCCTGCCGATTGGGAAGGCAGCACATTTACCATCTCTAACCTTGGAATGTTTGGCGTAGATGAATTTACAGCAATCATCAATCCGCCCGACTCATGCATACTTGCAGTGGGTGGTATTTCACAGGTTCCCGTTGTCAAGAATGGACAAATTGTACCCGGTAATGTTATGAAAGTAACACTTAGCTGCGATCACCGGGTTGTAGATGGTGCTACCGGCGCCGCTTTTCTGCAAACGTTAAAGAGCCTGCTGGAAGAGCCTTTGCGCATGTTGGTATAACGTTAATTTAAAATTTTATTCGAGCTTAAAATGAAGGTGAGGTTTTTCTCACCTTTTATTTTTTATGTTACCAGCTACAGAACTTTTATGAGGCTTTTGTTGCCACGCTCGGTTGACAGTCCCGTTTTCATGGCGGCATATTAACAGCCATAGCAGCCATTGAGTAACCCAAGTGAAGTGCAATTTTTATTTTACAGCAAGTTTTGGCAAGTAAATGGTATTGGTTCCTTCCATAATAAAGTATATAAATTTGCACGCTATAAAAATTTAAAGAACGATTGACCAGCCAAATTTTCTGAGCCCGATGAAACGAAAAATAATTTTCCTTGTAAATCCTGTTTCAGGTACGTCAAAAAAAGATACGGTGCTTAAACAGATTGAGGCAAGCTGCAAGAAGGAAAAAATACATTTTGAGATCATGGATACCAATGCAGCAGGCAACTACAGTATCATAAAACATAAAATTCACGAAGAGCATATTACTGATATTATTGTAATCGGCGGCGATGGCACCGTAAACCAGGTAGTACATGCATTGCGAAACGAACCTGTAAAATTTGGCATTATACCTTTTGGCAGTGGCAACGGTTTTGCATTCGCCGCGGGTATTTCACGCAATTCTAAGAAAGCCATTGATACAATTATCCACGGCCACTCGCAACATGTTGATGCATTTAGTGTAAACCAACATTTTTCCTGTATGCTTAGCGGCATTGGTTTCGATGCAAAAGTTGCACACGATTTTGCTTCAAAAGCCCGGCGGGGGTTGCTTACTTATACCCAGCAAAGTATCATCAATTTTTTTAAGGCCCAGCCTTACCAGTTTGAAGTATTAATCAATGGCTTCTCTTTTTTTACAGATGCCTTTTTCATCAGCATTGCAAACGGCAACCAGTTTGGGAATAACGTAACGATTGCACCCCAGGCTGTTTTAAACGATGGCCTGCTGGATATTGTGATTGTTCAGAAAATGAACAAAGCAAAATTGCCTTTTGCCATTTTGCAGCAACTGCGTGGCAATAATAAACTACAGCAATTGGTAGATGATATTTCGAAAAAGAATGTACTTTATTTTCAGGCTCCGTCTATTACGGTACGCAACCTTAAATATGCCCCGTTGCATATAGATGGCGAGCCGGTAGAAACGGCAGAAGAAATAAAATTTGAAGTGATTACCAATTGCTTTGAATTGCTGCAGCCACAAAAAACAATATCTGAAAATTAGCTTTTATCTCTTTAATAAATCCCTGGAAAATAAAAGCAACACTGCACCAGAATAGTTCAACAAAATTACTGCCGGTGCAGTGTGCCCCGAAACAAGTTCGGGGTAAACTGTGCAAGGAACGATAAGGAAAGAACAAATGCCTGGTTCATAAAATTTGTCTTTCCTCTACAAAAATTTTCATTACCCCATCTTTTTCTACCTTCGCAAACTGGAATTTACAATCTGTAAACAATAAACTTTTTTATATGCCCGGTTTTGAATTATTTGGCGCTGAAGAAAGAAAAGAACTGAACGATGTATTGGAAACAGGGATCCTGATGCGCTACGGCTTTGATGCTGCACGTAAAGGCAACTGGAAATCAGTAGAACTTGAAAAAGAAATTTGCAACACCTTTGGTTGCAACTATGCACAGCTTACCAGCAGCGGCACTGCTGCTTTAACAACTGTAATGAGTGCTTTGGGCATTGGTTACGGTGACGAGGTGATTACACCATCCTTCACATTTGTGGCAAGTTTTGAAGCCGTTTTAAGTGTCGGTGCCATTCCTGTTTTGGTAGATGTTGATGAAACGCTCACGCTTAATCCCGATGCGGTTCGTGCAGCCATTACACCCCGCACCAAATGCATAATGCCCGTACACATGTGCGGCAGTATGGCCGATCTTGATACGCTTAAAGAAATTTGCGCCGAACATCATTTACTGCTGCTGGAAGATGCCTGCCAAAGCATTGGCGGTACGTATAAAGGAAAAGCTTTAGGTACCATTGGCGATGCCGGAACGTTCTCTTTCGATTTTGTAAAAACAATTACCTGCGGCGAAGGCGGTGTGGTAATGACCAACAATAAAGAGGTTTATACAAAATGTGATGGCTACACCGATCATGGGCACGATCATTTGGGTGTTGACCGTGGCGCTGACCTGCACCCTTTTATCGGTTATAATTTTCGCATCAGCGAACTGCATGCGGCTGTTGGATTGGCGCAGATAAGAAAGCTGGATACCTTTCTTGCCATTCAGAAAAGGAATCATGCACACTTGAAAAGTATGCTTGAACAAATTCCGGAAATTTCATTCCGCAAAATACCGGAAGGTGGTGTCGACAGTTGTACGTTTATTAGTTGGTTTTTGCCAACGGAAGAGCTTACAAAAGCCGTAGTTGCTGAAATGAAAGTGCAGGGAATTATTGCAGGTAATTTTTACTGGTTCGATAATAACTGGCATTATATACGCAAGTGGGATCATTTAAAAAAAGCCACCACGCTTAACAGCCTGAACCCCTTGCAGCGTGAGGCTTTGCTTAAATTGCAGTCAACAGATTTTAGTGTGAGCGATGGGATTTTGAGCCGCTGTGTTTCAACTGCCATAAGCCTTGCCTGGACGGAAGATCAGATAAAAGATAAGGGCGAAAAAATGGTGGCAGTGATACAGAAAATATTAAAAGAACACACGGTAAGTGCCGCATAAAAAAAGGCCGCAAATTTGTTTGCGGCCTTTTTTGTTTATGAGATTTTTTATTAGCTAATTATGACAGACCATTTATTTGCTTTGTTATTTCTTTGAGTTGTTTAAATGGTATTGTGGCCAAAGTTTCTTTCATATCTTTTGCAGTACCTGTTTGTATGAGGTTGTTTAACGGATGTTCCGGTGATAAATGCTGGTTATTGTCTGGTATATACACAACCAAATCGTTTGGTTCGCATACCAGGGTTCTGCAAAGTACTTCGATGTGGTCTAACCGAAATATCCTTGTTTTACTGTTAAGGATTGCATTTGCAGAATGTGGTGAAAGACCTGCTTTAACCAGGAAAGTGTAGGGCCTGTCGATGCCGCGGGCCTTAAAAATAGGTGTGAGGTTGAGTGATAGCATAATAATTATGTTAATAGTACAAATAATAGTGCTAAAATACCAAAATATGTTTCGAATACTACAAATAAAGTTTCTAATGCTACAAATGAAGTTTTCAATGTTCAAAACAGAAATTATTACAATCCAAATGAAGATTAGAATACCACAAATTAAGTTTCTAAAATACCAAACGAAGCTTCGAACACTCCAAATGAAAATTAGAATACCACAAATTAAGTTTCTAAAATACCAAAGTATTATGTTAATCATCCAAAATAAATAACTTCTGCAGCCGAAGTTTGTTGGAGATTTTCGAAAGTAACTCCGGTTACGCATCTTTGCGTCGCAATCCGTTCATCTTTGGGATTATAAATTGAGCTACTACTATGCGTTGCTGCCCAATGATATTCAGATGAAGTGCTTGCGACGCAAGGGACGATGCCATAAAATACCAAAGCTGGTATCTGTAAAAATAATGTAGACCTAAGCCGTAAGAAACTAAAAATTGCTGCCCCTTAACAGCGTGCTATACGTAAGCGATAACTTATATGGAATACTGCGGGTTGCCTTCAAGGATTTCCTGTTCAAGCTTAGGCGCCTCGCCGGCCTTCCATAAACTTGTGCGATGCAGAACACGGTAAACCAAAGGACCGCCATCTGGGCGCTCATTGCGTTCAAAAGGAATAGGTATACATACAAACTCGGTTGAAAGTTCTTCAGATGAGGCGGTTACCAAACCATAACCGTGGCCACCAAAATCAAGAAATGACAAATGTGGTGCTACGTCAGGATTGCTTGCGGCACGGGCCTGCTTTATATCTCCCGTCTCCTTCAACTTTAAAGTAGAAAGCACGCCATGCATAGCAGTAACATTCATAGAAGGAATCACAGAGCCATCGGGTTGATCGATCAGGTGCAATACACGTTTCGGATGATCTTTAGCCATAGTTACTTTCATTACTTCAAACAGCGTCTGCTGCGATACAGAGCCTGTAATAAATTCCACACCCAGTGGCTCGTAGGCTTTTGGAGGCAACGCTTTTGAGACCACACCGGCATGAAATGCATGACGGTCACCTCCAACAACACAAAAGCCGGTTATCTTCTCATCTTTTATAAAATCAAAGATGATGTCTTTATCCCGAAGGAACCGGTTGTCCATTACTGCATAGCCTGCATCTTTGGGCCACTTACTGCCTAACTCACCGGGCAGGTTTTGATAGTCACTTCTTACTTCCATAGTGCCAAAGCCATGGCCCCATATTTTCCAGCGCGCAGTTGAAGCCTTTAACTGTTCTAACGCCCAGTCTCTTTGTTCCTTGCCCAAATAAGTTTGTGCATGTACATCTTTTGTTGGGTTCGGAATATCCTTACCATTAAAACGAATGGTATCAGGTGGATTGTCGTTATTATAATGACGACCATAATTCATAATTTCAAACGGAATTTGGGCATCAACCCTGGGGTATTCGGGTACATCAAAATCACCTGTCGACATATCAGGTGAACGGAACGACCAATTATCGGTTAGCAGCAGATCCACATTTTTACCCCAACGCAATACACGCCTGATATTGAGGCTGTGGATCGCCACCAGGTTATTAGGCTCTTCGCTAAGTCCGTCTTCGTTGAAGGTTTCCATTGGCGTATCAACCACAGGAGGAGCTATGAACTGTTCGAGCTTTGGGTTACCGGGCTGTTGCACCATGGCAGGTATAAACTCCCACCAGGCCTGGTTGGCAGAGATCTTCTGGTTTTGTGCCGGAGCATTATAACCGCCACCTGCAACATACTCACTCTGGTATCCTGCCCAGGCAAATTCATGGTTATCCCAAATACATACAAATGGCCAACGGGCACGGGCATCCTGCAGATCGGGATCTTCAAGATAGGCTCGGTAGAGTGTACGATAATCTTCCAGCGTAACGGGGAGGTGAAAATTACTAACCTTTCTGCCTTGCGGAAACTTATACAGATCCCTGATGCGACGGCCACGGTTTCCTTTCGGGTTATCTTCTCCATACCAGGTGACTTCGTAAATAAAATCGCCGAGGTGCAATACAAAATTTAGTTGCTGTTCTTTAGATTTTGCCTCATCTTCAAAGATCATTTTTCGATAAGCATTTAAGCCGGCTTCGTTAGGGCATTGGCAACTTACAAACGTAAAACGAACGGGACTATCTGCATCATTGGCGGGTGCTGTTATAGTACGACCCACGCGACTGGCAAAGCCATGCTCATCAATGAAACGGTACCAATACTCATGGTTGGGTTTCAGATCTTTTGCAAGGAAACGGCATGTCCAGTCTGAATCAGCACTGATATGCGCAGTACCGCCTGCATGGATTTTTTTGAAATCAGCCGTTGTTGAAATTTCAACGACCAACTTTTTAGCAGCACTATCTTTTGCAGGTATACGCCTGGTCCACAAGATTACACTGTTGGCTGACGGGTCGCCGGATGCTACACCTTGTGGATAAAGATCACGACGCTCAGTTGCCGGTGTGGGAAGTTTGTTTGCCCATCCTTTTTTTGTTGCTATAGCAAAGCCAGCAAAGAAGGAAGATTGTAAGAACTTGCGGCGGGTAAAATTCATGTGGTTTCTGTTTGTATTGTTGTGTTATCTGGAATTAAGAATATGCCTTGCTATTATTTCATTATGTTCAAAACTACCTGGGACACTTTACCATGTTTTATTTGCCAGGGCATAACGGGCAGAGATTTATGAAGCACGGAAATTCGTTGCTTTATCAGCCCGGATCTGAACCAGATTAAAGGAACGATTTTTTATTTTTAAAATGTAATGTGTCTTTATAGACGGTCGAACCTGGCTGAAGATTGGTAGCGATTGCTGCTGAGGTTATTTCTGTTTGACTGTATTTTACAAGGGCTTTTGTTCGCAAAAATATTTTTAGCCCAACTAAAATTTCATTTATCAGCGTTACTTGCGTCGCACTCTTGTACGTTCGGATTATATATCATCTTTTATCGAAGCGTAGAATCGAAGCGTATATGTTTTTATGGAATTTAATTTCGTTTCCCGTTGGCGGGGACGCCAACGAAAGCACTGTACGGACACCAACAGCAGCAGGAACAACACCGTCAACGCCGTCAGAATTGCTATTGTATAAGTATTACTGGTAAGGCGAAGTTTTTACAAATGCTTTTGTTGGCTATAGTTTAATTCGCTTATAGCAAGAAGAGCTTTTTCAATAATTCTTATTTCCACGTCAATAAAATGAAAAAGCTTCGCTGCATTTATATCCGCTAAGCATTTGTATGCATTTATTGTCAAAGAAGAAACTTCCAAAGAATTGTCACCTGATTGTACTTTGTTTTGAGAAAGTTTAGATTTTCTAAAAATATAGCCAAAGAAATCAGGCAGACATAATAAACTTATTTTTGATTTTTCTGTAAATGTCATCTGTTTAAAAATAAAATATTCGTTGGCAAACTTAAAAGCATCTATATCTTCAACACCATAAACGTTCCTATCAAAATACAATGCAATTTCCGGTCGTAGTAAGTCTGGAACACCATCTCTAATGTATGTATTTAGAATTGTCAAAAAATAGAATAAAGCTTGAAACTCTAATTTGTCAAATTTGAGAATGTCATTATTAAACTTACTTAAAAGTTTTGTTGGTTCAAAAAGGTCGATTTTTGTATACTTGTAGCAAAAGCAATGAAGTCTGTTTTCAGTAATCACTTTACATATGTCATTCATAAACGCTATTCGAGGTCGCTTCTCTCTAAAAATACGTGTTGCGTGAAATATATCAGATTGAATGTTGTGCTTGGTTAGTAGTTGCTTAAATTGTTTGTCAACCAAATGAACTTGTTGTCTGGGTGTTGAAATTCCGAAATAATAGATTGCATCTTCCAAGTCTCCATTATCTATATAAAATTTTGTCTCATCACAAAATATGAGAGTTCCTATTCCTTGTAGTAGAGTAGTCATTTGGCGTGTGTCAAAAATTACTGCGAACATTCAGGGCTTGGCGATCTGGGGCGAAATCAAGGCTCATCTACCCAACCCATGAAATAAAGGCCCGAATGGAATACAAATTTACAGTCCTTGTTCTTCTGTCCATAGCGCCAAACCAAAGTTGGGCGTAGTGAAGTGGGCATTGAAAGATTCGAACTTTCATTTCCCACAATCATTTTAGAACGTTTTAACTCTAACATGGCTATGGGCGTCTTTCCAAAGACCAAATGCCCTTATAAATGAGATGCTATTTCTTCTGCTAAGGTATCAGATTCATTCTCTTTTCCAAAACCAAATTTTGTTTTTAAATAATTTTCGATTCTCAATGGCAGTTCTCCTGTTACTGCATATTTTTTTAGTTTTTTCAACTCTGGAATGTCTGAAAAACCTTTGGGTTCTGGATAGCCTAAAGAACTAATTCTTAAAGCGATTTCCTTCGTGATTTGTGTAAAAAGGAAAAAATCTTCGAAGTCCAAATCTTGTATTTGCTTCGGTCCGGCTTTGATCTTATATCGTTTTAACAGTTCTTCATTAAAATGAACTTTCGCTTTTTCCCACTTATTTTCAATTTCCTTTTCTGAAGTTGTTTTTTTGTGAGAAAAATAGACCCTCAATTGATGATAATAGTCAAATGTGTCTATTAAATGTTGTTCAATTTTATCCTGATTATTAAATCGGTTGAGAGATTTGAAGAAGTTTATTATCTGCGCCAACTTAGTTTTTCCTGCTTCGAACTTCCAATTAGACTTAACAATGGTGTTATACTCTGTTTGAATTTCATAGAAGAAAGACTCTGCTAAATGGTAAACATTAGCGATGTGACCAAGAGTAATTTGATTATAATAATTGTTTGAATTGTCAAGAGACAACATTATCGAATGTTTCTGGCACTTCTCCTTAATAAATAACTCTGGGTTTTCAAATTGTTTTAATGAATCCAAAAACTCCCTAATAGCTAATTCTGAAATTTCAACTACATAGTCATTTCGTCCAAGTTCAGCTAAAAGAGTATTGTATGCTTTGTACTTAAATATCATTCTAGAATTTCGAAGTTTTCATCACGCTCAACTTTCAAATATACATAAGTATTTAAATGCTATTGCGGCGAAGCACCACTTTTGGTTGTATTGCCGCAACTGCTTTTTGTAGATTAAACGCAGCCCTACGCTTCGGTAAAAGCTCCACAAGCTATCCGACCGTAAAAGTGTGCGACGCAAGGATGCTTAATAGAATTACTTTGGCTGGCTCCCAAAAAAATACTTCACCACCTTTTATATATGACAGATGATTTGATCTGAATGGCACACGGCAATGGCAAAGTATATTAATGGGTTATTTTATCTTGAATTACTTTAGCAAAAATCTAAGTGTTTTGGACTATAAGAAATACCTGAATTTTAAATACATCGTTACATTCAGCAGCTTAAATTACCTGCAGTCAGGCATTTCTTTCCTGGTTTCTATACTGCTGGCGAGGGAACTTGGTAAGCAGGATTTCGGCTATTTTTCTTACGGGTTGATCTTTGCCAACACCATTAGCACATTAATGCAGTTTGGTACCGACAGAACGTTGGTACGGGATCTTGTTCAGTTAAAAGATCCGCCTGTGGTGCTTAGTTCGGCGGCGTGGATCTGGTTTACATTGGGTTCGATCATAACGTTGGGTGCAACAATATGGGCAGTTTTATTTTCCGGACTTGATTATACCGCAGCATTGATTGTAGCGGCCTGCAGTTGCCTGGGTTTTGCCCGTGGCATGAGCGTAATGCCCTGGTTTGATTATAAGGGAAAAGCGAATTATCATTCGATAATTATGCTTGTGGACCGGGTATTGTTTTTGTGTTTTGCAATCGTAATTATTTTCTTTTTTAAAAATGAAAAGGCGGTAATTTATGTTTCGTTTTCCCAGCTTGCAACAAGGATTTTAGCACTATCGATGGAATGGAGGTTTGTTTTAAAATCAACCAGGCTTAATTTTAAACCGGTTTATGAAACCATAAAAAAAATTATTTCCGACAATGTTTGGGTGTGGCTGGCAGGCATTGGCAACCTTTTGATGACACAAGCCAACCAGTTGATACTGAATGAGAAATTTGGCGCTGAAGAACTGGCAAATTACGGATTGGCTATACAGGTAATTGCGATCATACGGCTTTTACAAACACAGCTACAGCGGCTTACTGCACCTTCTATAGCTTCGGTAACAGCCGATACAAATGATGCCGGTGAAATTCTGAGAAAATTATTCAGGTTTTGCGGGCTTACATTTTTATTAAGCCTTGGCATAATCTTGCCTGCATATTTTTTAACGCCTTTTGTTATCGAGAAATTTATAGGCGTTCAATATCTTTCGGCAATTCCCGTATTAAACGTTTTGTATGCTTGGTCTTTACTGTATGGTGTGGCGATTATTATTAACCAGTTTCTAATTGGGTTGCGGCTGCAGCGTTTTTTCTTTGTAAGTACGGCCGTATTTGGTTTACTTTCCTTACTGCTTGCGGAATTTTTTGTTGATAAGTATAAGGCTATGGGTGCTGCGATTTCATTACTAATAGCGCATTTTTGCTCGGTTGTTTTCCAGTTTTTAATAGTTTTAAAGAAAATAAAAAACAATGCTCAATCGAATTCTTAATGCTGTTACCACATATTACAGAAGAAAAAAACAGCGGTTACATGAAATAAAACTGAATAAGCCTACCTATATACACGATACCGCAACATTCGTTTTTCATAAGAAAATCAGTATAGGTAAATACTGCAGAATTGGCCACGAATGTCATATTGATGGTGAAGGTGGCGTAACAATTGGTGATGGAACCATACTTGCTTCAAGAGTTGTAATTCTTTCCAGTTCACACGCGTATAAACAAAATGAACTGCTGCCTTATAATGGTGCGGACGAATTGCTGCCGGTGCAAATAGGCAAGGGTTGCTGGTTAGGCTGGGGTGCTATGATAAAGCCGGGCATAACAATTGGCGATGGTGCCATTATTGCAATGGGCTCAGTAGTAACCAAAAATGTTGAGGCAGGCCAGGTTGTTGCTGGCAACCCGGCTGGTGTTGTAAGTAACCGGGGCGAAGCGACAAATATTCAGCAAATGGTAAAAGAAGAAAAATTTTTTTTGAAGAACGTGCTGGAAAATAATTTTGTTCGCGAAAAGCGCAAAACCAATATAAAAAAACACCTGGTAGAATGAATGAAGAACCTTTCTTTATTATTGGCACACAACGTGGCGGAACCACCCTGCTGCGTTTAATGTTAAACAAGCATAGTAATATCAGTATTCCCCCGGAATCGCATTTTCTCATTTCACTGTTTAAAAAATTTGCACCCCAACAGGTTTTAAATAAAGAAGAACAGCATCTTGCAAAAGAGATTATTTACAGTAACCCCCGGTTTAATACATGGAACGTTTCTTTAGCTGACTTTGATGGAATTATTGAGCTTTTACCAGAACAATGTCCACTTCCATTATTGATAAAGAAATTATTTGAAAAGCAAACAGAGCCCACCGGTAAAAAAATATGGGGCGAAAAAACACCTGAATATATTGACATCATTCCTGAGTTGGTTGCAGCATTTCCCCGGGCAAGGTTTATTTCTATTATAAGAGATGGCCGCGATGTGGCGATGTCTCTGCAACAAAGAGGTTGGCAAGGCTGGTCTGTTTACCAAAGAGCTACATACTGGAAGCAATGTGTTCATAAAATGAGCAGGTTAGAAGAGCTTTCCACCAACTGTTTGGCGATTCAATATGAGGATATTGTATTGAATACAAAAGATGCCTTAACAGCAATCTCAAATTTTCTTGAAATAAAATTTGAAGAAACTATTCTTAATTTTCATGAAGACGCAGCTCAGAATATAACCGGGCAGGAAATTAAAAGCGGTGTGCATACCAAACTTAGTCGTTCACCACGGGGCAGCGATGTTTATAAATGGAAAACAATACCCGATAAAAAAGACGTGTGGCTTTTTGAAAGTGTCTGCTATAAAGAACTCAAGCTGATGGGATATGAAATAGCTTATTTTCGCGCCGGTAACCCGCTACACCAATTTGGTAAATATCTTTATTGGCTGGCCGGTTTAGGAACGGCATTGGTTTATAATATTTACCATACAGTATTTTCAAAAAAGGCAAAGCAAAGATTGCGTGAAAAAAAATTATACAACAATCTAAGGGTGGCGGTTAGAAAAACATAGTCTTCAAAACATTATTTAAGGCATATTCTTAAATGGGCAAAATCTCAGTAAAAACATATTTTCTTATTCTGTTATCACTGCTGAGTGTGTACTTTTTAATAGAAAATATATCTATCGGTTTTATTTATGTGTTGTTTACAGCTTTCTCGGTTATTACACTACAATGGTTTAAAAGTAATTTCTACAAAGCCGCGTATCTTGTTTTGCTTTCGAGTGTGCTGGCAGGTTATTTTCTACGGCCATTGATTCTTGTAAATCATCCCGAACTTTTTAAATACACCAAAATTGCGGCAGCTACTGATATTGATACTATCAGCCGCAGCCTTTATTTCGCCCTTTTAAACCTTGTGCTCATCAGCGCAGCTTTTATACTTGTGGTAAAATTTGTTCCCGATAAAGTCGCCGATGAAAAAAAAGAGAGCAACTACCTTTTAAAGCATTTCAATATTATTAACCTGATTATTGTTGTAATTACGGTTACAAAAATATTGCTCAATGTATTTGCCAATACAGGTTCTAAAATAGATGCCGACAGGGATACAACTTTTGGCTTCGTACTCAGGTTCCTGTCCCCCGACCTGGCATTTTATGTGTATTATATTTATCTGACAAAGTACTGGAAAAAGCTCACGATCATCAACCGTAACCTGGTACTTTTAATGATCTTTTTAACATCAATGAGCGTATTTCTTACCGGCAGTAAAATTTTCCTTGCACTGTTTGGCCTTTGCTTCTTTTTGAACTTTGTTTATAACAACAGGCAAATAAAAGTATCGAATGCAATTCTGTTAACCACAGTGGGAATTCTGGCAATTGTGTTCAGTTTTGCAATGGCTTTTGCAGTAAAATACAGTGGCTCAAAAGACACCATGGCCGTCTTGACCAAGGCAGAGACCTATACCAATTCAAGGGATTACATTGCCTTGGGCGATGATATTACAGGAAGGCTCTCCGGCCTCGATGGCCAGATTGCTGCCTACATTGTACAAGACCAGGCCAACAAGCGGGTTGAAGATGCCTTGAAAAAATCTTTTAGTTTAAAGGAATTAACGCTGCACACCATCGATAATATTTTACCAAAGGTTCAATTGGCAAATTCGCCCAATACAGGCAAAGCCATCAGTGAAAATATTGTAGGTTTTTCTTCCGATGCAATGCATGGCGGCTCACTGGGTTTATTTGCTTCGATCTCTTATACCAGTGGCGATCTTTTCTATCTTTTCGATCTTGCACTCGGCGTTTTTCTGGGCTTTTATTTCGTTTACACACGTAGTATAAAAAACGACGATCTCAGGTTCATTCTTTTTTCAATAGGCGGGTATTTTATAATCAGGCTGGTGCTTTCCGGCAATTTCGATATTATTTTCAGCGATTTTACGGTAGAATGGATTATGCTTTATTTCTATGTACAGGTAATTGGTTTTTTTAAATTGTAAGTAGTTTTTTTGAGCCGTGCGACAGAATATGAATGAAGCTTTCGTTGTGTCACTCACTTGTACGTTCGGAACAGCGGTCGACCGAAAATTCTTCAGTAAAAGTGTGCGACGCAACAGGCGATCACCAAAGAATAAATGCCGGGTTCAAAAAACTACATTTTCAAAACACGAAAGGCGTTTTCATAAAACAAGGCTTTATTAATTTTACAGATTCATGAATTTTCTCATCATAGCAGATACCGTTCCTTTTCCACCTTTAAACGGTAAAGAATTACCAGCAGCGAAACTTTTTGGGGAACTTTGCAAACGATATAAAGTTGATTTGCTGGTTCTCTCATTCAATAAAACTGCCGATGAAAAGAGGGTGCCTGAGATACCCGAAAATATTACTCTTTTAGACATTATTCCGGTTAAAAGAAAAAACAGGAAAACACGGTTGATGCAATCGTTGAAACCGGCAGCAGGCACTTTTAACTGGCCCGATGGAATAATAAAGCAAACACTTGCAGGTAAACACTACCACTGGGTTTGGGTTTACCCTGTAACGTTCATTGAATTTATTGAGCGTGCAAAAAAACTGAAGCTTGATTTTTACTCGAAAATTGCGGTTGGCTTAAACGATTCGCTTACTTACCTGTACCGCGATTCAATGAATGAATTGATACAAAGCCGTCAAATTAAAAAAAGATACATAACAGATTGGGTTAAAAGTTTTTCAATTGCTTCGCTGGAGAAAAGGCTGCTGAAAAATGTGGATCTGATTCATGTGCAAACCGAAGTGGAAAAAAAGAAACTGCAAAAACTTTTAGGGCAGTCTACGAAAGCTTTGATTATTGTAGCACCCAATGGTACAAAAGAAGAATTGTTCGGTTGCAGTTATAAAGGCAGCCGCAGCAATCTTATTCTTTTTATGACGCATCTGGATGGTGGCAGGGTTGATGAATCGGAATGGTTCTGCAAAAAAGTATGGCCGCTCGTAGCACAAAAAATCCCTGCTGCCAAACTATTGATCGTAGGCAAGCCGCCGGTAAAACAGCTTAATCACATTGAAAAATATCAATCAATTATCATCAATGGCTATGCAGAAAACCTGGAAGCAATATTCAACAGTGTAAGAATTGCAGTGGTGCCCACATTTCATGGCACAGGCCTTATTAACCGCATACTCGATTCGCTTACTGCCGGGGTTCCTGCGGTTTCTACACCACAGGCCGTTGCTACATTTCCCGGCCTTATTGATGGCACCCATATTTTAAGCGCAAAAGATCCTGAACTTTTCGCGGCTCATGTAATTGCCTTGTATAATAATGAAAATTATGCAGCACAAATTGCAACAAATGGAAGAAGCTATGCCGCTGCTTTTCCCAACTGGCCAAAGTTTGTTGAAACGTTTGAGCATGTATTCAGAAGTTGTTTGCACTAATTGCAAAATATTGATTAAACAACCAAATGTTGCCATAAAAACAAAAAGTACAAGTGAGTGACACAACCGGCGATGCCATGAAAACCCCAAGCCCGGCTCAATAAATATTTCAAACCTTACCTTTGACGCTTTTAAAAGTCGGGAAAGTCTGAAAGACCGGAAGTCCGTAAGTAAAACGGATCTGATGCTTTCTTTCAGACTTACGGACTTTTCAGACTTACGGACTACAATTATGAAATACGAGAAGGAAATAAACAGGCGTAAAACATTTGCGATTATCAGTCACCCCGATGCGGGTAAAACAACTTTAACAGAAAAGTTTCTTTTGTTTGGAGGCGCTATTCAAACCGCTGGTGCGGTAAAGAGCAATAAAATTAAAAAATTTGCTACCAGCGATTTCATGGAAATTGAACGGCAGCGCGGTATTTCCGTTGCTACCAGCGTTATGACTTTTGAATATGCGGGCATGCTCATTAACCTGCTGGATACGCCCGGCCACAAAGACTTTGCAGAAGATACCTATAGAACTTTAACAGCAGTTGACAGTGTTGTGCTGGTGGTGGATAGTGTAAATGGTGTGGAAGATCAAACCCGCCGACTGATGGAAGTTTGCCGCATGCGTGATACGCCGGTAATTGTTTTTATCAACAAAATGGACCGCGATGGTAAGAACCGGTTCGATCTTTTGGAAGAAATAGAGAACGAATTAAAACTGCAGTTGCACCCGATGACCTGGCCCATTAACAGCGGTAAAGATTTTAAAGGCGTTTATAATTTACACGATAAAAGTTTATTGCTTTTTACGGCCAACACCAAAGCAAACGAAGAAGATAGTTTAGCAATTGAAGATTTAAGTGATGCAAAACTCGATGCGAAAATAGGAGAGAAGGATGCAGCTCAGTTGCGTGAAGATGTAGAGCTGATTGATGGCGTTTACGGTGTGCTGAACGAGGAAGATTATTTGAATGGCAAAGTAGCACCTGTTTTCTTTGGCAGTGCCATCAACAATTTTGGTGTAAAAGAATTGCTCGATACGTTTATCCAGATTGCTCCCGTGCCACGAGGCCGCGAAACCAGCACAAGAATGGTTGATGCAGACGATGATAAATTCAGTGGTTTTATCTTTAAGATTCATGCCAACCTGGACCCCAAGCACCGCGACCGTATTGCATTTCTGCGGGTTTGCAGCGGCAGGTTTGAGCGTAACAAATACTTTCATCATGTTCGGCTCGACAGGGATTTGCGTTTCAGTAACCCGTACTCATTTCTTGCCCGCAGCAAAGATGTAATTGAAGATGCTTACCCCGGCGATGTGGTGGGTTTGTTTGATACAGGCAACTTTAAAATCGGCGATACATTAACTGAAGGTGAAGATTTTTATTTCACCGGCATACCCTCTTTTTCACCCGAAATTTTTAAAGAGCTGGTGAACAAAGACCCGATGAAAACAAAGCAACTGGAGAAAGGTATCCGGCAGTTAACAGATGAAGGTGTGGCGCAGTTATTCACGCAGTTTGGCGGCAATAAAAAAATTATTGGTTGTGTTGGTGATCTGCAATTTGAGGTAATTCAATATCGTCTGTTGCACGAGTACAGCGCGGCCTGCGAGTTCCGCACATTGCCGTTTTATAAGGCTTGCTGGCTCACCAGTAAAGACGAAAGCAAGCTGCAGGATTTTCTGCGTTTCAAACAATCCAATTCTGCCGAAGATAAAGACGGCCATCCTGTTTATCTTGCGCAAAGCGAATGGTTTTTAAATACCGAGCGCAACAACAATCCTGATATTGAATTTCACTTTACCAGTGAGATACATAAGTAGTTTGTGGTTTAGAGTTTGTAGTTGAACGAAGCGAGTTGTTTATGAGCCGGACTGAAGAGTATGAATTGAGCATTCTTGCGTCGCACATTTGTACTGAAGGAATTTATCTGGGCTTTCAACAGCCGCAACCTACCAAACCGGAACATTGTAAATAAATGATTATTTTAGAGCAACTATTGTTGTATGATTACACAGATTGACATATCAAATTTCCGCAGTATAAAGCAGCAAAGCATTCCTTTGAAGAAGCTGAATATTTTGTATGGACCAAATGGCAGTGGAAAATCTTCCGTTGGTTATGCGCCTTATGTGATGAGGAATTTTTTTGTTAACCCGAATCAGCGGATCGACTCCCTTTTTAATCTTGGGTTTATTAATCTTGGTGGTATTTCTGATGTAAAGCATCTCCAACAAAAATATGCCAGCCCCAGAATTGAAATCACTTATAACTGTAACGATTTCCTTTTTTCTATTGAGGATGATAAAAAGAATTACGTTCGAATGATGCTTTACTTAAATCAAGATTTAAATCAATCCAATATTCGGTTCAAATTTGATAATGTTGAAGAGAGAGTTGAATTAATGTTTCCGTACACCTTAAACACAAAAAAAGAGATTCTATACAAGAATGAAAGAATTATCTGGAATGGGTTGACTTTTGATTCTTTATCAAGCAATTCAAGTCAAAGTATCTATGTTATTGCGTGGAATCTTGTATATGAGAGCATAAAATGTATTGAGCTTATTTCTGTAAAGAGAGGCTTCTTTTCTCCTATATTTTCAACAGAACAAGCAACTGAAGAATCATTATTTGCCATGCAAATAAGAGATGAAGGAAGTTCTTTTGAAGGTAAAATTGACTACTATTTTAAGCAGCTATTCGATAAAACTTTTCGTTTTGTTGCTATTCCCGGCAGCACTTCTTTTTATCTCAGAACACAGAACAGCAAAGGGTTTACAACAGATTTGGTAAATGAAGGTTTCGGCGTAAACCAAACCCTTTATATGCTGATAAAACTTTTAAAGAAAAATACTTCCCTTGCTTTTATAGAAGAGCCGGAAATTCATTTGCACCCTTCTGCACAAAGAAAGCTGGTTGATGTATTTGCCGAAATTGTAGAAAAAGAAAACAAACAAATCTTCCTAACAACGCACAGTGAAAACATTGTTTCAGCAGTGCTTACAAAAATAGCTGCCGGTGAACTGAATAAAAATGATGTGCAGTTTCTCATGGCGCATGTAGAAAACGATGAAACCAAAATAACCGTGCAGGAAGTAAATGACAAAGGACAAATTGAAGGCGGTCTTATGAGCTTTATGGAAACGGAATTATCTTATCTGAAAACACTGCTCGGAGCATAAATCTTTATGGGAAGAGGATTTCATTTAACAATAGACGAGTGGTTTTATTATTGGTTTGCCGATGATGCAAAAATTGCTGATGCTGTTATTATTTTTGATAAAATGTTTGAAGTGTGTGACAAGATTGTAATACAGCGTGAAAGCAGGTTAGCTAAAAGATTTCATGAATTGTTCGAGGCTTCATCAATGTATCCGCCAATACAGCGGGCAGAAGTAAAGCGGATCATGAAGAAATGGCTAACCAATCCTTTAAAAATATACTGGGTTGAAAAAACAGAAGAACTTTCTGAAGCTTTAGTTGCCCAACTCCCATCTGAAGATATTTACATTGTAAAAATCTGCGCGGCCACAACAGATAAAATATTTATAACAACAGATAAAAAGCTTTTTGCAGATTTGTTGAGATGCAAACCAGAATTGGGTATTTCGCCTTATATGGCAGATGATTTTATAAAGGCTTACCCGGACTTTCAATAATTTTATTACATGCTCATCTTTGAAACTTCCCGTTTACTGGTTCGCCAATTTACAATTGATGATACAGAAAATTTCTTCTTGTTAAACGGCGATATTGAAGTGGTTCGTTATATCAGGAAGCCCCTGAATAAAGAGGAAGCAGAAAAATTCCTGCAGCAAAATATTGAATTTTGCACAGCCAATCCCAGCCTTGGCCGCTGGTCAGTTGAAGAAAAAAATACCAATAATTTTGTTGGCTCTTGTGCCCTTATTCCACTGCCTTTTGAAGATGAAAAAGATAAAATGCAAGTTGGTTATGCGTTGCTCCCATCTGCATGGGGCAAAGGTTACGCCACCGAATTGACAATGACTGGCATTGATTATTATTTTCAGCATCACCCGTTTGATGAATTGCATGCCATTACTTCAATCCCAAATATTGCTTCTCAAAAAGTGTTGCTTAAATGCGGGTTTGTTCAAAATGGAACTAAACATGAAGGAGAAGAATTGCTGCAACGATTTATTATGAAACGGCGTTCGCATTAAAAATAGGCACTTTGTTTTCTTTATGTAAATTCTCTTGAATCTACGCTTAGATAAAAGCTTAACATAGAATCCAAACGTACAAGTGAGTGACACAAGTAAAGCTCAATCAAGGTTACTTCAGCCGGGCCAATTATAAAACTACTTCTACTTTTCAACCAGCTTTTCATCTATGTTGTAAAGTTCAATTTCACTGATAAGTGGTGCTGCTTTTGCACCAGTAACGGTAAACCTTACAGCACTTATATTTTGCGCAGGAAATGTAATAATACGTTTGCGCCCAATAGTGGTGCCGTTGAGTTTCTGCAACACATTGGTACCATCAAGTAATTCAATGGAAAAACTGCTTACACGCTGGCCATATTCAATTGCCTCGTGCAATACAACACAGTTAATGGTTTGGGCTGCGGGGAATTTTAAAGAGTATGCTGTGTTTTTGTAATCGGTATTTTTTTCAAAAGTTTTCAGGTTGCCATCAGCAAAAGTTTGTTTGGTAAAAAGCACGTTATCGTAAAAGATTTCCTTTTTTGCATTTGCTGCAAGATTGGTTTTAAAGCTTTCATCCCTGAGCTTTTTAAACCCAACCAAAGCAGCAGAATCATGCTCATTAATAAGCCCCCTTCTGTCTGGTGGCACATTCAATAATAAACTTGAACCGCGGCCTGCAGATTTTAAATAGAGTTCGAATAACTGTTCCGGGGTTTTTACTTTTTCATCTTCGCTTGCATGGTAAAACCAGCCCGGCCTTATGCTTACATCGCATTCTGCGGGTATCCAGTTTTTACCATTTTCGTTTCCGCTGTTGAGTGTATCGGTTGAAGGTCCGCCAGCGCCACGGCTGAATCCTGCGGTATCCAATAAATTCCAGTTGGTGGTTCCGGCAAAACCATTTTCGTTGCCAACCCAGCGAATATCAGGGCCAATATCACTGAATACCGGCGTATTGGGTGCTATGGTTCGCAGGGTTTGTTCAAAGCGGTGCCATTGATAAATTTGTTTCTTGCCATTGGGGCCTTCGCCATTGGCACCATCCCACCAGAATTCAAACAAAGGACCATAGCGTGATACAACTTCTTTCATCATATTTACAAAAACAGTGTTGTATTCATCGGTGCCATATTTTGGATGGTTACGGTCCCACGGCGAAAGATAAATGCCGAGTTTTAAATTGTATTCTTTGCAGGCTGTCGATAACTCTTTTAATACATCGCCTTTACCATTCTTCCATTTGCTTTGCGCCACCGTATGTGTTGAGTACTTGCTGGGCCATAAGCAAAAACCATCATGGTGTTTGGCGGTAATGATGATGCCTTTTGCACCCGCAGCTTTTGCAATGCGGCACCACTGCCTGCAGTCTAATTGTGTGGGATTAAATACTTCTTCCTGTTCAGTGCCTTTGCCCCATTCCAGGTCGGTAAAAGTGTTGGGGCCAAAATGGGTAAAGAGATAGAATTCCATATCCTGCCATTGTAACTGGCGTGCAGATGGTATGGGGCCAAAAGGTTTAACCGGCTGGGCATTTATTCTTATACAAAGGCAGGCTGAAAGCAATAAGATGAGTGTAGGTTTCATAATTTTAAAAGTACAGCAGAATCTTTTAGCAGTTAAGTTTTTTTTATCATTTAAATAGCAGTAACAAAAGCCTTATTGTTTATGAATACATTCACACGGCTTCAATTGAGATTTTTGGTTTGTACTACGCTGCATTGCTACTATTAAGCTTTCGTTGTGTCACTCACTTTTACTGTAGAATATCTTGCAGCATTTTGCAGCAACATCAATAAGCGGCACATTCCGGCATGTTTAACAGGAACACCTGCCAGCTTTTATAAAATACCCTTTAGCGGGTACAAAAATTTGCAGCATATAGCTCATATTGCAGCTTATTGTAAAATCCATCTAATTAATAGTACATGAAGAAAAAGATTGTTTTAATCGCGTTACTGGCATTTGCCGGTTTGTCGGTTTTTGCCCAGCCCAAATATGTTACCGGCGCAAATTTTAGTGCAGCCACGGTTGCCAAAACACCAAAGAAAATACAGCTTTCTTTGCGCAGTTTCAGGGCATTGCCACCCAGTTTTTCTTTAGAGCAATATTGCCCAACACCCGGCGACCAGGGCAACCATGGTACCTGTGTTGCTTTTGCAAACGGCTACGGTATTGCCACCATTCTTTATGCCAAAACACATGATCTTACTGACAGGGGGCTGATAGATAAATATGTTTTTTCCCCAACGTTTCTTTATGAACAGATCAAGAGTGCAGACGATGCAGATTGCCAGAATGGAAGCGACCCCATAGATGCACTGATGGCAATGATCAAAGGCGGCGATGCATTAATTACTACGGTACCCTATAACTGCGGTGCTTCGCTAACGGATGCAGCAAAGGCAGAAGCGGTAAACTATAAAATTCAGGATGCCGCTATTTTATTTGCCAGCACAGAACTTATGGGCTCTGACAAATGGGAAAAAACACCACAGGAAAAAATTGACGCAACTAAAAAAGCATTAACTGAAGGTACACCTGTTTCCACCGGATTTTATCTGCCTGAAAGTTTTTCGAAGATCACAGGTGACTTTTGGAATTACCAGGAAGGTGAAGTACTGGGCGATTGGAAACACCGTGGCCACGCACTGGCTGTTGTGGGTTATGATGATACAAAATATGGCGGTTCGTTCCGCATTATGAATAGCTGGGGCAGCGATTGGGCAGATCATGGATTTGTTTGGGTGCGTTACAACGATTACGCAAAATGGTGCGTAGAAGCTTTGCAGGTTTATGCTGATCCTTACACACCTGAACCCGCTGAAAAGCATCATGACGAACCTAAGCCTGAACCCAAACCAGATCCTAAGCCGGAGCCTAAGCCAGAGCCTAAGCCCGAACCAGAAAACAGTTATGCATTGGGTGGCAATGTAGAATTCAGGTTAAATAACGATACCAAAATGGAAGTAACAAAAATATCTACACGCAACCTTGTTGTTGATGAAGATATTCCTGATGCCGATAAGAAAGAAGATCTTGTTGCCTACAGAATGATTGATACATATTCATCAGGAACAAAATTCAGGTTCTATATTACTACCGATGAAGAATCGTATATCTATGCTTTTGCAACCGACCTTACGGGCAAAGTAAACCTGCTGCTGCCCTTTGATGATTTGATTTCTACGCATATTGGCGCCAACAGTGTTGTGGCATTTCCATCTGATAAAAAAGTAATAAAAATGGACAATCAGAAAGGAACAGATTATATGCTGATTTTGTATTCAAAACAAAAATTAGATGCAGCCCAGATTGCAGCAACCATGAGCGGAATGAGCGGCAGCCTTAGTAAAAAAATTAAAGCTGCTCTGGGCGATAAGCTTATTGAAAAAGACAAAATAAAATACGATCCTGAACAACCCGGTTTTAAAGTACCCGGTAAAAAAGGAACCCGTAATTTAAATGTTGCAGACGATGATGATAACGCTGAAACGCCCGGTGGTACTGTAGTTCCGCTGATGATAGAGCTAAGCCATAATTAAATTTCTTTTGAGCCCGGCTTTAGCTCTTTGTTGATCGTTCCTTGCGTCGCACTCTTGTACAGTTGATTCTTCGGTCGACCGTTGACTGTCAACCGTTGTTCCGAACGTACAAGTGTGCGACGCAAGAATGCTTCATAGCAAT
>DGQT01000016.1 GCA_002390845.1 Chitinophagaceae bacterium UBA4407 | reverse complement strand
GTCGCAATCACTTCATCTGTAGAATATATAGCAACTTCGGGCAGCGGGTGCGTCATTAAAACAAAATTGAAAACAGCTGCTAACCGTAATATTATAAGGAGTATAATTTAGTAATGCTGATGGCACCATGACAAACAGAGAACAGAACTCTGAAGAGTTCGATGCCACAGGGTTTGATAGCAGCAATAGAGTCGGGAGCCTAAACAAATTGCTGTACTAAAGCTTTCACCCATCAATAGCTAATTCAAGACTTTTAGATAAAACAGCTTTTGTTATCAACCTTAACCTGCTGCTAGCACCACTTTTTTTTATTGTCCGTTTTTGACATGTGCCTGTCCATTAATCCGCTGCATGCGTGGATAGTTTTGTGTTAAGAATTAATCATCAAAAAATCACACTCATTTATTAAACACAAAACCAACAACAATGAAACAGGAAAAACAAATTGTTGAATACAATTTAACTGCAAGCGAGTTTACTTGGGAAATTAAACCCGGCAAAAACATTACAGCCTGGGGTTTTAATAACCAGGTACCAGGCCCAGTACTAAGGGCAAAAAAAGGCGATACACTGGTTGTGAGGGTACAGAATAATTTACCTGAATCAACAATGGTTCACTGGCATGGCATAAGACTGCCGGCTACTATGGACGGGACAGGCGAAGTGCAACAGCCGATATTACCGGGTGAAAGTTTCGAGTACCGTTTTACTGTACCTGATGCCGGTACATTCTGGTATCATTCGCACCAAAACGAAACAGTGCAGATGGAAAAAGGCATGTATGGCGGTATTGTTATTGAAGATAAAACTGACCCGGTGCTTGATAATGAAAGAGTGCTTGTTCTTGACGATATGCAACTCACCGTAAACAACGAATTTAAACAGCACGGAACTGTTGGCAAATGGATTGAAAGACACGATGGAAGAGAAGGTAGCACTAACCTTATTAACGGAAAAGAAGCTTTAACCATGCATATGCATGCGGGGCAGGCTGAGAGATGGAGAATCATCAACGCGGCAAGTGCCCGGTATTTTAAATTAAGCCTTGATGGTAAACCTTTTAAAGTAATTGCTACCGATGGCGGGCTATTGGAATATGCCCGAACTGAGACTGAATTATTGATAACACCCGGAGAACGCTTTGATATTGTTGTTGGCCCATTTGAAGAAGGCGAAGTCTTTTCAATAAACTCCTTGCCTTACAACCGTGTTACCATGCTCAAAGCCAAACTACAAAAATATGCCACGGTACAGGTAAAGGAAAGAAAATCATCCATCGCTGCAATACCAGAAAAATTTGCCGAAATAAAGTTATTGGCGCCACAAGATGCTGCAGTTAACCGCAAAGTGAGTTTGTCAGTTGACCCGAGCCTTAAACACATCATTGATTTCAGGGTGAATAAGGAAATGCATGGAATGGATAAGCCTGTAATGGTGGGTGACCTGCAGGTGTGGGAAGTATCCAATACAAGTTTAATGGACCATCCATTTCATTTACATGGTTTCTTTTTCCAGGTACTGGAAGAAAATGGTAAAGCGCCGGAATACAAAGCCTGGAAAGATACTTACAATCTAAAACCCAGGACTACAATCAAAATAGCGTGGATGCCGGATAACCGGCCGGGAACATGGATGTATCATTGCCATATTATTGAACACCATGCGGCAGGAATGATGGCGAACTTTGATGTAATTGATGGCAGTAAACCATACGAGGAAAAGCCGCCAACTCATATGCATCATCACCATTAATATCTCGGCCGCATTATACATGTTGCAAAAGACTTCGCCCTAGGACGGAGTCTTTTACATTGTTCAGTTTACTCATATATGTTTTCTAAATGGTGAGAGGAGCAATGAATAATTTAAGTTTTAATGAGGTGTTGCCTTGAATGGCAATACATATATTAAATCAATTCTTTTAATAACTCGAAAGAGTCTATTTGTCTTCTAATTTTATAAACTGGAATTTTTTTCCTTTCTGCTACAGTACGGATTTCATATTGATGGTCTATCGGAGCATTTAATCCAATTATTACTTCTTCAAAATATTCATTTCCTAATTGAAATTTGCGATCGTTATCCGATGGTAAATCCTCAAAAAACTTTGTAAAACGAACTTCCTTATCATATCCCCAATCCCAAGCCTTTGACATCTGTTCAGCCATAATATTTTCGGGGGTCAAATGGTTAAGGGGGGCGATCTTTGGAAGGTTAATATAATAACCAACGGGCCCATAGCCGCCAAAGAACATTTCTTTATGTAGCTTTATCTCAATTAATTTTCTCCTGTTTAAGCTTACACAAGAGCCTTCATGGCAATTACTATAATGGCATCACATTAAAACGTTAAGATAATTTTTGATATTTAAAACAAGAGTAAATTTCTACTACCATTTCGGGGAATCTTAATGTGACCGCGAGGTTTTGCTGGCTTACACTTTTCCAGTACTATAAAAGTACATATACAGATATATTAGCAATGCTGCAATGGTTTGGCGCATCTGTTTGCGGACGACGAAATGACGAACACCTATTTACCTTAACTATATTGGTAAACCTGATCGCTTATGCTCAACAGTATTACAAAAAAGTACAAATGTGCGACGCAAGGAACGATGATTAAATAACCGCTGTTTAGTTCAAAAAATCTCTACTGCAAAATTTGGGTTTAACTGTATTTTATTTCATTTGGTTATTAATGATAAAAGTATAAGGCGGGTATTTTTTGAGCCAGACTGCATTGCTACTATGAAACCAGGTTGCGTCGCACTCTTGTACTTTTAGAAAGTAATGCAGCTTTTACCGAAGCAAAGATAGAAGCGGAAAGTGATTCGTGAGAGCAAGTACCACTGGAAGGAAAAATGCGAATAAAGATGCAATATATGAATGTTGTAATGCAACAGCTGTTACGAGACAGGCATTAAAGTAAAGTAATAGTTTGACAAAGGGGGGGATAAAAAAGCAAGTCATACCTTGTCAAAAAAAATAATTCAATGCAAAGAGGCTGTATAAATTTAGTTTACAACATTGCCGGGGAAACGGGACGATGCTGCTTTTAGAGCAGATGAACGGATTGCGACGCAACGAAGATGCCATGAAAGTTGCTGCTGGTATATTATTCTTCATTTTTAAATAGCCTTAAGTGAAAGCTGCTTTTTAAGGAAATGAGCACTATAGTTTAATCTTACTAAATATCCTGAGCATACTATGGGCTGAAAGTTTGAGGATTTATAAAACAAGTTCAATCAGGAAATAAATAATAGAAGGTGGCGTATTCCAAATTACAAGCAGAGGGTCGGCGGTTCGAACCCGTCAACTCCCACTTAACAAAAAGCAGTTATGGTTTTCTCATAGCTGCTTTTTATTTTATTGTCATAAGAAATCTCTTAGCTCTGCAGTATTAAAAATGTCAATAAGAAATAGAAAATAAGATTAACATTTCAAGGTTTTTTCTGAGAAATGCAATCGTCTCATTTTGCTCCACCTAATCAAAAGCGCAGAAGTGTCACGCAACAGGCGATGACATTTTAGTAAAATGCCCGTTCAAAAAAAATAAAAATCAAGCAGTTTGCAGGTAGCGTTCCTTAATAATATTCAGGTGATGCCTGTGATGCCCGTACAAATGGTTAACCAGCAAACGAGCAGACAATGGAAAATTATTGGCGGTGCCGGATCTGTTCAATGCCGCATCGTCAAGCGAATCTATAAATATAATACTTGCCGCTCGAAAAGCTTTTAATTCTGCAAGTATGCTCTCTGTATCTCTGCTGTTTGCATGGGCGTTTTCTACAAACAGGCTTTCATCAAAACCAGGCAGCATTGTAGTATCTGCCCTTGCTATTCTTGTTGCCCTGTAAATAATTACACGTTCGCAATCTGAAAGGTGCAACAATACATCTTTTATCGTCCATTTACCTTCGCTGTAACGATGTAAAAGCTGCTCTTCAGAAAGGGTTGATACAAGCATTTCGGTTTCGGTAATAATATCTTTTAAGTGCTGCAGCAGGTTTCCATCGTTTGGAACGCAATCTAAATAAGGTTGATAAAAAGAGGCATAGCCATCTGTTGGTTTATGAATAATTTGCATTAGGAAAATATTTTTATTTCTTGTTTGGTTTACCTGTTCTTCAGTTTAAAAATAATACAAAAACTGAATTGAATAATAAAGGCTTAATTCATTTCCAAAATCATTTAGATTTTGAAGCTGGTTTGAATAAATAAACCTGTTGCATTATGCAGAAACCTATTCTGCTGTTCAAGTGAGTGACACAACGAAAGCTTAATAGCAGCAATGTAGTTAAGCCTTAAATAAATTTCCAATTTGCATTAAAAGCTTTGTTTGTTACTTAAAATAAAAACCCGTTAATAATCAATGTTAACGGGTTTAAACATTACACATAAATTATTTTACATTTCTACGGCATCCATCTTATGTGTTTTGGCATTGCCTTTATTGCTAACCTTACCAAGAAAGGATTGCTTTACACTAAGATCTTTCGCAACATTTACATTTGCGCCACCAACCCCGGAATTATCTATATTCATTGTTTGTACAATAAGGTCGCTACCTTCAAAAGCACCAACGCCCTTGTTTTTTATTTCGGCATTTGTTGCGGTGCCCTGTAATGTAACATTACCAACACCCTTGTTGTTTACTGTTAATTTATCGGCTGTCAGCTTCAAATTCACATTGCCAACATTTTTACTTTCCAGGTTAAAGGCACTGGCTTTTACAACACTTTCAGAACGCACATTCCCAATAACCGCAACATCAAGATTTTTGAGTTGTTTAAAAACAACATACACTTTCAGCTTTAAGTTTTTATCGTCTTTCTTTCCGTTAAAATGAATATTATTGCCTCTCAGCTTTGGCATGCTGATTAGCAAAGTACTGCCTTCGTTGGCTACAGTAAAAAGTTCCATGAGGTTATCATCTGCCTCAATTTTTACTGATTCATTATCGCCCTGGGTTAGTATCAATTCATAAAGGCCTTCTGCTTTTATACCATCAAAAGTCTTAACTGTAATATTTTTTGTAATTATTTTTCCACTTGGTTCAATGGATGTTTCTTTTTGTGCACTTACTGTTACTGCTACCGGAAAAAGCATGAATAATGCTATCGTTGTTTTTTTCATGATCCTGTTTTTATTATTAACGAAATATTTCGTAGATAAAGTAACCCTAAGTTTTTCTGGTATAAATCTGAAATATGGTAAACGGTTTACATTATCGTTGAAAGGCAGTTAATGAACCCGGCGTTAATATTTCTATGAAGCTTTTGTTGCGTCGCACACTTGTACGGTATGATAACCAATTGAGCTTTTCTCAAAGTCCCCTAGCAATGGCGGCTTTGCGTCACGTAGTAAAATAACTCAAAATAGTTTTGTTGATTTTAAATTCTTTAGTACTGATTTGTATAGAAGCGAATATCAATCAGAAATAATGCATATTAATGATGCCGTATGCCAGTGCTGCATAATGATTCTACAGTACAAGAGAGTGACACAACGAAAGCTAAATAGTAGCAGTACAGTTCACTAACAAAAAAAAATTACATAATTAATTTATGGTATTGAGTTTTATATTCAACCAAGCGAATTACGCGCTGCAGATTGCCCCCAAAAAAAACGGCACCTGCTTTACGCAGATGCCGTTTTATATTAAGGCAGTACTTTATTTAGCTACTACCATTTTCTTAGAATCGATCAATTTACCATCTACAATCAATGTATAGTTATAAGTACCTGCACTTAAAGCTGAAGCATCGATATTGATGTTACCAGTTCCTTTAGCCAACTGCATTTGTTTTACAGTTTTGCCGTTATTGTCGGTAATAACAAGTTGTGCGCTTGTAGAACCTGTTGGTACATTATAACGTACACTTGTATTGCCGTTAAGTGGGTTAGGAATGTTCTGGCTTAAAGAAGCTTTTGTAAGTGTTACAGCAGCAACTGCATCGTCAGTTGTAGTAGTTGAAATAGCTGCAACGCTTTGAGTTAATTTTTCAACCAAAGCTTTTAATTCTTCGATTTGTGCTTGCTGTTCCTGTACTGCTTTTGTAAGAATTGGGATAAGCGTCATATTTGCAACCAATTTTACATCTTCATAATGGCGTCCACTTGCATCTTTACTTACAAGGGCTTTTTGAGTAATAACCATTTCAGGAACTACTTTTTCGAGATCTTGTGCAAGGAAACCATAATTCAAATGTTTGTTTAAACCCATAGCATTGTACTTATCAGTATTGTAATAATAAGTTTTGGGCTTTAATTGATTGATAATTTTAAGTCCGCTGCTAAAATCAGCGATATTGTTTTTCAACTTAGCATCAGAAGCCTGATAAACGACATCCGCATAGCTTGCGCCAAGTACCCAGTATCTAATACCGTAATCTGTACCACCTTGAACATAACCAGAATCCCAATAAGCAGCAATGTTTAAGTTTGCATCGCTTGCAAAATTGTCATTAGCCCACTCAACATAAAGGCTGCCCGGATCGAAAGCAGGATTCTGATAATTCTCAAATTTCCAGTCAAGCGCACCGGCTTTGTTGTTTACAAATTCCAATACAGTGTTTGAATCTGTTGATGTTGAAGGAAGAGACAATCTGATATCACCAGCACTTACTTCCAGTTTCTTAGAAGTGAAAGCATTTGTAGGAGTAATACCGATACCCATTTTACCGGTTAAAGTAGCATACCCTGTTGTAACACCTACTGACCAAACATTAGTGGTGGGGCCTGTTTTGTAGTCAATAGATACGTTGGTTGAATTGAAATAAATACCATAGTTGGTATTGCTTGCATACTGAAAACAATATTGGTTACCCTGAACCCTGTACGCAGATGTACCGGCAAAGGTTAAGTTACCATTTGCATCTACAGCAGCATAATTGGCGGCGGAGCCAAGACGGGTAGTACCAATAGTTTGCAAAGAAGCGGCAGGTGTTAAGGTTCCAATACCTACATTACCAGAAGCTGGAAAAGTGTTTTGGGCAGTTGCGATACCTGCAACTGCAAGCATTCCTGCAGAAAGGATTAAAATTTTTTTCATAAACATTTGTTAGTTTTTGTGAAAAATGAAGATAGGAAAATTATTTACTTAAAAAAGAAAAGAAAAATATTTTTTTTTAGAGTATTTCTCTTATAAATGCCTGTTTAAAAAATACACCTAAAAGAAGGTTTATAATTTTAGAACAATATGTTTTCCAGGAAAAATTAAATGTCTAAAACAGGCCGGTTATTGGCATCCCCGGCCTGTTTATTTCTGTGCCTGTTTTATTTTATACTACCGGTATAAGGGCAATATCGAGTTTATTTACCTGCCCAAGTTTTACGTTGATTTTTGATTGTATGTTATCCTGATAACCTGTGCGGGTTACTTTGATAGTATAGGTTCCATGACTAATGGGTTTTATTTGATATTTACCCTGTGGTGTTGTAGTGGTGGTAACTCCTGTTTCTTCAATTAATATTGAGGCACCTTTGATTGGGCTGCTGTCTACAGAATTGGTAACCGTACCTGTTAATTCTGTAGTAACCTTGCCGGGGTCTATTATTACGCGGTTGGCTTTGTAGGTATTTACAAAATCGGGATTAGCGGCTTTAAAACCTGCAAGGGTTTTATCCATCTGTTCTTTTAATATGAGGTCTGTTGCTGTAAATAAATTCTTTTGATTGAGCCTTATTGTTATTTTATCTGCCGCCGCATTGCGTGGTGTGGGCACTTTTAATTTGTAGGCGATGATGGTTGTTTGCAGGGAAGCAAGCAACGGGGCTGTAATACCAAAGTCTGCAAGTGCAAGAAGATGTGCAGTGCCTGCATCGTGGATGTTCTGGCAGCGCACAGGAAGTAGTTCATCTTTAGCTTTAAAGAGGTCGGAAAAGGAAAAGTTAACCTGCGCTTTGAGTGTGTTGTCGTTAATGGAGGATGCATAGGCAAAGATTGGGGCAGCAACATCGGCACCCAATTGTGCCAGTGTTTTTTTACTTACCTTTTTATCGGTTGTAATACCTTTTGTTACCTGGTCTTCCTGCTGTGCGTTGGCAATAAGGGCAGTTACATTTGCTTTAAAGGCTGTAAATGCTGTGGCGAAGGCGGGTACAGTGCTTACGATGGGCATGTTGTTGTCGCAGTAGGTTTGGGTTGCGCGGTACATGTCGAGTTTGGATTCGAGCTTAGCGTTCATGGCTTAGTGTTTTTAAGTTAATAAAAGGGATTTGATGGTTTATCATTTAAATTTAATAACTGTTTTTTAAAAAATGAAATTTATTTCTTTACTGCAGTTGTCGATTTCCGTGGTGTTCTACCTTATTTCCGTGCTGACAAGAGTCATTTCCGTCCCGACAAAACCAATTTCCGTTGTGTCAAAAGTCATTTCCGTCCCGACAAAACCAATTTCCGTTGTGTCAAGAGTCATTTCCATCCTGACAAAACCTATTTCTGTGGTGTCAAAAGCCATTTCCGTGCTGACAAAACCCGTTTCCGTGGCGTCAAATTTCATTTCTTTGATGTAAGCGTTCGTAAATTATTGGTTTTCAATACTTTTTTATATACGGTAAGTAAGAGACAGAAGGTAAATCTGAGATTTTGGATATTACCGAAGTATTATGTAATGGTGGTAGTGCCTGAAAAAATTTAATTGCAATCATGTTTGTTAATATTATTTTAAATATTTACATTCAATAATTCTTTCACGTTAAACTAATGCTAATGCTAACGCTTACGTACCATCGAGCAAATGAGGTAGACTGTTTTTTTGAAAAACATTATAACCCACCAAAAAATTTTTTAGTAAGGCTCCTTTGTTTAAAACCGTTAATTATTTACGCAGGATTGTTATTAATTACTATGTGTATAAGTTATGCAGTAAAGGCACAAGATGTTTGTAGTGATTTTTTAAGCTCTTATTGCACTTGGAATTTGACAGCCCCGATTACGGGGCTTGTAGTAAATCATACGAGTACAACAAGTCAGATCAGCTATGGCATCTCTTATCCAACTTGCAAAGATGTACTTTACGAAAAAGATATGCAGAAGTGTGATGAAGGTTATCACTATGGTGATGATTGCGTAAGCGGGCAGGCTTCATTACAGTTTTATGTTTATTATCCCGAATCATTAAACGGTAATTCCCTTTCTAGCTGCAAGTTACCCGTAATTATCAATTTTCATGGAGGCAGTTATTTTGAATGCAGCATATCTACCCATGCAGGAGCGCAGGATATTTGCTTACGGTTGGCGCAACGTGGATTTGTTGTAATAAATGCTGAGTACAGAAGAGGTGTTTTGCTTGACAATCAAAAAGATGTTAACGGTTTCCAAAAAATATCGGTTCAGCAAGTATTGGCAATATACCGAGCTAACCAAGATGTAAGAGGATGCATAAGAAGTGTAATAAAGATGCAGCGTTTGAGTAATAATGGCTTTTTTGGTACCCTTTTTAATATTGATACTACAAAGATCTTTATCGCAGGACAAAGCGCAGGTGCCGTGATGGCGATGGGTGCGGCCTATTATGAGCGGCAGGGACAGATTGATTCTGCACTTTCATCGGGCAACTCTAACTTGAGTACTCGTTTAGGTCGTTTGGATGCGCCTTTTTATGTAGGAGATACCACGATAAATTATAAGCCTTTGGTAAAAGGCGTGTTATCAATGTGGGGTGGCTTACCTGTTCACAAATCTTTTTATAGCAACACAGCAAATTATTTTAGTACTAATACAGTTAATCCGCCGTTGATTGGTTTTACAGGGAAAAAAGACTCTACATTTCCACCTGATAAAAATTATTTTTATTTTTCAACAAGAACTACCTCATCCGGAGTAAATTATAAAACTTCCTCATTTTGTCTTGTTAGCATTGGTAGCTATTCAAATCCGGATGATGATCCTGATCCTACTGACCCTACCGATAATGCCGATGTGGTTCTTGTTGGCATTGATACATTCCATGCTGCATTAAAAAGGCTTAACAGATATTCTGAGGTGTATGTCGATTGTCAAATGGGGCATGGTTTAGATGATGATTGCCCCACCTGCACTTTTCAGAGTGAATTTGGTACAGGAGCTCCCGACCAGACCAGTGTTATTAACTACATTGCCAGCAGAGCTGCTATTTATTTTACAGCAATTATGAATACTTCTCCTTTATCGCTAATAACACGTACACGATTTATAGAATGTGAAAATAAACGTAAGTATTGCGATGTGCCCGGTTATACAGATACTGGATGCACGAATTCGGTAGGGGAAGAAGATGGCGTATCCTGTCCAGCCCCTTAAAAAAATTACTAACCAAATAATAGACACTAATATTATAAAAACATTTTATGAAAAAGATAAGTTTTAATAACATGAAAAAGAGATTAATTAAAGTAGTACTTATGACCACTATTTTTAATTTATTTCTTGCTGTAAATGCAAATGCTCAACCAGGAACGCTAGATAGCAGTTTTGGGATGAATGGAATTGTACCAGTAACGGGTTTTGAAATAGCCAGCGCTACTGCATTGCAAGCCGATGGTAAAATAATTGTTGGGGGTGAAATTACAGATCGCTTTTTTGTAGTTTCCCGTTTTAACAGTGATGGGAGTATTGATGAAAGTTTTGGGGATGAAGGTATAGTGAAAACAAATATTTATTCAACTCATGGCTTTTATATGCTACAAAGCACATCAATTGCAGTACAGAAGGATGGTAAAATTTTAATTGGTGGCACCGGATACTATCCCGGTCATACAACAGGCGATGATCAGTTTAATTTTTTGATATTGCGTTATAATACAGATGGAAGTTTAGATGAAAATTTTGGTGATAGGGGTGCGGTAATAAGTGATTTTCAACTGCATGGTGACTATATACAAAACATAGTATTGCAGCCAGATGGTAAAATACTTGCTGCTGGCCAAAGTGGGGTTGACGTGCTTTTAGCACGCTATAATACTGATGGCAGTTTCGATGAAAGTTTTGGAAATGGGAACGGGTGGCTAAGGCAAATTTTTGCCGGGGTTGCAGTTTGCAGAGGACTTTCGTTGCAGCCGGATGGTAAAATCGTATTGCTTGCAGCGGAACAGGACAATTATTCTTATCTACTAAGGTATAAAACAGATGGCACTAAAGATTCCAGCTTTGGAGAAAATGGAAAAATTGCAACCAATGCTGTTGACCATGAACAACTTCAAGACGTTATCGTTCAAGGCGATGGTAAAATATTGGCAGCGGGATACAGCTATAAAAATGACATTGGTACAAATGTAGGCCTATTGTTTCGCTATAACCAAAATGGCAGTTATGACACCAGTTTTGGAGAAGGGGGTAAAGTAATCAATAGAATAGATACGGGTAGATTTTCAATAAATCATGTTCTTATACAACCTGACAAACAAATTATTACAACAGGTAGCTATTCATTAAGAAATGACATAACCAATTATACAGGTTCAGTGATCAAGTATAATAAAGATGGAAGTTACAACCAGCATTTTGGAATAAATGCTATGGTACTTACCACTAAAGGCAATGCTAAGGATGCTGCATTGCTACAAGATGGAAAAATGATAATACTTGAAGGGAAATTTGGTGTTTATTTTTTATCCCGTTATAAGGGCGAACCCATAACTGATCCTCAATTTGCCAAAATAAAAAGGTGGCTGCATAAACATGGCTTTACGTGGGATGATTTTCCGCACCTTGCGCCGGGTGGCAGTATTCATGTAGAGCGCAGCAGTAATGGCAATATATTTACTACAATCGCAAGCATAATTCCCCACAACAATAACCAATCATATAGTTTTGAAGACCCCGCACCATTGGCAGGCACCAATTATTACAGGCTTACTGCTGTGGCAGGAGATGGCAGCAATGTAAGTTCTAATGTAATTGCGATAGGGAGCAGCGATGCTGCTTCTGTAAAAATATACCCCAACCCTGTTAAGAACAGTTTGCAGGTAACGGGTTTATCTGCTACTCAAAAAACTACGCTCAGCATTACAGATTTAAGCGGCGCTGTAAGGGCTGCTGTAACCATGACGGGTAGCAGTTATAACTGGTATATTGGCCAGTTAAAAGCGGGAAGTTATATTTTGAGGATTGAAAACGGAGGGAGGGTTGTGAGTAAGATGTTCGTGAAAGAATAATTATGAATGATGAGTTATGAATGATGAGTTAATGCCTGCGGTTGCGGGCATTTTTTATTTTCTGAGATTTTGAGGATGAGACATTTTACTGTTATTGTAACAGATTTCTCACTGCGTTCGAAATGACGGGTTCCCGATTATTAATGCTTGAAACCAGTTCGTGGCAGGCTGTTGAAAGCTGAATTATAATCTGAACGTACAAGTGAGTGACACAACAAAAGTTCAATAGCATTCCTGCTGCCGGGTACATAAAATAAATAATCAACAACTTTAATTTACAGGTTAATGCAATCTATGGCTCTTTCTTTGGCATTACAGCTTTTGGTTGCTGCGCACCGGGAGCGGGTTTATTATTTTTTTTATTGCTGGTGTCTGTTACCGGTAATACACTTTCAGGAGCAATGTCTTCGGGCTTTATGTTTGGTATAGAGTCTTCGCCATAGTCAGAAGAATTGCCATTGCCAATATCGCCACCTTCTGCGCCAAGTTCCTGAGGCATATTATTGATCCAGTCGTAACTGATATCGTTCTGCATTACTTCCGGTTTATCAAAAACTGATGTAGCATCTAATGCAAGGTTTTTATCACCGGATGCTTTACTGTAAAAATATGCCCAAACAGGGAGTGCCGCAGTTGCCCCCTGCCCTACCGCTGTACTGCTGAAGCGGATAAACCTGTCATCGCAACCTGCCCATACACCGCAGAGTAGTTGCGGCGTATAGCCCATGAACCATGCATCGCTGTTATCGTTTGTGGTTCCTGTTTTGCCAGCTACCTGGCCTTTAACACCATAGCGCCAGATGCTTTTACCGGTGCCAAATTGCAGCACACCTTCCATCATATTTATTATGGAATATGCTGTAACATCGCTGATAACTTCTTTACGTTGCGGAATAAAAGTTTGCAGCACATTGCCATTCTTATCTTCTATACGGGTAAGGTACATTGGCTTAACATTAAAGCCCCTGCCGGGAAACATACTATAAGCCTGCATCATTTCGTATAAAGAAATTTCTGCAGCACCTAAAGCAATAGAAGGGTATGGATCGATTTTAGCTTTTACATCGCAGTTCCTTAAAAATTCAACAAAACGTTTTGCACCATCGTTGCCCTCTGTACCCAGTTGCTTCATAATATAAGCAGTTGCACAGTTTCTTGAAAGTGCCAGCGCTTCTGCCATAGGCATGGTTTGGCCGGTACAGGTTTTGGCGGTTGCAGGCACAAGGCCATAACCCTGAAAATTCTGCTGCACGTCTTCAACCATAGTATTTGGTGTAAAGCCTGCATCTTCAATTGCAAGGCTGTATAACAGTGGTTTTATTGTTGAACCAACCTGCCTTTTAGTATTCACATTTACGTGATCATATTTGAATGTTTTAAAATCAATACCACCTACCCATGCCTTTACTTCGCCACTTAAAGGGTCCATTGCCATAAAGCCTGCCTGCAACATTTGCCGGTGGTACTTAATGGAATCGTATGGAGTCATTACTGTGTCTTTGTAACGATTGTTATTCCATGCAAACACTTTCATTTTGGTAACCACGTGAAAGGATTTCTCTATGTCTGCTTCGCTTGTGCCTTCCTTTTTCATATTCTTCCAGCGATCAGTTTGTTTCATGGCAGCCTGAAGTACATTTTCATAGCCTTTCCATACACTGCCATCTTTTATATTTTTCTGAGAGTTTAATATCTTTTGCATGTAAGCCATGTGCTTTGCTACGGCTTCTTCTGCATATAATTGCATGCGCGGATTTAATGTGGTATAGATTTTTAAACCATCTTTATAAAGATTGTAGTTTTCACCATCAGATTTTTTATGGTCTTTACACCATTTCTTTAGCTCCTCGCCTAATACCATTCTAAAATAAGGCGCCAAACCTGCGGTTTCGTCAAGCTTTTTGTAGTTAATCTGTATCGTTTTATTTTTTAAACCGGCCGCATCTGATTCGCTTATAAAGTTACTCTCAGCCATACGGTCTAATACAAGGTTTCTTCTCTCCAAAGCCCGCTTGGGATAAGTTCGTGGGTTGTATGCACTGGGTGCATTAACCATGCCCACAAGTACCGCCGCTTCTTCAACATTTAAGCGGTCTGGTTCTTTCTGAAAAAAGGTTTTTGCTGCGTTACGAATGCCAAAAACATTATCACTAAAGGCTACCGTATTCAGGTAAACAGTAATGATTTCTTCCTTGGTAAAATTCCTTTCTAATTTAATGGCTATAATAGATTCTTTTAGCTTTTGTATCATGCGCACAAAGATGTTGCTGCTGGGATCATCAGTAAACAGGTTCTTGGCTGTTTGCATAGTAATGGTACTGGCACCGCCCTGCGAGCCCAGTAAAAAAACCGCCCTTGCGAGTGAACGCGGATCGATGCCACTATGATCGTAAAAGCGTTTATCCTCGGTAGCTACCAACGCATTTACCACGTACTTGCTAATGTCTTTATAATCTACATTCACCCTGTCTTGCAAATAGTATTTGCCCATTAGTGTGCCATCATCTGCATAAACCTGGCTGCTCTGTGATGCAGAAGGGTTTTGCAGTTCCTCAATAGAAGGCATGCTGCCAAATACACCCCAGTTTGCCAGCAGTATCATTACTATAAAACATGCAAGGCCAATAAAAAACAACCGCCAGAGGATCTTTATTGATTTTTTCATACGAATACAAAGTAAAACGCAATTTATAGCTTTTAATTATTGCAGGTAATTTTTATGTACCGGGCTTTAGGATTTCTTATCAAATTTAGTTGCGTCGCACACTTGTACTTTTGATTCTTTGGTCAACCGTTGACCGTAGACTGTCGACCGCTGTTCCGAACGTACAAGTGAGTGACACAACCAAAGCTTGATAGTATTACCATAGCCCGTAAACAAAATGTATTACAGCATAAATTACATTAAATTCGGTGCACATATAGCGTATGAAACTTCTGATAAGCATCTGTTTTTTACTGGCAATAAAAATTGCTGCATCTCAAAACCTGCCTGTGCCCGTTACTCACCAGGAAATGAGTACCGTAGATATTACCGACCCAAAAACACTGGCTGCACTGATTACTAAAAACGACACGACCGACCGGCAAAAAGTGCGATCGATTTTTACGTGGGTTACAGATAACATTGAATATAACGTAAGGGCATTTCAATACAACAGCCGCTACGATTACAAAAATTATTTACTGGAAGAAAATGAAGACAGTACTGCACCGTTAAAACCTTTGAACGAACGTGTTTCAGAGATCGTTTTAAAAAGAAGAACCGCTGTATGCGACGGATACTCAAGACTGTTTAAAACACTTTGCGACTATGCCCTTGTAAGATGTGAAATAATTACAGGTTACGGCAGAACAAATATTAACAGGATCGGCGCACAGTTTGTAAGCAATCATAAATGGAATGCGGTGTTTATTGACAGTAGCTGGCACCTGCTGGATGCCACATGGGCAAGCGGGTATATCAATTACAGAAATGATTTTGAAAGGGCATATAACAGTCATTATTTTCTTACACCGCCCGATGAATTTATACAGGACCATTACCCCGAAGATCTTCGCTGGACGTTGCTTTCGAATATTCCTTTGCTTAAAGAATTTTATAGTACACCTTTTAAAACAACAGCCTTTAACCGCAATTATATTGCATCGTTTAAACCCTCAAGTGGCATTATAAACGCAGCAATTGGCGACAGCGTTGTAATTGAAATGGAAACCAACCGCTACAAAAAAAATCTCTGGGTAATTGATATTCCTTTTGTTGACTCTAATACCATTTTTGTGTTACAATGCTGTGGCGTTACCTTACCGGCAAACACCATTCATGGCAATAAGATCAGTGTTGTATATCATGTTGCTTCAGAAAAAACCGAATGGCTGAATATTATTTATGACGACGAACTGATTATGCGGTATAAACTGAATATCATTAAACCCGCACCAACGCCGGGCAATAACCATACATCCGGTTACAAATAACTTTCCAGATAAAAAAGTTGATAGTAATACCAGCAGCAGGTTTCATGGCAACTTAGTTGCGTCGCAATCCGTTCATCTGCAGTAAAAATGGCATCGTTCTGTCTCCCCTTCCATCTTAAGAATAAAATTTAAACAACTTTCAGGTAGCAATTACAAAGAACCCTGATTAGTAAACATCAGATATAAACGCATGTTCTTCCAGCTACAATAAGTAGAATAAGCTATGCCGCTAACCAGTAAATGTTTACCGTTAGAATATTTTTATGTCTATAAAATAAATCTCTTTTCTTAGGGTAATTGATATTCCTGTACATTTATTTTTCAAAACCATAATTGAGCATGAAGAAATCATTATTGCTATTCTTAACAGTCTTTATTGTATTATTTGTAAGCGCCCAAAAAAAGAAAGATCAAACTCAACCCGCGCCAAAAACTGATTCAATTCCGGCACCAGCCCCTCCCAAACCAACAAAAGGCCCAAAGAAATTTGAAGACCTTATTACCGACAAAGCGGTTTCCAAGCCTGGTTTATTTACAGTTCATAAAGTAGAAGAAAAATGGTACCTGGAAATACCCGATTCAATTTTGGGCAGAGAAATAATGGCCATCACCCGTTTTAGTAAAGTTGCCGGTGGCGGTGGCGTATATGGTGGAGAGGAAGCGAATGAACAAACCATTGCCTGGGAAAAAGGCCCTAATAACAATCTTTTTCTGCGGGTAATTACCACCATTAGCGTTGCAGATTCTACTACCCAGATTTACAAAGCGGTTACCAATTCTAATGTAAATCCAATAGCCGCAGCTTTTGATATTAAGGCGCTAGGCAAAGATTCAACCAGTAATATTATAGACGTAACAGACTTCTTTAATGGCGATAACCAGGTAATTAATATTGATCCTTTTGGTAAGAAATTCTTGAATCTCGCCAATCTTGCAAACGACAGAAGCTATATTAAAAGCATTAACAGCTACCCCATTAACGTAGAGGTAAAAACAGTTAAAACATACAATTCTTACCCTAATTTAGGGTTTGGCCCATCTCCATTTCCTTCTGCAACTTTACCTGCAGCTTATGCAGCAGGTGCGGTAACTTTTGAAATGAATACTTCGTTTATTCTTTTGCCAAAAACGCCAATGAAAAAAAGGACCTTCGATCCACGTGTTGGTTTTTTTGCAGATAACTATACTGTATTCACAGACGACCAGCAAAAAGTTCAGGACGATATTTTTATTACAAGATGGAGGCTGGAACCTAAAGACGAAGACCTTGATAAATTTAAACGTGGTGAGTTGGTTGAACCCAAAAAGCCCATCATTTATTATATAGATCCGGCTACACCTAAACAATGGAGACCCTATCTTATTGCAGGTGTAAACGATTGGCAGAAGGCATTTGAAAAAGCAGGTTTTAAGAATGCGATCATGGCAAAAGACTGGCCTGAGAATGATTCTGCCATGAGCATGGAAGATGCACGTTTTTCAGTGCTGCGCTATTTTGCATCGGATATTGAGAATGCCTATGGCCCAAATATTCACGATCCACGAAGTGGCGAAATTCTTGAAAGCCATATTGGCTGGTATCACAATGTAATGCAGTTGTTACACGACTGGTATTTTGTTCAAACTGCTGCCGTAGATCCTAAAGCAAGAACGATGAAATTCGATGATTCTTTAATGGGACAGCTGATCCGCTTTGTTTCATCGCACGAAGTTGGGCATACACTTGGCCTTCGCCACAATATGGGCAGCAGCAGCCGCACACCTGTTGAACTGTTACGCAACAAAGCATGGGTTGAAGCAAATGGTCACACAGCTTCTATTATGGACTATGCCCGTTTCAATTATGTAGCTCAACCCGAAGACAATATCTCAGAAGTTGGCCTGTTCCCGCGCATTGGCGAGTACGACAGATGGGCCATTCAATGGGGCTACACTCCTACCAACGCAGCAGATGAAAAAGCCGATGAAAAAATTACCAATAAATGGATTATTGACAGTCTTGGCAAAAATCCGCGTCTCTGGTTTGGTACCGAAACAAATCCATTCGACCCCCGTTCACAAACAGAAGATCTTGGCGATAACAATATGAAAGCAGGTGAATATGGAATAAAAAATCTGCAGCGTATTATTGCCAATCTGAGCAACTGGACAAAAGAAGAAGCTGACAAATACGATAACCTCGATGATATGTACACCCAACTTGTAATTCAGTTCAACAGGTATTCATATCATGTGCTAAAAAATGTTGGCGGCATTTATGAAACTCCGAAAAGTGTTGAACAAACAGGAGATGTATATGAACCAACACCAAAAAAATTACAGAAAGATGCCGTAGCATTTTTAAATAAACAACTGTTCCAAACACCAACCTGGCTGCTCGACAAAAACATACTCAATAAATTCAGCAACCCGGTTACATCCGAAATGGTAGGCAGTATCCAAAGCAATGTTTTAAGTAGTCTTTTTGGCGCACAACGCATGAATCGCATGGCTATAACCGCTAACCGCTTTGGAGCAGACAGCACTTATGCGGTTGACGATATGCTTACCGATACAAAGAAAGGTGTGTGGAGCGAACTGGCTACTAAAAAACCCATTGATAACCTGCGTCGCAACCTGCAAAAATCTTATGTAGAAACACTTATTGGCATTATCAATCCTTCGCCTTCAGCCGGCGTAACCTTGTCTTTTTCTTTTTCACCATTTGGTACAGCACCGGTAAAAAATACAGATGTACCTTCCATTGTAAGGGCACATCTTACATTATTGCGCGGCGAAATTCTTGCAGCCATACCAGGTACAACAGATAAGCTAAGCAAGTATCATTTACAGGATGTATCAGAAAGAATAAAAAGAGCCTTGGATCCTAAATAAATGAGGCTTACTTTTAGTTAAAAAGCATCTCTGAAAACGGAGGTGCTTTTTAGTTTTTAATGGTAATACAATCATTTTGAAGCCAACTAATTAATTATAATTAAGCTTTTCTTGCCACGCTCGTTTCATAGTTCCTCTTTTATGGCAGCAAAGAAACAGCCGTGGTAGCCTGCACCGAACGAAGCCGAAGGATCAATCACTCCTACGTTCGGAACTTGAACCAACAATAAATTGTAGTAATATTTAAGTAAGTTGCAACTAAAACAAAAAAAATGGAACATAATGCTATTTCCATCCGGCCATTTATAGGTGCTAAAGATTTTGAAGTGTCACGCAATTTTTACCGTGACCTGGGTTTTCAGGAAAGTGTTTTAAGTAACAACATGTCTTATTTTAAAACAGAGGGTCTCGGATTTTATTTGCAAGATGCCGATGTTAAAGATTGGATAGATAATTTAATGATCTTTTTAGAAGTTGACGATGTAGACCGCTATTGGAACGAACTTTCGGCTTTGGGACTTACGGCAAAATATGAAAATGTAAAACTAACGCCAATAAGAAAATATGATTGGGGCAAAGAATGTTTCATGCATGATCCATCCGGAATACTCTGGCACTTTGGGGCATTTACTAAATAAGGTAACTATAAACTGCACCATCATTCTATGCAACGATCTTTGCTAATATAAAAGCTAAAATAACTTGCTAATGTACAAGAGTATAATGCCGGAATAAATTGAGAGCAGGCTTCCATCTTCGCTTAAATGCTGCCATGAAAGAGGAACTGTGAAACGAGCGTGGCAAGAAAAGCTCCATAGTATTGCTTAGCCGGGTTCAAAAAATTATCCCCATAAATTTGATGGATACTCATTTGCGGCCACCAACGAATTAATACAAGCTTGCACAATGGGTGCATCTTCTTTATAAGTTACACCAAACCATTTAGAGCTGGTAGATACAATTTCAATTATGCCAAGCCCGCTCTTAATAAAATAATCAGCCATGCGTGGAATTAAGAATTCGGCTTTTGGTTTATTGATGTTTTCATCAAGAAACTTACTGAATTCCTTTTCGCACATTGTAATATAAGATGGCCCAAAGCAAAAGAAATTCATGCTTACCTGTGTGGTTGCCGGTAACTCTGTTAGTACATCATCTTCTTCGTACACAATTTTGCCATCTTTGCTGTATATTTTTAAACGCTCATCAATACCAACCATTTTGTTATCGGTTATTTCAATAACGCCGCGGCTTACACTACCGTGCTCACTTAGTGTATTGGCAAGCTCGTAAGCAACTACTGCAAAATTGGTATCGGTGCATTTATTTACAAGAAAATCGTAAGCTTTTTTATATGCATCTTTGCCATAAAAATCATCAGCATTAATTACAGCGAAAGGCCCATTAACAGCGCTTTTGCAGCAAAGTACGGCATGGGCGGTACCCCAGGGTTTAGACCTGCCGGCAGGAATGGTTCGGCTTCCGGTAAATGAATTGAGTTCCTGGTAAACATAATCGGTTTCAATTTTGCCTTTTAGTTTGGGCTCGAAAATGGCTTTAAAATTATCAGCAAAATCTTCGCGTATAAGGAATACAACTCTTTTAAATCCGGCGTTAATAGCATCGTAAATTGAATAATCCATAATGGTTTCGCCTGAAGGGCCAAAACCTTCGATCTGTTTCATACTTCCGTAGCGGCTGGCCATACCTGCGGCAAGAATTACTAATGTTGGTTGTATCATGGTATTTTTTTACAGTTTTGCGAAACTAAATGTTTCGGGTTAAGTACCCAATAATTATACATTATTTTATCAGGCATGAAAGATACGGTTGATTTTGAAAAAGTAATCACGCAAGCGGTTGAGGCAGAATGGCTGAGCAATAAAAATATATTGCTGCACGTATTGCGGCTTGATTTGATTGATGCTGAAATAAGCGGCAATAAATGGTTTAAGCTGAAATATTATTTGAAAGATGCTGTTGGGCAAGGCTTTGGAACTATTGCCACATTTGGAGGGGCATATTCAAATCATATACTGGCAACAGCCTGCGCCTGCAAAAAATTGGGCCTTAAAAGCATTGGTATTATTCGCGGTGAAGAACCTGCAGTATTGTCGCACACTTTAATACAAGCTCGCCAATTTGGTATGCAATTGTATTTTGTAAGCAGAGCGGAGTATAAAGAACCTGAATTGCTAAAAGAAGAATTTAGTAAAGCTTACTGGATTAATGAAGGCGGGCATGGAGCAGAAGGTGTGAGGGGCGCTAAAGAGATTATGACTCTGTGTAAGGAATCAGAAAAATACGATCATGTTGTTTGTGCGGTGGGTACCGGAACTATGATGGCGGGCATTATTAAAGCAGTGAATGCAAACCAGGTTGTAACAGGTATTAGTATAATGAAAGGGAATCCTGAACTGATGAATAATGTAAAGACATTACTTGGTAAAGATGATGAGGCGAAGCAATTCAACATATTACACGATTATCATTTCGGCGGTTATGCAAAATACCCCAACACTCTTATTGAATTTATGAACCAAACATGGCAGCAACATCATTTGCCAACTGATATCATTTATACGGCTAAAACTTTTTATGCAGTTGAGCAAATGACCAGCAACAATACAATACCGCCGGGCAGTAACGTTTTAATGATTCATAGCGGTGGTTTGCAGGGCAACTTTTCATTGCCTGCCGGTTTGCTTTGTTTTTAATATGCGCAGTGCCTTTATATTTGCACACAATTAAATACATAAATGCAGCGTGTTCTTTTAACAGCATTCATTATAACAGTTTTTATCTGCAAGGTGGCAGCACAAAAGGAATTGCCGGATTTTTCTGCAGAAGATTTTGGAAAAAATAAAATACGTATCAGCTGGATCAACCAGTTTGGCGAAGGATGTGTGCAATTGAATGTTCAGGCTTCAACAGATAGTATAAAGAATTTCCGAACCATATTTTCTACTGAATCGCCGCAATTACCACAAAATGGATTTGTTTACACGTTGCCTTTCAATGCAAAATTTTATTTCCGTATTTTTTATATTTTGAATGGCAATGCTTATTATTTTACTGCTTCAAAAATTGCAATCCCTGCACCTTTGGTTGTTAAAGAAGCTGTTGTTGATAAGAAACCTGTTATTCTAGGCGATTCTATACAAATCATAAAAAATACCGGTGTAATTATTAACGAAACAATTATTGAAAGGCCTCCACCGCAACCGAAACCTGAAGTTGTTCGAGTTATTACGATACGTAGCAACGACTCTGTATTGGCAAGGCTGCTTTACCCCGAATACAAAAAATTTAAAGACTCAATTACTAAAAAAACAAAAGATACATTACTTGTAACGGGCCCCAATGAGCTTTTATGGAAGCCATTCGATCCCTCAACCATTTACACACCTTCGGCATATATTATGATTAACCAGGATGGGTTTGTAAAACTGAAATTGCCCGAGGCTGCTACAAAAAAATATAAGCTGATCATTTTTGATATGGATGGTAAAAAAATGTTTACCATAAACCATATAACGGAAACAGAGCTGATAATAGATAAAACCAATTTTGTACATGCAGGCTGGTTTAAATTCGAACTGTACGAGGATAATAAACTTAAAGAGAAAAACAGGATTTTACTACAGCAGGATTCGAAGTAGGGTTTATAAATTGAAGCGTTGATTGGTTGATAAAGCAGAACAGTTAACGGCTGTTAAATGTAGCCATAAAAGATAAACCCTGAAGTGTGCGACGCAACAGAAGCTCCATTATAAAACTAAAAGCCGGGCTTAAAAAATGTATTTAAAATAAGAAGTCTTGAAACTAAGTAAATGAAATATCAAATACTTTTTCAAAATTCCGTTTCATCTTTTCTTTAACTTCATTCATCTCAATCGCTTGTCCCAGCTCAGTTTCAAGCGATGCTACTTTTTTATCCTGTATACCACAGGGAACAATATAATCGAAAAAAGAAAGGTTGGTATTTATATTAAATGCAAAGCCGTGCATGGTTATCCATCGGCTGCAGCGAATACCCATAGCACATATTTTTCGCTCACTGCCTTTTACATCGGGTTGTAACCAAACGCCTGTTTCGCCCTTACTTCGTTCGCCCTGCAGGCCATATTCTGCAAGGGTAAGAATTACCACTTCTTCAAGACTACGCAGGTACCAGTTAAGGTCTGGTTTAAACTGATCAAGATCAAAAATGGGATACCCCACCAGTTGGCCAGGGCCATGAAAAGTAATATCACCACCACGGTTAATGTGAAAATATTCAACCCCTTTTTGTACACGCTCTGCTTCATTAATAAGCACATGCTCTTCTTTGCCATTTTTGCCAAGCGTATAAACCGGTGTGTGCTCCGTAAACAATAAATAATGTTCTGGTTTTTGTGCTCCTGCCTGCTTTAAACGCACACCCTGCTGTAACAGGTTTTCCTGATAATCCCACACCTCTTTATAATTGCGCATGCCAATATCCTGGAATACAACTTTATTCATGTGCACAAAGATATTTGATTTATTTTGAGCCTATTCGTTACAATGCATCGTAGCTGATTTTGTATGTGCTCTGTAACACCACCTGGTCTTATGTGTAAAGAGGCGAATTGGGTGATACTAATATTGAAATAAATGACGCTCTTGTTGCTAATCTTCGCTTAAATGTTGCCATGTAAACAGAACTTTGAACCGAGCGTGGCAGGAGCAGCTTTATAGTAATACTGAAGTTTGTGCAAAAAAATATATAACACACAAAAGGATATTGGCAAAACCGGGTAAAATACCGGATCGCTATAAGTGATTTTTTTCTGAAAAAAATTAAATAAAGGTTCGTAAACCGGATGCATTGTAAGTTTCGCGAAACTCTTTTGGAGTACAATTTTTCTTTGCTTTAAAAATACGGTTGAAATTGGATATGTTGTTGAACCCTGATTTGTAAGCTATTTCTGCAATGCTGTGCGATGTTTCGATTAGTGAACGCGATGCGTGCCCCAGCCTTATTTCGTTAAGCTTATCAATAAAATTTTTACCTGTTCTTGACTTGAAAAACCTGCTGAATGCTACTTCGCTCATCAATGCAATTTTAGAGGCTTCGCTAAGCGATACCTCTTTATCAAAATTATGGTTCAGGTACTCCATAACTTTTTCTATTCTTCTGCTGTTGTAAGAAAAACTTTCGGCTGGGCTAAACGAAGCATCGGACAAGGTTTTCATGTTTCGCGAAACCGAAAGATCGTGCAGGATACTCATTAATTCGAGCACAGAATCGAAACCATGTTTCTGTGTTAATTCGATTAGCCTGGGCATTATAGACTGTGTTGTTTCTTTTGAAAACAAAATACCGCGTACAGATTTCTCAAACATATTCCTGATAAAACTCATTTGATTGCGCTGCAGAAATCTTTCATCAAAAAGGTCGCGGTGAAACTGTATCGTGATCTCCTTTATTTCGCTGCTTTTGCATTTATTGGTAAACCACCCGTGCTGCAAGTTGGGGCCTACCAGGGCAAGCTCCAGCTCGTTTATTTCACTGATATGATCGCCAATAATGCGCTGTGCGCCAGTAGCATTCATAATAAGGTTCAATTCAAACTCCTCGTGGTAATGCAGCGGGAAATCGAACCCCTTTTTTACACGAGAAAAAATGGTGAAGCAATCATTTTTTACCAATGGTATAATCTCTCTTAATAATTGTGCGGGCATACAAGTTAATATTAGTAGCTGTTTTAATTTAATATTTATGTTACAGGTTTACCTGCCGGAATTTTATGGAGACAGGCTATGATGTTTCATGGCATCGCCTGTTGTGTCACTCACTGGTACTTTTTGTTTTTATGACAACATTGGGCTGCGTAAACAATCTTTTACAATTAACTCAAACAGCTTCTTAATTTATAATTGTTTGATGTTTGCTATTTGCTATTTGTGAACACGGCTGCATATTGCTGAAATAATTGGCAAAGCACAAGAGTGCGACGCAAGAGAAGCTCAATAGCAGCAATGCAATCGGGTCAAAAAAAAATGAATTCTAACGATACGGTATATATAACGAATCAAAAATATATTAAAATGGAGAAAAAAAGTATTACAAAACATTTTTTCTTTAAATTCCTGGTAACCTTTGATTTCATTAGCTTTTAGAGATGATTTGTTAACAGGGTGGAACAAATATTTTGTTATTAGTAAAAATATGATAAAAAAGTATTACTATTAAATGGACAGCAGGGATACCTTTGAGTAAACAAACTGCCATATGATTAACAAACGTCTAAAACGATTGTGTGCATTGTTGCTTGCACTATGTTTCTTCACAGTCGGCTATGCTCAAAACAAGGTAATAACGGGAATAATATCTGATGAGAACGGCGTTCCGTTATCCGGTGCAACTATTCAGGTAAAAAACGAAAAGAAAAAAATCGTATCAGATGCGAATGGTTCCTTTCGGATAGATGTATCTGCAAATGCAAAGGCGCTTATTATTTCTTACGTTGGTATGAAAGATGTGGAAGTTTCTATTCTGGATAAGACCAATATCCTGATTACACTTAAAACAGGTGACTCAAAACTGAGTGATGTTGTGGTAATTGGTTATGGAACTGCAAAAAAAGCAAATCTCACAGGTGCTCAAACATCTGTATCTGCAAAAGAAATTGACAAGACAGTAAATACAACAATTGAACAGGCGCTCCAGGGAAGAGCAGCCGGCGTTTATGTTACTCAAAATTCAGGTCAGCCGGGCGGTGGCATGTCAGTTAACATTCGTGGTGTAAATTCAATTAACGGTACTAATGAACCATTATATGTAATTGATGGGGTACAGATTGCTGGTCAAACAGTAAGTTATGGTACGCAAAGTTCCTCCAACCCGCTTGCCGGGCTTAACCCATCAGACATTGAAGATATTCAAATATTACAGGGGCCTTCTGCTACAGCGATCTATGGCTCAAGGGCAACAAATGGTGTGGTATTAATTACCACAAAGCGCGGTAAAGCAGGAGATGCGAAATTGAATTACGGCGCTCAGTATGATATTCAAACTCCGCCAAAGCACTTCGATGTAATGGATCTAAGGCAATATGCGCAACTGGTAAAAGAGTATCATGCCATAGCTGGTGGCACAACCCCGGATGAGTTTCTGGATCCTTCACTTTTAGGAAAAGGTACCGACTGGCAGGATGAATTATTCAACAACGCCCCTTTAATGAAACACCAGTTAAGCATGAGTGGGGGTAATGAAAAAACAACCTACTATATGTCTGGCGAATACCTGGATCAAAAAGGTATCGCGGTGGGTTCTGGCTTTAAACGCTATGGTTTTCGTACAAATCTGGAAACCAAGCCAAGGGAATGGATCACTTTTGGCGCTAACCTGGCTTTTAATCAAACAGATGAAAAGCTTACCACCAGCCAGGAAAGTATTATTAGTAATGCTTTGCGTTTAACACCACAAATACCCGTTAAAAATCTGGATGGATCATGGGCAGGCGGAGATGTAAATAACGGAGCCAACCAATTCGCTCCAGTTAATCCTGTTGCAATTGGTACCCTCACAACCAATAATAATGTTAGAAGGCAGTTTTTGGGTAGTGCAAACCTAGCCCTGAAACTTACTAAAAATCTAAGTTTTAGAACATCTTTCAATACTGATATGGGTTTTGGTAACTCAGCTTATTATGTACCGGTTTATCATATCGGTTGGGCTATTAACGCCACTGCTAGTTTAAATAATCGAAATAGTACAAGTTATTATTGGAACTGGAATCAGCTTCTTGAATATACCAAACAATTCGGTAAACATAATGTGGACATAATGGCAAGCCATGAAGCGCAGGCATCTTCATGGAAAAACGTAAGCGCTGGCAGAACAGGGTTTCTTACCAACGATATTCTTGACCTTGAGGCGGGTGATCCGCTTACTGCTACCAACAATGGTGGTTCCGGCAAATGGGCGATGGAGTCTTATTTAAGCAGGGCCAGTTACAACTACGATAACCGCTATATTTTAGTAGGTACAGTAAGAACAGATGGTTCGGTAAATTTTGGCCCCGGCAATAAATGGGGAATATTCCCTTCCGTATCTGCTGCCTGGAGAATTTCCCAGGAATCTTTCTTCAATGCACCGGCAATCAGTGAACTTAAACTAAGAGTTGAAACTGGTTTAACAGGCAACCAGGGCGGCGGTGGAATTTATTCACCTTTAAATACCGGTGCTACGCAATGGGGTACAGGATTCCTGCCAGGTAAGTATAGCAATCCCAATCTGCAGTGGGAAGAAACAAAAACAGATAATATAGGTATCAATATCGGCTTACTCAAAAACAGGTTTAATATTGAGTTCGATTATTATGTAAAAAATACCAATAATCTTTTAATGGATAATCCCCTGCCCTGGTATATGGGAACCACCGGGCAAGGCTCAGTTGGCTCACCAACTGTAAATATTGGTGCACTTCAAAATAAGGGATGGAGTTTAACTTTCAACACCACAAATATTAATAATAAGAATTTCACATGGTCATCTAATTTAAACCTCTCCGGTTTTAAAACAAAGATCAAAAAATTCTATTCAGATGCTGCTACAGTAGATCGTGTATTAACTTATGTAGGTGGTGAAAATACGGCTTGGACACAGAGATCAGCAGTAAACCAGGCCCCCTGGTTATTTTATGGGTATGTTTATGATGGTCTTTTTCAGTCAATTGATGATATTAATAACAGCGCAGTTCCTGTTGATAATACCGGAACAAGATATGCTACCAATGAAGCAACAGGTTTATGGGTAGGAGATGTAAAGTATAAAGATTTAAGCGGGCCAAATGGCATACCAGACGGAATTATTGATACGTATGATCAAACGTTTATCGGCAATCCATGGCCAAAATTATTCGGTGGCTTTACAAACACTTTCACTTACAAGGGATTTGAATTAAGCGTTCTTATCACAGGAACTTACGGCAACGATGTGTACAATTATATTGCTAAAGTAAATTCCAACCCCAATAATGTTTACCTCAGCAGGAATTTCCTTGTAGATGTATTGAATTACGCCAAGCCCATTGCAGATAATAGCGGAAAAGTAACACTGGAAAATGCCGGCACAGATGTCCCAAGGATTACAAATTCTAACATTGCAAATGATAATAACAATCAGCGCCACAGCACTAAATGGGTTGAAGATGGATCTTTCATAAGATTGAAAAATGTTTCATTATCATACAACGTACCAACATCGGTACTTTCCAGGATTAAAGCAGTAAAGGGTATTAGGGCAACAGTGGGCGCACAAAATCTTGCAACACTTACGCATTACAGTGGCTTCGATCCCGAAGTAGGTGCTTATGTTGGGCAATCTACCAGTGCAAGTACTCAGGCAATTGGCCTCGATTACGGACGTTACCCGCTAACCCCCATTTATACATTTAGTTTAAACATTAATTTTTAAGCTGAAAAAATTACAGACATGAAAAAATTAAAAATATTATTTCACTTTTTTAGAAGCTGTTTAAACATGAATAATAATACCGGCAGTAGTTTTCATAGCATCTTCGTTGCGTCGCAATCCTTTCATCAGAATAACAATGGGCATCGTTCGGCTTCAGGTTCATTTTGGCAGAATAAATTCAAAATGCTTATTAGTGCATTGTGTTTAATACTGCTGGTTACAGGTTGTTCAAAAGACTTTTTAGAAAAGCCCCCAACCGACAGGATTGTGGATGCCAATTTTTATAAAACCGATGAACAGGTTTTGGCTGCTACCTCTTTACTTTATAGCCAGGTTTGGTTCGATTATAATGACAAAGCCTCCTACAACCTTGGTGATTTTCGTGGTGGTGCTGCTTATTCAGCTTACAACGATAGGGGAAATGTACTGTTTAATACTACTGGCTTAACACCAGAGAACGGTTATGCGTGGCAATCATTTTACAATGTAGTGGGCCAGGCAAATCTTGCCATCCAAAACATTAATGCTTATGCTGGCAGCGGGGTTTCGGCAGATATAAAAAAACATGCAATTGCTGAAGCCCGTTTTATGCGTGCCCTGGCATACAGGTACCTCGTAATGAACTGGGGCGAAGTTCCTGTCATAGAAAATAATCTTACACTTCTCTCAGATACAAGCATTCAAAAAAATACAGTGTCAAGTGTATGGAGATTTATTACAAGAGAAATGCGTGCGGCAGCAAATGATCTTCCATCTGTTGGGGATCAGCCCGGCAGGTTAACCAAGTGGTCTGCTGAAGGTATGCTTGCACGGTTTTATCTTACAAGGGCAGGCGTAGAATCAAGTGGCCCAATGGGCAGGAACCAGCAATTTTTAGATAGTGCAAAATACTTTGCAGAGGATGTGATCAAAAATAGTGGTGCATCATTATTAGATCATTATGAAGACCTTTTTTCCTATCCTTACGATAATAATAAAGAGTCTCTGTTCGAACTTCAATGGGTTTATTCAGGGTCTAATGCATGGGGTACACAAAATTCCGCACCTGCTTACCTGGCATACAGCTCAGATATAGCAAATGGTGATGGCTGGGGCGGAGACAAAGGCGCAACATATTGGATGCTCAGTCAGTATGATGGTTTTACACCATCAGGTGATAGCCTTATAAAAGGCAGAACAACAGATCAGCGGCTATATGCAACTTTTATGATGCCCGGTGCTTACTATCCTCAAATAACAACAAGCGGCACTTCCAATATTTCTGGTAAGCTCGTATTTCCTTACATAGCTGGTGATGTAAATTATGCTTCTATAAAAAAATATGTAACCGGCAAAGCTGTAGATGTTAATGGAGAAGCTGCTCAACAACGCTACGGAAATAATACTTATATGCTAAGATTGGCTGAGATGTATTTGATTTACGCTGACGCCACCTTAGGTAATGACGCTTCTACTTCTGATGCTACTGCAATGGAATATTTTAATAAAGTGCATATGCGTGCAGGCCTGCCAGAGTTTGAGGATCCGCTTACACTGGATGTAATTTTTAAAGAACGCATTATCGAGTTTGCTTTAGAAGCATCTTCATGGTACGATTTTGTAAGCCTGCATTATTATAATCCTCAGAAAGCTTACGAGATTTTAAACGCACAGGACCGTGGATTATATAACATAACGCCTGATCAAATGCCTAATCCTACAATGTGGACGATCAGGAAAACTACCTGGGCTACAAACGAACGGAATATAAATGCAAACGATGGCAATTTCCTGTTACCAATACCGAGTACAGAATTAAGCCAGGCACCTAACTTATTAAAACCTGCGGTAGATTATCCATAGTGCGTATAATTCACAACAAAAAAAGCAAAATGAAAATAGCATATAAAACACTGTTGATTGTTGCGCTAACTGTCACTGCAATAGCAACAATATCATCCTGTAAAAAAGATAGCGTATCGGGAGAACCACATATAGATTACATAAGAGTAACTTCTCCAGAATCTTCAGATTCATTATTAGTGGGAGCCTACCAGGGAGCGCTCATAGCGCTTGTAGGACAAAACCTTGAGGGTGCAACACAAATTTGGTTCAACGATTTGCAGGCACCTGTAACGCCCACCTATAATACAGCAACAACCATCCTCATCAGGGTGCCCTCTGATATCCCAATGGAAATTAATAATACACTCAAAATCGTTTTTGCTTCTGGTAGAATATTAGATTACCCTTTTCACGTTCAGATAAGTGAACCTGAAGTTACACTAATGGATTGCGAATATGTTCCGGCTGGCAGCATAGCAACAATTCATGGCAAATATTTTTATGCACCAGTAACAGTAACTTTTGCAGGAGGAGTAACTGGTGAAGTGGTTTCCATTGATGAAACTAATCAACTGATGGAAGTTAAAGTGCCGGAAGGTGTTCAACCCGGTCCTGTTACGGTTTCTACAAATTTTGGAGAAACTAAATCAAACTTTTGGTTCAATGACAACAGGAATATAATTGTTAGCAGCGACCCTTATACCGGATGGTGGAATTCTTCTTATGTAGTTACCGATCCAGGAGCTTCAGACCCTGTAAAAATAAATGGAAATTATATCCGCATTAATAAGGCTATTGGTGGATGGGCCTGGACAGAAGTTGCAGGCGGCCCGCCAGATGCTATGGGGCCGATCAGTAAAAATATTCCCGATGAAGCTATATTAAAGCCACAGGATTACAACCTGAAGTTTGAAATAAATACACTTAAACCTTATAATAGCAATGTTATAAAAATAATGGTGGGCTTAACAAACTGGAATAATGATGAATACCGTTGGATGCCACCGTATGATACAAAAGGCCAATGGAAAACAGTAACCATTCCTTTTGAGGAAATGGTTGCTGCATATAAAAATTCCGGATCGAGCATGGTAGTAAGCCCTGACGGTTATTATACACGCATACTATTTCATGGCCCCGGAGATCTTGATTGCGATCTATGCTTTGATAATTTCAGGATCGTACCAAAAATCGTTAAGTAATCTTATTATTCAATTAACTCAAATCAAACTGAAATGATATACAATATGCGATTGCTTACATTAGTCTGCCTACTTGCCGCTATATCCATTGTGGCGTGTAAAAAAGATACAAACAGCGCCGCTTCTTCTGAAACTGCATTAATCAGCTTCGGGCCCACCGGCGCAATGCATGGAGACACGATCCGCTTCTTCGGCACAAACTTGAACCAGGTTACTGAAATAGATTTTACTGGTGCAAGTGTTTCAAGTGCCGATTTTGTTTCGCAGTCAGCGAAAGAAATTTATGTAATTGTACCAGACGGTGCAGAAGAAGGTTTTGTAACATTAAAAACTGCATCCGCTGATATCGTATCTAAAACAAAATTCAATCTGGCTGTAGCAGTAGCTATTACTTCAATAACTTCTGAAGCCCGTCCCGGCGAGAATATCACAATCAATGGTAAATATCTTAACTGGGTTACCAGCGTCACCTTTACCGATGATAAAACTGTAGAGACTTTTGTAAGTCAGTCATTGAACCAATTGGTTGTTACAGTTCCGGTAGATGCAAAAACAGGTACCCTGAAAATTATTTATGGTGGAACAGATCCAAATACTGTTGAAACAATCGACACATTAAAAGTAACGCTGCCTGCTGTTACCAGCTTTAGCCCTAACCCAATCAAGCATCAGCAAAACCTTACGATTACCGGGACCAATCTCGACCTTACTCAAAAGGTATTATTCACAGGTGTTGTCACACCGGTTACAACCTTCGAAAGCCAGTCTGCTACACAACTTGTAGTAAAAGTTCCCGCCGAAACACAGGCTGGTAAAATCACGCTGGTTGCAGCATCAGGCGTTACCGTTGTATCTGCAGATGAACTGGCAGTAACGCTGCCTGCTATTACATCATTCGCTCCAAATCCTATAGATCCTTTAGCCAATCTTACAATTACAGGAACCGATCTTGACCTTGTTTCAGCAATCACATTTGCCGGTGTTCCAAATCCTGTTACCTCATTTGTAAGCCAGGCTGCAACGCAGTTGGTAGTAACTGTTCCCGATGGTGTAGTAAAAGGAAAAATCGTTTTATTAGTATTGAATTCAACACTTACCATACAATCAGCAGATAACCTGGAAATAAAGGGAGACCTCCCACCCCCTGCACCTTTCACTTATGGATTTTATGAAGACGCAATTCTGAATAGCTGGGGCAATTGGGGCTGGGGCGGTGCTGTAGATTTTTCAAATACAGAAATTGTACGGGACGGTACCGCATCAATTAAAAAAACTTATGATGGTTCATGGGATGCAATGCGTTTTGGCGGCGGCAACATCTCCACAAGTGCTTATACCAATGTTGTATTCTCGATCTTTGGAACTCCCGGAACCGGTGGTAAAAAAATCAGTCTTATTTTAAACCAGGCCTGGTCTTCTCCACAGTATATCATTACCGTTAATGAAGGAGAGTGGCAGGATATTTCAGTTCCACTTGCAGGCATGGGCCTCTCTGAAATTAATGATTTTCTTTTCCAGGCGCAGGGCTGGTCGGGTAGTGTGTATATAGATCATGTAGGCTTAAGGTAAAGTAGTATAGTAATTCATTTGGTGACCAGCTAAAATGCTACTATCAGCTTTCGTTGTGTCACTCACTTGTACGTTCGGAAAACAATTGAGCGAATTAGCGGATATACGAATTTGCGCATTACTTAATTCAATAGTCCGCAATCAGCCAATCCGTGAATCTTAAGTTCAAGTGTGCGACGCAACGATGCCTCATAGCAGCAATAATGATGGGCTCATAAAAATTGTATTAAATTTTATGCTGCATTCAGCATAAAATACGGTGGCAAGTAAAATGACAAATAATAAATCAAAGAAAGAAAATAGCTTTAACAGATAAAATAAATAAATGAGCTTCAAATATCAAATTACCTTTCTAACACTAACATTCACCTTGATTCTTTTTGGCTGTACAAAAAAAACGCCTGCTGCTCCTGGCCCGCCACCTGGCGGTGGAGGTGGTGGGGGCGGTGGTGATACAAACGTAGTAATCAACCCGCCGGTAGAACCAACAATAGCAAACACCATTGGCTTTTTTCTTGACGAATGGACGCCGCGTTCTTTTACGGCACCAACTTATAACGAAGAAACTGTTACATCATCTGCTGCACAAAGTACCGTTACAGTAGATGCTTCTGCCATCATCACAAAAATTCCTTTATCCATATTTGGTCAAAATGCTGTTTGGTGGATGGGGCCTGTTTCAACAACACCAGCAGCCATAACACATATCACCAATCTGCACCCACAGATCATACGCTTTCCCGGTGGTAGTTCCAGCGATGCTTATTTCTGGAATGGTGCGCAAGGTGTTAACCCTGCTGGCGCACCTGCAATGATCACTGATAAAGATGGAAATAAAAAAGAACCAGGTTACAATTATGGTAAAACCACTTATAACTGGCAATGCAACCTGGATGATTATTACAGTATGCTACAGCAAACTGGCAATAAAGGCATTATCACTGTAAATTATGGCTATGCCCGTTATGGCACAGGAACCAATCCTGTGGCAGATGCTGCACACCTTGCGGCAGATTGGGTACGCTACGATAATGGCCGCACACAATACTGGGAAGTAGGGAATGAAAATTTTGGTGACTGGGAATGGGGTTATCGTATAGACCGTTCATTGAATAAAGATGGACAGCCGGAATATATTACCGGTGCTTTATACGCGCAACACTTCCAGGTGTTTGCAGATTCAATGAAAAATGCAGCCGCAGAAATTGGTGCTGCAATTCATATAGGTGCGGTAACACTCGATGCACCTGCCACAGAATCATGGCAAACTACCACTGCCAAAACATGGAACACCGGCATGATGTCTGGCATTAACGGCAAAGCAGATTTTTATGTAGTGCACAATTATTTTACGCCCTACGATCAGAATTCTACGGCATCAGTAATATTCTCTGCTGCAACAACAATTCCTGCACAAATGATGACTTATGTTACACAAACATTACAGGCAAATGGTGCAGCCATAAAACCCATTGCAATGGATGAATGGAATATGTGGGCAAAAGATTCCAAGCAGCAGGTATCGAATGTTAGCGGTGCTTTCGCAGTATTGGTAATGGGCGAAGCGCTTAAAAATAAATATGGTCTTGCTGCACGTTGGGATATAATGAATGGCTGGAGCAATGGCAACGATCATGGTCTTTTCAGTGCAGGCGATGAACCGGGTGTTGCAAAATGGAGTCCACGCCCTTCATTTTATTACCTGTATTTTTTGCAAAGATTATTGGGAGACAGATTGGTTGCGGCAACTACAACAGGTAACACAGGTATCAAAGCATATGCATCTACATACACATCAGGCCCGGCAAATGTGAACCTTGTAAATACAACATCATCGCCGCTGGTGGTTGAAGTAAAAATGAGCAACTTTCTTACAGGAGCCCGATTTTACTGGTACAGTCTTGAAGGCAGCACAGACAATGGAGAGTTTTCACGAAAGGTAATCATCAATGGCAACGGCCCATCCGGCGAGGCAGGCGGCCCTGCTGATTACATTTCAATAAAAGCGAAGTCGGCCGTAACTACCGCAGGCATAAAGATCAATGTTCCGGCAAGAGGTGCAGTATGTTTGGTGATAGATAAAAAATAAAAGAAGGGAAATAATTTTTTGATCCCGGCTTCAGAATATTTATTGAACTTTCGTTGCGTCGCACTCTTGAACGCTTTGTTCTTTTATGAGCATTGAGAGCATCGTGTGGTTTTAAAATAGATTTGTGCTGAAAAGCATTTGTTGAATAAAAAAATTTTAACATGAAATCCGTTTGCTTTCTTGTCATTATACTACTTGTTACAGCATGCGCTACAGCACAGGATTTTCCTGTTGATAAGCGTGCAACCAAAGAAACGGTAAACCTGTATCAAAACTTAAAGAAACTGTTGAACAAGGGAATCATGTTTGGTCACCAGGACGATCTTGCTTATGGCTTCGGTTGGAAATATGAACAAGGTCGCAGCGATATAAAAGACGTAACGGGTGATTATCCTGCGGTATATGGCTGGGAGTTAGGCCGCCTTGAAATTGATGCACCTGTAAACTTAGACAGCGTGCCTTTTGATAAGATGAAGCAATACATAAAAGATGCTTACCAGCTTGGTGGCGTTGTTACAATAAGCTGGCATTTAAACAATCCTTTAACTGGTAAGTCTGCATGGGATAAAGCGCCGCAAGGCAGTGTGGCAGCAGCTTTACCCGATGGCGAAAAAAATGAACTGTATAAAAGTTGGTTAGATAAAGTTGCGGCTTTTATGCAAAGCCTGAAAGGTAAAAATGGCGAATTGATCCCAGTTATTTTCAGGCCATTTCATGAATTGAATGGAAGCTGGTTTTGGTGGGGTGGCAAAAATTGTACCGCCGAAGAAATAAAACAACTCTATCGTTTTACAGAAACTTATTTGCGTGATGTAAAAAATGTACACAATCTTTTGTACGCTTTCAACACAGATCGTTTTGCCAACCGCGAAGAATATTTAGAACGCTACCCCGGTGATGAATATGTTGATGTAATTGGTTTTGATATTTACCAACGCGGTGCAGATAATGAAAAATTTATTTCAGATGCAGACAGAAGCCTTACAACACTTGAAGCAATTGCAAAGGAAAAAAATAAGATCCCAGCCTTAACCGAATTTGGTTACGGCACTGTGCCTGATAACACCTGGTGGACAAACGGCCTTGCAAAGGCACTAAACAATCATCATATTTCTTATGCGCTGGCATGGCGCAATGCAGGGCAGAAACCTGGTGGTGAAACAGAGTTCTATGTGCCTTATAAAGCACACGGGTCGGCAGCAGATTTTGTAAAATTTTATAATCAGCCAAACATGATCTTTCAAAAAAAAATATCGAAAGAAAACTTATATAAATAGTTTATCAGTTTTTCTAAAGTGGTTATTTTTCATTAGCAGTTAAAACAAGCAAAGCCTGTAGTTTCTACTATGGGCATTTTTTAAAGTTTGCATCTTTTGTTGAATAGCATTTCTGAATGTATTAGACATGCCGTGGCTTTTATATTCGCTTTGCTCAACAAGGCTATGCAGCCGAAGAGTGCGACGCAAGTAAAGATGATTAATGAAATATAGCTGGTCAAAAAAAAATATTTATTAATGAAATTACAATGGATTGATATTGCCATACTGATTACTTACCTGCTGAGTATGCTGATTATTGGCTGGGTAATGCGTAAGAAAGCAAGGCAAAGCAAAGACAATTATTTAATGGGCGGTAAGAAACTTCCCTGGTATTTGCTGGGCCTGAGCGATGCATCGGACATGTTTGATATAAGCGGCACTATGTGGATGGTTGCTCTCTGTTTTGTGTACGGCATGAAAAGCCTTTGGGTTCCCTGGTTATGGCCTGTTTTTAACCAGGTTTTTATGATGATGTTTTTATCAAAATGGCTGCGCAGGTCAAACGCTACTACCGGTGCAGAATGGCTGGCCACAAGGTTCGGTACTACAGATAAAAACTCCGGGGCATCGCATAATATAATTGTAGTATTTGCTTTACTTGGTTGCTTTGGTTTTCTGGCCTATGGCTTTGTTGGCCTTGGAAAATTTGTTGAAATTTTTATACCATGGGATGTAGTGCAACCTTATATTCCTTTCCATGTAACTGCTGAATATGTGCCGCATGTTTACGGGATTGTGTTCACATTATTCGCCATGTTTTATTCCATTCTGGGCGGCATGCACAGTATTGTTATCGGCGATCTTATTAAATATGCTATCATGACGGTAGCTTGCATTTCTGTTGCAGTAATTGCTGTAATGCATTTGCAGGATCAGCAACTTAAAGTACCCGATGGCTGGTACAATCCATTCTTCGGCTGGAAACTTGATCTTGACTGGAGCGGCATTATTGCCGATGCCAATAAAAAAATTGATGAAGATGGCTATTCACTCTTTGGCATCTTCTTTATGATGATGCTTTTTAAAGGCGTGTTTGCAAGTCTTGCCGGCCCTGCCCCCAATTATGATATGCAGAAAGTGTTATCAACACGTTCACCTAAAGAAGCCTCAAAAATGACGGGCTTTGTTTCCATTGTTTTATTGCCGATTCGTTATTCGCTTATTATCGGTTTAACAGTACTTGCTTTATTGAATTATAATCAACTCGATCTTTCATCAGCCAATGGCACCGACTTTGAAAAAGTACTTCCTTCAGCGATCAATAATTTTTTGCCGGTAGGTATTTTAGGGTTGGTTCTTACGGGTTTAATGGGTGCATTCATGGGCACCTTCTCGGGAACCTTAAATGCGGCGCAGGCTTATATTGTAAACGATATTTATTTAAAATATGTAAACCCTGATGCTTCTACAAAAAAGATCATCTCGATGAATTATATCGTAGGTGCGTTGGTTGTAGTGATCGGCATTGTATTGGGCATGTTTGTAAAGGATGTTAATACAGTATTGCAGTGGATTGTGGGTGGCTTGTATGGCGGCTATATTGCCTCGAATATGTTTAAATGGTACTGGTGGCGTTTTAATGCCAATGGCTTTTTCTGGGGCATGCTGGGTGGTATTATTCCCGCAATTGCGTTACTGGTTCTAAAATATTTTGGAGTTATTTCTGGTCTTGATCTTTACTACTGGCCCTTTATTTTTTTAATTTCTTTGGTTGCATGTTTTATTGGCACTTACACAGCACCACCAACAAATACTGAAACGCTTAAAAAGTTTTACACTACTGTTAAACCATGGGGCTTCTGGAAACCGGTGCACACAATGGTTGTAGCAGATGACCCTTTTTTTAAAGCCAATAAAAGATTTAAACTCGATATGTTTAATGTAGTACTGGGCATCATTGCGCAATGCTGCCTTACACTGCTGCCCATGTACATTGTTTTGTGGTTGCAATTGCCTTTATTAATTACAGTAATTATTCTTGTTATAATCATATTTATTCTTAAAAAAACATGGTGGAACAAACTGGAAGATTAAATGCTTTTATGAGCCGGACTGAGGGATATGAATGAAGCTTTTGTTGCGTCGCACTCTTGTGCTGAAGGAAGAAAGTCGGCAAGTCCGAAGACCGGAAGTCAGAAAGAAAATTCAAACTGCTTTGCATTCTGACTTTCAGACTTTACTGACTTCAGGACTTGTTCCTCATTTTTTCCGAACGTACAAGTGAGTGACACAACCGGCGATGATAGTAGCATTACAGCTAAGGCTAAAATAAATTCTAATTGGTATAAAACTAACTTCAAAATGTACCCGAATGATTTATAAAGAATATTTAATTAATTAACCCCTTGAAATAATTAATGTATGAACGAGCATTTTTTTACACGTTTAGAAAACCTTGAAAACCTGCATCAGCAGGTATTACAACGCATTAATGAGCCATCTAAAGATAGTAATGGAGTTTACCAGCGTTACCGTTACCCGGTTTTAACAGCGCAGCATACGCCCCTTTTCTGGCGTTACGATCTTAATTATAAAACCAATCCCTTTTTGATAGAACGCTTTGGTATTAATGCAGTGTTGAATGCCGGCGCCATAAAATGGAACGGTAAATATATTTTAATGCCCAGGGTAGAAGGGCTTGATCGTAAATCATTTTTTGCGATTGCAGAAAGCCCTAACGGGATTGATCATTTTAAGTTTTGGGATTACCCGGTTGTAATGCCCGAAACAGAAATTCCCGATACAAATATTTACGACATACGTCTTGTTCAGCATGAAGATGGTTGGGTATACGGATTGTTTTGCACAGAAAGAAAAGACCCGAATGCACTTCCCGGTGATGAGTCTGCAGCCATTGCGCAATGTGGTATTGCAAGAACAAAAGACCTTATTAAATGGGAACGCCTTGCTGATCTCAAAACACATTCTCCCCAGCAGCGGAATGTAGTGTTGCATCCTGAATTTGTAAATGGCAAATATGCATTTTACACAAGGCCCCAGGATAGTTTTATTGAAGCTGGCAAAGGCGGTGGTATTGGTTTTGGTTTATCTGATACCATAGAAAATGCAGTGGTTAATGAAGAAATAATCTTAGACCGGAAAATATATCACACCGTTTATGAATTAAAAAACGGGCAAGGGCCTGCACCTATAAAAACAAAATTTGGATGGCTGCACCTAGCTCACGGCGTTCGGAATACTGCAGCGGGATTGCGTTACGTGATCTATATGTTTATGACTGACCTTAATGATCTTACAAAAGTTATTCATAAACCGGGCGGTTATTTTATTGCACCTGAAGGCGATGAAAGAATTGGCGATGTATCGAACGTAGCATTCAGTAATGGCTGGATCGCCGATGATGATGGCTCCGTTTATATTTATTATGCTTCATCCGATACGCGGATGCACGTAGCAGTCTCCTCAATTGACAAATTACTGGATTACGTTATGAATAATCCTGAAGATGGTTTTCGTTCCGCTGCTTCGGTTGATACGCTTACTGCAATTATTCAAAAAAATCTCAGTTATCTTAAAGCCGGTAAAATACCTGCAGGGCACGAACAGCACTAGATGATTAATAACTATGAGTGAAATCCTTTTTACGGAGCAAACAACTACGGCATTGTTGCAGTATAAAAATCAGCTTAAGGAGGAATTGCATGCCATTCTTAATTATTGGAATAAGTATGCTACAGATTATCTTCTGGGTGGTTTTTACGGGAAGATCGATAATAAAAACAAAGCTGAGCCTGATGCTGCCAAAGGGCTTGTATTAAATGCAAGAATACTGTGGACTTTTTCAGCAGCTTACAATCAAACAAAAGAACAAAAGCATTGCGCTGTTGCAGGCCGGGCATTCCGTTACATTCTCGATTGTTTTAAGGACAATGAATTTGGTGGTGTTTACTGGAGTGTGGATGCAAACGGTAATATGCTGGATGGCCGTAAACAAATTTACGCACAGGCTTTTTGTATTTACGGTATGAGCGAATATTATGCAGCCACACAAAACCGGGCAGCGCTTGATTTTGCAATTGAACTGTACAATACTATTGAGCACTACAGCTACGATACTGTATACAAAGGTTATTTCGAAGCTTTTTCAAGAGAATGGGGCTCTCTTGATGATCTGCGCCTGAGTGCCAAAGATGCCAATGAAAAGAAAACAATGAATACGCACTTGCACATAATTGAAGCGTATGCGAACCTTTTTAAAGTGTGGCCGGATGATTTGTTAAGAAGTAAGATTGAAGTGCTGTTATTCTTGTTCGACAGTTATTTTATTGACCATCAAACATATCACTTTCGTTTATTTTTTAATGAACAGTGGAATGAAGTTCCCGATGTCATTTCTTACGGCCACGATATAGAAGCTGCGTGGCTATTGCAGCAATGTGCAGAGATTATTCATAATGAAGAATGGATCAGCAAAATGAAACAACATGCCATTAGAATTGCGAATGCAGCCATTGAAGGTTTGGACGAAGACGGCGGTTTATGGTACGAACTTGAATTACAGGGGCAACACTTAATTAAAGAAAAACATTGGTGGCCACAAGCCGAAGCAATGATTGGTTTTTTTAATGCGTGGCAGGTGAGTGGTGAAGAGAAATATTTACACCTTTCTATAAATAGCTGGAAATTTATTCAGCAACATTTGTTAGATAAAGAAAATGGTGAGTGGTTTTGGGGTATCAAAGAAGATCATACACCAATGGAAGGGCAGGATAAAGCAGGTTTCTGGAAATGCCCTTATCACAATGCAAGGTCTTGTATGGAAGTTATCGCAAGAATTGAATCGTTATAAAAATGAAAAGCAACGAGATTAAATATTGTAAAAAGGCGTTCATCGGTTTCTTCTCAGCAATGGTTTTAAATGCACATGCGCAGAGCAAGATTGTTGCATTTGATTTTGAAAAGCCTATGCCACTGAATGAATGGTGGGTTGATAATAATGCTGTGAAATTATCTCAGTGTGATGCTACTGAATGTAAGCAGTTGCATGATTCGAAGAAGTGCTTAAAGGTTGAATACAATAATATTTCATTACCGAAACCTTATGTATGGCTGACAGATATCAAGATAGACACTTTTGGCAATAATGCAATGCGGCAATCGTGGAATCGTTTTAAAGACAATACCTGGCTTTCCTTTCAGATAAATACGGCCGATGCAGATTCGATTTATCTGCAATTCGTTGTTTTTACAAAAGATGAAAAAGATAAATGGGGCTCTCATGCAATGACAGGCTTTAAGAACAATAAATGGAAAATGATAAAAGTAAAACTCAGTAATATTGACTTTGATAACTGGGGAAATGGAAAAATTGCAAGGCCTGATTTTAATCGAATCATTCCCGCAAGAATTGAAATAGGTATCCGTTCAGCTTATGCAGGCAACAAGAACAGAACTAATGTAAGGTTAGATAACGTAATGCTTAGTAATTATGAGCCGTAAATTTTTAGCGAATAAAGTGCAGAACTTACAACAGTGCGATGCAAGTAAAGATGCCATAACCGTCAAAGCAAGTCTCAAAAAAAAAAATAAAATCATGATGAACAAATATTCCTGCAATGTATTGCTGTCTGTTGTTGTGCTTTTGCTGCATGTAACCGTATTTGCGCAAATACCGCCCGATTATAGAGGTAAGCCTTTTCGTGATTCTGTTTATACCCGTGGTGCCCAAATGATACCAGGCCGTGTGGAACTTGCTTTGTATGATCTTGGTGGCGAGGGTATCGCTTATCATGATAGCACGAAAGAAAACGAAGGCGCTAAGTTGAATCATACACCGGGCCATTGGCGGCCAGGCATTCCGGCTTACATTGCTTTCTTTCGTGAAAACGAAGCTGTAGATATTTCTTACACAAAAGACTGGGCCGATTTTAATCATCCGAATAAAGTTGATCCTGCTGTGAATCAGTTATACATCGGTTGGGAGGCAGACAATGAATGGACGAACTACACGGTTTACGTAAACAAGCCTGGCAAATACCGCATTATTACTGTGTATGGTTACAAGGATAATCATTCTGAACTGTGGCTGAATGGTAAAAAATCAACAACACTGCTACTACCCGAGGATACGGGTAACTGGCATTACTGGACACAGGCAACCGTTGGAGAAATAGTTTTTCCTGTTGCGGGCCTAAATCTGCTTACGTTAAAATATAACCGTGGCAGCAATCTAGCCTATCTTGATTTTCTGTTAACCGATCCTATGTAGCCACTATTGCCGGGCATGTTTAGCACTTGTTACCTGCATATAAAAAGATCATTACCTGATTTTATATTTTTTTTACCCAACTGTAGAATAGGAATAATGCTTTTCTTGCGTCGCACTCTTCTACATTCGGAAATTCTTTGAGCTTTTATATTAGCAAAGATTATTGCGAATGATACGGCAGGATTTATAGTTACCTGATTAATAAATTCTCTAAAGTGCCAGAGTATTTCGAAAGAACAACCCTTAACTAAAGAGTATTTACCGCAGCTTTATACGTTGCAATCATATATTAAAGTATGGCTACCCGGTTCCTACCCTTTTAAAGGTTAATACCCGCTACAGGAAAATGTTTGTAGCTTTAAGTATAAAAAAAATTATCATGAACAGGAACAATGGCGGAATTCTTTATTTTCTTTTGGGTATATACTCTATAATGATTAGCTGGTATTATAACCACTCCATAATACTACTGATTGTGCATTATATATTCTGGCCCATATATCTTGTTTACGAGCTGATTACAGGGCATCTTGCAAATGATATGTGGAAAATTATACCTGAATCATATTTTAAATAAAGCTCTCTTTTGCACAGGAAATGTTGTTTATTATTTTGCTATGGTCTTCGCTAATATAAAAGCTCATCAAAGTATCAAACCGTATAAGTGTGCGACGCAAGAATGCTGAGATAAGTACTAATGTTGGGTACATAAAAGCTTGGCTGATTTTATACTTATGCATTCTGCCAATTAAAAACTGAATTACAAATCATTGCTTTTTAAAATATCGATAAAAGCACTTCGCTGTATCATTCGGGCGCCAAGGCTTTCTAAGTGTTCGGTATAAACCTGGCAATCGATTAACTGCAGATCTTCCTGCTGCATTTGCCTTATGTAGCTGATAAAGGCAAACTTACTGGCATTTGGTGTAAGGCTAAACATACTTTCACCAAAGAAAATTTTCTCCAGCCTTATTCCATAAAGGCCACCTGCTAACTTATTATTAAGCCATACTTCAGCACTGTGTGCATACCCCTTTTTATGGAGAATAGTGTAGGCATCTTCTACTTCATTGGTAATCCATGTACCCTGTTGCCCCTTGCGTTTAGTGTTTTTGCAATGATGGATTACCTGGCTAAAAGCCTTGTTTACGGTAAATGTAAATGCATTCTTTTTCAGTAATTGCTGCATGCTCTTACTAACCTTCAATTCATTGGGGAATAAAACAAAACGCGGATCAGGGCACCACCACAAAGGCATAATGCCATCGTACCATGGAAAAATTCCATTACGGTAAGCCAATAACAATCTCTCAGTGCTTAGATTGCCGCCAATAGCGAGCAAACCATCTTCCAATGCCTGATCTGCCGGGGGAAACCATAAGCGGCTGTCTAACGCGTATAAAGGCATTGTAAGAATATAAGAAAGAAGGTAATATTTTTAAAGATTCGGGGGAAATAATTAAATGCCAACCATCATTTCAACAGTTGCTCCAATACCTCTTTCTGTTATAGCATCGCACATAGGTTTTAGCGTTTCGTAGTCGCCCTGTTTTACAGAACACTTGCCTTTATGGTGAACAATAAGTGAGCATTGCTCGGCCTGTTCAGGAGTATGATTGCAAATCTCTATCAGCGTTTCAATTACATGATCGAATGTGTTTACATCATCATTCCACACGATAAGGCTGTAAGATGACTCAACTGCTGTAAGCAGCTCAATATCCTGCTGCTCAAAAGGATTTACTGCCGTGTTGCTAAATATCAAATTCATAGATTTCAAAATTATAAAATAAACAAGAAATAAAAATTGTTTAATTGCAACTTAATTACACTGCCAGAAAATAATCTTAAGCTAGAAAGTAAATAACTGCAACTAAGCAAAGCAATAACTGGTATCTGCTAAAATTGTATAATTTCATGCAGGCGATTTGTTACACTTATTTACCAGATTATTTTAAAATTACCAAGTGAAAAATATTTTTAAGTTATTGCTTTGTTTCGTTGTTTTTTGTAATTGTCAGAAGCCGATAGACAATCTTCCGGATACTACCCTGCCACCAGCAGGTTCGCCGTTTATTGACACAGCGATTTCGGTTGGCATTGCTCCGGGTTTAATTGATGAAGCATCAGGAATTGCAGACAGCAAAAGCAATACGGGCTTTTTGTGGGTTGAACAAGACAGTGGCAACCCGCCAGACTTATGGCTGCTTTCGTACAGTGGAATTGTGCAGAATCAAGTACATATCGACGGCGCTGAAAACCGCGATTGGGAAGATATTGCAATGGGCAACGGCCCCGTTATTGGCGAAAACTACATTTACATTGCAGAAACAGGCGACAACCTTGCTCATTTCCCCGACTATGCGATCTACCGTTTTATAGAACCAAAGGCCACAGAAGACACTATTTTTAACTGGGAAAAAATTAATTTTCAATACCCCGATGGGTCGCACGATGCAGAAGCCATGCTGCTTGATAATACTACAAAAGACATTTATATCATTACAAAAAGAAATTCTGTATCAAAAATTTACAAGCTTGGTTACCCGCAAAATACCGCGACAGTTATTACCGCCGATTCAGTTGGTCAATTTTCTTTTACCGGCGTTGTTAGCGCAGCGATTTCGCCCGACGAAACAGAAATATTGGTTAAAACCTACTCAAATATTTATTACTGGAAGCGCCAGCCTGGCGAAAGCATATTAACCGCCTTTAAAAGAGCACCGCTTACGCTTGGCTATGTAACCGAACCACAAGGCGAAGCAATTTGTTTTAAGCAAGATAATTCAGGATTTTTTACCTTAAGCGAAAAGCCTTTCATTATTCCTTCAGTTAGCCTAAACGAGTATCACAGAAAGTAGTAGATTTTTTTGTTCCCGGCATTTGGAATGCTTTGAAGCTTTTGTTGCGTCGCACTCTGGATCTCTATCAATAAATTCAGCTTTGGCTGCTGATTCAGCAAATTAAAAAAATAAAATAGAGACAGGCTGTAACCTTCGTTTACAAGTATTTAGCCGCTAAGGCTTTTATCCTCCTTAGTAGCAGCATTTATTAAGCTCAACCTGAACTGGTTTCAAATTGGTAACCCTAAGAATTAATTTCCGGATCGCTTACAATACAAAGCTTTAAGCAATGCGAATAACTTGAACCATTTAATAATGCAAAAGTATATTTCCGCAACCCGAAAACCAATCATAAAACATAATTTTCCTGTGTTGTATATCTTTGTAGTACAATCAGTAAAATATGGAAGCTACATTATCTATACCTGTTGGTTTTACACACGGTGCTGTGAACGAGTTAAAAAGGCTTATGGCTGAAGATGGCTTTGATGAAAATAAAAAGTTAAGGGTTGGTGTAAAAGGTGGTGGCTGCAGCGGGATGACTTACGTGCTTGGCTTTGATGAAAAGAAAACCGGCGATGAAGAATTTAATTACGAAGGCGTTCCCTGCATTATTACTACGGGGCATGAATTGTATTTATACGGTATGCAGATCGACTATCAGGCAGGCTTAAACAGCAGAGGGTTTACTTTCAGCAACCCAAATGCGTCTTCTACATGTGGTTGCGGTTCTTCATTTGCAGTTTGATGCTTTTCTTTTTTAAAATATTTTATAATTACCACTTAGAAAAAACACAACCTGATGCACGGAAGTGTTCAATAGAATTATTATAGCCGACGAGTGCGACGCAAGAAAAGCTTAATAGTAGTTATCACAGCTGGGTTACAAAATATTCTAATAAAAAAAGCCAGACTAAATAGTCCGGCTTTTTTTTATTGATTTAATTTATGAATTTCCAGGCCCTTTTTTTCTTGGGCTTGCCTGCCTTGTTGGAGGAGGTGCCTGCTGTGTATTTACCCTGGGCTGTTCGCGTTGTACCTGAGGCTGTTGAACCCTTGGCATATTGCGATCTACGCGGTTTGGAGATTGATTATAAACAGGCGGCTTGTTATTATTTCCTGGCATATTGTTATTGTTATATGTCCGGTTATTCCTGTCGTTTGCATTCATTCTTTCCTGGTTATTTTGTTGTATGTTTCTATCGTTTATATTGTTCCGGTTTATTACAACATCATGATCGTTGATTGTTGGGTTCACGTTTCTAACAGGCTTGTCGTTCCTGGTAATATCGCGGTTATCATCCCTTTTGTTATCGATCCTGTTGTTGTCGATATTTGGTTGTATGTTATTTGGTGGTCTGCCATTATCGTTACGCCTATCTTCATTCCTTCTTCCATCATTATTATTTTGAGGTGGAGCAGGATTGTTGCGCGTTGGAGGTATGTTTCTTATTTGCCGGTCTCTTTGATCGTTACCCTGACCTTGAACAACTCTGTTATCATCTCTTTTTATGATTGGCCTGTACATGCTTATTGTATTGTTATTAATCATCCTGCTATTGCCTGGTCTTGCATCGCTTGTTATTCTTACCTCATTTATACGTCTTCCTGTAGCCCTTTCAACATCAGCCCTGTTAGGCCCTGTCACATATCTTGTATTGTGATAAATATTGGTATTGTTGATGATAGTAGTGTTATTAATGATCGTAATATTTCGATCTCTGCCTACACGGTAGTGCTGCCATTGGTTGTAACCGATATACCTGCGTGGCACAAAGCACCACCTGTCTGCAGGCAAATAATTACCAAAGCCAAAACCTATACCGATATGTATTCCGGGCGAAAGTGGTGCCCATCCATAATAATCACCACCAGAGCGCCAGCCAACCCATGCTGGTCCCCATTCGTAACCTGGAACCCACATCCAGCCATAAGCGGGTTCGAATGCCCAACGACCATAGTGGAATGGTGCCCAACCCCAACGGTAATCAGAGGCCCAGGTCCAGCCATAAGAACTGTAAACCCAATGCCCGCCGGTATTGTAAGGAACAAAATCACGCTCGTTACAAATCCATACGCGGCCATACGATGGATAATTTACCCATCTGCCGTAAGGGCTTAATTCATTTACAAAAACATCGATGTTTACATTATCCTGCTGCCCGTTGTACTGATCATCAGCATACTGGTCGTTATTGTACCGGTTATCATTGTTCTGATTATTACTGTAGTCATTGTTAGGCGGCGGCGCATTGTAATAATCATCATCGTCCGGAGATTGTGCAGAAGCATGTCGTCCTGCACTGCACGACATAAGTGCCGTAAAAGTAATCAGTGTAAAAATTGTAGTCTTTAGATTCGTTTTCATGGTGAAAAAATTTATTTGTTGAATGATATCTTTGTAAATGCAATCTTGAGACCGTAAATGCTTCATAAATTTCTTTTACAATAGCTTTGACATAATGAAAATACAAACGTTTGTTAACAGGTAGTGAAAGCACCAGAACAACCCAACACTAAAACGAAAGAACTTTTATGTTTATTTAAAAACGAATAATACCAGCTTAAGATTTTCATAGCATCATTGTTGCGTCGCAATCCTTTCATCGTTTAATTCTTTGCTGATCAAAAGCCTGAGTGCAATTGCACTTATTTTAAATAAAACTGTTTACTAAAAAAATATTTAAGAGAAATCAACACGACTGCATCAAGTTGCTGAACATAGTTTCTACTGACGCAGTGTGCGACGCAAGAAAAGCTTCATAGTTTAATGGTGCCCGGCTCAAAATGTATTTAAAATAAAAAAGCTGCTCCTTCTGGAACAGCTTTTTATAAAATATTGCTGGAATTATTTTTTCTTTTCTTCCTGTTTGCCCAAAGGCCTGTTTCTTCCAAAGTCAACAAGTATTGGTGCAGCCACAAAGATGGAAGAATATGTTCCGGTAATTACACCGATAAGCATTGCGAATGCAAACCCTTTGGTTACTTCGCCACCAAAGAAAAACAGAATAAGCAATGTAAGGAATACCGTTAAGGATGTCATTACAGTACGGCTTAATGTTTGATTGATCGCTGTGTTGATAATGGTAGCTTTATCGGTGCCTTTCATTAACCTGGAATCCTCACGTATCCTGTCGTACACAATTACAGTATCGTTCATCGAGAAACCAATTACCGTAAGTACTGCTGCGATAAAGTACTGGTCAATCTCCAGCGGGAAAGAAACAACATTTTTCAGGAAACTGAATACTGCCAAAGTTACCAGCACATCATGCAACAGTGAAACGATTGTGCCAAGAGAATAGCGCCAGTCACGAAAACGGATGAAGATATATAAGCAAATTACAATAATAGAGATAACGGTTGCTTTTGCAGCACCACTTTTCAGGTCTTCTGAAATCGTAGGCAGTACTGTTTGAGAACTTTGTTTGTATTTACTATCAAATTCTTTAAATGTTGTACCGGTTGGTATAAACTTTTGTAAACCTGTATACAGCGCTACTTCCACTAAAGAATCTATATTGTTTCCTGTTTCTTTTATCCTGTAAGATGTGGTAATGTTTAACTGATCATTGGTATTCACCGTTTTAATTATTGGTGATTCAATTAAAGTCTTTTTCAATTCATTTCTTACTTCTTCAACATTAGGTGCGGTGTTAAATTTAACGGTATAACTGCGGCCTCCTGAAAATTCTACCCCTTCATCGAAACCATTAAAATAAGATCCAATGCCAAGTAGCAGCACTACAACTGAAATACCATATGCAACTTTTCTGTATTCAATAAACTTAAAGTTCGCGTGCTGGAATATCTTTTTTGAAAAAGAAGTAAAATATACAAAGTGCCTTTGTTTATTGGTATAAAAATCCGTGATGAGCCTTGAAACAAGGATACCGCAAAACAGCGATAATACAATACCGATCATTTGCGTGGTTGCAAAACCAAGCACAGGCCCCAAACCAAAGATGAACAATATGGCTGCAGTTAAAAATGTGGTTACGTGAGCATCTAATACAGGTGCATAAGAACGCTTATAACCATCAGACACGGCAGTTAAATAACCTTTGCCCCTGGTAAGCTCTTCTTTGATCCTTTCAAAAATAATTACGTTAGTGTCAACCGCCATACCGATGGTAAGTACCAATCCTGCAATACCCGGAGCCGTAAGGGTAAAGCCAAGGGCTGCAAGAATACCAATAGTAAATAACAGGTTTAATATTAAAGCAATGTTTGCAACCCAGCCTGCTGTATTGTAGTAAATCAGCATAAGCGCAAAGATTACAATAAACGAAATAAAGAAGGAAAGTGCTCCCCCAGATACAGCAGCCTGACCTAATGTTGGGCCTACAACCTGCTCTGCAACAATCTTTGCAGGTGCAGGTAATTTACCAGATTCCAGGATATCAGCAAGATCCTGCGCTTCAAGTACTGTAAAGTTTCCTGAAATCTCTGAATTACCGTTCGGTATCGGATTAATTACGTTCGGTGCACTGTACACAAAATTATCCAGTACAATTGCAATGGGTTTTCCCACATTCTCTGCAGTCATTTTACCCCATATCCTTGTACCTTCTGCATCCATAGCCATGCTGATTGATGGGCGTCCTTTCTCATCATATTGCTGGCTAGATTTGCTTACGTGCTCGCCTTCAAGTTTAGCTGTACCATTGTCTAATGTTTTTATAGCATACAACGCCAACCTGTCTTTTACAGTTGCTCCGTTATTGTCCTGCACATTCCCATACATGAAAACAAGATTACCAGGGAACTTACTGCTCACTATATCCATTCTTAAATATTCACCTAATAAAGCAGTATCCTGTTTAAGAACATTGCCTATATAGGCGGGAAAATGAATGCTGCCATCTTGTTCTTTCTGGCCCTGTGCAATCCCAGCAAATAAAGTAAAAATTGGGTTTTCCTTTCTGCGTATTTCAGTAGAATCGCCTGATTTGGCCACTCTGGTTTTTTTACCCGTATCGTTACCAGAGAAAGTAAAATTTTTGTTTGTATCAGCAGCAACTGGTTGCGGCTTTACAACTTGGGTAGTAGTATCTGTTGAATCAGGTTTTACCGTTGCGACAGTTCCTTTAAGTAAATCAGAAACAGCTTTATCTGCACTCTGTAATGCCTCTGCAACATCATTAATATTATACACCTCAAAGAATTGAAGGTTTGCAGTTGACTGCAGGTAATGGCGAACCCTTTCAGGATCATTAATACCCGCAAGTTCAATATTGATAATTCCTTTTGCAGGATTGGGGTTAATAGAAGGTGAAGCCAAACCAAATGCATCGATCCTCGTAGTTATAATACGCAGTGTATTTTTAAATGCATCAGCAGCCTCATCACGCAGATAACTTAATACGGCATCGTCAGAGGATTCGAATTTGATTTTAGTATCGCTGCGCGTAACAAAAAGCGGTGCCAGTTTAGCGCCGTTGGAAACTTTTTTATATTCCTGTCCAAACAAACTGATAAGGTCTGCACCACTGTTTGCTTTTAATGTTACTGCACTATTTAATGCATTATTAAATGCTGCGTCTTTAGAGTAGTTCGCCAATGATCGTATCAACCCATCAAGGCCTACTTCCATGGTTACACTCATGCCGCCCTGCAGGTCAAGACCCAGCATTAATTCTTTGTCTTTGGCATCCTTATAAGCAGTTAAGCCAAAGGGCCCGATCTTCGTTTCCTTTGTACTGTCGAGAATGCGTTGCTTTCTCAGTTTTTGAAGATTGGAAAGTGAGTCCTCGTAAGCAGCTTTAAGCTCCTTATTATCGGGATATTTTTTCTCTGGTGCGGTGTAGTTTGCTTTAACCCACGAAGCGGCCCTGTCTTCTACATCGTTTTCATAGCTTTTAACGATCCAGGTAAATGATAATTGATAGATACAAATGAGGATGAGCGCTATGGCAAAGAAACGTACTAAACCTTTAAGTTGCATATACTATTTGGGTTTACGAAATTTTTGTGAGCGGCAAAGATAGGGGTTTGACATTTAAATTAAACAGTGAAAAAAAAGCTGTTTAAAAGCCTTTTTTGCACTAAAAATAATTACCCGCAGCTATTACATATTACAGCCAAATGCAGTGTAATACCAGCTTTTGTGCTTTTGGCATCGCCTGTTGCGTCGCAATCCTTTCATCAGTATATCATTGTTCTGTAAAAGAAGCTGCTGCACTTAATAGCTGTTTAAAAAGCTCAATAATAATCAAACCGTACAAGAGTGCGACGCAAGTAAAGCTTAAGTATGTTGCATAGCTGGGCAAAAAAATAAACCGCTAAATGTATTTAACGGTTTATAATATTTAAAGGAAGGAAAATTATTTTATATCAACCAGTGTAATATCAAAATACAAAATACTGTTTCCAGGAACTGTAGGCGGCGCTCCATTACAGCCGTAGCATAAAGAAGATGGCACTACCATTTTTATGTGCCCGCCCTTGCCAATAAGCTGAAGCCCGATTTGCCAGCCAACTACTAACTGGTTTAATGGAAATGAAAGTGCGGTGGAAGATGAATCTACTACAGAACCATTAAGCAATTTACCCGAATAGGTTGTGCTTACAACAGAAGTAATTGTTGGGTGTGGGCTTGTACCCGGGTCGATGATTTGGTAATAAATGCCGCTTGGGTCTTTTGAATAAGAAATTCCGTTAGCACCACAGTACGCCAGTATTTGAGGCTCTTCTGAAGCCGGGGTTACATTAGTACATGGATCTGAAGTTTTTACACATGCGAAAAATAAGAAAGGCACTGCTGCCAGAACAAAGACTTTTTTCATTTGGTAACCTTTTTTTGTTTAGAGACAGGCCAAGTGTTTATTTGGCTGCATCGTTTTTAATACTATTATTTTTTTCACTTTCTTTTTTGTGAAGCAATTCACGGTAACGCTGCTCCCGCATATCCCATTGATGCTTCTTATAAAAGATCGCCATGAAAATTGCGATTCCTGCTAATGCAAGCAACAATATAACCGGATTTAGCTGACTATTGGCAATCATATTTGCCCTTGTGTACCAATCCAGATCCAGAGACAATAAAATGCCCGCAGAAATCAGCAGGCCAAATGGTAAGCCAATAAGAAGCTGACGCATGAGTTTTTTATCACGATCCCTGTTGTTCTTCCAGTAAACAAGAAATTTTTCTTCCTGGCTTGTGAGCATGCCGCAAAATTATGGTTGGGCAAACCTAAAAAAATCATTTGATTAATATTTATGTTTCGTCGCATGAAAATCATTACTTTCAGCGAAAAAAGTGAACCAATACGACCTGTTAATAGCTGATTATCTTTCGGAAAAAAAATCTGTTTCGTTTGAAAAGATTGGCACTTTATCATTTTCTGATAACACGATTGAGGCTGAACCTGCAATACCAAAAGGAACCTTACAGTTTAGCTATGATAAGAAAGCAATTACCGATCCTGGTTTGATAGAATATATTGCACAGCGTACGAATAAGAATAAAGGGCTTATATTATCAGATTTGGAGTCTTACATAGAACTGATGCGGCAGTTTATTAATATTGGTAAACCTTACGAAATGGAGGCAGTTGGCGTTTTTAAACTTGCTAAATCAAATGAGTACGAGTTTACCCCTTACGATTTTGCGGCCAGTGCGGAAGACCAAAAAGGTGCAAGAAAACAATATACCGCAGGCAGTTCATCACTTGTTACAAAAAACAAGTCTAACAGGAGTGCATTAATGCTACTTGCAATGTTAATTGTAATGGCTATACTCGTTGTAATTGGTTGGGGAACTTATAAACTGTTTACCACAAGAAGCAGTTCAGATGACGGCAAAGACACCCTTGTTTCGGCGGTACCTTTTTCTGATACTGTTGCAACAACCAATACCGGCGGTTTAATAAAAGACACAACTTCTTTAATAAGAAATGATACAGCAGATTATAAATTTATTTTTGAAAATACCGTTTCAGAAATTCGAGCACATAAACGTACAGAGCAACTGAATAACTTAGGAAATGTTTCAGGTTTCGATAGCCTGCTGACAGATACAGGACGCATTTACCAGCTTTATCTAAAACTCAGATTGCATTATGCAGATACTGCAAGGGCAAAAGATTCCATTCAAAAATACCTGCAAAAGCCTATTAAAATTTCAGAAATAAAATAACGCCATACTCCGAAAAAATGTCGTATGAAAAAAACAAGGTTGCTTTTATTTTCATTATTCTGGATTGCATTGGTGGCCGACTGTTTTTTAATTATCAGCCATCACGATGAGTACAGACTTTACACAAAAACATTACTTGTTCCAATATTACTAATATCAATTTACAGTGAAGCACTCACTACCAAACACAAGCGTTCTTACGTACTGATCAATCTTGCTTTCTTCTTCTGCTTTACAGGTGATTTTCTTTTGCTAAACGATGCCGACCCCTCGAATTTTATATTTGGTCTTACATCATTTCTTATTGCACACATTTTCTTCATTATATTTTTTTACCGCCTTAAACCATTTACTGCCAAATACAGGATTTTTCTTTTTATGGCAGGCGTATCAATACTTGTTTATGTGCTGTGCCTTCTTTTTTTAATATGGGTAAATGTTAGCAGACAAAGTTTGGAAATACCTGTTGCTGTTTATACAATTGCATTAGGCTTTATGATGCTTACTGCCATCGGCACTATTAAAAATAAAAGCCTGAAAAGGCTTTCAGCAAATTATTTTATTCCTGGCGCTGCCTTCTTTATTCTCTCCGACTCAATACTGGCGTATATTAAATTTTCATCGGCATTCAGCTATGGTGGAGTTGTAGTAATGATAACTTATGCAACCGCAATTTTCCTTATTGCAAAAGGGGCAATTATTTTTTTAAGGAAATAGCATCTTTTGAAGACTGAGATTTCCCCACAAGTAAAAAGGCATTTGTTTTTTTACCCAACTTTTTTGCTACTATAAAGCTTTTCTTGCGTCGCACACTGCAACTGCACCAGCTATGTTCAGCACTTTGATGCAATCTTGTTGATTTCTTAAATGATTTTATCCGCAAGAAGTATCATTCCACTAAAACTTCTGATCAATAAAGAATGGAACGATGAACGTATTGCGACGCAACAGGCGATGCCTTGAAAAACTACTGCCTGGTTCAAAATAATTTTCGCTAATCATAAAGATATGCACAAATAAAAACCCCGCATAACTGCGGGGTTTTTTATAATTCGTGTAATTCGAATAATAGAAGATCATCTTAATAATCCATACCCATTCCACCACCGCCTGGCATTGCAGGAGCAGCAGATTTAGGTTCTGGCTTATCTGCAACAACACACTCTGTAGTTAATAACATACCAGCGATTGAAGCTGCATTTTCCAAAGCTACACGGGCAACTTTAGTTGGATCGATAACGCCAGCTTTAAAGAGGTTTTCGTAAACTTCAGTTCTTGCATTGAAACCGAAATCTTTTGTTCCTTCTTTAATTTTTTGTACTACGATAGAACCATCAATACCTGCATTCTGCGTAAGGATGCGGATAGGCTCTTCCAGTGCACGGCGTACGATAGCCATACCTGTTTGCTCATCAGCGATCTGGCCTTTTACTTTTGGAGAAAGGCTTTCGATAGCGCGGATATAAGCTACACCACCGCCCGGTACAATACCTTCTTCAACAGCGGCACGGGTTGCATGTAAAGCATCATCAACACGATCTTTCTTTTCTTTCATTTCCATTTCTGTAGCAGCACCAACATAAAGAACAGCAACACCACCAGCCAATTTAGCCAGGCGCTCTTGTAATTTTTCTTTATCGTAATCAGAAGTTGTATTCTCAACCTGAGATTTGATTTGGTTGACCCGTGCAGTGATGTCTGCTTTTTTACCTTTTCCGCCAACAACAATTGTGTTGTCTTTGTCAATGGTAATTGATGCAGCCTGGCCTAAAGAAGACAGATCAGCCGCTTCTAATTTGTAACCAAGGTCTTCGCTTATAACAGTACCACCGGTTAAGATTGCAATGTCAGTCAGCATTTCTTTTCTGCGGTCGCCAAAGCCAGGAGCTTTTACAGCAGCTACTTTCAGCGTACCACGTAATTTATTTACAACCAGTGTAGCCAATGCTTCACCTTCAAGGTCTTCAGCAATGATCACCAATGGACGACCGCTTTGAGCAACTTTCTCCAGAATATGAAGAATGTCTTTCATTGCAGAGATCTTTTTGTCGTAGATCAATACGTAAGGGTTTGCAAGTTCGGCCTGCATTTTCTCACTGTTTGTAACAAAGTACGGAGAAATATAACCACGGTCAAACTGCATACCTTCAACTATGTCAACAGTTGTATCAGTACCTTTTGCTTCTTCAACAGTAATCACACCTTCTTTACCAACTTTTGCAAAAGCTTCAGCAATCAGTTTGCCAATTGTTTCGTCGTTGTTTGCAGAAATAGTAGCAACCTGCTGAATTTTTTTGCTATCGTTACCAACAGCCTGGCTCTGAGATTTTAAATCTTCCACTACAAGGCTTACAGCTTTGTCAATACCGCGTTTCAGGTCCATTGGGTTTGCACCTGCAGCAACCATTTTCAAACCTTCGCTAATAATAGACTGTGCAAGAACAGTAGCAGTTGTTGTACCGTCACCTGCAATATCTGCAGTTTTAGATGCAACTTCTTTTACCATTTGTGCGCCCATGTTTTCAATGGGGTCTTCCAGTTCAATTTCTTTAGCAACGGTAACACCATCTTTGGTTACAGAAGGTGCACCAAATTTTTTCTCAATTACCACGTTGCGACCTTTTGGTCCAAGGGTTACTTTAACTGCGTTGGCCAAAATATCTACGCCACGTTTCATCCTGTTTCTTGCTTCAATATCGAAGAAGAGTTGTTTTGCCATAATATTCTTTTTTTGAAATTTGTAATTAGAAATTTGCTTTTTGTACCAGGCGACAAAACTTCTATGAAGCTTTTCTTGCGTCGCACACTTGTACAGTAGAATTACTATTCAGCAAGCAACTGAAGTAACTCAAAAATTTGTTGATTAAACAATCGCTAAAATGTCGCTTTCTCTCATAATCAAAAGGTCGTTGCCTTCGATCTGAATTTCTGTACCTGCATATTTACCGTAGAGAACAGTGTCTCCAACTTTTACAACAACAGGTTCATCTTTTTTGCCGGGGCCGGCAGCTACAACGGTACCGCGCTGGGGTTTCTCTTTAGCTGTATCCGGGATAATGATACCACCCGCAGTTTTTTCTTCAGCAGCGGCTGGTTTAATAATTACCCTGTCGTGCAAAGGGGTAACATTGAGTTTTTTTGCCATAATTGTATCTGTTTAATTTTTAGTGAACAGTTAATTTATAAAATCGTTGTCAGCGATTACTGTGCCGTAGCTTCAAAAAAGTCAAAATTTCACAAAACGAATGAATTAGCTGTTTTGTAAAGCATAGTTGACAGTTTTAAAACGGGCTGCAAAGAAAGGCTTTTCAATAAGTGTGACAAAATTTCTGTTTTAGACCTGTTTACATTTTAAAGAAGCAATAAAATGTAGACGAAAATGCACCTGAGATTGCTGAGTAAAATTCATGCAGTAAAAGAGTGCGACGCAAGAAAAGCTTAATGCATTCTATTACTGACCGGTACAAAAAAATGTATTAATACAGTAACCTTACTTTAATAGTTTCTTTTACAGCTCGCAACAATTCCAGTGCCTGTTTGGATAATTTCTTGTCAACATCCAATACCACATAACCAATATCGTCGTTGGTTTTTAAGTATTGTCCAACGATGTTAATGTTGTGATTAGATAACTGTGTATTAATAGCGCTCAATACACCAGGCACATTATTATGTATATGTAATATGCGGTGAGCACCTTCAACCGGGGGCAGGCCAATTGCAGGAACCGTGTGTGAGCCATTTGTAATACCACGTTCAAGGTAATTGAACAGTTTGGCACTTACATCTTCACCAATATTCTGTTGCGCTTCTTCGGTACTGCCTCCAATATGCGGTGTGAGAATTACATTACTTAAACCTTGTAAAGGTGTTTCAAAACGGTCGCCGTTTTTTTCGGGCTCCCAGGGAAAAACGTCTATAGCTGCCCCACCCAAATCGCCATCTTTCAATGATTTGGAAAGTGCATTAAGATCAACTACTTCTCCCCTGGCGTAGTTAATTAATATGGCACCCTTTTTAAAATATTTCAGGTTGCTTTTATTGATCAGGTTTTTTGTTTGTGTAGTTTCTGGTACGTGTAACGATACAATGTCTGCCTGCGATACAGCTTCCTTAAGACTTTTGCAGGAACTGGCATTGCCCAAGGGGAGCTTTGTTTCAGCATCGTAAAACACCACTTTCATGCCCAGCGATTCTGCCATTACACTTAGCTGCGAGCCAATATTGCCATAGCCTATAATGCCCAATGTTTTGCCACGCATTTCATAACTGCCTTTTGCTTCTTTGTTCCAGATGCCTTCGTGTGCAGCTTTATTTTTGTCGGGTATGCGACGGATAAGCATAATCGATAAACCCAGCACCAACTCTGCCACACTGCGGGTATTGCTGTATGGTGCATTAAAAACAACTACCCCTTTTTTACGTGCAGCTTTAAGATTTACCTGGTTTACGCCAATGCAAAAACAGCCAATAGCCTGCAGCTTGCTAGCAGCATTCAGCACTCTTTCTGTAATCTGTGTTTTGGAACGTATGCCCAGCAGGTGTATATCTTTTATTTCTTTTATCAGTTCTTCTTCACTGATGGCGCCGCTGAGTTTTTTTACGCTGGTATAACCGTTCTGTTTAAAAATCTGTACGGCTTTGTCGCTGATATTTTCTAAAAAAAGAATCTTGATTTTCTCTTTGGGGTAACTGGTTAATTCACTCATGTTATGTAGGGGTTGCTGAAATGATTTTTTTAGGAAGGAGATAAAAACAAAATCCCCCCGTTGAGTTTTAACTGCGGAGGGATTTTAAAATTATTCAGAAGGTTATTTTTTTGCGTAACGCTTCTTAAACTTATCAATACGTCCTGCAGTGTCTACCAACATATTTTTGCCGGTATAAAACGGATGCGACGTATTCGAGATTTCCAGCTTTATCAGCGGGTACTCATTTCCATCTTCCCACTTATGCATTTCTTTTGAATGCGCTGTGGAACGGCCCAGGAATGTAACGCCGTTACTCATGTCCTTAAAAACTACGAATTTATAACCCGCAGGATGGATACCTTTTCTCATTATTTTATGATTTTAGGTAGCACGGATTTTGCCGTACTGTTAAAAAATTTGAGGCGCAAAGATAACGGGCTAAAGGTTTTGCGCCAAATGAAATTTTAAATACATTTTGGGCCGGGCTAAAGACACTTTGACCGGGCTTTTGTTGCGTCGCACACTTGTTATTTCGGATTATTAAGCAACAAACTGCGAGCTATGAGCTGTAAGCAAAATATACAGGTTCGCAACTTGCAGCCGAAAGCTCATAGCTGTTATTTCTGCACAAGTGTGCGACGCAAGAGACGATGCCATGTAATATTGGTGCTGGGTTCAAAAGTTTTTTCTGATTACAATTTTCGATTTGGTAATAAAATTTGAAACTATATCTTTGCACTCCTAAAAATGCCGTAAGGAGGTATAACAAATATGCTTATTATCGATTCAAAAGACTGCGAAAACATTGACAAAGCGCTTAAGAAGTACAAGAAAAAGTTTGAAAAAAGTAAAGTACTGCTTCAATTAAGGGAACGCCAAAGCTTTATAAAGCCATCTATTAAACGCCGCCAGGAAGTATTGAAAGCTGCATACAAGCAGCAGATTGCCAGTGGAGTAATAGAAAAATAAGGTAATTTTTATCCTGTTTATAATTCAACAGCCATAAGGTTAGTAACTTTATGGCTGTTTCTATGTTACTAACCCATCATACGCATTTACAATCATTCTTAGAATATCTCGAGTTTGAAAAAAGGTATTCACAGCATACCCTTATTTCATATAAGACAGACCTGGAGCAATTCTTTAGTTATATAAGCAGTGCCTATGGGCAAACTGAAATAAATACTGTGACCTCTTCATATATCAGATCGTGGTTGGCTGAATTGAAAGAAGACGGAATTAGCGCCAAAAGCATTAATCGTAAAATATCAGCATTAAAATCGTTTTTCAAATATTTATTGAAGCAGGGAGTTGTTTCCCAAACTCCAATGCATACTATTGTTTCTCCAAAAGTGAGTAAGCGATTGCCCGTTTTTGTTGAAGAAAAAAATACAGAAACACTTTTTAATTATGTTGAATTTAGCAACGATTGGAAAGGTAAAACAGACCACCTGATTTTATCGTTGCTTTACAACACAGGCATGCGCCTGAGTGAGCTGATTAACCTTACTGAAAAGCAGGTAGATTTAACTTATTCGCAAATAAAAGTATTGGGCAAGGGCAATAAGGAAAGAATCATACCTGTTTCCAATCAACTTGTTAAGGAAATGGCTGAATACATTGCTCAAAAACCCGGAAATAGTGCCGCTGTAAAAGAATTACTTGTAAATGAAAAAGGTAAACCCCTTTACGCTAAATATGTTTATAATATTGTAAAGAAATACTTAACACTAATAACTACAATTGAAAAGAAAAGCCCTCATATTTTACGTCACACTTTTGCCACGCATTTAATGAACAATGATGCAGATATAAACTCAGTAAAGGAATTGTTGGGTCACGCAAGCCTTGCTGCCACACAGATATACACACATAACAGTATTGAGAAGTTGAAAGAGGTGCATAAAAAAGCACACCCGAAAGCTTGAGGCGCAAATTTATTTTTATCAGAAAAATGTCCTAATATGACAAAAATAATTGCCAAAAGATTTGATTGTATGTTTGGTAAACGGTAACTTACAACTTATAATTATTTACTTTTAAATAGTAAATAATTCGATTAAAGTTCTTTATTTATTGTTCACCTAAAAGCAATATGCTATGAATGTTAACATCCAAACTGTGCACTTTGATGCAGATGTAAACCTTACTGATTATGTAAACAGGAAATTAGAAAAACTGAACACCTTTCACGACCGCATTGTAAAAGTAGATGTGTTCTTGAAACTGGATAATGTAGTGCACAACATTAAAGACAAAATTGCAGAGATCAGGGTGCAGGTGCCGCGTCACAATTTTTTTGTAAAGGCATCCTCCAAATCTTTTGAAGAATCTTTTGACTGTGCTTTAGATTCGTTGGTTACCCAGATAAAACGAAAAAAAGAAAAGTTAGCTGCCTGAAAATTTTAAAGACTACGTACTAAGCGTGGTCTTTTTTTTGTTATATAGGTTAGCTATGAAAAAAATACTGTACCTGACGTTAATTTTATTTGTTACATCCTGTAATAGAGTCAATGTTATAGAAACCAAGGCTCATATTTTTGAACGAAGGGTTTTGAATAATGGAAAACTAATGGTTTTCTATGCATTTAATACCGGCAAAAGTTTAATACAAGACAGTTTAGTTTTAGAAAACAAGGTACTACCTACTGATTCAGTAACCGTACAATTTAAGATATACGACCCAACTGAAAGCAATATAATTATGCCTAAAGGTTTGGGGTTATAAAAATACTTTTGTAGAGCCTGGCCATTGTTAAACCATCAGGCTTTTGTGCTCTGAATTCTTGTAATTCTGAATTAAAATCAACAAACAAAAAAACAGAAGAAAATAAATTCACCACATAATTTCGATAGTATATTATTTGCATACGGAGTATATAAAAGCAGCAAAAGAGTGCATGCTTCCGCAGTTATTTCTTATACCTAAATAAATTTTTATACAAACTAAATTCAGCCGTGTTGAATAATTCAGGTGAACGAAAATTGATTTATTTCATACTTTTCCTTTTGAATTTTGTAAAATCAGAACTTAGAGATATGTTTACAAATAAATAAGTAAATAAAAATTATAGGCAACCAGTTTATTTTAATCCAAATCTAAATTACAAAAGTTTAACCCTTTACCCGTATGAATGAAACCGAAAAAGCAGCAATTGTAGCACAAGCAAAACCCACATACGTACTTGTTAACAAACTTGGGCTAAGGAATGCAGAGGTAAAAGTGCGTAACAAAACGCTTAGCAAATACAAAGAATTTATTTACAGAAATTACGATGGTGGTTTTAGAACTGCAACCGTGTATAAATACGAAAATGAATATTATTGCAGTCTCTACAACCCTAAAAGAATGTAGGTATTAAAAAAACTGCTGCCGAATCCTCAATACCCCTTTTCAACTTCTCTATAATCAGTTTACCCTTTCTTTCCTGAAACTGGTGTGTTTTAAATTTTCGCATCTGTAAAAGCTAAATAGCAGTACAGAAGATGAATGTAATGCGACGCAACGAAGATGCTACAGGGCGTTACTGCTGGTTCCCAAAAAGATATTGTTTACATCTTCATCCGAAAATTTGAAATGAACGTCATTCATATCATCATCTTTATTACCTTGCTCTCCACGATATTTTCAACTTAAAAAGAATGTATTATGATCCATCGCCGTAGCTTTTTACAATTAGGTTCATTAAGTGCAGGAACTTTATTTGCCGGAAAAGTATTGGGGGCTGGCAGTTTTACAAACGGAAACATGCCCCTCGTTATTTCTACCTGGGATGCAGGAATACCTGCAAATGCCGCTGCATGGCAGGTGTTGAGAAATGGTGGCCGCGCACTTGATGCAGTAGAACAGGGTGTAATGGTAACCGAAGCATCTCAATCCTGCTGCGTTGGCCTGGGTGCAAATCCAGACAGGGACGGGCATGTAACACTCGACGCAAGTATCATGGACGAGCATGGCAACTGCGGCAGCGTAGCTTTTCTGGAAAGAATTAAACACCCAATTTCTGTGGCAAGAAGGGTTATGGAAAAAACACCGCATGTAATGCTGGTGGGCAGCGGTGCCCAACAATTCGCAGTAAGCGAAGGCTTTCCCTTGGAAGATGAAAAATTATCTGAAGATGCACAAAAAGCTTATAGTGAATGGCTTAAAAAATCGCAGTATAAACCAACAATAAATATCGAAAACACCAAAGGTCAAAATTCTTTTGCTCCCAATAAATTAGATAACGGCTCCTGGAATCACGATACTATTGGAATGCTTGCTATTGACTCAAAAGGAAACCTGAGCGGCAGTTGCACTACAAGCGGTATGGGTTTTAAAATGCGGGGGCGTTTAGGCGATTCACCTATTATTGGTGCAGGCCTTTTCGTTGATAACGAGGTGGGTGCCGCGGTAGCAACGGGCTTGGGCGAAGAAGTAATAAAAATTTGTGGCACTCATTTAATTGTAGAACTCATGCGGCAAGGCATGCATCCCGAGGATGCCTGCAAAAAAGCAGTAGAAAGAATTATAAAACGCAACGGCGAAAAAATAAAAGATATACAAGTGGCATTTTTAGCCCTCAATAAAAAAGGTGTGTATGGATCTTATTGCATTCAAAAGGGTTTTAATTATGCAGTTTGTTATGCTGACAATAACAACAAACTCATCGATGGTAAGCACGTTTTATAGTATAGTATTTTTTGGGAGCCCGGCAATTGAATATTTATGAAGCTTTTGCTGCGTCGCACTCTTATACGAAACCAATTCTATTCACCAATCCCGATGCAGTCTCGCAGTTGTTTTGCAGGCTTTTACTTTCGTAATTTTTTTGCAGAAAATAAGCAATTCGTAAAATTGAAATACGGCTTAAAAGTATCAGGCTCTTCAGCAAATATTTCTATACTTTATTTGTTAAATTTAACTATCAATGAGCAGCAATCTCAGTTCCCCCTTTAAGGAGTCAGGGGGCATAATTTTAGAAATTGCAGTGTTCAATATTCAATCTGCAATCATGGCCGCACAGGCTGGCGCAAACCGCCTTGAGTTATGCGAAAATCCTTTTGATGGCGGCACAACCCCATCTTACGGAACATTAAAAACTGTAAGAGAAAAAATTACGATTCCTGTATTCCCGATCATACGGCCAAGGGGCGGTGATTTTTTATACGTCGAAGAAGAATTTGAAGTAATGAAGAAAGATATTCTTCTCTGTAAAAGCCTGGGCTTTGAAGGAATTGTTACAGGTTTACTTGATGCAGATGCAAGCGTTAACGTTAAAAGAACATCCATTCTAACAGAATTGGCTTACCCAATGGAAGTAACGTTTCACCGTGCATTTGACAGGGCTGTAAATCCATTACAGGCTTTAGAAACGGTGATTGATTGTGGATGTCAGCGTATACTTACCAGCGGACAAGTACCCAATGCATTTGATGGAAAAGATCTTATTAAACAATTAATTCAGCAGGCAGATGAAAGAATTATTATTATGCCCGGAAGCGGAGTAAGAAGTAACAATATTGCCGAGCTGGCAACTTATACCGGTGCGGCAGAACTGCATTCATCAGCAAGAAAAAATATTGCTTCAGCAATGCAGTTTGTGCAGGAAAAAATGCAGGAAAACCTAGAAAATATAATTGTTGACATAAGTGAAATAAAGGACATGATGGAGACATTGAAAAATATTGCTTACCGAGTAAATTATTAATTCAAGGAACATGAAAAATATTTGATTCCTCTTCTGTCCAAAAGAATTACTTCAGTTCAAGAGTGCGACGCAAGTAAAGATGCTATAGAAAACTTTAGCCGGACTCAAAAAAAATAAAAGGTATTAAAAGAAAAAACTTCTGAAAAATCAGAAGTTTTCGTGAACTGGCTGGGACTCGAACCCAGGACCCATACATTAAAAGTGTATTGCTCTACCAACTGAGCTACCAATTCTTTTTTAACTATCGAAACCAGTACCCTCCCGATAAAATCGGAATGCTCTGCCAACTGAGCTACCCAATCGTTTCGTATATTAAAATATACACCCCTTTTTATTTGGGAGTGCAAAAATAGCCCAAAACGGCATTGAACCAAATTTTTACAGAATTATTTTATTTAAGTTATCCAGTAGGTTATCAACAACACAACATATTACTTTTTACTTTTGTTGATTAAATAACAAATATGTCCTTTTTCAATAATAAGGTAGTTGTAGTTACAGGCGGATCTGATGGAATAGGTAAGGCATTAGTGAATACACTGATAGATCGTGGCGCAAAAGTGGCTACCTGTGGCAGGAATTATGATAAGCTTTATCAACTTCAAACTTATCATGCAGGTACATCGCTGATAACTTACACTGCTGATGTAAGTAATGAGACAGACTGCCGTAATTTTGTTAATGAAGTTGTAAAAACTTTTGGTACTATTGATATCCTTATTAATAACGCCGGTATTTCCATGCGGGCATTATTCCTGGAAACAGAACCCGATACCTTGAAAAAAGTAATGGATGTAAATTTTTGGGGTACTGTATATTGTACAAAGTTTGCATTGCCTTACATTATAAAACAAAAGGGTACTGTTACCGGTGTTTCTTCAATTGCGGGCTATCGCGGTTTACCGGGCCGTACAGGTTATTCTGCATCTAAATTTGCTGTGAATGGTTTTTTTGAAGCATTAAGGGTAGAACTGATGGAAACAGGCGTGAACGTTATGTGGGTTTGTCCTGGCTTTACAACATCGAACATACGTAATGCTGCATTAAATAAAGATGCAAAAGCTCAGGGCCAATCCCCAATGGATGAAGGTAGTATGATGACTTCAGAAGAATGCGCTTTGCAAATACTGCGTGCTATAGAAAAAAGAAAAAGAACACATGTTTTTACAATGAATGATAAACGAACTGTTTTTCTTAACAGGCTAATACCTTCTGTTGCAGATAAATTGGTAAGAAAATTCTTTTTTAAAAACGGGGAGTTGGTAAAGTAATTACTTCATATTTGCATTTGTAAATCCGCATGCCTGTACTAACTCTTTCAACTGATATTGGTCAAAGCGACTACCTGAACGGTGCCATAAAGGGGCAGCTGATTACAACTGTACCACATTGTACCATTGCCGATATTACACACCAGCTTTCGCCTTATAACTATCAGCAATCGGCATATATCTGCAAAAGTGCATTTAAATATTTTCCGGCTGAAACTTTTCATATCGTGCTCATTAATTTCTTTGAAAGCGCACCTAAATATGTACTTATTTGCGAGCATAATGAGCAGTATATTATTTGCCCTGATAATGGCATAATTACTATGATCACAGGCACCAAGCCAAAAAACATATTTGCTATAAGTATGGCAATAAATGGCAAAGCTACATTGTTGCAGTGTACTCAGGTTATTGCAGAAGCAATAGAAAAGATTATACATGGAAAAAGCCTGCATAGTATAGCAACTGCCATTAGTATCATTGATGAAAAATACCCAATGCGTTCTGCATCAGGACCTGACTGGATCGAAAGCCAGATCATCTTTATTGATAACTTCGAGAATGTTGTTGTAAACCTTACCAAAGAAGAATTTGAAGAGCTAAGGCAAAACCGAAAATTCAGGATCGTATTGATGCGCAACAGTGAGTTTATAGAAAAGATCAGCGATCATTATGCTGCCGTGCAGCCCGGTGAAAATATGGCCTGGTTTAACTCTGCGGGTTACTTAGAAATTGCAATTAATAAAGGAAATGTTGCAGGCTTATTTGGCCTGCAGGGCTATACTGAAAATACTCCGGCCATGCAAAACAGGTTAGTATACCAAACAGTAAGAATATTGTTTCACTGATTTTAATTCCCGTAAAATTTTTGAATAATTTCTATAATGTTAGCATACGAATTTTCTAAACATTCCTTCACGGTAACACCATCAGCCCAGATAATTTTTTCAATATCCTCTTCTGTTTGGGGAACTGCTTCTGTACTTCCTTTTGCTTTCATTAAATACCAATGTGTTTCCTTGATTACATCATCACTTACATATTTATCAAAGTATTCGTGATAAGTAATTCCAAGCAGGTTTCCAAATTCCAAATTGCCAATGCCCGTCTCCTCTCCTACCTCACGAACTGCACATTCCTCAATCGTTTCACCTTCATCAAGTTTGCCCTTTGGCAAATCCCATTTGCCCCGGCGAAAGATCATCAGCAATTCATTGTTATTATTTGTAACCAGTCCGCCGGCAGCTATTATCTTCTTCATAAAAATTTTCAGTTGGTGAACGAATTTACAGCAACACATTTTAGTTTAAGTGAAATTAAAAATTTCACATTCATCGAATCGCAATTACACATACTTTAGCGGCATTAACAAAGATCATTTATGACGGTAGCAAACGAAAAAGCAGTAGCAGAAAAATTGTTGCAGACAGGCGCAGTAAAGTTAAGTCCGGAAAATCCATTTACCTGGGCAAGCGGATGGAAAAGCCCCATTTATTGCGATAACAGGAAAGTACTTTCATTTCCATATATCAGGGATTTTGTAAAAAGCGAATTGTGCAATGTGATCTTCGAAAAATTTCCTGAAGCCGAATTGCTTGCAGGCGTTGCTACTGCTGGTATAGCTTGGGGTGCCATGGCAGCCGACCAGTTAAAACTACCATTTGCGTATGTGCGTCCAAAACCTAAAGAGCATGGAATGGGCAACCAGATTGAAGGCTCGTACGAACCCGGACAAAAAACTGTTGTTATTGAAGATCTTATTTCAACAGGAAAAAGCAGTTTGCAGGTTGTTGATGTGTTGCGCAGTGCAGGTGTTGAAGTAATTGGAATGGTTTCAATTTTTAATTACGGATTCGATATTGCTGCCAACGCTTTCGCCGAAAAAAACTGCCGGTTTATTTCGCTTACCAATTACAGCGCCATGATTAAACTCGCATTAGAAAAGGGAACCATAGCACCGGAAATGGAAGCTGTATTGCTTCAATGGAAAGCTGATCCTGCAAACTGGAAAGGTTTGTAATTTAATCAGAAATATTTTGAGCCGGGCTGAAGAATATGGATGAAGCATCGTTGCGTCGCACACTTCAGCTGCCATAGCTTTATTGAGCAAAGCGAAGATAAAAGCGACGGCATGTCTTGTACGTTAGGAATTTTGTGCAACTTTCTTTTGAACCACGAATACACTAAAACTCAAAGTATCACAAAGCCTTAGTGCAGCTTAGTGTCTTGGTGCTTTTGTGGTTTTATTTGCTCAATATATAATCCAAACGTACAAGAGTGCGACGCAAGAAAAGATCATAAAAGAACTGGTGCATGGTTCAAAAAAAACACAATTAATAAATTACGAATATGAAGAAGATTTTAATGACTGCAATGATTATTTTGTTGGCATATTTTGCACAGGCGCAGGTAATGCAACAGAAGGCAGTATGGTCAACAATCGCCATGCCCCAGTTGAGATGTTGGGTGTGTAAAGAAAAAATTGAGGCTCATTTATTCCAGGAAAAAGGTCCGAATGATGATGCAGGAATTATAAAGTGGATTATAAATCTGAATGCAGGAAATATGCGCATACAATATTACCCTGACAGGATTACGCTGGATTATATTCGTGTATCTTTAAACAATGCAGGTTTTGATGCAGACAGCACAAAAGCAACGCCTGATGCCTATAACATTTTACCTCCAATCTGCAAACGTAAAGATGATGGCGGTGGCCCGCAAAAAGGTAAACCCTGTAACATAGATCCCAAGCTGCAATAATGGCAACCTACACTACAATTTTACAATCAGCCAGGCAAAGCCTGACGACATTGATACGCTGCGGCAAATAAGTATCGAAACTTTTACAGATACTTATGCAGGGTTTAACACAGAAGAAGATATACGTTTGCATTTATAAAGAGAATTCAACTGCGAACATTTGCCGCAGTAATTAGTGGACAAAGCGAACTATTATTTCATGTCAAGTGTTGAAAATGAAGCAGTAGTTATATAAAAAAGCGGCTTTTCCATTTTTTGCAAGCAGGTATTTACACACCAGCCACGCGAATAACTATTTTGAACCGGTAAAAGAATTAGTGTTTATTGCTTCAATGGATTACCACTTTCATCTAAAAACGGTACCGGCATTGGAAACTGGCCATTCTTCAATTGCTGTTCACTAAACACTTTATCTACATGCACCCATTTGCCATTTACCCATTTAAAGCCTTCGTAGTCGCCATCGGGAATTAAGGTAAATTTTTTATTGGGTTCACTTGATTCGCTGATAAGATGATCGATGATAATCATGTCTAATTCAGGATCATAAACCATTCTTGCTTTTGCATCTTTTTTATATTCGAGGCAGAACCTGTAAGCGGGCTGGGCTGGTTTAATGCTGTCTTCTTTATAATCAAAAAAATGTCCGCCAAATACCGGCTCATTATTTTCATTGAAGGTTAATACTTCGAGCCATTTTTTTGTGCTCACAAATTCATTGTCATCAAAACCAAAGAGTGTATAATATTTCTTGCCTTTGTATTCTTTTGCAACAATTCCATAATAAATAGCGCCGATCCAGTTAGTATATGTTCTTACAGAGTCTGTTGGCTCGGCGGTATAATCACTGGCATCGAGCAATGGGAAAAATTTAAGAACTCCATCTTTGGTACGCATCTGTATCGCTCCATACTGACGAAAATAACTTTCATCCCGTTCTATTTGCCAGGTAAAAATTCGGAAAGAACTATCTGGCGGATAAATTTTAGAAATGGTTTTTACGGAATCGAAAGGATAAGAAAATGAGTTGTTGATCTTTAATGCCCGAACAAATGTTTTTATAAAAATACTGTCAGCATAAAAACGTGACGAAGCATCTTGCGCAAAGATCATTTGGTTGGAAAATATAGCAAGTGTGTCTTCGGTTGTTTTAAGCAACTTAATATCGCTGCTGTTTATTTTTTGAGCATTTGCATAAATACAGCCAAGGAAAAATGAAATGGTTAACAGTTTCTTCGTCATATTGAAACAATAGAAATTGAATTATACACGCAAATAAAAGTGATTTATTTTTCAGCAGGCTGGAATTGTGATTTCTTTAATGCTGAAACTGCCTTGCGAATTCGTAAAGTGAGTTAAACCTTGCATCGATAAGTTCGTGTGGAAATGCTGTTTCAGGATTTGTAGATGCAATGAAAACCGTTGCTATGCCTGCACTGCGGCCAAATTCCATATCGGTTAATTTATTACCAGCCATCATACTTTTCGAAAAATCAATCTGCGGAAAATCTTCTTTAGCATGCAAAGCCATGCCGATCTGCGGTTTACGATAGGGACTATCATTTTCAAGGTCAGTAGCAAAATATATTTTGTCGATCCTGCCGCCTTTGATAACAATTTCTTTCATCATATCGTCATGAATTTCATCCAGGTCAGCCTGCGTCATAGCACCCCTCCCCACCCCTTTTTGATTGGTTACGACTACGATTGTTCCAAAATGCCGGTTTAAAATTTCAAGTGCTGTCAGTGTTTCATCATAAAAAAAGAACTGGCTGGTTTTTAAAACATAATCGCCTAAAACTTCTTTGTTTATAACACCATCCCTGTCTAAAAATAATGTCCATGACTTATCAACCGCCTTAAAATTTATCATAGCTGTTTTATTAGTTATCTTATTTCAGATTGTGCCTTTTTATAATCATCCGGTATACCGATGTCTATAAAATAAGCCTCCTGTATTAAGCCGTACATTTTACGTTTCTGATACAAAGCTTCCAAATAGTCCTTTTCAAAAGAAAATTTTTCGGGCAGTGCTTCATTTAAAAAATCCGATAAGTTTAAAGCATAAAGTCCGCCGTTAATAAGCCCTTCTTCGTAATACTGTGTTTCTTTAAAACTCTTAATTGAATAATCTTCGTTCAATTCCACTACGCCATAGCGTTCAAATTGATGCATGGGTTTTAATGCAAGTGTGCAATCTGCGCCCATCTTCAAATGAAAAGCGGAAAGTTTATTTACGTCAGTTTTGAAAAGGGTATCCCCGTTTGTAATAAGCACATTTTTTTCTGTAGCTATTAAACAGGCCAGCTTAATTGCGCCACCGGTTCCCAATGGCTGTTGCTCTATTGATAACTGGTAGCGAATCGTTGATTCTTCCTCTTTTAAGAAGCTTTCAAAAGACTCGCTTTTATAACCCAATGCAAAAATAAATTTTTCTACTCCCTGCTGTTTTAAGTATTCAATTACATAAGCAATAAATGGCTTGCCATTTACAGGTGCCATACATTTTGGCAAATCAGGAACAGCGCTTTTTAAACGTGTTCCCAGTCCGCCTGCCAAAATAATCGCTTCTTTTATCTGCATTGAATTAAAGAGAGGGTTCAGATGTTTATGGAAATAATTTTGCTTCCACCAGTTCACAAATAATGTGGCCAATCATTATATGGCTTTCCTGTATGCGGGGAGTGTCGGTTGAGGGTACATTAAAAAGATAATCACTTAATACTTTAAGCTTGCCACCGCCCTCGCCGGTAAAGCCAATGGTAACAATATTTTTTTGCCTTGCGGTTTCAAAAGCGTTTACAATATTGGGTGAGTTGCCTGAAGTTGTTAACCCGATCAGCACATCGCCACTTACGCCAATACCTTCTACCAGCCTTGAGTAAATTACATCGTAACTGTAATCATTTGCTACTGCCGTTAAATAAGAAGTATTGCAGTGCAAAGCCTCTGCAGGCAAGGCTTTTCGGTTTTTATAAAACCTGCCCGAAAACTCCGCCGCTAAATGTTGTGCGTCAGCTGCGCTGCCGCCGTTGCCACAGAAAAGCACTTTGTTCCCGTTTGCAAAAGCATCGGCAATTACGTTGATCACTGTTTCAATAGTCTTTTGCATTACTGCATCAGCAAGCAATTGCTGCTTTAAAAGAATGGATGCTGAAATAATGCTTTTTATTTTTTCATTCATAGTTAAGATGCTTATGCCGTGGTCCATGAGGTTAATCCCTGTTTGGTAAAACGGAATGGCTTTATCTCGCCGCCAAAATTATTCAAAGTATCAATCACTTTGTAGCGGGTGTTTCCGGGGCAGTAAAATATCATAAAACCGCCACCGCCTGCACCGCTTATTTTACCGCCAGTAGCGCCTGCTTTTTTCGCAGCTTCGTAAAGCGTTTCAATGGATGCGTTTGAAATATTTTTAGCCATATTCCTTTTTTGCTGAAACCCATAATCCAGCACCTCGCCAATTTCATGCAGGCGGCCTTTAAGCAATGCCTCTTTCATCATTCTTGCCTGTTCTTTTAACTGGTGCATGGCATCAATGCTTCTCTCATTTTTCTCTAAAACATTTTTTTGTTGTTCTTTTATAATCGTGGCGCTTTCACGGCTGGTGGCGGTAAAATATAAAACAAGGTTGTTCTCCAACTCGTTTAAATATTCCTGTTTTATACGCAACGGGTTTACAATCACTTTATCATTTTCGTAAAACTCCATAAAATTTACACCGCCAAATGTAGCCGCATACTGGTCTTGTTTACCGCCAGCCAGCATAAGATCTTTGCGCTCAATATCGAAAGCATAGTGCGCAATATCGTACTCGCCCAAAGGTAATTTCAGCATTTCTGCAAATGCGCCAATAACGGCTACCACTAAGGTTGACGATGTGCCCAAGCCACTGCCTGCCGGTGCATCTACAAAAGTGCTTAAACAGAAATTGGTAAGTGGTAAACCATAGTCTTTTTGTATGCGGTTATACACACCTTTCAGCAGATCAAGTTTGCCGTTGATAGGTAATTCACTGCTCCATTCAAAACGCTGTTCTTCTTTTCTGTCGAGCGCCTGTATAATGATACCGTTTTCCTGAATAGGCTCAATGCTGGCATGTGCATAATGCGAAATGGTGGCATTTAAAATAGCGCCTCCAAATTCATCGCTGTAGGGGTTAACATCTGTACCTCCGCCAGCCAAACCTATACGTAATGGTGCCCTGCTTCTGTAGATCATAAATTATGCTTTAGGCTTTAGGCTGTAAGCTATATGCTATAAGCGTTTTTATTTTTTATTTACCGGCTTTAGTATTTTATGGCGTCGCCTGTTGTGTCACTCACTTATACGTTCGGAAGAACAGGCAACAAGGCAAAGAGGCAATAGGCAAAGAGTTATTAATTGTTACTGTTCACTGCTCATTTGCATTCTTCAGCACAAGTGTGCGACGCAACGTAGCCTCATACTTATTCCTGTGCCTGGCTCAAAATACTTCGGTTACGCTCGGGATTACTTTGCTAAATCTTTAATTGTATTTACCAATATATTCCAGCTATACTTCTTTTTTTCTTCGCGAAGGTGCGGCAAAAAATAATCTTCACCTAATTCGTACAGCTTAAGTATATGCGCTGCAATTGAAGCGGCATCGGGCTCGCAAACCAGGCCTGCTTTGCCATCGGTCACAAGATCGGGCAACCCGCCAACATTGGTTACCAGCATGGGTTTTTCGAAATGATAAGCCAATGGTGTAACGCCACTTTGTGTGGCATTGCGGTATGGCTGAACTACAAAATCGGCTGCGCTTAAATAATATTTTACTTCACTGTCGGCAATAAAATCTGTACGCAATATTAACTGATCGGCTATGTTTAGATTCTGTATCAGTTCATCATAAATTTTACGGTCTTCGTAAAATTCACCGGCAATGAGCAGCTTAGGATGTCTGATGTCTGATGTCTGATTTTTTGATATAATTTTCATTGCTTCGAGTAAAAGATCAAGGCCCTTGTATTTACGGATGAAACCAAAGAAAAGAATGATTGGTTCTTCAGTATTAATTTTTAAATGTTCACGTGCTTTTATTTTATCAACCGGTTCTCCAAAATTATCGTACAAAGGATGTACAATTTGTTTTGCAGATTTACTGGTAAAGCTTCGCAGATCAGTCATCACTTTTTCGCTCATCGTTATAAATGCATCAACCGGGCCTATTAAATACTTGGTAAAAGGCTTATCGCCAAAGCGTTTTTCATGCGGAATTACATTATCTGCAATGGTGATAATTTTTGTATGCTTATTGGTTTTAACCCTTCGTAAAATTGTACCAAGACATGGCCCCATTAATGGCAGCCAGAAACGTACTACAATAATATCAGGCCGTAATTTTTTTAATTCGTTGCCTACTGTTAGCCAGTTAAATGGGTTTACAGAATTGATGCACACTTTGATTTTAATATCTGTTGGCGCAGGCTCGGTTGAGTATTGTGTGGTGCCCGGAAAAATAAAATCAGGGTATTGCAAAGAGAATGTATAAATGGTTGTATCGTCGCCATGTTGCTGAAATGCACGGGCAAGTCGTTCATCAAAAGAGGCAAGGCCGCCACGCAAAGGGTGTGCAGGGCCAATGATCACAATTTTCTGCATATTGCAAATATCTGTGAATTACTTATTGATGGTGTAACATAATGGGCATGTTGCAGCACAATGTACAATTGAGAACAGAACCTTGAAGTGTGCGACGCAACCGGGCTTAATAGTAGCAGCGAGGCTTGGCCAACAATAAAAATTTATACCTTAAATGTTGTTGCCATTCATAATACCCAGCTTTTCCTCAATCAGGTAGCTATTTCTTTCGGCGGAATTTCTGCCAATAAGTTCTGCTATAAAACCGGCAAGGAACAATTGCATACCGATTACCATAATTGCCAGAGCAATATAAAAAGCAGGACGGTTGGTTAAAGCAAAATTTTCTACAGTAAGTTTTGATATAACCAGGTAAATGCTGATACCAAAACCAAGCAGAAAACAAAGTGTACCATACAAACCAAAAAAATGCATGGGCCTTTTACCAAAGCGGCCTACAAAACTAAGGGTGACCAGATCGAGAAAGCCGTTGATGAAACGGTTCCATCCGAATTTGGTTACGCCATATTTGCGGGGCCTGTGTTCAACAACCTTTTCACCAATTTTTTTAAAACCGGCAAGCTTGGCCAGCACCGGAATATAGCGGTGCATTTCGCCATAAACTTCTACACATTTGGTAACCTTATTTCTGTATGCTTTAAGTCCACAGTTAAAATCGTGGAGCTTTATTCCTGACATCCAGCGGGCTGCTGCATTAAATACTTTTGACGGAAGGTTTTTTGTAAGAGCGTTATCGTACCGCTTTTTTTTCCAGCCGCTTACAATATCGTAGCCTTCGTTAGTTACCATTCTGTGCAACTCAGGAACTTCATCAGGCGAATCCTGCATGTCTGCATCCATTGTGATTACCACATCGCCTTTAGCAGCTTTAAAAGCTTCATTCAGCGCTGCAGATTTACCATAATTGCGTTGAAACCTGATGCCTTTAAAATTTGGATTGTTTTCAGCAATTTCTTTAACTACCTGCCAACTGTTATCGGTGCTGCCATCATCCACCATAATCACCTCGTAAGAAAGCTTGTGTTCCGTTACAACACGAACAATCCATGCCGATAATTCGGGCAGTGATTCATCTTCATTATATAAGGGAATAACTATGGATACATCCATATTGCAGAATTACATTTGTGGTTGCGAGAATGGTGTTTGCGGATTTTTCTTTGCAACCGCTGCGCCAACCAAAGATGCTATGGCTCCAAAAATCGCAAACATCAATAAAAGTCCGCCAACTGCAAAAGGAACAAAAAATTCTCTGGTCATGTTGAGGGCTTGTGCAATCTGATCTTCTGATAAATCTTTATTTTCCTGCATTTGTTTTCTTGCTATTTCAATAGATTTATCCACAATATCAGGGAAAATAAATTTCACGGATATAAAAGTATAAACAGCCATTAATGCTGCAATAAACGCTGTAGTCTTAAATCCATGTGCAAACACATTTCCAAAAGTTACATTACCGTTCATTTGTTTGGCAAAAGAGATACAACTCCATATTATGCCTCCTAAAAAAATGATATACTGAATATAACTTAACGCTTTGTTTTCCATTTGACCGGCAAAGTAAATTACAAGTCCAAAAACAATTAAGATCAATGATATGATAAGACCTTTTTGAACGGGGGTGGCTACTTTCTGTTCCATAATAGTTTGTTTGGATTATTTATTCAAAACTAAGTTTCCTTTAGATACGACGCCAATTACTTTTCCTTTAAGCTTTTGATCAATGAATGCAGAATTCTGCGATTTACTTTTTACCTGCTCTTTACTGAAAATAAATTCATCCGCATTGGTAAATAAAGTGATCTCAGCAGCATTGCCTTCTTTTATTGTTGACGAATCCAGGTTAAATATTTTTCTCGCATTAAAAGAAAAAAGGTTAGCAATATCTGTATTGCTTAATTCAGGTATTACAGTTTCTACGGCAGCAAAACAGGTTTGCAAACCGATCATGCCGTTTTTAGCATACTCGAATTCGCAGGTTTTGCAATCCCAATCCTGTGGCAAATGATGCGAAGCAATACAATCCACCAGTCCATTTTTTACAGCTTGCCTTAAGGCCAACATATCTGTTCTGCTGCGCAGTGGCGGATTTACTTTCAGGTTGGTATCATATTGCTGTAGATCCTCATCACAAAAAAATAAATGGTAAGGAGTAACAGAACAGGTTACCTGCAACCCTGCATCTTTTGCCCGTTTAATATATTCAAGCGATTTAGGAGAACTAACCCCTGTAAAGTGCAGTTTCGAATCAGCATAACGGGCAAGTTTAATATCTCTTGCTACCATCAGCTCTTCAGCCATTGCAGGTATACCCGGTAAACCCAGTCTTGTAGAAACAATGCCTTCGTGCATTAATCCAAACTGGCCAATGCTCTTATCAACAGGAACCTGCACCACTACCCCATCAAAAGCTTTTACATATTGCAACGCTTTCAGCATTAAACCCGCAGATTGTATGGCATTGGTTCCATCGCTGAATGCAATTGCTCCGCTGGAATGCATATCGTACATTTCTGCCAGTTCTTTTCCCTCGCATGATTTTGTTACAGCTCCCAACGGATGCACGCAAACCAGAAGCGGTTTTGATTTTTGAACAATATATTCAACCTGTGCCTTATTGTGAACAACGGGGTTGGTATTGGGCAATGAAAATACCTGCGTATAACCACCTGCAATTGCAGCAGCAGCACCACTTTCAAGTGTTTCTTTGTGTTCAAATCCGGGGTCGCAGAAATGAGAAAAAATATCTACCCAGCCAGGTGATACAGATACGTTTTTGCAATCGATTATTTCATCCGCATCAATATTCAGCAGTGGTTCAATCTGAGAAATAATGCCATTGATAATTAAAATATCTTTTACAGAACCATTATGAGGGGAGCCTGTATCGGCAACTGCAACCTGCTTCAGTAAAATCTTCATGAGCGGAGCGTAAAATTTTGCGAATATAAGTTGATTTTTATAAAAAGCCTTTACATTTGCACCCCGCCAAAGAAATATCAAAAGCGGCAAAGTTCGGGATGTAGCGCAGCCCGGTAGCGCACACGTCTGGGGGGCGTGGGGTCGCAAGTTCAAATCTTGTCATCCCGACCTGATAAAAGCTCTGAAAATTCAGGGCTTTTATGTTTTATAAATCCAACTATATAATACCGTCTTTAGTTTTCATGGCATCGTTCCTTGCGTCGCAATCCTTTCATCTGTATAAATTATAGCATCAATAATCCCATATAATGAAAAAGATTTTTATTAACTAAATCAGCTTATTATTTCTGTTCCAACTAATATTATGCTTCAACAATCATCTTGCCTGTATTTTCTCCTTTAAATAAACCAATTAATGCAGCAGGTAATTTTTCAAAGCCATGTTCTGTTGTTTCTGTAAATTTTAATCTGCCTTCCTTTACCCATTCTGCCAACTGCTTTATTCCTTCAGGAAACTGTTCTTTAAAGTTTCCTATAATAAAACCCTGCATCAATACACTTCTTGTTAATAGCATAGGCTGTAACCGTGGGCCCATTGGCATTTCAACATTATTGTATAAGGAGATTTGACCACATAAAGGTATTCTTGCATAAAAGTTGATATTGCTAATAACGGCATCAGAAATTTCACCTCCTACATTATCAAAATAAATATCAACACCTTTGGGGCATGCTTTTGCAATGGCGTTTTTCAGGTGTGCTGTTGTTTTATAATTGATGGCTTCATCAAAACCAAACTGGTCTTTTAATAATCTTATTTTTTCATCAGTACCTGCAATGCCTACAACATGGCAGCCTTGTATTTTCGCAATTTGCCCTACCACTACACCAACCGCCCCTGCAGCACCAGATACCACTACTGTTTCCCCGGCTTTGGGTTTACCTATTTGCATTAATCCAAAATAAGCCGTAAGCCCCGTCATACCCAATATGCCAAGATAATAACTTGCCGGTGCAATCGTGGTATCGATTACTTTCAAAATATTTTCATCAGCAACCATTTCTTCCTGCCAGGGCAACATACCTGCAACAAAATCAGCAATTTTAAAATTATCCGATTTGCTTTGCAGCACTTTTGCTATTATACTTCCTGTTATTGGTTTATCTATTTCAAACGGAGGTGCATAAGACTTAGCATCGTTCATTCTGCCACGCATGTATGGGTCAACAGAATAGTACAGGGCTTTTAGTAATACTTCGCCTGTTTTTATTTCCGGCAACTCAAAATTTATGATTTTAAAATTACCTGGGTTGGGTAAGCCTTTTGGCCTTGATGCCAGTACGATTTGCTTTGTTGTCATTTTATTTACAAATTATATAGTTTAGCCTGACTGATAAAACTGACACACGCTGTAGCGTGCCCAACTATGTACAAACTGTACAAGTGAGTGACACAACAAAAGCTTAATAGCAGTAATACAGTTAAGTTTAAAAAGATAGATCATTTTTTAAAATTCCCTGACACATTACATTTAAGGCATGTTTAAACATTTTTTATTTTCTTGATACGCCTTTTTTTAAATAAGCAGCCTGAAAATGATTTATTAAAATACCAGCTGTAGTTTTTTATGGCAACTTCGTTGCGTCGCAATCACTTCATCAAATGTAAAGATGGCATCTTATGTTTTCAAGCTAAATGTATAAAACTAATTTCAGGCAACTTCCGCATTAAGAATAATTTATACTTAAGTCTAATTTGTTTAAAAAAGGCCAGATAATTCGATAATAAAGATGAATTTTTATTCACAAATTTATTTCAGCATTTAATTTTATTTCGCCTTCAGCATGTATTAAGAGTTTGTTTATTTCTGCAGGCGTTTCATGCTTTTCTGTTAATAAAAAAGTACCCTTTGCAACTGTTCTGCTCTTTGGTTATAAGCTGCATTATCCATGCTTTAAAAGGCAGTTACTAATGCTACAACAGATTTATCAAAAGTATTATCAAACATTTCATCTATCGATTTAATTACTTTATTGGTTAGGGTATTTACCGTTCAAAATGTAATAATATTTTTATAACTTTTAATTAATTGATGAAATAAGTTGAACAGGCAGTAAAAGAAACACTGCAAAGGTGTGTAATACTTTACTCATAAGTGTTATACAACTTTTTAAATAATTTGTATCATTCACACATATACAGTTGTGTTGTTTGCAAAAAGATGATTTTTGGTAAGTTGATGTTCTTTTACATAATAATGTATCCGGGTTGCAATGCATGGCAATTATTTTCTGCCGTTGATGTTTAGAGCTGGATGAATTAATAAATAGTGTGAATAATACACCAATTAGTGGAAATTCTGTAACAGTTAAATCAAAAATAAAGATCATCTTCAATTGCACTTGAGAAATGCTAATAAAGATCGGGAATATTTATCGCGATGAATAAAAGCTTCCAATCAATGAATTAAGTGTATTACTAATGGAAAATTACTTTGATACTTAAATGAAAAAATACTTTCCTTTTTTAAAGGAGTTCAAAAAAAGCAGGTTACTCTTAATGTGGTAATACATGAGAATCTACTGAATGTTGCTCGCTTTGACTAAATCACCCAAAACTAAATATTTAAAAATATGCTATCTTCTTATATAAATAATTCAACAGAAAAATTCTGGAGCCTTAAAGCCGAAGAGGCTTTTAAGTCTGTTGCCGGTTCTGAAAAAGGGCTTTCAGGCAAGGAAGCAAAAGCAAGACTGAAAAAATTTGGAGCCAACACTTTCAAGGCGCAGTCACGCTCTTCATCTGTTATTCTTTTTTTATTACAGTTTAAAAATCCTATTACCATATTACTGATTGCCGCTGCATTACTGTCAATGGGTTTGGGCGATTTTTCCGATGCATTCATTATACTGTTCATTATTTTGGTAAGCAGCTCCCTTGGTTTCTGGCAGGAAAAAGGTGCTGCCAATGCAGTGGCAGCATTATTAAAAATGGTACAGATAAAATGCTGTATCGTGAGGGATGAAAAAGAAACAGAGTTGCCTGTGGAAAACGCAGTTCCCGGAGACATTATCGTTTTATCAGCCGGGGATGTAATACCTGCAGATTGTTTACTGCTGGAATCAAAAGAACTGTTTATTGATGAAGCGGCTTTTACCGGCGAGACTTTTCCTGTAGAAAAAAATATTGGTGTAGTTGCGGCTGATGCAGCTTTGGCAAAAAGAAGCAATGCATTATTTATGGGTTCGCATGTGATAAGTGGAACGGCAAGAGCATTGGTTATTGCAACAGGTAAGCAAACGGAGTTTGGTAAAATATCTGATAGGTTACGTTTAAAAAATCCTGAAACTGATTTTGAAAAAGGCATACGCCAGTTTGGTTATTTACTTATGGAAATTACATTGGTGCTGGTATTGGTAATTTTTGCCATCAATATATTGTTGCACAAACCAGCACTGGATTCATTTTTATTTTCGCTGGCACTTGCAGTGGGGCTTACACCACAATTGTTACCTGCCATAATAAGTGTAAACCTTTCGGTAGGTGCAAGGGCAATGGCAAAGCAACAGGTAATTGTAAAACGACTTGCTTCTATTGAAAATTTTGGATGCATGAACATCCTTTGCTCCGATAAAACAGGTACCATTACGGATGGTAAAGTAACACTTAAAGATGCGTTGGATATAGAAGGCAATCATTCCAATAAAACACTGCAATATGCTTGGTTAAATGCAACGATGCAACAAGGTTTTAAGAACCCGATAGATGCTTCTATACGCACAAGCTACCAGGGAAATGCGGATGGGTTTACTATTCAATCAGAGATACCATATGACTTTAGCAGGAAAAGGCTGACCATACAGGTTAAAAATGAAAATGAAAATATAGCGATTACAAAAGGAGCACTAAATGCTATACTTGATATTTGTGATACTGCTGAAACAGCAAGCGGGCAAACAGTGCCAATGAAAGATAAGTCAGGTATTATACAGGAAGAATATATAAGGCTAAGCGCGGAAGGGTTCCGGGTATTAGGTGTGGCCTATAAGAAATGCAGTAATGATAAAAAATTCACCAAAGCTGATGAATCTGAAATGATTTTCCTCGGTTTTATCACTTTGTTTGACCCTCCTAAAAAAGATGTTTTAAAAACAATCCAGGGCTTGAATAATTTAGGCGTACAACTTAAATTAATAACAGGAGATAATGCTTTGGTTGCTGCAAGCCTTGCGAAGCAAATAGGTATTGAAAACCCAGTGATACTTACCGGGTTGCAAATGAGAAATATGAGTGACAGGGCATTGTTTAAACAGGCACCTGTTACAAATATTTTTGCAGAAGTAGAGCCCAATCAAAAAGAAAGGATCATACTTTTTTTACAAAGATCGGGAAATGTGGTAGGCTTTATGGGTGATGGCATTAATGATGCACCAGCCTTACATGCTGCAGATGTGGGCATCTCTGTAGATACCGCTGTAGATGTAGCAAAAGAAGCCGCAGATATTATTTTACTGAGCCAGGATTTGAATGTACTGATAACAGGAATTGTTGCAGGCCGAAAAACTTTTTCCAACACGATGAAATATATTTTTATGGCCACCAGCGCCAACTTTGGCAACATGTTCAGCATGGCCGGAGCATCTTTGTTTTTACCTTTTTTACCATTGCTGCCAAAGCAAATATTATTTATGAATTTGCTGACTGATTTTCCGCAAATGGCCATAGCTACCGACCGGGTAGATGCTATTGCAGTTGAAAAGCCTCATCGCTGGAATATAAAATTCATCAAACGTTTTATGATAACTTTTGGATTGCTAAGTTGCATATTTGACTACCTCACATTTGCCGTTCTGCTTTTGTTGATGAAAGAAGATGAGAAAGTTTTTCAAACAGGATGGTTTGTAGAATCTGTTATTTCTGCAACACTAATTGTGCTGGTGGTAAGAACACGATTAACTTTCTTTAAAAGCCTGCCCGGCAAATATTTAAGCATGGCCACAAGTGCTATCGTATTATTTGTATTGGCACTTCCGTTGATGCCTTTTGCTGGTTTATTTGGCTTTGTTCAACTACCGCTGTCATTTTATGGATGGATGTTACTTATTGTAGCAGCCTACGTTTTCTCTGCTGAAAAATTGAAACAATGGTTTTACAGGAAAATACAAAACCAGGCTTAAATGCACTTGCAGGAATGAGTGTGGTGCATGCCTTTATTAAAGCCAAATTTTGCAGTAGAATTTTTTTGAGTCTGGCAGCAGATTTTTATGGCATCGTTCCTTGCGTCGCAATCCATTCATCTGCATATCAAAATGCAGCTTAGGCATTCAGTGTAACATGTTATAGCATACAATTTTCTCTATATGGCGGTGGCTGTTAATTGGTCAATAATGTTCTGAAAGTAAAAGTGTGCGACGCAAGAAAAGTTCAACATGGTATCTTAGCCGGGTTCAAAAAAATATCTCATTTTAATTAAAATAAAGAAATCACCCGTTTTATACACCCGCACAAAACGTTTTGCATTCAATACATAAGGCTGTCGTAGAAGTGCTGCTGGCTATCAAAAATTAATACATTTGAATTAGCCAAAAACTCTAAAGCGCTGTTGTTGGTAACTATATAGCAACAGTATAAGGTATAAAATATTTTTCAGTGTGTCTTATATGTAATATGAGTTCATGGAAAATAAATTAACTCCAGGGCAGGACGATGACCTTCTCTTTCAATTCAGATCAAAAACTGTTTCCGAAGAAAAGAGAGCACAAAACTGGAAGGGTATTGAAAAGGGCATTGAAAAAAAAAAGTTATTGGCGCTCCGCAGACGAAGGATATTTTTCTCGGTTTTGGTAATACTTATTCTTGCTTTAGGTGCTTTATGGTTATTCTATATAAAAACAAATTATTATAAGCCAGCCATAATTTTTTTTGCCGTTGCTATTAAAACTGCATTATAATAAACGCATAGCAATAGTAAGCCTGTAATCTTACTGCTTTTCTTTTTATGGGCTGACTATACATTACCACTTCTTACTCGTAGAATAAAAAACTTGCCCGATACACAAATAGAAGTAAAATGTAGGCAAACTATTCAAGAAAATGAAATCGCTTATACCAAAATGCTTTCGACAATACATATAAAACAAAAGCTATCAGCTTTGCATGGCAGCTTTTGTTTTATATCCGGCTTTTGATTATTGGAGGTTCGCTGTACGTTCGCTGTTCCTTCTCTCTTGCTTCGCTTAAGGGGGCTATACCAATGGCTGTTCTTTTTGTGACAGATTGCCAGCAAGGTCGCCGGCTTTGATGATGATTTTATCATCGGTAAGGCTATCGTTGTTTACTATGGCGGTGTATTGCCAGCGTATGCCATCATCGCCTAAAACTGCAGGGCCTTCTTCCACCAAACTGCCATCGGCATTATAAATGGAAACAAAGACATCCGTAACTGCAAAATCGTCTATTGCAGTGATACTGATCTTATCGCCTGTTTTGCCCTTGTATGCAGATATATCAATGGATTCAATATCCGGGGCATTCAGCAGGTCTGCCACTGCCACATTAAAGGCCGATTCGCTTTCTTTAGCCGAGGCTTCGTAGGCAGCTTTCTTTGAAGGGTCTGCCATGGCTCTTTTGCCGTAAATTATGGCTTCCTGAAATTTGAGCCGTTGTTGCTGCTGCAATACGGAAGGGTCTTTAGTAGTAGGCTTTGGGGCAGCGGCTACTACTGTTTTGCCGCCTACCTGCCTGAATACGATGGTGTCTCCCACCATACCGCTCATGCCATGTGTAATGACGTTTGATGAATGTGCCATAATGATTTTTAAATAGTTAAATAATGCTGATTACAACTTGGCGAAATGGCTGCTTATTATGCTGAAGTTTTTGTTTAACAAAGGATTTACTGAAAAGGGTTGATTTGAAAAAAGAATGTGAAAAGGGAGGAGATATTTACAGTTTGGCGTGTGTGATATTGTATGAAAACTAGGCAAGTACTCTAGCATAAGTTTGCTTAAAACGTAAAGGGCAAGTGCCTACGTATTCAGCATTTGGACTTTTAGTGAAGATTTTTAAAGTCCGATACAGCATGTAGTTATACACTGGGTTTGTTGAAGCTCTATTACCTTAATTATCATATTTAACCATGGCCTGGGAATATAAAATAACACCTTTGGGATTATTATTAAAATTTGGCGAGTAGGTAACGGCAATACCACCAAAAGGAATGTAGCCTTCTTTTATCATGTCTTTTACAATGCGTTCCAGGCTTGATTTTTCGAAATCAGCAGCAACAAAATAATCAGATATTTTTATTCTCATAAAGGGATGGTAAAAAGAAGTTTATAAAAATGTTTAGCGATAAAAGTATATATATCTTCTGATAAATAAAATAGCATAGCAGCTTTTTTACAAACAGCCACAAAATTTAATTTAAGTTTCCCATTTGGCTTCATTAATATTTGAAATAACAATGCTATGGAGAAGTTTTTAAAATGTTTTTAATGCGCCATTGCTTTTTTGGGCATCGAAGAATAGCTCAATTTAAATTTCCGGTTTGGCCCAAAAAAATATACAGATTCGGTTTCCTTTGCACCCACCCCGTCTTTAAACATAAATTCTGACCCATGCTGTATCATTTTTGTATTAAAACGCATATTCAGCAGCCGTTCAACCCTTGTAAACAACCCTTTTTGATCTTCCTCCGTTGTATAGCCAATTTCCCCATCTGCACCTGCGTTGGATACTGCCATCAGGTCATAATCTGCATGTATTGCATTTCCATGGTATTTAACCAATCCTTTTTCCCTGCCGTTTTTTTCGCAGGTATAACCACCGGGAAGCTGGTTATTACCTGCAAATGACTTCCATTTTTCACGGGCATCTTCTATTGTTTTTTGCTGAAACGCCTCGGGGCAAAGCGTAGGGTCTGTAACAAGGCCGGCAAACTGAAAACCGGCACTGTCAGAGGTTTTGGCTTTACAGCTTACCCCTTTGGGAACAAAGCCCGGCTTGCCTATCCATTGGTCTGCAAGGTCATTGGGCTCCCTTAGGCCAATCCAGCAATTAAGTTGCTGGGCTACAGCAAAAAAAATCTCTTTATGTTGTGGCAGCATAGCATAATATTTTTACCTATAAATTTAGGAAAACTGTTTGATAAATATAACCGTTTACAATATTACTTATTTATCTAAAATTGAATTCTGCTTATTGAGTAATCTACATTACTACTATCATCTTCGTTGTGTCACTCACTTGTACGTTTGGTTCTGTTTTGAGCAATAGGTAGTCAGCAGGTTTTTGTATGGAACGGAAATTTTTTTTAAACTCAAAATATATTGATCATTAAAATCGATAATTACTGCTGCCCAAACGCAGAATCAGCCATTTAGAGGAATCTGCCAGGGAACGATGCTATTACGGAATGAGATTTATTTATCATTTTGATTACATTTTATTAGTAAAGTTTATCAGTTCTTCTTCATTCACTTCTTCATATATTATATCAAAATCATTTGATATCGCATTGTGATATCCATCTCCAAAGAGCCTGATGTGCATCATCAATAAACTGTCATCAGTTACCCTTTCCTTTAATTTCATAATTAACGTAAAACTATATGGCCATAAATACGAGATCTCATGGTTTCTGTGGTTTACAGGTAACCAGTCAGGGGCAACTGTAAGCCATTCAATATTTGAATCAATAATTGGTTCGGCGGTTTTACACAATTCATAAAAACCGGTGGCAATTTTTTCTTTAAAATTTTTCTGCAGGCTAAGTAAAGTTCCGGGCGGGTTTATTTCAATTTCATCAATTACCGTCAGGCTTACCATTTGTGCAAACCTTTTCAACAGCCAGTAAAATAAAAAAACCAGTTTAATACTTTTTAAAGAATATAAACTGCCCTGGTACAGGGTTCTATTACCTGCAATGAAGTACCCGTCTCCCTTTTTTTCTACTGCAAAAGAATTAAAAAAAGCTTTGTACCTGCCATTGTTTTTTATGATCCGCACACCATCAGGAATATTGCCTAAATTGATTGTTACTTCCGGATCATGCAATAAAAAAGAAGGGGTTAGTGCCGCGACAACCGTTGAAAAACTAACTTTAGCAGTCACAAAATTTAAAAAGGAATATGGCGGGTTTATGAACAAATGATCACCTGTAAAGCAAACATTTTCAAAAAAAGTAAGATCAGAAAAATCAAACTGTTTACTGTTAGCATTCCGTGTAGTAAAATTGAAGGAATAAATCTCAGCAACACCAATATCAAAAGTTCGCAGATCTGTAAATAATACAACAGCATGCCTGCTGCAAATTCCTACAAATTTTCTCAAGACAAAATAGTTATCCAAAAAACCGGGAATTACCAGGCAGGATATTGCATTGCGTATATCAAGCCGGTCAAAATGCTGGTTTAGAAACTGGTCAATATGATCAATGAACCGTGTATTATCTAAATCCGATAACTGCTCATCCCATGCATCAAGTACAAAAGTTTTTCCTTCCGCAGCCTGGTTCTTAAAAAATAGATTTAATTCCAGGTAACTTTTTTCAATTGGGGAGATAATTTTAATGGCGTTGACAAGGTTATTTTTTAAGAGCTTCAGGCATGATACCAATTCGCTTTCTTCTGTAATTTCTGCATAGCTAAATATAAAACTTACTTTTTCATTGAACTCAACAGGTGTAATAACATTGGCATTATCAAAATACAAAATGGTTTCATCAATAAGATCAGATAACACAACACTCTTGGTGCATATCCCCATCACGCTGAAATCTGTAAGTGAGTTAAAACACAATTTCTCCTCAACTGTATTTTTACTATTGCTGCTGAAATTAATAACACAGGAGGGCCGTATGTGAAAAAAGACATCCTCTACAGATTTGCATTCTAATATTTCCGGCTTTACAGGGCAATCAAAATTAAGCGGCAAACAAATCAATGTATTGCCTGTTGGAATGGTAAGCTTCTGTTTACGGGTCATAAAAGTTATTTTGACTTCTGTAAATGCTGAATCACGTAAATTATATAAACTGTTCGCAAAAAAAGTATAAAAGCATGGGCGAATGGTATTATTTCATGTTACCACCTATGTATATGCCGCCTGCCAACGTTTTGGTTATTTACTAACCCGAAACCATTTATAACTCTGCAACAAGTTCCAGAATATACGCCCTGAACAAACCTGTTAAGTGATGCGCTAACCTAAAATAAACAACTAAACTACCATCAGGCAAAAGACGAAAAACCCTGCGATTGAGTAGATTCAAGAACAACCAAAGTGCCGCCTCCGTTTGTTTGTAGATTTTTCATTAAGTAATCAAAATCTTCCTGATGTTTGGGAACTATACAGCCATCGCTCCCTAAAGGCCCCGTATGATGAATTAAAAAACCATCTCTTCCTCCCGTTCTTACCGCAAAATTCACCGGATGTACAGGCGTTAACCTTGCTCTTAGTGAATTGGTTTTTCCTGAAGTTCCATGCAGAAAAGGTTTCTCCACTTTATACCTGCCTACAGGAATAGCGCCCCCTCTTGTTAATGTGGTTTGTTTCTGGCCCTGCAAGTAAGGATTGTTCATTGCATTAAAATCTTTTTGGGTTAGGGCATTCGTACTTCCCGATCCCCCGCCAGAAACGGCAAAGATTGTTTTATAATTTCCCTGCGAATCCGATACAATGAGTAGCCCTTCAAAAATGTAGTAAGTAAGATTTGTCATTGCTTTGATATTTAACCGGCAAATATTGCTAAAAAAATAACCGCAGCATATACCGCTTTTAAAATTTCAAAATCTTTAAAGATTAAATGCTGCAACTATCAAAATACAGCATCTCTGTAAATAATAAAGATAGTTTAATTAGCCCCTGGCAGGAGGAATTTATCTTAACATTTAAGTGATTTTTTTACGAACTGCATTGCTGCTATTTAGCTTCGTTGTGTCACTCACTTGTACGGTTGGTACTGTTTTGGGCAATGTGCAATCATCAGGTATTTATTTGAGCAGTAAAATTTTCTTAAAGCAAAATATATTGATTCATTATAACTGCAAATAACTGCCAGCGAACCGCAAAGTCCCTGCCACACACAAGGCTATGCGCGGAGACTGTGCGGAGAATAAAAGATCAAAATTCATTAATATCAATAATACATTTTTTCAAATTGATAATGTTACTGTCATTACTTAATGCAACAGTTAATGAATTCACTGCATCATTTATTAAAAACTGTAATTTAATAGTTGCGTTCTCTTTATTTTCAATCAATTTATTAAAAGCAGAATATATTTCATCTTCACTAAAATTAATTTCGGCATGGTATTTATTTTTTGAATTTGTTTCCCATTCAACAATTGCTTTTTTAGGATAAGGTCTTTCTTTAGCTTCCATAACATTTTTTTTCGACAAATCTGAATATTCACTTTCGGCATTAAAATAGCTAATAAAAATATTGCTTGGATTATTTGTTGTAACAATTACAGGTTGCCATAAACTTTTAGTAACATACTTTTTATTCCATAAGCCAATAGGAATTCCATTTTTTTTAAGTGTCTCAAAATCTTCTTTTTCAAATATTTGTTTTAGGCTTTCATCAATATACTCTTTTCGAGTAATATCGGTACTTGGTAAAAAAGTTGACCATTCTACATTAGCAATTTTTGCTTGAAAAATAGCTACTTGCTTATTAATATTATCGCCTGAAAGCCAAACTACTACAGTACCGCCTGGTGCTAATCCTACAATGATTTTATTATAAGTATATTTTGAATTGGTTAATGGGCTAATAAAACCTTCGTTAAATAAGCTAATCATTTTATCTTTTGGCAAATTGAAAGTTTCCTCAAAAAATTTATCCTCTGTATAAGAAAACCATTTAATATATAATTTTGCAGGAATAGGAATTAAAACTTCTTCATTCAAATGTATTGAACCTGTTTTACCCCAACCGTTATAAATCATTTTACTATCAGGTATTTTAATCGTATTACCATCTTCAAAAATAAAATCAGCTTTAATAATTTTCATTGGATAATTAAATACAGCGCATTCTGTTGGTATCCACTCGTAAGTCGTTGGGTTCATTTTATTATTATTTGTATTATCAGTATCTGTAGAATTATTATTCACTGAACATCTAGTAAAACAAAAAATTGCATAGAAGATATAGATATATTTCATTTTTCTTAACCGTTAAATATTTCTCTTTTTCGTAAACCGTTTATTAATCGAGGGGAATTAACTCCAAAAAATTGTTTCACATTTGAATAATCTTTTTGATCATAATACGATGAAAAGTGAAAATATTTATGTCTGATTTTTTTAAGTAAGTTTAAACTTTTTGTCCAATCTCCTGTGCCAAGAGGTCCTAAAATAGTATTTAGTAAATCTAAATCAGGGTGTTCTTTAGCTATAAACCATTCCTTAGTTTTTAAATCAACATCATTAAATTTCAATACTGAATCCTTCATGTATTGTTTCATAATATGCAACGGTATTCGTGAATATGTATTTCTAATGCCTTTTCTATTTACACTTATTTCGTTCCAAAAATTTATTTCTACTTCATTTTTAGCATACCAACCTGTTTGATTTACTAACCAATCTATTTCATAATCAATTTTAATTTGTTCTTTATCAGTTACCCAAATTGTATCTAAATCATAAACAACTTTATTCACTTCATTCATATTATCGGTATATCCTCCACCAATATCGCTGTGTACTCCAGGAAGTTTAATTTCAACACTTCCTTTACTATTAATATTTGTGCTTGGAAACATTTCACGATACTCATCGGCTGCCACTAAATGAACTACTTTCTCTGAAACTGAAATAGCATCTAACTTTAACCATTCGGTATCATTACTAAACGGATGAGTAGAAAGCCATTTTGTTCCAATAGATGCTACTGTATCAAATAAACCTACAAAGCCCGATTTTACTTCCGTTACGTTTTTATTTTTAGCTTGTAGCTTTTTCGATAACATAAAATCCGTATCGTTCAATACGGCATGTACAAAATATCTTGCAGCAGCTGCACCTCTACTAAAGCCAATTGAGTCAACTTGAATTTTATCAATAATATCGGTACTTGACGTTGCATTAGCAATTTCATTTGCAATAAAATCAATCGCTTTTTCTACCCTAGTTTTTACACCCGTCTTACCTCTGCCGAAGGCTCCTCCTGGAATATCTACATCAGCTTTTAAATCTTTAGTACCAATTCCTGAAACATAAATGCTAAAATGTTCATCAAAATCATTCTCCTTTTTACCTTCTGGTGGTAATAAAAAGTTAGTTTCCAATTTTGCAACATTTGAATAATCGTTTTGATAGCTATTATCATCACTCTTATTTTTTTCGTAGGCTTTGCATTTTTCATATAGTTCGCCAGTTAACCAGCCTTGTTGATAACTACGTTTTAAATCATTATATAATTTTCTTGCTTCTGTATTAGCCCGATTGTTACCTGTACCATCAAAAAAAATAATTGCTCTAAATTTTTTATGTATTTTTTTATCATTCTTTTTCTGTTTTTCATAAACACAACCTTGGTTGGCATTACCAATATTGCTATTATTAAAACTATCGTATTTATTGTGTTCAATCATAAAAATAATAAATAGTGTTTATTTTGCTTTTTAAATAAAGTCTAACTTATTAATATTTCTTGCAATTTATAATTACCACTTTCTAAATTCAAATAAAAATTCGCAATGCGTTCATCTTCGCTTATATCTAAATTCATTAGTGTATTTTCAAGTACTTTATATTTCACCAAGTCGAAATTAAATTCAAGTTTATATTCAATTAGTTTTATGACATTTATTTCCGTATAAATATTATATTTCTCTGAAAATTGAATCATAAATAGAATATATTTTTTTACATCGTCATCCATTTTTTCTCTACACCATTCCGGAAAATTTAATTTAATAAATCCGACTGCTTTTATAATAAATTCTTCATATTTTAAAAGATTAAAAACTAATAATTGCTTTTTAAAAATAGTAATCATATTATAAATTATAAATAATTTAAAATAAACGTATATCTAAATATTTAAGAAATTAAAGAAAATCGGATTATTATTTCATCGCCGCCGCCGCACACTTTTCACAAAAAGGACTTCCATTTGCTGCTGCTTGTTTCATGGCTACTACTTGTGCCATTTTTTGCTGTACTGCGGGCGGCATGCTTTTCATTACAGTTTGCATAATAGCAAGGGGTATTGCGCCAAAACTACCGCCACCTGCCATTGTTTCGCCAATTAATACAGTGGGCAAGCCTACTGTTATAGCACCACCATGTACACATTGGTCGCCCATTCTTGCGGCTGGTTTACCACCAATAAAAACACCCGCACTACCTAAAATAATTGTGTCTGGGGGGCCTACACAGGTACACATATCGCCCATTACTGCAGCAGGCATACCGCCTATTAATACCGTAGGGCAACCCGGCCCAACAATTGGGCCACCCACATGCGGTTTTGGCCCATCAAACATGGGGCATACATGCATATCTCCTATTCTTGCTGCGGGTTTACCCATAATTTATTAATTAAGGTAAATAAGTTTTTTGTGGGTTGGCTAATTTAATTGTCTCCCCTATTTGTTTGGTAATATTATCTATTGCTTTGTAGCAGTTAGAATTTACCCCAAAATCTTTTTCTATCATCATTTGGTTGCTGGCATCTAACAGCAAAGCATAATTTTTATTAAGTACATTTACATCTACATTATCCTTAGCTAATTCTTCTAAAATATTTTTTAAATAATCATGATAACGCCCTGATCCTGAAGCTAATTGAGTTGGTTTTAAAATATCAAATAAAATTCCAACTCCAGTTGCTGCACCGGCAGCTTTTGTTACCACTTTAGTGGCTATTTTTAATGATTGCTTTCCAATTATTCCAGCGATTTTTTGTAAAAATTTTGAACTCCTTTCGTCTTTTGAAGCTGTTTTATAATCTTCAACTAACCTTATAATTTTAGAACAGTCGTTTGACATAAATTTTATATTTTACTTTGCAAGCCGAATTACTTGTTTTTTAACCCGGGTTTGCAATTGATTGTATTGGCTGCAAAAAACCTCAACTATATTCTGCAGTACAAGTGTGCGACGCAACAATATTAAATTGAAAGCCTACTGCCTGTTAACAAAAAAATCCTTTCTACAACCCTGCGCTTTGCACAATCTCAATATGGAAACAATTATTATTTGATTCGTCTAAAAACTTTGTTATTGGGAAGGGCATGTGCGTTTTAATTGCTTTCCTAAATGAGTCTTTGTCTGTAACAGAACTGAAAGGTATATCTACTACGTTATAATATTGGGTATCTACACAATGCATAGAAACTTTACTCGGGCCTACTTCATTAATTTTATCCATCATTGCTTTAATTACCTCATCACGTTTATAATCAGGAACAGAAGTTAATTTTTTAAATACATCAATTATTTTATCGCCAAATCGTTTGTATAGCCTGTATTGTGATTTTACGCCAAGTTTAAGGCAATTATCAAACATTATCCTTGCCTGATCATAGGGCGACCTTGCAGTACTTGAAATTGATATACTTCCATTTCCTGATTCTTCCGCAAGCGACAACAACAACAACCTACTTGTATCTGAAACCGCTTCAGATTTTGCTGATGATAGAAAATTAAGAGCTGCCATAAAATGAATTTTTAACTTAATAAAAAAAATGAGTTTCAATTCTGATTTACTTTTTGCCTATTTATTATGCAAAGTTCCCGGTGCCTGCCACGGATAGACTTTTGACTCTATTATGTTACCGTTTTTAGCCTGTTTAATTTGAAACAAATGATTTTTTGCATCTAAGCGCAGATGATATGCACTTCTGTCCTGAAAACGGATAGTTATGTGCAAAGTTTTATCACGGGAATCATCGTTGGGCCCGTGAGGACCAGCTACAATATCCCAAACATTTTCTGCCATTTTTATTAACAATGATTTGCTATCCAGCTTAACCCCGGGATGCCTTTCCGGAATTGAACTATTGTTAACTAAATTTGCAACCTCTGCAACACTGATATGTGTATGTTCCATTCCCTTGGCTAAATTTACTCTTCCATTTGCAAGGGCATTTCTAAAAATTTCTACTTTTTCCATAGTAAGATATTTTCATTTTATTAGCTATAGTTTGAAGAAACCTGAATTCATTTTTATTTCAGAATCATACTTGCTATCCACTTTTCAACCATAAACTTTTTAGAAGTTTAATAGTTTTTGATTTTTAAAATAAAATTGCTGAAACTCAATTAATTCTTATACTCAAAGAAGCTCCCAAAAAATTCCCTTTTAACCCACAAGGTAATTTCAACCGTTGTAAACATATCCCTGAATTTTGGCGGCTTAAACTGAAAGTAAAAAGTACCGCCGGCAGGGCTTACATTAAGCACATTACCAATTGTATTTTTGGGTATCATCATAAATTTCAAATCATCCGGCCCTGCCGAACTGCGTTCTATTCTTAATGCAGGATGGGTGAGCCTTATGTCTGCAATTGCAAATATTTTTTTACCTAAAATCATAAATGGAAATTATATCAGGGGATTAAATTACTAATTTATCCTTTTTATTTTATAAAAGTGTAATAATGTTATAGAAAAATAAACTTAAGCCGCAAACAGGCTCCACCAGCGCAATCTTGTTATTTACTTTTCTGAATAGAACCCGATCTGCATCGGGGCAGGCTAAAAAAAGTAATAAAAAAGTCAAAAAAGAAAAGAATTGCTCAGTGCATTTTATATTTTTTATTTGGCTTCGCGAATCTCCTTTATAGATTTTAACCCTTTTCTTTCTTTCGCACTGATTAGGCTTTTTTACTAATGTAAGCACTATTAAACCCTGATGAGCATTGCGATTTTATTAGAGAGTTACTCTTTAATAACCTATAAAATTTTATCAATTAAATTCTCACCCCATATTTTCTTGCGCCTTCCTTTATAAACCTGTCTGCCTCGTAGGATTCTGAAATACACAATTCTGTTTTTTTTACCTGGGCTTCTGACTGGTTAAATAACGTAATAGCGCAACTGTCATCAGTGGCAGGCATAGAAAAAAGCTGGCTGGTTAATACATCACCACCAATACCCCCATGCGATGTTTTAAATGTTTTTGCAACATACTCACCTCCATCTGCGCTTTGGGTTCCTGTATTTCCAAAATCAAGCGCTTTGGCAATACCATAAGAAGCTAATTCGGTAAAACCCACGCCTACTCCCGGCACTGAAAATAAAGCGACCCGTTTAAGGTCGAATTTTTTTGATGTACGTGAGCCTACTGAAATATCCCTGACAGCATGATAAATATGATCCACATTGCTGATAAGCCTGGTGTCACTCGCTGTTATTAAATTTGTACGATCCACAGCATCATACAACCCCATGAAGTGGGTTCTGTATTTAAGCATGCCGGCAAGATGAATTACCGTATGGCCACCCCGCGAATGCCCCACCATAATAAACCTGAAATTATTTTTTTTTGCGATTGTACAGTTATAGCCATTAAAAAAAGTATCCTCTCCATATTTCTGTGCAATTACATTTAATTCTTTAACTATCTGGTCACGTATAGAAACCCAATCCGATCCTGTTACTGTATTTTGTGGTCCGGGTTTATAGATTTTATGTTCTGCGTGAACAGCCCTGTAGAAATTTTCCACACTCCGGTTTTTATAACCCTGCGAATTTGTTCCATCAACACATATAACTATATCGATCATCAGACTGCCTGTACAGGATTTTAATATTAATAAATTTGAAACTACCTAACTCGATTCCTGTACGTTTACTCACCTAAAAGCATACAGTATCTGTAATAGTTCCGGATTTGTGTTTGACCATCATACTTTGAGTTGCCTTAGATGTAATTTTTATTTTTCATAAAAAAAGAAAAAGGCCACCGCCTTTCCCTGCTTGAATATTGCGTTTTTAAATACTTTTATCGGCGAACAATGCCTATTAACCTGTTGGATACCAGTGGAAGCCAAAGACGCGCAGCATTCCAGCAGATGAAAGGATTGCGACGCAACCAAGATGCCACGGAGAACAAATGCCGGTATCAAAAAAGCTTTTCATTAATCACACTTAAAGGAACCTTTCTATAACTCAACATTTATCCTGTAATTACTCCAAACTGCGGATTGCTCTTCTAATCTGGTTTTTAAATCCTGCAAAATTCCCTGCCATTCTTCTGCATCGTTGTAAGCGGGCATGTGTTCAATACGAATATCTACTGTATTGATAAGACCCTGATTTGGCAACGGGCTAATACCTACACCTTTTTTTATGCTGATATTTTTTGCCTTACCGTTAAGAGCCATACTGCAGTAGCTTTTTATATCTTCTAATGTTACAATACGCCCACGGGTAACAAGGGTGTTTTTGTAAGCATTCAGTACTTCGGTATTCTTTAGTTTATCGCTGCCACCCGTTGTATTCGTCATCAGCGTTAAACTTTCCCGCACAAGATCCCCGCCCTGGTACAATTCAAGCCTTGATCCACTGCGGATAAGATTGGCGGCTTCGCCATTTGTTGACCAGTATTCAACAAAAATATTTTCCCCATCGGTGCGTGGGTTTAAGAGCATGTACGTAGGCACCTGGTTGAGCAAAGCTATATTCAGCTTAACTTTCTGCTCAATCTGGGCGATATTCTGGTTAAGCTCTTTTATAAGCGATGCAACAAAGTCCTGCCCAAGTGCAGCAAAGGCCCTGCTTTCGTCCCTAAGCAGTTCCAGCAGATAATTCATATACTCTGTGGCATTTCGGCTGTCGAAGCGCTCTACATCACCTGTACGCAGGCTGTAAGTCCCTTTTATTTTTAATTCAGCAGCGTCAAGGGGGCTGTTTGCATATTTATTGGTATCCTCATCTCCCCCCTCTGTACCTTGTACATCATGCACTGACAAAAATTGCTCAGGTGTAAGTAGCGGGATAATATTGAAATTGCTTTGAAGGCGGTAGCGTGTTTCGTTGAGGTGCCGGTTGAGAACAGGAAAACAATTGATTGATACGGATAAATCATCCAGCACAATTTCGTCAAATTCAGCAAGAAAGCTCACTCTCACCCACAAAAGTTCCTTTTGTAATTGTGGAAGGTCGTTTGCAGTGAGTATTTTTTCAAAACCGGGGGGATACCGCTCGGTTTTAAATTTAAAACCACCGGTCTGTTGAATCGTAATGAATTGCTGTTTATAGAAATAATTAATATGCCGCTCCACGCTTTGATTGATGCTGAATTCATCAAAGCCGGTAAAAGCTTCAAATGAAGGGGTGTTGGTGGCTGCATCCCATAAGCCTTCGTGTGTGTCGATCGGGGTGTTATTGATGCTCCATTTGGAATAGTGCAGCAATGGAAAAAGCTGGCGTTTACCCGGGTGATTTTTTAAATCGAAAAAAAAAGAAAGCGCCGAAATATCTGCTATAGTAGTATTTAATTCCAGCCCGAGCCAAATGGTGCGCGGGTCAAATTTTTTACCTGTCCTGGTATTTAAAAATGTTTCTTTATAGTTCCATTCATTAATTGCATAGAGATGCGAGCCGGCTGCAATTAATTTTATGTCGCCATCGATAGCTTTATAATTACCAGCCGGTGAAAAAAATACATCTAAATTTGAATCAAGCGGGCCATTGGGCTTCGATGCAACTTTTTTGTGATAAAAAAACTGCATAGATGGGTGTACCCTTGTTTCTGGTTCCAATGACCTCGCATGCAGAACGGCATGTGCAGGTTTGGGGGCGGTATGCACTTCGGGTGTAAGCAAACGAGCCAGTTTTTCAAGCATACGTTCCTGCACTGAATTAATTTCATTCCCAATCCGGTATAATTCAACAGCGCAGGCTTCTATAAGCAGGCGTACAAGAGGATCAAAATTATCAATATCGGTATCCTTATACCCCCAATACCGCGCAGCATGACGAAACATACGCGCTGCAATAACTTCTTTGTTCAAGAGGGTGGTATTTAACTCAGCCATAAATTAATCTAATGATAAAGGGCTTAAATAAATATTTGTATTGAAAGGGAAAGGCTCTCCTGTTTCTGCAATAATTCCATTTACAAAGATGGAAAGGCGTTTTTTTACAGACTTTGAATTTTTTAAAGTGAGTACTTGTTCATCCTGGGTAATATCTATTTCAACGTTTATATTAAATAACCTTGTTTCATGTTTGGTTACAGATTTTAATACGGATTTTCTTATTTTTTCAATCCACGCATTTTCATTGGAAACCAACTCGAAATCCATATCCCATAACTCGCATCCATATGTTTCATCATAACGGTTTTCCTTAAATTTTGAAGTAATCGTAAGATATATATTCTGAGCAATGGATTTTTTCAAATCGCAGGTTGCAAGTTCCCTGTTACGCTTAATTAATTCATTGAATTTTATAGGGAGTTCATAATAATGCTGGATCATAACTAATTTATTTTGACGATTGCTGCTTTGATATTTGCCATAGCCCCTCCATCAATATCCAGTTGGGCTGAAGATTTTATTTTAGTTGAAGTTGATCCTTCTATGTTTACCTGCATTCCTTTAGCTTTTAATTCCTGACCTGCCTCTATATTGATCTTTTGCGCTTTCAGATTAAGCTCGTCACTGGCATCAATCGTTATTTTTTTTGACTTTACTTTTACTTCGGAATCAGAAGTTACTTCGATATCTTTTGATGAAATAATTTTAATGGTTCCTTTATTATTCTGGAGCAGGATAGAAATCATGTTCTGATCATCTGTCTTTACTATTATTTCCTGTTCCTTACTGTTTTCTTTGTCTTTAAAATAAATAGTGCTGCCACTTCTCGTCCTGATTGCTTTGATATGGTTATCACTATTTTTTGAACTGTCAATAGCTTTGCCGTGCGGCACACTTCCCATTACAAAAGGCCGGTTGGGATCGTTTTGAGTAAAACCAACGATTACATAATCCCCAACCTCGGGTGTAAAAAACAGACCACGATTTTTATCCCCGCCAGTTTTCGTACCAGCATGCATACTCATCACACGCAGCCAGGGTGTGGTATCACTTTCTTTCTGCCACATTAGCTGAACTTTAACCCGGCCCAGATGATCAGGATCATTGTTCTGTTTTACAACAGCGATTTGGGGTTCTGCCAAAGGCGGCTTATCATAAGGATTAGGGATAATTTCAACAGTTGAGGGAATTGCCTGAAAACTGTTATTGTAATTGCCCAATCCATCCGTTGAGTGCGTAACATTTATGACGAGGAATTTACCAAAATCTTCATCGGTATGGTTATCCTGCCTTGTTGCTGATATATTTACAGTTGCACCCAGTTTTACATAGGGAGAATCTGAAACAGCAGTTAGATAAACCATATCCCCCGCTCTTGAGGATTTTTCAAATTTAACGACATCATCAAGTTCGCTTTTACTTATTACCTTTTTTTCGGAAAAAAGGATAACAGCCTCAGTAAATAACTTATCGGATGCTTTTAAAGCATAATCTCCAAAAACATCCAGGCCACTTACCTGTGCAGCATTGGAGTTGCTTGAAAATTTATCATCATTTTTAGAGTAATATTCAATCTGGTTAAATTTTACAGGCGCAACCTTTACATTTAAATTCAAATCAGAGATATCTCTTGGGTATTTAAATTCGACGGAAGGCTTATTTCCAGGTTTACCGAAATTAAAAGTGGTGCCATCGTAAAAAAACCATTCGCCATATTCTGCAGCAAGTCTTCTGATGAAATCAAAAGAAGTTTCTTTGTACTGCACTATATAGGGTATGGTTGCTTTAAAATTAGGTGAAATTTTAGTGGACAATAAATTACCCGGAATATTGCCAATTGCTCCTTTTACAATTTGAAGCAGATTCAATTGAGTATAAGATACATTATTTTGCCCCCCTTCCAGCAGTATAGTTGGGCTGTACCCTTTAAAGATGATATCACCAGCCCCACCAATATGATTAGCGATACCAATATCAGTGACGATTGCTTTAAAAATATTATCCGGATAATCAGAACCTTGCTTAGCTTTAAAGGTAAAAGTGATCGTTTTCCCCAAAAAATCCTTTGTTTTATCCAAAAGTACCGTATTCTTTTTCTCTATAACATCATGATTGAACCGTAGTTCAAAATAATGATGACCATTAAATTGCTGAGTAACCGTTAGGTTAGAAAATGGCGTTATATTCAATCCATTTTCAGTGGTTATATCAACTTGTATCTCCTGAGCCACAATCAAATGATATTAAATTGTAAAAAAAAGACCACAAAGTTTCTCAAAATTTTTTAAATGAAAACCTTTGTGGCTTTATGTTTTAGAAAATAGTACACAGAAATGTAACAATTCAATTTTTATTCTACAAAAGAATGTTGTGTATCAAGTTATGAAAATCATATTATTCGCATTATCCAATTTTCCGCTTTTATATATGCTTTGCCAGAACTTGCGAGGCAACTTTCAACTTTCCTTAAATTGTTTACATGCTAGTATATGCAGGCAAAATATAAATTGAATGCTTATTTACTGTCAGGCCAATCATTTTTATGTTCTGCACTGCCAATTTTGAGGGTACGTGCCGAAAGAACAAAGTTAATTGTCATTGGATTGCTTCCAACAATATCCAGGGATTCTGAATACTGAACAATGTAGGCATCTTCAAAAGACAGCTCTTTCATTTTAGCATCTTCATCCCGCTTTTGAAAAGTAACCGTACCTTTTTGTGCTTTATACACATTATTAATCATAGATTCCAACACAGATGTATCATCTGTTGATTCTATTTCTAACTGAACAGAACCACCATAGACACCTGAGGAGGGGCGTCCCTTTGCATCTACATCTCTACGAAATGAATAGCTGCAATGCAGTACATCGAATTCTTTGCCTCCGATTTTGAGTTTTGCCTTGAACGACATAGTTGAAAATATTTAATATTAAAAATTATGGATTAAAAAATTATTGCTGTTCAGTTTTTGTATCCCAATCTGTACCATTCTCCCCTTTAGTTCCATCAAGTTTTAACATGAAACTTTTCGCGGGGAAATAAGGTGTAATATTTATATCAAGATGTATCCGGTCTTTTTGATTTTCATCGCGTTCGAACCTCGTAATCCTGAATTTCTCAATTAGATTTTCAGGCCCCTGTATTCTGTCTAAAAATTTTACAATCTGCTCCCTCAGGTCTTTTTCGGTTTTACTCGTCCAGTTTTCAAATGCACGCCTGTTTAAAAAATCAATAAGCGATTTATTGATATAATCAAAAACCCGTACAACTGAGTAAGTTTGCAAACCAAGGTTATCCCCGTTAAAAAGTGTTTTTGCAGAAAAAGCCAGCACTTTTCCATATTCATTTACCATTGGCACAAGACCTATTTTATCAAGTGTGCCAATCTCGCTCTTTTTCAGTTCAAATTTTACACCATCCACTTCATTCATCCCCCCATGTTTTTTACCTGCTGTAACCTGAGACATCAATGTTGTATAAATTTTGCCCGCCAATGCTGAAGATGGCGGAACCATTACATCTTCTTCTTCGCCCACCTCCTGATTCTTACCTCTGCCAACTAACCAGTTGCAAGCCATCATTACATTGGACTTATAAATATCACCACCGGATAAATTTGCTGACTCAAATAAATCAATAACTTCATCTACATTATCTAAATTTTCAAAATCCGTTACAAGCATTACTTTATTCTGATGAGCGATTTTTGCCCATTTCTCGACCACCTTATTTGAACCAAGATAACCGGGAATTGCCATAATAGAATAATTATCACGCAAATCAAGGCGGTCATAATTTTGCTTTAGTTCATCTGCTATATAATCAATAAACCTTGTGTTATCAAGATCCCTAATCTGGTCGGGGGCAGCGTTTAATATCGTTACATTTTTCAGTTTGTCCGATTCAGTGTTTTTATAAAATAATGCAAGTGAGCGATAGGAAGTTTCCAACTCCCGGGTAGCTTCAAGTGATTTTTTTAAATTATTTTTCAATGTCTTGCCGGCAATATCAGATTTTGCAGTCGCCTTTTCAATCATTTCAGCAAGATCTGCTGATTCAGAAATAAGACTCATCCAAAGCTGTAATTTTTTTTTCAGGGCAGTCCTGTCAGAAGCCTTTTCTGCATCAGTTAAAAATATTCTTTTTAATGCCTTTCTTTCAGGGTTAAGATTTTTGACACCGTCAACGGATGACTCTAAAAAATCAAACCCACCAAATTTAATAAGTGTTTGCAGACTTTGTTCTAAGGTTTGTGCAGGATTGGTAAGTTTTTCCTGAATTTTGAGTTCACCCCCGCTAGCCTGTTGCTGTAAAACTGAATCAGCCATAAATTATTTTTTTTATTTTATTTATTATCGTCTAATTCCTGAATAAGGGCTTGCATGGCATTTAGAAAAGCATTCTTTGCATCAGCATTTTCTATTACCATCTTCATCAATTTATTTGTTTTGAGCTGTTTGATTATTTTTTGATACTGTTCCTGCTGAACCGCTAAATCCTGAAGAAAAGTACTTTGTGCTGTAATGCTTGCTGTGCTAAAATCACCAAGATTATTGAACCGCAGCGTTTCATTCTTTGTAGCACCCTCTGAGTTTTCAAAATCAACACTCACTTTAGGTTTAAAATGTTCAAAAACATCTTCAATTGTTTTCAGATCATAAACCATCTCTGGTTTGATAGGATCTTCCTGTGTTAATTTCTGTACAAAAAGAGTTCGATTTTGAGCAAGGTCAGCCATTGCTTCAGATGCATCTTGTTTTACTTCCTGACCTCCCACTCCGTAGTTAAACATAGTTTCTGGTTTAGAATTATTAATAATTAAATTTAGATTAAATTCTTTCGGGTTAAAGATTTCTTGATACGGCTTCTTTTGAAATAGTGTTTGGCTGGTTAAATTTTTCTTTGTAAAAATTCCTTTAATCAAATATAATAATTTTTTTAAAAAATCTTTTGTTTTTTTATTTTTTTTAAATTGATATATCCCATGTCAGTTCATTGTTTTCATCAATATTTACCAGGACTTTCGACCCTTTCACAGCTTTTCCTGAAACAATTAATTTTGACAGCGGTCTACGCAGAAATGTTCTGATAACACCGGAAATCTGGCGTGCCCCATATTTTGGTGTAAATCCGTTAAGGGCAATTTTCTTTTTTGCATCATCAGATATTTCCAGTGTGATAGATTGCTTTTCCAAACTATCTAATAAGCTTTTCATCTGTATCTCAAGAATTTTTACAACATTTTTCTCACTGATTGGTGCAAAAGGAACTATCTCCGTTAACCTTGCTAAAAATTCAGGCCGGAAATATTTTGTCATTATTTCCATTAACTGTGATGATTTAGGCATAATATCCTTACTAAATTGTTCCACGATCCACTCACTGCCAATGTTTGAAGTAAATATGATAAGCGAATTGGAAAAATCGCCTTCTTTCCCCAATCTGTCGTGCATTTTACCTTCGTCAAGTATTTGAAGAAAAATATCAAAAACGGAGGGATGGGCTTTTTCTATCTCGTCAAAAAGAACAACAGAATAGGGTTGTGACCTGATTTTATTTACCAGCATCCCGCCTTCTTCATACCCCACATAGCCCGGAGGCGCTCCATACAGCAGTGCAGCAGAATGCTCTTCTTTGAATTCAGACATATCAAAGCGAATCATCGCCTTTTCATCATTAAATAAAAAATCAGCAATGGATTTCGTTACTTCAGTTTTACCTGTACCGGTGGGTCCGAGTAAAAAGAAAGAGCCTATTGGCTGTCCGGGTTTATTTAATCCACTGCGTGACTCAACAACAGCATCCGATAAGGCTTTTACAGCATGATCCTGCCCTACCACCCTTCGCTTTACAATATCTTCCATCTGAAGCAGTTTCTGTTGTTCCTGTGCCTGAATTTTCCCTAAAGGAATCCCTGTTTTGTATGATATAACTGCTGCCAGTTCCTGTTTGGTTACTTTACCTGTAATATTTTGGGACAGTTCATATAGTGTGTTCAGTATCTCATCCAGAAATATTTCCATCTCATCAATATCCTCAATTTTACCTGCGTCTGCGGGGTCTTTTAATTGCCCCAGCAAAACAGGGCTTAGCCTGTTATTGATGGACGTATAAAACCACCTTAAGCCTGCTAATTTTTGGATATCAGTATTGTAAACTTCATTTTTTATTTTTTCAAATTCTTCTTTCAAAGAACCTAATTCTTTTTCAGATGTTTCATTCATCATTTTGATTGCAGCCATGGTCCGGTCTAAAAGGTCAACTGCGGCATCAGGCAACCTTCTGTCTTTGATATACCGCTTGGCAAACCTTACACATTCAGTTAACGCGTCATCAACTATCTCGAGGTTATGGTGTTTCGCATAAGCCGGAACAATTTTTTCAAGCATCTTTATCGCTGAAACTGCATCCGGTTCTTCAACTTTAAGTGTTTCAAAACGCCTGTTAAAAGCCTGCTCCGGTTCAATTATTTTTCTGTATTCTTCCAAGGTTGTTGCACCGATAACTGTTATTTCTCCGCGGGCAAGTTCCGGTTTCAGCAGATTTGCCGCACCATTACCTACAGAACCTTTAGGATCCAGCAATGAATGGATTTCATCAATAAACAAAACGGCTTTATCAAATTGCTTTATTTCTTTAATAATATTTTTAAGCCGGTCTTCAACTTCGCCTTTGTAGGATGCACCTGCAACCAAAGCCCCTAAATCCAGTTCAAACAAGAAAGCTGCTTTCAAATTATCCGGCACTTTTCCTTCTATCAAATTCAGGGCGAAGCCATCTACCAACGCTGTTTTTCCAACACCGGGTTCGCCAATAATCAGCACATTTGGTTTCGTGCGCCTCCCCAGTATTTCCAACATCATCCGCATCTCTTTATCACGGCCAACAATCGGGTCAATTTTGCCTTCTTTAGCTAAGGATGTTTTATCAATACAGTATTTTAAGAGTGCATTTGTTGATTTAGCTGCCCCTGTATTGCCAGTGGTCCCATTTGTATTTATTCCAACAGCTTCTTTAATTGAAGTATCATTGAGATATAAATCTAAAATTTCTTTTTCGCGGAGCGGCAATGATTTCAATTGTTCAGCGGTAAACCCTACATTTGGTTTTACCAAAGCTGCTAAAACACAAATTGGTGATATATCATTTAGCCCTAATTTCAAACGGATGTTATCTGCCTCTTCAAATACTGTTGCAACCTTATCATCAGCTATTATCATTTCAGGAAGTTTACCTGCACGTGGATAATCTTCCATTTTTATTTCAGCCCATTCAATCATATATCCAGGGTCTTTACCAATCGATTTAAGAAAATCCTGTAATCCGGCTTCTTTATGTAGCAATCCGCGTAAGAGGTGCGCTAAAGAAAACTGGTCATTATAATTTTCTTTAGCAAATGATTGGGCAATCTGTATAGCAGTTTTAAGTGAGTCGTTAAAGGAAAGTGTTGACATTAGTTATAAATTTTGTTAACCTGACTTTTAAAAATTACCTAAGAAAAATATTAATCGAAAATCCTCTTCTTATGGAAACAAACACGCCGATAAATTTTAAAATAATCTAAGTAAAGAAAATGGGCTGAAACATTGCCTCTGCCAGCCATATTCTGATTTTCATTTTCAATGCAGCGGCCATAGAAAAGTTTTAAAAACTGCGCTATTGCAAGAACAGGCAACAATTTAATTATTTATTAAAGAAACCGAAAACTTATTTTTATTTTTTTTGGTCTATAAAAAAATAATTACGCAGAGAACCCCTTGGTTAAGTAAATTGATTTTTTATCTACCGGGCATCATTACTATTTTGAAGCACCTGTTGTGTCGCACTTTTGTAAATCCTGTGCATTACCGGACAAAAATTCAATAAAATACAATAGTGCACAAAACCATGTCCCGGAGAATTGCTATCCTTTGCAGCGCTCCATTATTCTGTAATCACATAAACTGATAGACTTATATAATGCTTATCAGATATTGATTTGGAATATTTACACTGCTGTATGCTGCGCTGAATACTTAACAAACTGTACAAGAGTGCGACGCAAGTAAAGTTTAATAATAGTTCCAAAGCCTGCTCAATAAAAAAATATCCTGTCTAGTATTATAAAAAATATGTAATTATTTTTTTTACTAATCAACAACTGTTATGACAATAGATTTATTCTTTTATTTTTTATTAAAAGGAAATAAAAGAATCTCACTTCTTCTTTTTGTCCATTCCGCATTATAATTCAGTAAGTACCTATTTTTGTTGCATATTCTGGTAAATCTTAAAGCATCTGTTTAATAAATAAGATACGCTTAATGAGGTTACCGGTTGTAAATCAAATCACCAGGGGTTTTGTTTAGCATCTTTCTGATTGTAATCCAAGAAATATAAAAAGCCGAAAGCAGTATTACCAGTAATGCCCATAGTGTGTTTAAGTCAATTAGTCTGAAATAACTTACATCCTGCTCCACGCTTAAAGACCGGGTAAGTATGTTATCTAAAATAAGCCCGGAAATTGAGGCAAGCAATAAAGCCGCACAAGTAGCTACGGAAATAAAAATAAAGATTATTGCAAAATAAATACCTCTTGCCTTGCTGTCTGCCAACCCAATTGCTTTGAAGGTACCAATATTCATTTTTACTTTTGAAAGATGACTTTTCAACAAATTAGAAATAAAAAGTCCAATAGCCACCGTACTGAAAATAAGCAATAACATTGCAATTATTTTAGTTACATTGCTTAGAAAATTAAAGTTTTCCTTCTCTTTAATTTTATTGGTGTCTAATTCAATCAAATCATTTCTATTTTTATTGTAAGTCTTAAAAAGGTAATTGGCAAAGTCGCGGATTTTATCTAAATTTTTAAAATACACGGATACCTGATCGTAACTTACTTCTTTAACAATATCTTCCACATCCGGATAACTGTATGTTCTTATTACGTTGTTATTGTTCAGGTACAACAATAACTTATTTGCTAAACTGTCAGTTAAGGCACCATTTGCTAAAGCCGGGAAAAAACTAATATTAAAATTAAATCCCCCTGTAAAACCCAGTGTATCTTTTTGCGGTGAATCTATATTGGGTACAAACTCATCATACTCGGGGTGAGTAATAAAAAAGGAATCTAATTTTTTCTTCAGGTTTGTTGCCTTTTCAATATCATCTGATTTGAAAAATAACTCAATTAAATTATTCCTGCTTGAAATATCAAAACCATAACCTGCACCTGTAAGAAAAACATTATAAAAATTGATGGGATAAATTAGATCTAATTTACCAGGCAGTTCATTAACAATCGTGCGTACCTGTATGGGAACTTTTATTTCTCTTCTATTACCGGGTAAAGTAGTATCGTTTACAGTGTTTGCACAATAAATAATATTGGCATCTTCAGGGTAATGGTAGTGCTGCAAAAAACTTTTAGTAACAATCAAACCAATATCTTTCTGGTTCCTGAATCCTTCTTTCCTGCCCTTTACAATATTTTTATCATTCAACACAAATTCTGAGAGGAGCCTTGAATCTTCATCTAAGTTTACACTCCTTGATTTTATAGCATAAATATTGTTGTCTTTATAATCGTAAATGGCAACAGCACTCTCTTTATAAAGTGTAAGATTTTGTATAAAAAATTCATTCTTTATTTCAGGCATTCCGCAGTCTGCAACAATTTTTTTTATTTCGTTTGATCTTGTATAGGGTATTTCAATTGTTACCCAATTAACAAATGCACTATTCATCTGTTTATTCAAATAATCCAGGCTGCCATTGGCGAAACCTATTGCTAAAAAGGTAAAAAACAAAATCAGAGCGAGTATCCAAAAATTCACAAGCTTTTTTCCAAATAAAACTTTTCCTTCCTTTTGTAGAAATAGCTTCAGGTATGTTACCCTTGTATCAACAGTTCCCTTTAATTTTTCCGAAGTAGCTTTATGTTCATTCGCTACATGATAAAATGAACGAAGTTGATCTTTTAGCAATTCAATTTCATTTTGAGGGGCATTTTCCCACGATTCTCTGAAAAATATGTTAGCATCCTTTATTTCTCCAAAATTCTTATCTGCATCCTTTGTAATCACAATGATTTCATCGGCATATTTTACAGCAAGGTTAATATCATGTGAAACTACTATTGCGGATATTCCATCGTGCAGGTTTGACTTGATGATTTCAAAAAGCTCATTTGCATTTGCTTCATCAAGGTTACCAGTTGGTTCGTCCCCAAAAAGAACGGTGGCATTATTATTTAGCGCCCTCACAAAGGCAAGCCGTTGTCGCTGGCCGCCGGATAAATTAACCGCTAAAGTTTCAAGATCAACTTCTGAATCCGGCAACTTTATTTTTTCCATTAACTCCTTTGCCTTACCCAGCGTAACTTCCTGCGAAATATTCTCTTTGATCATGCCTGAAAGGCATACATTTTCATAGGCCGTAAAATTTTCCATCAGGTTGGTGTTCTGGAAAATAAAACTGTAATATTTCTTTCTTACTTCTGTAAGTATATTATATTTTTCCGGATCCCAAAGTCTTGCCAGATCCACCGAGGGTGATCCTTGATCAGGAAAAAAATTGATGCTACCAGATGTTATGGTATTATTCATCAAACCAAGCGTTTCAAGCAGTGTACTTTTTCCGCACCCGGAAGCACCCAATAAAAAAACAAGCTTACCACGGGGTATATCAAGTTTGTCTATTTGTAATACTTTGTCCTCTTTACTGTTACTATATGCACAGGAAAGGTTATTAATAGAAAATAAAGTTTCGTTCATAGTTTAATCAATTTATTATGGTAAAAATTCTTCCGGTACCCAATAAAAAATACCTGCATCGGACCGCTGCATTGCAGCAGGATCCCCAACAAGGCTGCTGATTTCTTCATATTTTTTTTCAATATAATATTGGAGTTCGTAAAGTTCATCGTCTTTTACCTTCTTTGGCTTTTCATACTCTGTAATTGCATGGCTGTGCAATAAGGCATTTTTTACAGGAATACCAGTTATGAATCCGATGACCTGCGCAGGTGTATATTTATTCTTTTCAATAGCTTCCCTAGCCATTTTATCACCTATATATGATGCTAATAAATTTTGATAAGTCTCCTTTATTTTCCCCCTGATATATTGGGCTGTGCCACTCATAATAGTTTTCTTAAGTTTATATTTTAATTCATCTAATTCATCGTTACTTAAGAATAATGTTTTTTTAAAAAGCGGGCCGTTTGATCGATCAGCAATTTCGACGGTGTAAGAAGGTATAAAATACTGGTATTTTGTATTGGTATCAGCAAATTTATACACAAGCCCTTGATCACCTGTCACTTCACCTATTCTCATATAATAATCTATTAACGCTGCATCTTGCGTAACGTTTGTAATGCCCTGCCCATTGCTATTTGCTCTAAATATAGCAGTAGCTTTATTAATCTGCTTTTCTTTCAATAATAAAAGACTATCCATCTTTTTCTGCATCGTGTTTCCGGAAAGGGTACCACCTTTTTTTGCAGATAAAAAATAGCCCATCATAGATGATGTTGCGGGAAAATCAGTAGAAAAGCAATTATTGCCAATTGTTACGCAGCGTGGCTTTGGAAAATCAAAACCACTTACTATTTTACCAGCTATTATTGAATAAGATTTTTCCGAACAGCTTTTTAAAATATTTTTATACTGTTCCCCAAAATCATCAAATCCGGTATTTTTTTCCCGGATAGATTTGAAAACCACTAAATCGGTTTTTAATCTTGCTACAGCGTTGGAAAATAATGTATCAGGATATTTTTTATTCAATTTAATACCAGAACCTGCAAATAAAAATATAATGTTAGCTTGGTTTTCCCGGAGCATTCTAAATGATTTTAATAATGCCCCGTCAACAGACCTATTTTGATTTTTTAATAGTATTGTTTTTTTTTGACCATTAATAAATGAAATCAATTCCGCAGGATCCGGGGATAAACCTGATACATTTAAACCACAGTCTTCCTTACATTTTGTATCACTATAATCTTTAAAAGCAACTGCCCCATAGCTAATCCTGAAATCCCTGTTATTTGATGAATTTATAGAATCTACATTTTTAATAAACCCTGTAAGTGTATTTGCATAATCAATCATGGGATTACTCATGTCCATTACAAAAAGAATATTTATTTTATGCAGATCCGAGATCAGGTTATCTGCATTTTTCGAAAGGGTTGTAAATTGTTCCCTTGTAAAGATTTCCTTCCCCTTATTATTAGTAATATTTGAAAAATAACCTGTATGTATAAGACCATTTTCAGTATTTAATACAGGATACCTGTTTTTCTGATTACGAGAGTTATCTTCCGTATCCCCTTTTTTTAATATCCCTTTTTTCCAGGCTGCCGCTTCACTTGTATCATTAAAAAAAAATGGCGCATTATTTTCAATTACCCGCTCATTTGTGGCATCTTTCCCTACTTTGGTAACCAGGCAAAACCTTCCATCCCATATTTGTACATTGTCCTTACTAATCCACCCAATGATATCCTCAACAATACTGTGAAAATTAGATGCATAAGTTTTGCCCAATAACAAGCTGTTCGCCTCTACTTTGTAAACAAATAAAACCGGAATCATACTTAAGCCTGCAACAGGCTTTGAGGATAGCTCAGGGTTTGCATATATGCTAAGTGGTTTCAAAAGGATAATGGTATCCGTGGCTGAAAAATTATTTGTATTTGCTGCTTTTTGAGTAAGTAATGCCTTAGTAGAAATTTGTTGCTTAGTTTCTATACACCGAAGCCAAAGCAAAAGCTTTGATTTTTGTACCCATCCATAATCCTGTGCTGTAGCTTTTAAACGGAGAACGGCTCCGCCTTCTTTTAAGTTTTCTTCATATTTATACAGGTGCAGATATTTATCTTTTTCTTCTGATACATAAAATTTTTCTAAATATCCCATTACTTTAAACAACGATGTGCCTGAAGCAGAAGTATAAGTGCTGTTATTATCCCTGTCAGAACAAACGATCCAAGCAGACTTTTCATCAGCGTCTATTACACTATTATCTAGTATGCGTCCATCCGGATGCTCGGCATATTTATTTGGCGTTCCCAAAATATATGGCCCGGATTCTCCATGTGCAATAGATATACAAAAAAACAAAAAGCTGTATGCAATGAATAGTTTTATCATTTTTGCAAAAAAGGTATCAACCGCAAAAAAATTAAGGGTAGAAGTTTAAATAAAAAAAACTTATTTTTTGAATTTCATTAAAGGCATTTGTTAACCAAACTCCTATCTATTATTCAGTTTCCGTTGCGTCGCACTCTTGTACTTTAAAATAAATATTCGGCAAAATGCCATCAGGCTAAAAATGGCTATAGCAAAATAATCTTAAGGCAAAAACCAATTCGCCATTTGGCGAACATTCATTTGAACTTGCTTTAATTGCCTAAGCCCATTATTTCAAAAAAATCATCGTAAACTATAGAAACACTTAAATAATTTACTTTGGAACACGCAATAGCCATGGGTCAAATGCACATTAAATAACAAAATATTGTTTAGTATTTCATTTTTCCTTACGGTAACAAATCTTCTTCAATCCAGTAAAAAGTTCCGCTGTCTAACCTTAACATTCTTTCCGGATCCCCAACGACACTACTTATACTTTCATATTTAATCTGTAAATAATTTTGTATCCGGAATATATCATCATCACTCACTATATCTTCCCGTTTAAAGTCTAATATCTTATACTTTTTTAATAATTTATTATTTGTGGGCAATCCAACTACAAAATTAAGAACATCGGAAGGGGTATACCTGGCTACAAGCTCCTTTATGTTTTTATCGCCGGCAAAAGTCGCAATCAGCGAAGTATAAGCATCCGTTATTTTATCCCTTAAACTGGAAGTAGTGCCGGTGATCGTAAGTTTTTTTAAATTATATTTCAAATCATCCAATTCACCATCACTGACAAATAACACTTTATTAAAGACAGGAAAAGATAATTTATTTATCCTTTGGCTTGTAAAGCCCGGTATAAAAAAAAATGAATTAGCGGTGTCATTCACTTCCTCTTTCCAGTAACCAGTTTTAATTATACCATCTGTTATAAAAGAGTCAAGTACTGGCATTATTTTCAACGTTCGGGGCTCTCTCTCTTCATATGTGTCTTTGTCCCACACAGCATTGGGAACTCCATTGCTTTTAACCCAAGAAATCGCATCACGTTTGTTCGCAAATACTGAAGATTTTATGTTATTTAATTTTCGTTCTTCCACCGCATCATGATCCCAGTTCGGCTCTATACAAATTCTGTTATCCCAGTTTTGAACAATTTCTTTACTTATCCAACCCAACACATCATTTTGTATTCGAAAAAAGTTGGATTCATAGGATTTGCCTATTAAAAGGCTATTATTAACCGTGTCTTCCTTATACACAAAAAGAAATTGAAATATTTTTATTGCGTTATTATTTTCCTGTGTTAAACCGGGATCGGAAAATATTAGCGCAAGCCCATTTTTTACATATTTATCGGAAGCATTTCCTAAAGTATTGTCCTTTAAAACAGGTAAAGCTTTTTTTGCGGTTCTGTCACCTACATTTACCATACTTCTCAACCATAACAGCAGTTTATCTTTTGGTGCCCATCCATAATCCTTCGCTGTCGATTTTAAAGCAAGCTTACTGCCGCCAACTTTAATATTATCTTCATATAGGTATAAATGTAAAAAATTACTCTTTTCTTCTGAAACATAAAACCTTTGCATATAATCCATTACTTTATCATTCTCTACCTTACCCTGTTCATCTCTGTAAGTTTTATTGTTTGATCTGTCTGAACATACAATCCAAGGGGTTTTGTCATCTACAGTCTTTACGTCGTAGGGTATTGTGCTTCTTCCATCTGGAAAATCCAAATAATAAGAGCTACCCAAAATTTTTGGCCCTTCTTGAGCTTGTGCAGAAAATAAAATGCAGAAAAATGTAAAAAATATCATTAACTTTTCCAGTACCAAAGACATAAAATCAGATTTTCAGTTAAGTATCTTTCGTCTTATTGAAATGTAGGGCTGCTTACGGTAACAAATCTTCTTCAATCCAGTAAAAAGTTCCGGTGTCTAACTTTAACATTCTTTCCGGATCCCCTACGACACTACTTATACTTTCATATTTTTTTTGTAAATACGATTGCATCTGAAATATATCTTCATCACTCATTATATCTTCTCTTTTAAAGTCAGATATCTTATACTTTTTTAATAATTTATTATTTGTAGGCAATCCAATTACCAAATTAAGAACATCAGAAGGCGTATACCTTGCTATAAGTTCTTTTATTTTTTTATCACCGGCATAAGTCGCAATCAGCGAAGTATAAGCATCCGTAATTTTATCCCTTAGACTGGAAGCAGTGCCGCTGATCGTGAGTTTCTTCAAATTGAATTTCAAATCGTCCAATTCACCATCACTGACAAATAATACATTTTTAAAGACAGGATTCTCCAATTTATTGACTGAAGGGCTTGTAAAACCGGGTATAAAAAACTGATAGTTTTCTCCTGTTTTGCTATATTTATTAATCAGAGAGCGGTTTTTAAGCTTCTTTCCAATACCCTCAAAATACCTCACCAATGATGGATCCAATGTGATTTTTTTATTTCCAATTCCATCAAAATAGGCCGATACATCGTTTATTTTTCTTTCTAAATCCTTTTCTGTAAAACTTAAAGTTGTATCTATTAAAGTTACAATGTTATCCGCTGTTATAGCCTGACCCTGCAAAGGCCAAGCAACCTTACCTTGAACTGCACTTGTTGCCGGATAATCCAATTTGTACGCTCTTCCAAAATCATTATCAATCTGTTGCCATATTGGTTCTACAAATTTGTAATCTTTAATTATAGCCGTTGATCTTGAATACTTATAAGCATTCATTGACGCATTTTTTAAGATTTTTCCATAATAGCCGGGAAAGCTGGCAAATTCATTTGAAGTTCCTTGCTGTACTTGGAAAATCAGTACGTTTGATTGAGTTGTGGCAATTAAAGAACTAATTGTTGAATCCGAAAAATTTGGATTCTCTTTTCCCTTAGCACCTCCTAAAAGAACTATAAAATTATTTTGGTCTGAATTTGCTGAAGTTACAAGCATACGAAGGGCCTTATAAAGGGCCTGGTTAACAGCCTTGGATTTACTGCTGGTAGTACAACCTGTTTTTTTACTTTGTTCTTCGAGGAATTCAATCAGGTTGCTTTCATTTTTGTTCAAGTTAAAAGGCACTACACTTAAATCTCCATCAGATGGGCAGTTTGCATCAGCCTCATCTCGATAAACAACAGCTCCGTATTTTATTGAATTTTGTTCGGCATCATCGTCTGGTTGACTTAGTTTACGACTTACAATTCTTTTAATAGCATTTGCTACTGATTCTACATATTCCTGCATTCCATTTCCAGCATCAACAACAAAAAGCATATTAATCTTTCTTGCATCCTGCAAATAAATATTCAATTTTTCATCAAGGTCATTGTGTGTATCCAAGTCTACAACAACTTCACCATTACCGTTTAAGACAGGCGTCACATAACCTGTCTGCGCAATATTATTTGTTTTATCAAAATTAAGAATTGGCATCCTTTTCCACATGGGCGGTTTTCTTTCTGTGTAGGGATCAATATCCCAAACCGCATTAGGTATTCCACCTTTTGTCCATGAAATAGCATCTTCTTTATTTAAAAAAAGTGAAGATTTAATATTTGCTGATTTTCTTTCAGCTACAGCTTCAGGGTACCAGTTTGGCTCCAAACAAACCCTGTTTCCCCAGGCTTGAACAATATCTTTACTGATCCAACCCAATACGTCATTTTGAATTCTGATAAAACTAGACTCATATGCCTTTCCTATTAAAATGCTATTATTAACCGGATCTTCTTTATAGACAAAAAGAAACTGAAACATTTTAATTGCATTATTATTTTCCTGTGTCAACCCAGGATCGGCAAATATTAGCGCAAGCCCGTCTTTCATATATTTATCAGAATTCCCTAATGTATTATCTTTTAATACAGGCAATGCTTTTTTTGCAGTTCTGTCACCTACATTCACTATACTTCTCAACCATAACAGCAGTTTATCTTTTGGTGCCCATCCATAATCCTTCGCTGTCGATTTTAAAGCAAGCTTACTGCCGCCAACTTTGATATTATCTTCATACAGATATAAATGCAAAAAATTTCCTTTTTCTTCAGATACATAAAACCTTTGCATATAATCCATTACTTTATCATTTTCCACCGTACCGCGTTCATCCTTGTAAGTTTTATTCTTTGCCCTGTCAGAACAAACAATCCAGGCAGATTTGTCGTCCGCGGCTTTTGTGTCATAAGGTATATTACTTATGCCATCAGGAAATTCGATGTAATCAGGTACACCTAATAATTTTTGAGAAAAAGACTGGACATATATTAAAAATAAAAACAGGAAACAAAGGTTCTTAAGCATTACAATAGATTTAAATGGCCTGAAATTTTAAATTGATCTTGCTGATAAATTCGGGTTGCTTTTTTTCAAAATTTAAAAAATCCCTTGCTTTATTTTCATTGAAAGATTTGGCATTTTTGGGGTAACAAATAATGACGTTTATTTTTTCTTCCGGGCAGTTGGTAAGGTTCTCTAATTCTTTAGGGAAAAATTTAAGCAAGAGGCCGGAATTCTCGCCCATCATGTCATTCATTAAATAGTATTCACCTACAAAAAAGTATAAATTAATAGAAGTAGTCTTTGACAAATTCTGATCGAATATTTGATTACCTAAAAATGTCTTGTCCAATAAACTATTGGGTGACCTGTTATTACCGTTTGATAATTTATTAACTAATTTCTGCGCGTTGACAGCATCTTGACTAATTTCAGGCTTTGTGCTGTTACTTACAAAATACATAAAACGCGCATCTGGGTTGCCTTTTATAGTATCAATCTTTCGGGATAAAAAATCAATCATATCAATGGATAAAGAAGCATAATTATCCGCTTTGCTATTATCAACATAAATAAGGTTATAACTTTTTCCGTTATCAACTTTTTCATCAGTATAAAAAGATTCCGTTCCGATAAATACCGCTGCTGCAAGAAACAGACTAAATAATTTATTTTTCATGATTTATTTTTTTTTCTGGTCAATAATACTCATAGAAATTATGCGAAGGCTTTTAGGATCTCTCTTCTGATCCACTGAAACGATATCTTTCGGAGTAAAAGAGAAACTCTGGCAGTAAGATAGAAAGTTATCAGGCCTCCCGTTTACGGTAATTGGTAGCTCCTCCTGTTCTAAATATGGCTTAAGTGTTGGGTAAACGCTTTCGAATTTACCATCCGCTATTGCCTGTAACTTTTCCTTTAACTGTGCATTTTGTATCACCGCATGCACTACGGTTTTACCTCCACCACCCCCACCGCCTCCATTTGGAGGTGCACTTATATCTGGTCTTTTAATGGTTATATCCCAGGTTCCCTGTAGCTTAGAACTGTCATTTGTTGCTATTACTGTTTTGGTGCCCGGTGTTGTAAAAGCATACGAAAAAGTCGCACCTTTTCCATCCACAATTCCAGTTTCACCAGACTTCCATTTTGTAAGTGAATGGTTAAAACCAAGTGTTTTATCGGTAAAAGTTACAGTTTTACCTACTATACCGGTTGCAGGCCCCTCAATTACAAATTTTTTGCTTCCGGCCAGCGGGTCTTCGACATAATCACTTTCAGCAATCATTATTTTTGTAGAAGAATCAACTAAAATGTCATTTACTCTCAATGTAATTGTGTAAGATCCGGCGGTCTTGTACTTATGAGTACCATTTTTTATACTAGCCCCTTCATCGTCCCCAAAATCCCATTCCCAGCGTTTTGCCCCAACAGTATTATCATCAAATTTTATTTCATCACCAACTTTTGCTTCATGTGGTGATACTGTAAAAGTCAATGCGGTAATATCGTTTGCATTTCCCGAAAGTTTTTTATATGTAATAATACCGGCTACTATCAGGAAGATGACCACTATAAAAATTAATATTCTTTTATCCATTTCCTTTTTAAATTAAATATTTACAGGCATACCATTATGAGTAAAGTTTTTTTGAGCCAAACAGCATTGCCGCAATATGGCTTTTGTTGCGTCGCACACTTATACCTTCATTACATCACCCGGCACATTTCAACCATGCTTACAATATGCAACATTTCTTAAACGAAATTTCATGAACAACATTTAGAATAGGGGCCATTGTATAATTTACTTAACCTTTTTCAGTTTCAACTGATCCCTGTATTGTTTTACCTGGCCTGCCCATTTTGCAGGATTGTAGAACAAAGCCTGTGTAATTGATAACCGAACCCCATAACTGCTTACCGACATTTTACTGAGCCCATTAACAAGGCTGCTGTAATTTAAATGTTCATCTATTAACTTATAACCCGAGGCGTTTTGCGAAAAGCTGGTACTTGAATAGTAAAAGCCAAGGCTTAAACTAAACTGGTTACTTACTATATAAGATACTGATGGCCTTACAATAAGACCAATACTCCCGTTATCAAAGTCAAATTTTTTGGTTACTGAGCTGGCACTTTCATTTAAACCAACATTGTATCCGTTAGTATTCATCTTTTGAAAATATTGCTCTGTTGTTAATACTGACGAATGCTTTGATGCCTGGTCTTTCGTAATGAGCCAGGAAGTTTGATCGGGAGTAGTAGGGTTACCATCATAAACCGTAGTTCCGTCACTGGTATATTTGTAAATTGCTTCCCTGTCAAATAAAGCGTTTGTGCTGCCAATACTGTTTCCAAATTTCAAATTATACACAATTCCCCCTTCTATCTGGAAACCAATTTTTTTAGAGAAAGTTGTCTTGTACATTAATGTAACCGGTACCGATAAATTATTTATGGAAACATCTTCTTTAATCGGATTCAGCAGTGTAATAATTTGCCTGTAAACAACGCTCGGCCTTCCGTTAACAGCATTATCCTGCGCCTTGTACTGAACTGAAAAATTATTTTTTTCAATATCACCTTTCATTCCCTGGTAGCCTATGCCCACACCTATACCAAAATCTGCTTTGGGCCCAAAGAAATAGTGTAACTGCAAATCGCCGCCAACACTGGATTTACCAGAAAACTTAGTCGGATCATTGGTGGAATTAGATAAATGAGAATCATAGTGATTCAGCAAATCGCTTTCTGTTACTGTTGAAGAAAAGGCACCGCCATTAACCCCAAGGCTTAAAACCCAATGGGCAGGTTCTTTTGATTTACGGTCTAATTTTGCCATAAATTCAGACAAACTGATACTATCCTTAATTTCCTTTTCCCTTGCCCGCACCCTTGCAATTGAATCTTCAATTCTCTTTTTAACAACTGCAATAGAATCTGCAACCCTTTTCTTTTCGGCAGCTATTGAGTCAGCAACCCTTTTAATTTCAACCTGTACTAAACTATCCATTGTTTTTTTTCTGGCAGCTATCGTGGCAATTTCCGGTGCTGTGAGGCAACCATTTGCCTGAAAAAAACCAGCCTCTGTAGGGCAGGCATCTTTGGAATTAATTACAAAATCATGGTCTGTATCGTTATTGAATTTAAGTGAATAACCAACGATGGTTATGCCGCTGATCTGTAGTTTTGAGTAATCTTCGCTTACTATTTTTACCGTTAAAACAATGGTATCGTGGTTTTCAAAATTAAGACCTGAAGCAGTATTGCCCACTGTATTTTTCTCTAACAAAAGCTTTATAGTTTTCCCTGCGATATCTTTAAAACTTACGTTCGAATTAAGCAATTTAACATTAACACCATCAGGATAGTCTTTCTTCATTGTTGCTCCTAGCGCATCAATTGAACGGCTCACAATTTTTTCAGGATTTTTTTTATCACCATCATAAAAAGCAGTGTTCATTTCGTCAGGGATGATGGCATCGGGAGTAAAGAGGCTTTTGAATTTTACTATCGCACCATCTGTAATACTGTTCTGTGTAGGTAATACAAAACCAGAATATTTAATGTAATTAATCAGCAATGAGTCGATACTTACATATAAATTTTTCTTTTGCTCTGCATTGGGTGCCTGGGCAAAGGCTGAAACAGCTGCTGTTAAAAGGAGTATGGAAAGTAATTTTTTCATTTTATTTTGTATTAGGCTGATAAATAATCGGGTTCAGTTCTTATTCCTTTACAAGTTTTGTGGTAGCTTTTATTTTACCATTCTGCAGTATTGAAACAAAGTACATACCCGCAGGTAGATTACTTACATTAACATTTGTTTGCCCGATGGTATAGGTATCATCAAATTTTCTTGAAATTACCAACCTGCCATTAACATCTCTTATGGTAAGTATTATATGATCCTTCCACAAACCGTTGTTCCATAATATGGTAACATTAGCTTTTGCCGGGTTCGGTATCAGCTTAATAGAATTGATTGCTAATGTATCCAAAGGTGGCCCGGCAATTAAACCGTCTGAAGAATATAAACCGGGAGCAGTATAATAATTTTTTGTAAAGCAACCACTGGCATCAGTAGTAGTAACCCAATAATATTTTTTCGTAAACTCTGGACTAGGAAGGAAATAATTCTGTTCAACTTCAGCCGGTATTGATGTACCCTTTAAATCCAAATTATCAAAACCCCATAAGTAAGTATTGGGTGTATTAAGCAAACAAACAAAATCAGAACCATTATAAATTACCCCAGCTGAATCTATGGCAGGGGCATTTAAATAAATTACTGATGTTAAAGATTTGTAACATTTGGAAGTCGTATCTGTCGCTTTTACGGTAATAGTATCTGTCAATCCATTATAAAAACTGATAATAGCGTTACTCCCATCAGGGACATTTGTTGGTGGGGTTGAACGGTATTGTGAAACAATTCTTCCATTAGCACTTGAATACCAGTCAAAAACCACACTTTTTGTATCTGACTTAACAGAAAAATTTTGATTAAGGGTGTTATTACACAAGGTATTTCCAGGAGATACAGTGAATACAGGTGTAATCGGTCTAGGATTAACAATAATATTAAAACTGTCTACAGTACCCTGACAAACCGGTAAACCATTTATACTATTTGAATTTACAAAATAGGGTGTCACTTTTATTTTTGCAGTATCGGGCTTTGTACCGGTATTTATAGCAGTAAAAGGCAAAATATTTGTTGTATTAATGGCATTTGAACCCAGTCCAATAGAAGTTTTATTGTTTGTCCAATTATATAAAACACTCCCCCCTGTAGATGAAGTATTAAAACTGATTTTGCTTTGCGTTGAATTATCGCAAACTAACTGGTCTAAAATATGAGGAGAAATTTTTGCTGTTGGATTTGCTGTGATATGAAATACATTAGCTGTACCAATGCAAGTTTTGCCCCCATTTGTAAAAGAAGGTGTAACAGTAATATCAGCAATTAAAGGTGCGGTAGTAGTATTTTTAACTGCAAATGATATATTACCACTATTACTTCCCCCTAATCCTATTGAAACATTATTGTTTTTCCAATTATATACAATAGATCCGCCTGTAGCATTAGAGCTGAAATTTAAAGCTGTTGAAGAGTCATTGCAAATAATTTGGTTAGGGGTAAGTGTTGATACTGTTGCATTGGGATTTAAAGTTACAACAACATTAAAGGAATTTCCCATACAAGTGCCGGCAAGCGGTGATACGCTATAAATAGCTGTGGAGACCCCTGTTGTAGTATTTTTTAAAGTATTACTTATGTTCACAGAGTTATTGCCTATTGTACTACCTGTGAATCCTGAGCCAGCGGGGGACAGCCAGCTATAAGTTGTACCTGCTGGAATTGTATTCGTATTTGTATCAGGAGTTACTGTAAAAATAGTTTCACTGCAAGTGGTAGTATTTATGTTTGAAATGACTGGTGTTGCATTTACTGTAACAGAAGAAGTTGTTTGACTACACCCGGTAGAAGTCGCTGTGAAAGTAAATGTGACTGACCCTGCTGATATGCCAGTAATCACACCAGCATTGGTTACACTTGCTTTTGTATTGTCGCTGCTTGCCCAAGTACCGCCAGTTGTAGGTGATAATGTTGCCGTATTTCCAACACATATTGATGCTGGAGCTGAAACCACAGGTAATGCATTTACTGTAAC
>DGQT01000019.1 GCA_002390845.1 Chitinophagaceae bacterium UBA4407 | reverse complement strand
TACAAATGGGTTTCCGCACACTGGCAATTGAGAAACGCAGCGGCGAAGTATGGCAGTTACTCAGCGCCGTAAAAACAGAGTTTGGCAACTTCGCCGGGCTGCTCGATAAAGCACAGAAAAATATACAAACCGGCTTAAACCAACTCGAAGATGTAGTAGGCACCAGAACAAGAGCCATACAGAAGAAGTTGAAAGGGGTTGAGTTGTTGAATAGTGAAGAAGTACAACAAATATTACCCGAACTTACAAACGGAGAATTGAGTGATGAAGAGTAGAGAATTATTATGTACCGAACATTTGTATTTCATGGCGACATCGTTGCGTCGCACTCTTGTACGTTCGAATATTGTGGAGCATTTATCGAAGCGTAGATTAGAGCGAAGGTCGTTGGAGACAACTCCAACGACGGCGAAGAATTGAGTGATGAAGAGTAGAGAATTATTATGTACCGAACATTTGTATTTCATGGCAGCATCGTTGCGTCGCACTCTTGTACTTTCGGAATTTTGTGGAGCATTTATTGAAGCGTAGATTAGAGCGAAGGTCGTTGGAGACAACTCCAACGACGGCGAAAAGGGACTTTTACCGATGCGTAGGTGTTGCGTGGAGACACGCACCACGGCAGAGAGACTCGCACCACACGGCAGAAGAGATTGAGAGCCTGTGTAGCAGCATAATTTTGATCTAAATGTGAGAAGCGAAACTTTATAATTGTTTAAATATTCACTATAGCAATAGAAAAATCCTTAATTTTCAATTATGACATCTTTAGAGTTATTGCAGAATATTTCAAAATATTTATCTCGCTTTTCGGAGCAGGTAGAAATTTTAAATTCGAATGGGGAATTTAGTATCAACACTCACGCTGAGAACTTAATGGTTGATTTATTAAATATTGTCTACGATTTAAATTTGAAAAATGTCAACGTTCAAACCAATTACTTTCCTGCTATAGATTTACTAGATAGAGAAAATAAAATATCATTTCAGGTAACTGCTACACGAGATATAGATAAAGTTAAATTAAGTATTGAAAAATTTTTTAGGAATGGTGTATATAAGTATGCTACTGACTTAAATATTTATATAATTACTGGTAAGCAAAACAAATATTCATCGGAAGCAATACAAGTGAAGATTGATGAAGAATACAATTTATTAATAAGCGAGGAAAAAATAAAAGATAAGTCAGAGTTACCATTCCAATTAGATATTTCAAAAAATATACTTGATAAGAAAGATTTATATAAAAAGTTATATTCTGAGAACAATTTAGAAAAGATAAAAAAAGTCGAAAAAATATTAAGTAATCAATTCAGCAAAATTGAAGAAAAGGAAAATCTGTCCTCATATTTTGAAAAAATTAAAAATTTTTTCTATGACATTGTCATGGATGATGAAAATGGTTTAACCCTAGATCAAATTTTTGTTGATCCAAGTTTTTCTATTTATGCTAGCTCTTTTAAAAGAGATGATTTAAGAATAAAAAATAAAACAAAAAACTTTTTGCATGTAGATGATAGATATAAGCTTTTAGAATTTATTAATGATATTTTTTCGAATAATAACTTTTTGGAATTATCACAAACTTATAGACTTATTTTATTGCTGGGTTATCCAGGTCAAGGAAAATCATCTTTTTGCAAAAAGTTTTTGAACGATTATATATTAACAAATAAAGTCCAAGATCAAAATGTATTCTATTTTTCCTTAAGAAATATAAGACAAATAAGAGATTTTATTTTTAATCCACTGAATACACTATATGAGGAAGCGTGTTTATATACTGATCAGCACTTAGATAGATTAAATTTTTATAAAGCAACCTTAGTTCTTGATGGTCTTGATGAATTATATATGCGTGAAAATCTTAAGCTTGAGGAAATTGATAGATTATGCAAAGACTTAAGTGTATTAATTGAACAAAATAGTGACTTAAATATTATAGTAACTTCACGATATGGCTATGTCGATTTGGAAAAACTATATCGTGAAAAAATTTGCATTATACAACTTGCTCCTTTAAGGTTATCAGAGCAAACAGAATGGTTAAACAAATACTCAGCATATCATCCAGAAACATGGCTTACTAATGCAAAACTAAAAATCTTTAATACTGAATCAAAATATAAGCATATAAAAGAACTAATTGAACAGCCACTTCTATTACATATGGTTGCTTCAATAAGGGAGGAAATTGATGCGAGTACCAATAGAGCTAAAATATATTCACAGTTATTTACAGAGTTGATTGAAAGGAAATATAGTAAAGATGGTCAACTAGAAATTTTTCAAAAGGTAAGACAAGAAGATTTAAGAGAACTAATAAGAGAAATTGCATTTGCTATATTTCAAACAGGTAATGAATTTATAACTAAATACGAGCTATTAAAATTAAATGCTGTCGAAAGATTTTCGCAACTATTTCCTGAGGAAAATTTACGTGCAAGCATTAAAGGAATTATGATATCTTTTTATTTTAAGGAGGTCGAAAAAACAACTGATTCTGATATAAATGACAAGAGTAATTATGCAATCGAATTTTTACATAAATCTTTAAGGGAGTATTTAACAGCAGAAAAAATTTACACAACATTAAAATCGGAATTTTTAGATAAAAGAATCAATGGTAAATATATAGTTGATGATCCAAAGACTTCTGCTGAAATCATATTCAATCTATTTACTAAACAAGACCTTACACCTGAAATTCTTACCCATCTTAATGGTATAATAACAAATGACGAAGAAATAATCAAAAAGGAGTTAGTTGAAAGATTATTAAATCATTTAGATGATTTTGTAGCAAATGATTTTTTGTTAGAATATAAGTATAATGATGGTGATTTTCCAATAAAAGCAGGTTTAAGGTGTTTGTATAGTTATTGGTATACTGTCTCTATTTTGGGATTAAGTAGAAATTACTTTAAAAAAGAAAAAACACAAAGAAGATTTTGTGAATTATTATCAATGTTAGGCAATAATTATGAAATGTCATTAACCGAACTTGACTTTAGTTATCAAGACTTTGAAAAGTACGAGATACAAGGTGCAAATTTTTCTTACTGCAATTTTTATAAAACAAAATTACCAACATTATTCAAATGCAGTTTTTATGAATGCAATTTTGAAGAAACTGAATATCCTTATTTTATAGAAAGTGTGCATCTAAATAAATGCTATTTAAAAAATTTAAAATTTAAAGATTGTTTATATGCTAATATTAGGATTTCACATTCAAATATTGAATCAATTTCTTTTGAAAGAATAAAACTTTATCAATTTAAAATTCTTGACTCTGCAAATCGTGAAAAAAGTAAATTAAAAAGTTTAAATAGCAATTCTACTTCTATGGATAAGGAATCTTACGAAATATTAGCTAAATATTACCCGAAATTAAAAAAATGTAAGGTCGAATTATTTTCTGATGAAGATAATGTTGCTCCTATAATTGTAACAAAAGTTGTTGAAGACGTACTTCCGCACAATTATAAAAGAATCATTGAAGATAAACCTCGATAGCCTCCACCTTGGATTTCTATGACAAAATCAAATTATTCTTTCGCTCTATGCCTTGGTTCGTGTCCGCAAAAAAAAATAAAAGTGCCCAAATGGTCTCCTATGTCTTGGTTCGTGTCCGCAAATAAAAACAAAGATGCCCCGGTGCGTGTCCCCACGCAACGGAATAGAGAAAGGTTTCCTGCTGCTATTGGTGTCCGTGTTGCGCTTCCGGTGGCGTCCCCGCCAACGGTAAACGGAATTAAACTTCTATAACGAATTTATTCGCTTCGGTAAAAGCTGCATATATAATCTATGCCTTGGTTCGTGTCCGCATCATAAAATAAAGATGCCCCGGTGCGTGTCCCCACGCAACGGAATAGAGAAAAGTTCGTGAAGACACGAACCTTGGCAACGAGAAATAATTTTTCTTCTTTACTACGCACACTCAAAAATTTGCGTTTTCTTACAATTCGCTTCGGTAAAAGCTGCATATATAATCCAACCGTACAAATGAGTGACACAACAAGAGCTGCCACCACTACTATGCCTTGGTTCGTGTCCGCATCATAAAATAAAGATGCCCCGGTGCGTGTCCCCACGCAACGGAATAGAGAAAAGTTCGTGAAGACACGAACCTTGGCAACGAGAAATAATTTTTCTTCTTTACTACGCACACTCAAAAATTTGCGTTTTCTTACAATTCGCTTCGGTAAAAGCTCAATAAATAATCCAACCGTACAAGTGAGTGACACAACAAGAGCTGCCACAACTGCCAAAGCCTGTCAACAAAAAATATTTCAATTACTGCAACCTTGAATTTTTATACCTGCCAAATCTTTTTTAACTTGTTATAAAACCTGCTTTATGAAAACAAAATTTACATGTATCGTTATCATTGCGATAATACTCAGCATAGCTGTAAACGCACAAACCGATTGGTTGATAACCGGCAACAGTAACATTACGACCGACAATTTTATAGGCACTACCAACAAAACTGCATTTAAGATACGTACCAATAATATTGTTCGTATGACCATAACTTCCGCCGGAAACACAGGCATTGGCACAACAGCTCCAAAAACGAAGCTCGACGTTGCCGGTGGTATTACGGCATATTCCAGTTACTTCACCAGGCTGGACGGAGCACCTGGCGTAAGCGTAGGCAGAAGCGGTGCTAATTATGGCGCTGTAGGATATGGATTAACTTTTACAGATACTACAGACAGGTACCGGTATAACATCAATGATTTTTCATCCATGCTCAGTTTCAGAGCAGGGGGATTCGATTTTAATACCGCTACCAGTGGTGCTGCCGGAAATACGATACCATATACCACTGCAATGGCAATACTTCAAAACGGCAATGTGGGTATTGGCACTTTAACTCCATCAAATAAATTTACTGTTGCAGGTAATGCAGACTTTACTGGCAATGTGGGTATCGGAACTACAAATTCAGCTAGTTATAAATTATATGTACTAAGCAACACGCTTAACTATCCTGCCGCTTATATAGAAAACTCCCATGGAACACTAGGTTCGGAAGGTTTGCACATTAAGGCAGGCTCTAACTTAGCCACGGGATCAAATTTTATTGCCTTTTATAGACCCAGTGGAACGCCTGTCGGGGGCATACAACAAACCAGTGTAAATGGAATTACTTATCTCACAAGTTCTGACAAACGTTTAAAAAATATTATTGGTGCATCACAAAAAGGGTTAGCAGATTTAATGAGAATAAAGATTTACGATTACACTTTTAAATCAGACCAGAAGAAACAAGTGCTCACCGGGTTTATGGCGCAGGAACTTTATGAGATATTTCCACAAGCAGTAAGCAAACCAGGAAACAATAATGAACCGGCAGATAAAAACCCGTGGATGGTTGACTATGGAAGGGTAACTCCTTTAATCATCAAATCTGTTCAGGAACAGCAACAAATGATTGATGAGCTGAAAAAACAAAATGAAAAATTGCAAAAACAAATTGATGACTTAAAAGCCATGATGATTTCAAAAAAGAATGAAAGCACTGCTAACAACCAAACTGCATTAAAGTGAAAGGGGTAAGTTTTCCCCGCTGTTTCAGGTCTTCCGAAGGGCGACCTGGAACTTAAGATAAAAGCCTTTCTGTGAAAGGCGTTGTAAGTAATAAATATCATCTGTCGGCCCACGCGCCGGAAAATAAACACAATAAAAGGGTTCGTGAAGACACGAACCCCGGCGCAGACATTCATTTTCAACTTATTATGCCAATTTGCAACGTTTGGCGATCATTTTGCACTGCCGCAACAACTTTGGGGGAGCGCTGCAAAATGATTTTGCGGCAGTGCAAAACCTTGCATCAGGTTCGAAATTTTTCCTAACCCTGTTAAAAATTTACGCTGGCGGAGTCTTTTTTTACCGGGGTGGCAGCGGGTGCTTTTGAGCTGTCGGGCGGTGCTGCTGGTGCTTTTTGTTTCTGTTGATAAGCATAACGTTTATACGCTCTTATTTCGTTAACGTAATATTCAGTTGGCCAGTTTTCGTCTGCATTTTGAATGGCTGTTAAATCACTGTCGTTTTTTGGAACATCAAGCGGTTCATTATTTTTATACTGACTATTATACTGGCTTAGCCGGTTTTGCAGCGCTATAATATTGTTTTTCGCTTTACTCTTTATATCTGATTCTTTTACCCGCAAGATTGTTACGTTTGATCCACTTACTTTCTCCTGCGTGATGGATTGATCAATAATTTTTTCCTGTTTCGCCTGGCGGTTGCCACCTAAAATTGCTAACACGCCATGGGCTGCAATGTTTGCTGCATCTATAGCGATTTGAGCATGCGCACTGGCTGTTTGAAAAACAACCGGCAACAGGATAAATAAAACTCTGATTATTGATTTCATTGAAAAGATTTTTTAGTCGGGTTTATGAATGCCTGGTAAAAATATAAAAATTATATGGTTGTTCCTTATGCCTGCGCTATGATGCAGCTTGCCGTTGAAGGTGTTGTTACCGCAAACCTACGCTTCGGTAAAGCTCAATAGATTATCCGAAAGTACAAGTGAGTGACACAACGAAAGCCAAATAGCAGTTCAACTGCCGGTAACAAAAAATAAATTACGTCGTCTTATTTTAGCGTATGGCGGCTTACACGGCTGCTTTCTTTACAAACATGCTGCTGTAATATTTTCTCCAGGCATAACCGAGGAAAAGGTTGGGAACCAACAGTAAAACGCCCATATACCAGCCAGAAGGAACTAAAATTGTATGAAATAAAAATACATTTAAACTAATGGGAAACAACACTACCGCAGAAAATGGAGCGTACCTGTTGATTAAAAGCGATATGCCCCCGGCTACCTGCAGAAATTTCATCATAGGATAAAAATATCCTGCAGCCAGCAACCCGTCTTTAAGTGCTGCGGCGGCCCCGGTATGATTGGGCTGGTAAGGAATAAAATGCAGGTAAAAGTCCAGGCCAAAAATAAGGTAAAGCGAGCCGAGCACTATCCGGGAAATATTTGTTGCAGTTTTCATAATTAAAGATAGGCATCCTGCAAAAAATAAAAAGTTTCCGCTGCTATGAGTTACGATGCATTGGAATGATAATAACACAAGCAGTAAAATTTTTGTAAGGACTATTTACAGCCCCGTAGACTTCCCCAAATGGTCTAAGTATAGTAGTCACTGTGCAGTCAAGCATTTGCAGCGCAGCGTACTGTGCCTTAGCGTAACGTAATTATTATCCCGCTGTTCCAGGTCTTCCAAAGGGCGAACTGGAGCTTAAGATAAAAGCTTTTCTGTGAAAGGCGCTGTAAGTAATGAATATCATCTATCGCCGCATCTTTAAATGCCCTGAAGTTAAATGCTTCACTACCTTGTTTATCTTCCATAATTACTGTGTTTAAAGTTATTAATTTTCTCTTTTGACACAGTTTATTGAATAGACCCAAAGTTGCTAACTGCTCGAACGAAGTTTACACCCGCACGAAGGAAGTTACCAACTGCACTTAGAAAATTAGTCATTGCACAGAGAAAGTTGCTTACTGCTCGAACGAAGTTTACACCTGCACGGAGGAAGTTGCCCGTTGCACTTAGAAAATTAGCCGCTGCCGTTAGTATTTTAGCTACTGCTTAGAGAAAGTCACTTACTGCTCGAACGAAGTTTACACCTGCACGGAAGAAGTTGCCCGCTGCGCTTGGAAAGTTAGCCGCCGCGGAAAGAATATTCCTGCTGCTGTTGGTGTCCGTGCAGCACTTCCGGTGGCGTCCCCGCCAACGGCATACGAAATTAAACTCCTATAACAATTTATTCGCTTCGGTAAAAGCTGCATATATAATCCAACCGTACAAGTGAGTGACACAACAGGAGATGCCCAAATAACCTGTAGCCTGTCTGCTAAACAGCCTTGTATATATAGTGCCGTAGAAATGAACCACAAATGGCAGCTAATTTCCTTTTGTTTTAATAACACTGTAAAATGCGGTTTTTGGTTTGTACTGCCTGTTGAACAATAACGGATAATTTGTTCTGCCACGAACAGGCCAGCCATTTAGCCAGGACACGCCATCTGCTACACCCCAGAATGTAACACGGGTTATGGATTGATGATATTTTAAAAATAAACTAAACAGGTCTGCATATGCTTTTGCTTGTGCTGCAGCAACTGAATCAGGAAGTGCTTTTGTGTATGGGTTCATTTTATCATTGCCTTCTGCAGTGTTGCTGACTTCTGCAGTGTTGCCATCCCATGGATTGGGCAATACACTAAGATCAAGTTCTGTAAACATTACTTCAATACCCAATGCTGCAAATGCTTTAATGCTTTCTTCAATATCATGCATGGGCACCGTGTTGTATTTCCAATGACCTTGAATACCTACACCATCAATACGCACACCGGCAGCTTGTATTTTTTTGATGAGTGCGATGGCGCCTGCTCTTTTTGCAGGTTGTTCAATGTTATAATCATTGTAGTACAACTTTGTATGCGGTGCTGCTTTTTGTGCCAGGCGAAAAGCTTCTACTATGTAATCCTCACCAAGCTTTTGCAGAAAAACAGTGTTGCGCAACGTACCATCTTCATTCAATGCTTCATTCACCACATCCCATGAATACACTTTACCATCATACCTTGATGCGACCGTTGTAATATGTTTCTGAAAATATTCTTTTACAGAATCTGCATCCTGCATATTCCTCATAAATAGCGGCAATTGGTTATGCCATATAAGCGTATGCGCATTTACTTTCATGTTATGTAAGACGGCAAAATCTACCAGTTCATCTGCAACTTTAAAATTAAAGTCGTTCCACCCGGGCTGAATAATTGCTGCTTTCATTACATTCTCTGGCGTAACAGCATTGAACTGTTGCCGCACTAATACAACAGCGCCTGAATCTTTTTCTTCTATCTGTTGTGTATTAAGCGCAGCACCAATGAGGAAATCATTCTTAAATACTTCTTTGAGTGATGGCGTATTGGTTTGTGCTGAGCTTTTGCCTGCAGCAAAAAACGTAAAGCTTAAGGCAACGCCAAGTATACGTGAACTAAATATTATACGCATAGTTGCAGCAATCATTTTGGTTATACAAAGATTGCCAAAATAAAATAGGTGCACAAACAAATTAAATTCCTGCTGCTGGTGTCCACGCTGCGCTTCCGGTGGTGTCCCCGCCAAGGGAAAACGAAATTATCATCGGTACATTTTTGCATTCTGTTTTATGTCCGCCCTAGTTGGTGTTCCGCAGCCACGCCATTGTTGATCTTGTTAAAGCGGCAGGCAACTACATAAGAAATAATATAATCCGGTGGTTACAATTTAAGCCCTCGCTGCTACAAATAAAGTGTGGTATGTATTGCTGAAATATTTGCAGCCGCAATAACTCCAGCCATGCAAATCAACAACCGGTTTAAAGTTACAACTTCCGCAATTTTCTTTTACTGACGAACGTCATCAGCATTACTGAAATGCGGCATGACTAATTAATTTATTGATCAAGACCTTTATATAACAAAAAAATATGTAAAATGAAAACAACGCTAAAAGCGGGGTTCGCAGCATTGCTGCTGTTGCTGGCGATCTCCTGTAAAAAAGAAAGCACCGTACAATTTAAGGCTGCTAGCAGCACGAATGCATCCGAATCTGTAAGTGCTCTGGCTCCATCAAAAATCGGCACACAGGTTTGGGCGAAAAAAGATCTCACTACCAGCTACTACAGAAACGGCGATAAAATTCCCGAGGTTAAAGATCCTGGAAAGTGGTCTGCGCTTACCACCGGGGCGTGGTGCTGGTACAATAACGATCCACGTTTCGGAAAGCTGTATAACTGGTATGCAGTTAATGACCCAAGAGGATTGGCACCTGCGGGCTGGCATGTGCCCAGCGATTCTGAGTGGACAGCACTTACCATCTATTTAGGCGGGGCAAATGTGGCAGGTAGCAAATTGAAGGAGGCAGGCACAGCGCATTGGCTTGCGCCAAATGCTGATGCAACCAACAGCAGTGGCTTTACGGCACTTCCCGGAGGCACCCGTTACTATCTTGGAGATTTTTTTGACGCAGGTGGTTATGGCTATTGGTGGACTTCTACCGAATCCGCATCCAATGCGGCTCACCATCGAATGCTTACCTATTTCTACGGAACTATTTCCAGCTTTACAGATTACAAAACGAATGGCTTTTCTGTTCGTTGTGTAAAAGACTAAAGAATTAAAAAAGCACAGGCATCGTGTCTGTGCTTTTTCTTCGCCGTTGCAGGTGTTATTACCTGCAACCTACGCTTTAGTAAAATCTGCATATATAATCCAACAGTACAAGGGTCCCAATTTGCTGCTTCGACACGCAAATTGCTCAACAAAAGCTGAATAGTATTGGATAAGCCCGCTACATAAAATTCTTTTCCTATGTTCATTTGTGCAGGAATTTTCCGTGAATAAATAAAGCTTAAATTTGTTTCAAAGATTAAGGCAATGAAAAACGAAGAATTAAAACAAAGGTTGCACCACTATATAGAAACAGCAAAAGAAAAAAAGATAAAAGCCATATACATGATGGTGGAAGAAGATATTGATGAACAATACGATTTTTGGAAGGATGAAAATTTTACCGCAGAACTGCAAAGAAGAGAAAATGAATACTTAAAAGGCACTGCTAAAACGTATACGCTTGAAGAATCTGTTAACAGGGCAAAACAGGCTGTTAAGAAAGTAAAATAGAAATGCCCTACACAATTATACTTCTTGAAGAAGCAGATAAAGAATACCAGGATGCGGCCGTTTGGTACGAACAAAAATTAAAAGGTTTAGGAGATCGGTTTATTGAAGTAATTCAAAATAAATTAAACCTAATAACACAATACCCGGAAAGATACCCGAAACGCCATAGAAGTTTTCGTGAAACCCCGGTACGGATTTTCCCCTACATTATTGTTTATACAGTATATAAAAAGGAAAAGGTTATTACAGTATCAGCTATTTTTCATGCAAGCAGAAAACCTGGCAAAAGATACAGAAAGAAATAATTTTTCTTCTTTGCTGCACGCCACTCAAAAATTCCTGCTGCTGTTGATGTCCTGACTGCGCTTCCGGTGGCGTCCCCGCCAACGGCAAACGAAATTAAATTCCCGTAACCAATTTATTCGCTTCGGTAAACGCTACCTTTAACAACATTAAAAAATTGATGTTGATTTACTGTTGCATCGTTGTTTTGGAATGGAAATTTATGCTGGTTGTAAAATAATTCAACATGAAATTAACTTTAATGATCGTTGCAGTTTTTGCGGCTTGATTTATTTCATCTCTAATATATTCTACAATGGCAGACACAGAAACACAACCGTACCAGATTATTAAAAAGGAAGAAGATTTTGAGATACGCCTTTATCCTCCGGCGACAATGGCAACCATTTCAATGACCGCAAAAACCTACAGAGAATTATCCTCCCCGGGATTTAGAAAATTAGCTTCATTTATTTTTGGAGGGAATAATGCCAATAAAAATATTGCCATGACAACGCCTGTGCACATGAACATAAATGATGCTCAATCTTCCATGAGTTTTGTAATGCCGGCGAACTATAATAAAGATAATTTACCCAAACCAAATGATTCATCCATAGCCATTGAAACCACTACCCAAGAATATGTTGCGGCCATCAGGTTTGGTGGTTATGCCAATGATGAGTTGATTAAAACATACGCTGCCAAATTAGAAACTGTATTGCAGACAAAAGGAATTGAGCATTACGGAAACTTCCGGTTTTTGGGTTACAATGCACCCTATCAATTTTGGGGAAGAAGAAATGAAATAATTGTGGGTGTTCATTGGAAGCAGCAATAAATAATAACACTACTGCTGTTGGTTTCCGTACAATGCTACCTGTGTAGCTCCAATCAACAGCAAACGAAATTAAACTTCCATAACCAATTTACTCGCTTCGGTAAAAGCTGCATATATAATCCAACCGTACAAGTGAGTGACACAACAACAGCCCGGAAAATATAAAATGCCTGCTTAATAATGATTCATATGCTAACAATGAAAGCGCAGGCATGGGTAAATGAAATGATTACATGATAAAACACCTTCACAAATGCTTAATGGGTAGAGCAATTTTTTATGCTGACATTTACTATTTTTAGCAAAAATCTTCGTTGTAAAACGCTTCAATCATGCATACCCAACTTGTACCCGACTATATGAATCCTGCATTACCCGCAGGGCTGAGGTTTGTAGAAATTCCTGTAATAAATGCAACTGCTGAATCGGTTAAAGGTTATGGCTGTCTTGTAGACGATCCTGCTGCTTTTAAGATCGAAATTACAAGATGGCCGGCGCAGGGTTGGCGGCCTGTAGATACCGACAGCGGCGATGAAGCTGGTACAAAAGAAGGTATTTTCTACAGCGAATGGAAGGGCGATATTTTATATGGAAGCAACGAAGCCGTTGGTGGTAAATATATTCTTGGTTATAACACAGATCCTGCCGATGCTTCTGACGCGCATACTGCCTTGCCTTCACAAATATTGTTGTGGCATGCCAATTATCATCCCGATGGAGGGCAACTTTTTTTTCCACTGGATCATAAACCTTATTTGGTACCCGTAGCGCTACCCGGTGATGATATACAACCAACAGATTTTATTTGCTTCTTATGCCCGGGCGATAAAGGTTTATATATTCACGCAAACATTTGGCACGAAGGCGTTTTTGCAACCAATGGAACACAACGTTTTCTCGACAGGCAGGGTGCGGTACATGCCCGTGTATCGGTTGATTTTGCAAGAGAGTTTCAATGTTTGCTGCAGGTATCATTGAAGTGATTTGCGCAACGAAGATGCCAAATGTATAACTGCCGGCTTCATAAAATATAAATAACTCCTTACTGCTGCTGGTGTTCGTAATGCGCTTTCGTTGGCGTCCCTGTAAACGGCAAACGAAATTATACTCCACGGAAATATTATAATACCAGCATTGGGTTTCATGGCAACTTTGTTGCGTCGCAATCCGTTCATCTGCTGTAAAAAAGGCATCGTTCCGTTTCCTCCGCAATGTTGCAAACTAAATCTGAACAGCTTCTGGCAATGCCAATAAAAAATTAGAAGCTTCATAAAGAACCAAACATACAAATAAGAAATTTGCACTACGAAGCAGTAAATTCACAACAATGAAGCTTAACAGCATTACAAAAGCTCAATACAATAAAATAAAGAAACAGCTGGAACAATTAACTTCGGTAAAACAAACCTTAATTTCAATACGCTGCCAGTAAATGTAAAGTCACTGGCTGAATCAATTCACTTCCAAAAAAACATTTGTATATGAAAAGATCATTATTCTTTTTTGCAGCATTGCTTCTGCTGGCTGCATGCAACAACACTCCTGATGCAACTAATGTTTCCGATATACAGGGAATAGATTCTTCCCTTAAACCCGGCGATAATTTTTTTATGTATGTAAATCGTAAGTGGTACGACTCTGCGCAGATACCGCCATCGCAATCTGGCGTAGGTGCGTACATGTTTATGAACTACCCGCAACGCTTACGTTTACAAAGCATACTGGATAGTGTTGCCCGTGCCAGCAACACCCCGGGCAGCATTGAACAGAAACTCGGTGATTTTTATGCTTCAGGAATGGATACCACTACGATTAACCAACGTGGTTATGATCCTGTGAAGCCTTTACTGGCTCGTATTGACAGCGTCACTGATGCTGCTTCTTTGATGAAGTTTGTTGCCCTTGAAGCAAAAGCGAACAATACTTCCGTTTTGGCTTTTTATGTGGGCCCTGATAATAAAAACAGCAGCCTTAATATTGCTCATATCTCGCAGGCAGGTATTGGATTGCCGGAGAGAGATTACTATTTTAAAACAGATGTATCAAGCATTGCTATTCAGCAAGCTTACAAAGTATATCTTGCCAAACTGTTTCAACTTACAGGCAGCGATTCTGCTACTGCAACAAAAGATGCTGAGATTGTTTACAACACCGATAAACAGCTTGCTTCATCACACAGAACAAATGTTGAATTACGCGATGTAAATGCAAACTACAATAAGATGGCTATCGCAACACTTGCAAAGCGGCACACCAATATCGGCTGGCTGAATGTATTGAATAACCTGGGTGCGAATACAGATTCTATTGATGTAGGGCAACCTGCGTATTATGATAAGCTGAATGCAGTTTTAAAATCTATTTCTATCAATGATTGGAAAATTTATTTGAAAGCTTATTCTATCAGTAACTATGCAAATGAATTAAGCAAACCCTTTGTTGATGCTGCATTTGAGCTGAATAAAGTATTGAGCGGACAGGCTGTGCAAAAAAGCCGCGGTGAGAAAATGGCAAGTGCTGTTGATCAATCGCTGGGTGAAGCACTGGGACAATTGTACGTGAAGAAATATTTTACTGAAGATGCAAAAAAACGTACGCTGGACCTGGTAAACAATTTACAGAAAGCGTTTGCCGCAAGAATAGATAAGCTGGATTGGATGAGTGACAGTACCAAACAAAAAGCAAAAGAGAAACTATTTGCCATTACTAAGAAAATCGGCTACCCCGATAAATGGAGAGACTACAGCAACGTAACTATTGCAAAGGATAAATACTTTGAAAATGTAGTATCTGCCGCCGTTAATAATTACCAGTTTCAACTGGCAAAATTGAATAAACCGGTTGACAGGAGTGAATGGTTTACAACGCCTTCAACGGTTACTGCTTATTACAACCCTTCTGCAAATGAAATTGTATTTCCGGCAGCTATTTTACAATCTCCCTATTTTGATAATAACGCCGATGATGCGCTGAATTATGGTGGCATTGGTATGGTGATCGGTCATGAACTAACGCATGCTTTTGATGACCAGGGCGCACAGTTTGATAAGGAAGGCAACGTGAAAAACTGGTGGACAAAAGATGATTATGAAAAATTTAAAACAAAAACGCAACAGGTAATTGATCTGTACAATACGTTTACAGTTCTGGATACCGTACATATTAAAGGCGCAATGACGGTGGGTGAAAACACCGCAGATATAGGCGGCGTTGCTATTGCCTACGAGGCTTTTAAAATGACCAAAGAAGGGCAGGACACAACAAAGGCTGGTGGCTTTACACCAGATCAGCGATTTTTTATTTCTGTTGCTAAAATATGGCGTGTAAAAATGAAAGATGAATTTATGCGACTGTGGGTTAATAATAATCCCCACGCGCTCCCTATGTGGCGTGTAAATGGCCCTCTGATGAACGCTGCACATTTTTATGAAGCATTTAATGTGCAGCCCGCCGATAAAATGTATTTACCCGAAAACAAAAGAATTCAAATCTGGTAAGCAATATACCGGCATTTATGAAGAAGTAGTGGTAAAAGTAAGTTCAGGATAAGTAAAAAAATAATTTTTTGTTACAAGCTTTCTGCTCGCTGGTTAAGCATCGTTGCGTCGCATTACGTTCATCGTTCGTATTATGAATGAGGCTTTTATAAAAACACTGCCATCCGCTAAATTGCTTCCAAAAGATATGCAGACGAAGTGATTGCGACGCAACGATGCTGCTATGAAATACAGGTGTTGGTATTATAAAATACTACTCCTTCCTCCGAAGTCGGCTACTTTGTTTTATTGGATAACCCCCATTTTATTTTAAAACCACAGAATGATTATCATTAAATCTATTGATAATCAATAGACATTAAGCAAATTCCTGTTAAGAAATTGTTTATGTGGGTTACTTTATCTCAAACAAAGTATTAATAGTGTAAAAAGTACACATTAAGTTCGCACACTTATTAAGTGTATTGGAACAGCAGGAAAAATGATTTAAGAAAGCCTGCTTCAAATCCGGGTTTTTAGTACAGAAGATAGTGTGTGGCAGAAGGATTAACATTTAAAAAGGAGCATTATGAAAAAGACATTTTCGAAAAAGACAGGCAGTAAATTGATTTTGGCATTGGTTGCAGCAATTGCTATAGCAGGCGTTGCGCCACTTAAAAGCATGGCAAACAGGAACAACGATACAATTGAAATTGTATCTGCAGAAAACACCAGTTCTGTTCAGTTTGCGGGCACAGAAAACAATAGTTTACTATTCAATGTAAAGATCAATAATACCGCTGGTGAAAAATTTACGCTTATTGTAACCAACGAAGAAGGTGAAATCGTTTTTATTAAAGGATACGCTGATAAAAACTTCACCAAACAAATTAAGCTTATGCAAACCGCAGGCGGCAACCGTTACCATTTTAGTATCTGGAGAGCCGGCAACAGTTCTGATTATTCAAAACTGGTTGAGGTTATAAACGCAGCCAATTTCTAAATAGAAAGTCATTTAAGTAAAAGCATGCAGTTCCGGAGCTGTATGCTTTTTTATTTTGTATCCTTCCAGCGCCACAGATACAGGCAGGCATGTGTTCGGTAAGGGCTCCATTTTAAAGATATTTTTATCATCTTTTCACGCAACTGCTTTTTATCCAGTTTTTGTAGTTTATAAAGTTTTATCATTGCCTGCTGAATACCAAGATCGTCCAATGCCAATACATCTTCCCTGCCTAATGTAAACATTAAAAGCATTTCAACCGTCCACCGGCCAACGCCTTTTATTTTAGTAAGCAACGCAATAATTTCTTCGTTATTCATTGCATGTAATTTTTTATTGCTGATCTTTTCTTCAATAAAAAACCTTGCTACATTGTGTACATAATTTGTTTTGGCATTCGATAAACCTATGCTACGCAATTTATCAAATGGTGTATCCAGAATATCCTGAAGGGAAGGTTCTTTCCCATTGTATAAAGCAAGAAATCTTTTATGAATTATATCAGCAACTTTAGTACTCAGCTGCTGGCTCATAATGCTGGCCATCAAAGCCAACGGTACATTTTTTTGAATGCGCAGGTCAGTGTAAGGTTCTGCAACAAGTAAAGCAAGTTTTGTATCTTTTTTCAGATGGGCAATATGTTCCATAAGCACAAGTTAAGTTTTTTAAAAATCAGCAGAATTCCCATACATATAATTCAATGCAGATTTGTTTGAGCCGGGCAGCAATTTTTTATGTCATCGCCGCTTGCCACGCTCGGTTCAAAGTTCCGGTTACATGGCGACATTTAAGCGAAGTGGGAAACTTTATTCGAACTTGTTCGAAGGCCTGGTTCTGAAAATAAGGGGCAAAAAGCAACCATTTTATGGTAGCAAAAAAATCAGGTAAAAATGGTTCAGGTGCCGGAATTGGAAATAAAAAAAGGGCTTCAATTTCTTGAAACCCTTGTAGCTATTAGCTCCCGAAACTGGACTTGAACCAGTGACCCTCTGATTAACAGTCAGATGCTCTAACCAACTGAGCTATTCGGGAGTCTGTAACGCCATATTTCTAAAGCGGGCTGCAAAAATAGGAGATTTTGCATAGTACCCAAATCGTTTGGCAAAAAAATTCTGCTTTATTAAAAATTAAAAAAGCCTTTTTGTTCAATGCCGGCAAAAATGCCGTCTTCCCGAACCTCAACGGGCAAGGTTGTGAGATAATATCCTTCGCCGCTTACATTGCGCCCGTTTTGCAGGCTGAACTTATACCGGTGAATCGGGCAAACTACATTGCCTGATGCATCTACATGGCCTTCGGACAAGATGCCGCCTGCATGTGGACAGGCATAAGTGCAGGCCATTAGGCTATTGTTGTGTTTTATTATCGTAATCTTTTTTCCTCCTGCTTCGGTAACAAGCATATTGTTTGGCAAAAAAACCAATTCACTTTCTGAATCTGCAATTTTATACCACTGATACTTTTTTACCTTCATGAGTTTAATGTTGCTGCCTTTGAATGCTGAATAGAATTGTTGCCGGTGCAGTGTGCGACGCAACAGCCGCCTCAATCATAATCAACAGCCTGGCTAAAAGAAAAATTCCGTTTTATAGGGGTAGCGCACCCGGTACAATTCGCGGACTTTTGTAAGTATTGAATTTCGCAAGGCATCAACATTCATACGCTCTGTAGCTGAAATAAAAATACAATTACCATCGGTATTGTGCTCCCACTTTTCACGAAGATCCCGCAATATATCCTGCTTTACTTCTGCCTCAAGCCAGGAATCAATACTTTTTTCTTCGTAAATATCCATTTTATTAAATACAGTGATTACGGGTTTATCAAATGCATTCAGATCCTGCAAGGTTTTGTTTACTACATTAATTTGCTCTTCATGCTGCGGATGCGAAATGTCAACCACATGCAGCAGCAGGTCTGCCTCCCGAACTTCATCTAAAGTACTTTTAAAACTTTCTACAAGGTGGTGTGGTAATTTTCTGATAAACCCAACGGTATCGCTTAACAAAAAAGGTATTTGCTCAAAAACTACCTTACGGGTGGTGGTGTCGAGTGTTGCGAATAATTTATTTTCAGAAAAAACATCGCTTTTACTCAGCAGGTTCATAATGGTGCTTTTGCCCACATTGGTATAACCAACCAGTGCTACCCTTATAAATTCGCCACGCTCTTTGCGTTGGGTAAAAGACTGTTTATCAATTTCGGTAAGTCTTTTGCGCAGTAATGATATTTTATCTTTTACAATACGGCGGTCTGTTTCTATTTCCGTTTCGCCGGGGCCTCGTGTACCTACACCGCCGCCCTGCCGTTCAAGATGGCTCCACATACCTTTTAACCGTGGTAACAGGTATTGATATTGTGCCAGTTCAACCTGAACTTTTGCCTGTGCAGTTCTTGCACGGCTGGCAAAAATATCCAGAATCAGGTCGCTGCGGTCAATGGTCTTTACTTTTAGTTCCTTCTCAATATTCGCAATTTGTGAGCCTGTAAGTTCATCGTCAAAAATTACAAGATCAACGGGTTTTCCCTGGATATAATTTTTAATTTCTTCCAGTTTTCCTTTGCCAACAAAACTGCGGCTATCGGGATGCTTTAGTTTTTGGGTAAACCTTTTACCTGCAATTGCACCTGCAGTTTCGGCTAAAAAAGCCAGCTCATCAAGGTATTCCTGAACCTGCTCGTGGGTTTGTTCGCCCTGTATAAGGCCTACCAGTACAGCCTTCTCTTCTTTTTTAATTTTCTGTGTTTTTCCAATCAAGTAATTACAATTTTTGTAAAGGTAATACGCTCAAAATAAAAGGCCTTCGAAATAACGAAGGCCTGTAAAAATTGATAAGAAATATCATTATCCAAACTAAGAATTTCCATTCACCGTTCCTTGCGTCGCACACTTTTGCAGAACAATTCTGTTGGGCTTTTAACAGCCGCTTATACTACAACCCGCTTAAAGTTAATCCAAAAGAATAAGGATTGATCTTTGGGCCGGTTCCTGTTTTAAGCAAGGGAGTTATCTGGTAAGAACCATCGAATGATATATTGCCAAAACCAATTCTTCCCGTAACAGCAAAGCGGGTGCTGTTTAAAAATTTTTTCTCAGATTCCTTTACAATGTATTTATCGCCGTACAATGTTGCCCCTGTATTGCTAATAGCATTTTTACCTTTAGTGTAGGATTTAAGCAGTGTACCAACCTTTAAACCCAATGCACCTTTAAAACCCTTATCTGGCGTAACGGGATTTTGAGCAAACCTTATTTCTACCGGTATTTCCAGAAATACGGTACTTAATTTAAATTTTTTATAGCGATTAACTGAGCTTGCGGCTACATCAGTAAAAGGCAATGTTGCTGAAACAGATTTCAGGTTTACATAAGTATCTTTAAAAAAAACATTACTCGTGCCAAGGCCCGCGCCAATTGCTATGCTGTAGTGCGGATTTGTTTTAAATGGCTTATCATACATAAAATAGAAATTAAAATGCCTTGAGAAGCCCGAAGGTTTGGCACTGTCTGGGGCATTCAGCCAGCCATCTGCACCGTACTGAATCATAAAATGATCGTTTGGCCGGTTACTGAGGTCAATCTTGCCCAGATCAATAACTTTCTTTTTTACTTCTGTATTCTGCGCAATTGTAACCGAAACAGCTGTTAAACATAATACGCCCAGCAATAATTTCTTCATTATGAAGCTTTTGATAATTAAATTTTTACTATTTTCAAACATTAGCGACAAAAATAACAGAATTGAAGTCATATAACTGGTTAAAAATAAGTCAAAACGTTAAAGTAATGTTTCAAACTGAATATTACAGGGTAGCAATTACTGTTGTTGATGTTACTTTATAAATCTAAATTTTAAAAATCCCCCTATGAAAATTTTGATTGCTGAAGATGACGAGGTAATGCTTACACTTATAAAACACCAGTTAACAAAGGAAGGTCATATTATAAATGCCAATTCCGATGCCCGTAAAGCATTACAATCAATGGAAACATTTAAGCCGGATATGATAATTACTGATATTGTAATGCCTTTTACTTCAGGCCTGGAACTTATTGGCATTGTTAGGTCTTCAGGAATTAAGATCCCCATACTGGTATTGTCAGCGATGGATGAAGAAGCAACTGTACTGGAAGCCTTATCGCTTGGGGCAGATGATTTTATTACCAAGCCATTTAATACATCCGAATTTTCAATGCGTATAAAAAGACTGCTTAGACAAAAGGAAAAGAAATAGGAGAAAAAATACGATAGCGATAACTACTGGTGAGGTTAGCAAAATAACAGCGAAACTGCATTAAACTGCTGAGCAACGTTATTGAAGATGCAGTGTGCGACGCAAGAGGCGATGCCATAAAATACAATTGCCCGGTTAAAAAAGCCGGTTTCACTTATTTCAATATCTGATTTACTTTAGCGATAAGGGTATCAATATCAAAAGGCTTTTCTACAAAGAGATCGGCACCCGCAAGAAGGCAGCTTTTTTCTCCATCAGGATGGGCAGACATCATCATTATTTTTATATTGCTGGTTAACGGTCGCTTTTTAAGCGATGCGCAGATTTCTCTTCCATCAAAACCGGCAAGAAGCATATCCATAATGATAAGCTTTGTATGTACTTCGGCAACTGTTTTGGTTAGTGAATCTGGCGTTGAGCAGGTTTGTACAGTATAGCCGGCAAACTTTAATACATTCTTCATTAACAAGCAGATATCCGCATCATCATCCATTATAACAATATCTACCGTTTTATCTTGCATATCAGTGGTTAAATTTTAAAAGACCCGCGGCAAAGAAATATAAAATTTTGATCCTTTGTCTTTTTCACTTTCTACCCTAACTTTTCCATTGTGTTTTGAGATAATCTCATTTACAATAAAAAGGCCTATTCCAAAGCCTGGAAATGTTTTTTCGTCTTTACCGGCAACACGGTAAAAGCGCTCAAAAATTTTATGCTGTTCCTGTTGCGCTATACCTATGCCAAAGTCCTGCACAGAAACAACCATGTTACTGTCTTTTTCACAAAGTTCAACTATAATATTATTGGCACCCGGAGAATATTTTATAGCATTGGTGATGAGATTATTTATTACCTGGGAAATACGGTCTTTATCGCCATGTACATAACCATTGGCTAATTCCAATAAAATAATCCGGTGTGTTGGTATGGCAGTTTGCAGGTCGTAAACAATTTCTTTTACGGTTTCAGCCAGATTAAATCTTTCATTGTTTAAATGAAGGCTTCCTGTTTCTATTTTGGTAAGGTCAAGCAGATCGGTAATGAGCTTGGTTAGTTTTCCTACCTGCTTGTCTATTGTTAAAAGGGAAGAGGAAAGAAATGCATCGTTGCCGGCACCATGCATTTTAAGTAAAAGCTGAACATAACCTTTAATTGTTGTAACTGGTGTTTTTAATTCATGACTTGCCATTTTTATGAAATCATCCTTCTGTTGTTCATGCTTTTTTATTTCATCAATGTCTGTGCTGGTTCCTACCCACATCTGAATTTTACCATTTTCGTCTTTTTGTGGTACGGCACGGCTTAACTGCCAGCGGTATTCACCATCCTTGTGTTGAAAGCGGTGCTCGAAAAAAAAGGGTTCACCGGTTGAGATTGCATACTGCCATTGTTTTATATTTTCTTCCCTGTCATCCGGGTGTATGATCTGCAGCCAGCCACCCTCATTAATTTGTTCAGGAGATAGTCCTGAATAATCAAAAACAGTTTGGTTAAAGTAATTCAGGTTACCCAATACATCGCTTATCCAGATGAACTGCGGCATTGAATCAGCAAGCAGGCGGAATTTTTGTTCACTTTCTTTTATTAAACGTTCATTCAGTTTCTGGGTAGTTATATCTCGTATAATTTTTGAAGCTCCGATAACATTACCACTGATATTCTTAATTGGAGAAACCGTTAAAGAAACATCTATCAGGTTCTTTTGTTTTGTAATGCGCTGCGTTTCAAATGTATCAATCATTTCACCTTTTTTCAGTCTCGCAAGAATATCCTGCTCTTCCTCTAAACGTTCTTCCGGAATCAGTTTTGAAATTGGCTGACCTGTCATTTCTGCTCCTGTATAACCAAATATACGTTGGGCTGAATCGTTCCAGCTGGTAACAATACCCTCAAGTGTTTTACTTATGATTCCGTCATTGGATGACTGAACAATTGCAGCAAATTTTGCTATCTTTTCTTCATCTTCCTTGGCTCCTGTAATATCCATCATTGTACCGAGCAACCGCACAGGAACATTTTTATCATCATAATAAACCTTGCCTTGTGTTCTTATCCAGCGGATATTATTATCTGGGCATACCAACCGGGCTTCATAGCTATAATACCCATTTTGTAAAGCTGCATCAAATGCTTTTTCAACTATGCTGTGTATATCATCCGGATGTATCTGGTTTCGCAAATCCTGATGACTAAGTATTGCTGATTCCTTGTGGCCAAAGATTTCAGTAAGTCTCGGAGAATAAATAACATCCCTGGTGCATAAATCAAGATCCCATGTAGCAAGCTGTGAAGCTTCCGCAGCAAGCCTTATACGCTCTTCCGCCTCTTTTAATTTCCCCCTTGCTTCCGCCCTTTCTGTAACATCGTTTACAGTAATCATTACACCGGAAATACTGCCATCGGTTTCGTAAAGCGGTGCGTATTCATAATCAAGATAAAACTTCTTCATCCCATCATCTCCCTGTACATAGGCAACAGATTCATATTCTCTGTGCGCAATCCCTGTGTGCAATACTTTTTTTAATAATTCAGGATATTTTTGGTCGTTTAATTCAGGGAAAACCTCAAGCGCTTTTCTACCAATCAGTTCAGATGGTTCCCTACGCCAGATATCCCTGATCATTACATTATTCGCTATTTCAATAATATGATCATCGCCCCTGAAAATGGTCATCGGTATAGGTGACTGCATTACCATGTTACGAAATTGCTTTTCGCTCTCCTGTAAAGAAAATTTTAACTTAACCTGTTCTGTTACTTCTGAAGCAACAACCATAATACCGTTTATTGAACCATCTGCTTCGCGCAGGGGCTGATACACAAGGTTAAAATAACCAGGTTCTTTTTTACCATACCGGTTCAGCATCACTTTCAGCTCAGTGGCGTTAAATGGTTCACCCGAATCCATAACACCCAACAGTAAAGGTTCAACTGTTTCTTTGGCAGCGGGTAACTCGTCAAACAGTTTTTGCCCTATAAATTCTTTTTCTTTTTTATCAATCAGTTCCAGGTAAGAATCATTGGCACTTTCAATTACAAAATCCCGTCCCCTCAGTATTACAATTGATACCGGTGCCTGCATTACCGTGTTACGGAATTTTTTATCAGATTCTTCCAGTTTTTTAAGGTTCAGTACATTGCCTGTGGTCTCATTGCACGTAACAAATACACCTCCAGGTTTGCCTTCCTCGTTATATACCGGGCTGTAACTAAAGGTCCAGTAAACATCTTCTATTTTCCCGTTCCGGAATATGGGAATTAATTGGTCTTCACTCCAGCTTGCTTCACCCCCATTCATTACATTGTCAATCAGCGCACCTATTATATGCCATATTTCGGGCCAGGCTTTTTGCGCAGGCACTCCTAAAATAAAAGGGTGTTTGCCATCATTGCCCAGGCTGGGCCGGTAGGCATCGTTATAAAAACAAATTAATTGCGGACCCCAAAAAAGAAACATGGGAAACTTTGAATTAAGAATAATACTGAGTGATGTTCGTAAACTTTGCGGCCATAGGCTGATATCGCCAAGCGATGTTGTTCTCCAGTTCTTTTCGCGGATCAGCTTCCCCATGTTACCGCCACCGTTAAGAAACCTGTCCTGCGCTGTATGCATTAATAGAGAAATTTTTGTAGAAGAAATTTTTTGTTACGGTGTCAACTCCAAAAATAAAATTTAATTAAGCAAGTTTGGATTTTTATTGCCCAACAGGCATTTGGCTATTCAAAGAATAAAAGCAGAAATACGTTTTTTAAACCGGCAATTAACCAGGCATGAAGCTTTTCTTGCGTCGCACTCTTCAGGTGTTGGATATTCTATTGGGCTTTTATTTAAGCAAAGCGCACCGGAAAAGGAAATTAAAACAAGGTAATGCCGTTGAATTTGCGCTGCTGTAAAAAGTACAATATTCATCATCAAAGTACAAGTGTGCGACGCAACAAAAGCTTCAATCATATTCAAAAAGCCCGGCTCATAAAAGCTTTAATGCAAGTCCCAATATTGCTGCAACGAGAATGATTTGCGGCTCCTGGATCTTTTTAATGTAGATCAATGCCAGCACGGTTGCAACAGCAATTAACGCCGTAGGAATATCAATAATGGAACGCATGGCAATTACTATTACCGCACCCACCAATGCACCAATTACCGCTGCGGTTATGCCATCAACAAATGCTTTAATAGAAACATTTTTTGCGATCTTTTTAAAGTATGGCGCAGGTATAACGGTGAAAAGATAACAGGGCAAAAACGTTGCCAGTGCTGCAACACAGGCTCCCGGAAAACCTGCAACAAGATACCCGATAAAACCAACAGTAATAACAACCGGACCGGGAGTAATCATGGCCACAGCAACGGCATCTACAAACTGGTGTTCATCGAGCCAGTGATATTCTGTAACCACGCCGCCATGCAAAAAAGGAACTATAGCAAGGCCGCTGCCAAACACAAATGCACCGGCTTTTGTAAAGAACCATGCGATCTGGCCGAGTGTGCCCCATTCAAAATTCCAGAAACCAATTCCCGTTAATAAAATGGAGTTTGCTGCTTTTGCTTTTTTCATCCATTGCGGCGGGGCTTTAATGATCATGTATATAAAACCTGCCGCTACAAAGAGCAGCACTTCTTCTGTTTGTGTAACGGCTGTAATAATTAATGCAACCAGATAAAACAACCACAAAATCCATTTTTGTTTGATGGCTTCTATCGAAAATTTGCTTACACTTTTCATGGTGAGTTTATACGAACTCATAGCAATAATTCCAATCACTGCTGCGCCTACGCCGTAGAACACAGCCTGCATCCACGGCAGCCCGCCAAACATTTTATACGCAATTCCAATTACCACCACCATGATGAATGAAGGCAGCACAAATGCAAGCCCTGCAAGGGTTGCGCCTAATAAACCATAATGTACAAAGCCTAAATAAATGCCCAGTTGCGCAGCCAGCGGACCAGGTGCCAACTGTGCCAGCGCAAGCCCTTCTTTATATTCTTCTTCGCTGATCCATTTTTTATTTTCCACCAGGTCGCGCTGCATATAACCCACCAATGCAACAGGTCCGCCAAAGCCAGAGTAGCCTAATTTTAAAAAATATAAAACGAGTTGCTTAAGCGAATAAGCTGGTTTGGTTTTGGTTTCGGTTAATGACATGGAAATAAGTTTTGGTGATGATTTTTTTTGAACCGGGCAGTATACCTTTTATGATCGTTCCTTGCGTCGCACTCTTGTACGTTCTGAACATTATTCAGCAAACCAGCCGAGAGTTCCACCTTGTAAATAAAAAGTATTTTCAAATCCGTTATTGTAAAAAAATGCCGCAGCACTTTGTGAACGCTCATGGCCTTTATTGCAAACACAAACAATAATATCATTTTTTGAAAATGCTGATAGCTTACTTTCCAAATCTGTTGCATCTATGTTTTCTGCAATGGGAATATGGAGTTTATTAAATTCATCTGCAGTTCTTATATCAATTAATTTAAAAGAAATATTTTCTCTTTGTAATTCCTCAACTTCCATTTTTGTTATTAAGCTTTTCATAATAAAATATTCAGTTGTAAAATTATTTTCAATTAAAGCAAATAAATAGAACACAATTAACCTTTTGTATCCTGATTACTTTTTTTATAAGCCGATGGATTTTTACCGGTATGCTTTTTAAAGATTCGGGTAAAATGGCTTTGGTCGCTGAAGCCGGTGAGATAAGCTATTTCAGTAAGTGAATAATCAGATGATAGCATAAGCTGAATCGCCTTTTCTATGCGCAGTTTACGTATGTATTCACCAAAAGAAAGATCTTCAAAGTATTTGGAAAACTCTCTCGATAAATATGAGGGATGCACATTCAATCCTTTGGAAATTTCTTTTAAACTGAGCGTAAGATTTGTGTCAATCTGGTCTTGTATAATTTCTTTCATTTCCTGTGCCCAGGCAGGTGTTTTCTTTTTGGAGCCGCGTTGCTTTTTAATAAATTTATTAAATACATCGAGTAGTAAATTTTCGAATGGCTGCTGTGTATGTTTTTCGTTCTGCAGATATTTTGCCCAGCTATACAGCGCGTCGTAGATCATCATGCCGCTTTGAAGGAGTTCATGATCGTTTTTAAAATTATATGCAAGCCCTGCAGCTATGGCCCATAAGCCAGATGACTGATCGGCCATATCGTGTCGGTCAGTATCAGCACCTCTTACAATAGGTGCCATCGCAAGCACAGCCATATCTTTTATATTGTATTTTTTAATGAAATAATCAAACGTGCATTGATCATCGTAATGGGTGAATTCTGTATCAGGTAAGTCAAAGGGTGTGGCGTTTAATTCATTTGCTTTTGTTTTAACCTGATTAAACGGAACATAGATAAACTCGGCTTCTTTATCAATAAAATTTTTGATAAGCCAGGGACAGGCAATGCGGTCGATCTTAGGACGTTCTCTTGTAATCCATTTCATGAATATCAGTTTTAAACAAGTTAATAAAGCTAGTCAAAGTTTGAGAACAAGACTTAGCAACATAGGTTTCTCCGCTGTTGCAAGAGTTTAGATGCCAGCCCGGGTTACAAAGATTTTTTACTTCGGTCTTCGCTAAGATGAAAGCTCAACAAAATTTACTGCAGTGCAAGAGTGCGACGCAACAACAGTTCAATTCATGATCTTCTGCCCGGCTCATAAATGTATTTACCCGGTTTATTGTATTAAGGTGTTTTACAAAATTGGCAGGATATGCGTACTTTCATTACTAAACAGTTACAACTGCTTTGTCAAATGAAAAATATATTTGCTTTTTTACGCAGGATGTTTTTCTATTACAGACAAATGAACCAAGCCTATGACCGCTGAGCAACAACGATTAAAAACAAACGCAGCTAAAAAAATTCCGCTGGAACAATGGGGTCCGTATGTATCGGAACGCCAATGGGGCACGGTACGTGAAGACTACAGCAGTAACAGCGATGCATGGAATTATTTTCCATTCAGCCATTCGCACAGCCGCGCCTACCGCTGGGGAGAAGATGGTTTGGCGGGCATATCAGACTTTTTTCAAAACCTATGTTTCTCTGTTGCACTTTGGAATGGTAAAGACCCCATTCTTAAAGAACGCTTGTTTGGCCTGGGTAATTATGAAGGCAACCACGGCGAAGATGTAAAAGAACTTTACTATTACCTGGATAATATTCCATCGCATTACTACATGCAAATGCTGTACAAATACCCGCAGCAGGCGTTTCCCTACGAGCAGTTAAGAGAAGAGAACCGTAAGCGCAGTAAACTGGAGCCAGAGTACGAAATTTTGGATACGGGCATCTTTAATGAGAATAAATATTTTGATGTTTATATTACTTATGCTAAGTACAGCAAGAAAGATATTGCTATTAAAATAGAAATCATCAACAGGGGAAAGAATGATGCGCCCATTACCGTTCTGCCTACGCTTTGGTTTTATAACCGCTGGCAACAGTATGATGATCTTGATAAGAAGAAACCCGTAATAAAGGAAATAAACCACCATGCGGTGAAAGCCACCCATCAAAGGCTGGGCTCTTACTATTTGTATTTTCCGAAAACGAAAGACCGGTTTTTTACGGAGAATGAAACCAACAAGGAAAAACTTTTTGGCACGCCCAATGACACCCCTTTTGTAAAAGATGCATTTAACGATGCAGTGGTGGAACAGAAAAACAAGGAAGCACTGCGCAGGAATAAAAAAGGAACAAAATTTTCTCCGGTATATCATTTAAAAATTGCCGGCGGTGATTCCAAAACAATTTATCTGCGGTTAAGCGACATGCCCATGGATACCCCCTTTTCAAAAGGTTTCGAAAATATTTTTACGCAACGTAAAAATGAAGCGAATGAATTCTATCAGGAAATACTTCCAAAAAACATTTCTGAAGACCTGAAAAATATTCAACGGCAGGCTTTCGCAGGCTTACTCTGGAGCAAGCAATACTACCATTATGATATTGAAAAATGGATCAACGGCCCTTATGATATTAAAGATCTGGGAGACCATCGTAAAAAGGGCCGCAATCACCAGTGGCAACACCTGAAAAACCAGGATATTATACTCATGCCCGACAAATGGGAATACCCCTGGTATGCCGCGTGGGACCTGGCTTTTCATTGTATTTCTATGGCAACAATCGACGCAACTTATGCCAAACACCAGTTGATCCTGCTAATGCGGGAATGGTATATGAAACCCGACGGCCAGCTACCTGCCTATGAATGGAATTTCAGCGATGTTAACCCCCCCGTACATGCATGGAGCGCTTTGCAGGTTTACCACATAGAAAAAAATAAAACAGGCAAAGGCGACATACAGTTTCTTAAACGGATTTTTCAAAAACTCATTATCAACTTTACCTGGTGGATCAACCGCAAAGACGATAAAGGCGACAATATATTCGAAGGTGGCTTTCTTGGGCTGGACAATATTGGTGTATTTAACCGCAGCATACAGTTGCACAGCGAGATGAAGCTGGAGCAGGCAGATGGAACCAGCTGGATGGGTATGTACGCCTTGAACTTAATGGATATGGCCATTGAAATTGCCATGCACGACATTTCTTTTGAAGATGCTGCCACTAAATTCTTCGAGCATTTCGTTTTGATTGCCGAAGCACTTAACGAACTGGGAATGTGGAATGAGGAAGACAAATTCTTTTACGATAAACTGGGATCGCCCAATGGCCCGCCCATTCAATTGCGCATACAATCTATAGTGGGTTTAACTTCTCTTTTTGCCGTATCTGTTATTGATAGAAAAGTTTTTCACAAACTCGAAGATTTTACCAAGCGCATTAACTGGTTCGAGAACTACCGTTTAAAAAACAATAAATTCTGGCCAAATGAAGAAAAGGTTGAAGAAGAAAAAACACTAATCTCACTGGTTCCTAAAGAACGGTTGATCGCATTACTCAAACGCCTTTTAAACGAAACTGAATTTCTTTCCTGCGGTGGAATACGTGCATTGAGTAAGCATCATGAAGCAAACCCTTATTCAGTAAATATTGATGGCACACAATATACCATACAGTACGATCCCGGCGACAGTACCTCAGATTTTTTTGGTGGTAACAGTAACTGGCGGGGCCCGGTTTGGATGCCCATCAATTACCTGATTATCCAAAGCATTAAAAAGTTCGGCGAGTTTTACGATGGCAGTCTAACAATTGAATATCCCACAGGCTCCGGCGTATTTATGGAGTTAAGCGATGTGGCAAATGAACTGGTAAAACGCATCGTCACTTTGTTTGAGCTGGATCAAAAAAATAACCGCCGCCTGCATGGCGATCAGAACTGGTTTTATAGTTTGCCAGAAAATAAAGACCTGGTTTTGTTTTACGAATATTTTCATGGCGATAACGGCCGTGGCCTTGGCGCTGCACATCAAAGTGGATGGACTGCACTGGTAGCCGAACTCATCAACGAACTTGCAGAAAAAGAACTACCTGTTATGCACGTTGTAAAAACGTACGAAGAGGAGGACTAAAATACATTTTTATGTACCGGGCAATTGAATTACTATAAGGCTTTTCTTGCGTCGCACTTTTGTACGTTCGGAATATATTTCGGCAAATACAAAACAGCCATAAAAAACTTTATAAAAATATTATCTGAAATTGCAGTATGCAAATCAACACAACAGAACAGGTAATTGCACAAACAAAAAAATGGATCAACGATGTTGTAATTGCCTGTAATTTCTGCCCGTTTGCAGCTAAAGAAATAAAACAGAATACTGTTTTTTATAAGGTCGAAAACAGCACTCAAATAAAAGTATGCCTGCAAACAGTAATAGAAGAATGTGTGCGCTTGGATAATGATACTGCTATAGAAACAACACTGATTATTTTTCCGGTTACCTTTCAAAAATTTACTGATTACTTAGACTTTGTGGCGCTTGCAGAAAAATTATTAAAGCAACAAAAATACGAAGGCATCTACCAGGCAGCAAGCTTTCATCCGCAATACCGTTTCTCAAAAACTCCTGTAGATGATGCAGCCAATTATACCAACCGCTCTGTTTATCCTATGTTACATTTGTTGCGCGAAGAACGGATAGAACAGGCATTATTGCGCTATCCCAACCCTGAACAAATACCGCAGCGCAATATTCATTTCGCACAAGAGAAAGGAGCGGCTTATATGAAGATGCTGAGGGATGCATGTTTGTAAAAGCAATAATCGCACATTAAAATAGCTTTGATCATTTAGTGCTAGCCTAAATATCTTTAGTTGCGCATAGCTTTGTAGCACAAGAAATACACTTCGCTTTTGCTGCGAAGAGCTTCGGCAGTCGAAGTGCGCACAACAATGCCTCATGCCTGTTCAAATGCCCGGCTCAAAAAAATTGACTTTAAAAAACGCACACCGCAGTATCTTGCAGCGTCAAATAACAAAAGACTCAAGCACCATTATTAAATAAAATTCCATTCGATGTTCCATATCTTACTTAAGAAATTTTTCTGTGCAGGATTATTGCTAACCACTTTTTTTACAGCACAAAGCCAAACCGTTACAGGAAAAATTATTGACGATAAACAGCACCCCGTAGCCGACGCATTTATTTACCTGCTTAACACCAACGCTGCAACTTTTACCGATGCACAGGGCAACTTTACGTTCAAAAATATTAATGCCGGAAAATATACGTTAGCCGTTTCTGCCATTGGCTACGCAAGCATTACAGAAGCACTTACAGTTGGCAATACCAATGCAGCGTTAGCCATTCAACTTGCAGATGCCACAGCGCAACTGGATGCAGTAATTGTAACGGCTCAAAAGAAAGAGGAAGCGCTGCAGGATATTCCGGTAAGCATTAGCGCCATATCCGCCAAACAGGTACAGCAATTAAGGCTTTGGAACACGAAAGATCTTACAGCCGTTGCGCCGAATTTAGCTTTAAGCAATTCGGGAGATGAACGCAACGTTGCTTCAATACGCGGCATTGTTACAACATCGTACGATCCTGCTGTTGCCACTTATATCGACGGTGTAAACCAGTTCAGTCTGGACACGTACATTGCCAGCCTTAACGACATAGAAAGAATTGAGGTTTTGCGGGGTCCCCAGGGAACTTTATATGGCAGAAATGCAATGGGCGGTGTAATAAATATTGTTACAAAGCAACCCACCAATACAACCAATGGTTTTATAGAATTAAATTCGGGCAACTACGGGCTGCAGCGTTATACTGCGGGCATAAGAACACCACTTGTAAAGGGTAAATTATTTTTTGGTGCAACGGGTGCATTCAATAAACGTGATGGCTTTTACACGAATACGTTTAACAATAGCACATTTGATAAACAGCAAAATATTGCAGGCAATTATTATCTAAAATATTTGCCCGGTTCTAACTGGTCTGTAACCTTGAATTTAAAGCACCAGGCTTTCAGGAACAATGGCGCGTTCCCGCTGGTAAATGGTATTGATGAAGCGATTAACAATCCCTTTCAGTTAAGCCAGAATGCTACTGCAAAAATGATTGATAATACGTTGAACACTTCACTTGTAATAAACCATGCAGGATCTGGTTTTGCATTTACTTCGCAAACTGCGTTTCAACAAAACCACCGCTATTATAATGCCCCGCTTGATGGAGATTTTTCGCCAGCAGATATTGTTACGGTGATCAATGATTACGGTAACAAATGGAACAATGTAAAAGTGTTTACACAGGAGTTCCGCTTTAATTCCGCTGCAAGAAAGTCAGCCGCTTTAAAATGGACAGCAGGCACGTATTTTTTTCATCAGAACAATCCATCAAAACAGGCCACACATTTTGGCGAAGATGCAGGGTTGTACGGCATACCCGACGTAAATTTCGCAACCATTAATTCTGCAACAGGTAAGAATACCGGCATCGCTTTTTATGGACAATTATCCTACGCCATCACCAGCAAATTTGAAATTACCGGCGGCCTTCGCTACGACTACGAAAATAAAAAACTTGATGTAGAAGGCGCTTACCAGAAAGATGGCGAAGATGCTTTTATTATTCGCCCCGATACTGCTGCTTCGCTGCATTACAGCGCAGTATCGCCGAAGCTGGGATTGAGTTACCATATCGGCGATAACAGCAATCTTTTTGCTACTTACAACCGTGGCTTCAGAACAGGGGGATTAACGCAGTTGTCTTCCGATCCTTCGCAACCGCCTTTGTATCCGTACAAACCCGAGTACAGCAATAACTATGAAGCTGGTATTAAAAACAGTTTCTTAAAAAACCGTTTGCGCATCAACATTACTTTGTTTGCAACGGAAGTCACCGATGCTCAGGTACCCACATTGGTGCTGCCCGATGCCATTACTGTAACACGCAATACCGGCAAACTTTCCAGCAAAGGTGCTGAACTCGAATTGTCTGCCACACCAATAAAAGGTTTAGAAATTGATTACAACTTCGGCTATACGCATGCCGAATATACTTCGCTTAAAATTTCGCAGAATGGCGAATCGGTAAACCTCAACGGCAAGAGGCAAATTTTTACACCTGATGTTACATCAATGTTTGCAATCCAGTACAGTTGCGGCATATCGGAAGATGAGTCAGTAAAATTTGTTGCCCGTGCTGAATGGTTTTATCTCGGCACCGAATATTTCGACCTTGCCAATAACATAAAGCAATCGCCGTATAGTTTATTCAACACACGCATTGGCGTTACTTCAAAACATTTCGATCTTTTTTTGTGGAACAGGAATATCGGCAATCAAAAATATATTTCTTACGCGTATGATTTTGGAGCCATACATCTTGGCGATCCTCAAACTTTTGGTGCCACATTTACTATGAAACTAAAATAACAAATACATTTTTGTGTACCGGGCTTTAGGTTATTAATGAGGCTGCTGTTGCGTCGCACTCTTCAAGGTTCTTTTTTCAATTGGTCAAAAGGATCATATAACGTGGGCAATAAAAAAAGTTAACAGAAAAACAATCGTATGATTTTTAAAGTTAATAAGGATTTAATCCTGTTTTTGAGTATTGCAGTGATATTTCTATCATGTTCTTCAGAGAAAAAAATCGAAAGCAAAATAAAAAAGCTTGATCATATCCATGAGGTTGATTCACGTGTAATGGGAATCGATTTTCAACAAGGCTTTATGAACGACACTGTAAGTTTAAAGATAAACGATTTTGATATTTTCAACAATAGAATTTTAAATACAGATACTAATTACAATTTTGCCGGAGTTAGGATTTATTTTTATGGACTAAAAAATGATAAGGTTGCTGTGTCTATTGCAACATCTAATTCGGAAAGTGATTCTTTTGATTCGATCAAATTTTCTAAAATTGACATCGATCATGTCATTCTTAAACTAAATATAAATAATAACCTAAGTGAGTTTTCTGTTGATTTAACTAAAGGTAAATATATTGGGGCTAGTAAAATTCCCGACAATAAATCCGATTTCTTTCAAAAGCACATTGATTTTGCTTATGATTAATATTTTATGGTGATGAAAGCATCATCACAAATTATAAGTAAATCATAACTATGATACCTAATTATTGTTCGTACTTAATATGCTGCAATCAGCGCCGAACTTACAAGAGTGCGACGCAACGATGTTCAATTGAAATATTTCAGCCTGGCTCAAAAAATTTATGAAAAATAAAACTTTAAAAATACTCGCCATCTCCGGAAGTCTGCGTGCGACTTCTTCAAATACGACTATTATAAGAGCCATCGGAAACATGCTTCCGGCGAATGTTGAATATGTTATTTATGATGGGCTTGCAACGCTGCCGCACTTTAACGATATAGATGGTTCGCCGCAAACAGTGGAGGACTGGCGCAAACAAATTGCCGGTGCAGATGCTGTTTTATTCTGTACACCTGAATATGCATTTGGTGTACCGGGCACTTTAAAAAATGCACTCGACTGGACGGTTGCTTCGGGTGACCTTACCGGCAAGCCGGTTGCCCTTATTACGGCTGCTACCTCTGGCGAAAAAGCGCATACCGCACTGTTAAATATCTTTACTGCATTAAGCGTAAATATTCCTGAAGGCGCTGCTTTGCTCATTCAATTTGTGCGTTCCAAAATTGATGGTAACGGCAACATAACTGATGTAAAAACTTTAAAAGCGGTTCAGAATCTGATAGCATCTTTACTGGCCTCGGTTTAATCTATACTATAATAAACGGAGACATACAAATAGCAATAAAAAGCGGTTGCAATAATTATACTGCAACCGTTAAAATAAAAGTGGATTGAAATTCTATTTCACGAGAATCATTTGTTTACTATCGGCTTTTTTGCCATCAATAATCAATGTGTAATAATAGCTGCCTGCAGAAAGTTCACCACCATTAATGCTTACGCTGCCTGCACCTTTTGTAGTAATTGTAAATGCTTTTACGGTATTGCCTGCGGTATTGGTTATAACTATCTGTGCCTTGGCTGCAAATGATGGTACACGATAGCGGATAACCGTACTGCCATTAAAAGGATTGGGAGCATTTTGATCGAGTGATGCCGCGGCTAATCCATCTGCTGTATTTAAACTTATTGAGGAATTTTGCTGTGCATTATTTGCAGAAATAGTTTGCTCTATTTTTTCAAGACGGGCTTTGAGGTCGTTGTTTTCGGCAGATAGTTCCTGCACGGCTTTTACCAATGGCATTACAAAATTATCGTAGCGCAAACCGTACAAACCATCTTTGCTTTGTGGCTTATCTACCCCGCTGAATGTAAAGTTTAATTTGGTGGCTGCTGCTTCTACTTCCTGTGCTATAAAACCGCTGTGTATCATTTTACCAGCTTCGGTAATGCCCCTTTCTATTTCTGCATCGGCTTTTTCGTTGGTTTCATTTTCGGGCAACGATTTTTTTCCTTTGTTAAAATATTCATTTAACCCGGTTATGTTAACGGTGTAGGTTACCGGGCGCAGGCTGTTAATAAAACTTAGCCCAGGTACATTTTCTTTTATATCTTTTTTGTACCTGCCATCGGAGAAAGTGGTCCAGCTTACTTCTCCGCCAATGGAGGTAACTGCAGTATTGCCAATGCGCACTTTGTTGGAGGCATCAACGGTTGCAGTATAACCGATTGCGGTTGCATTAGATAGGTTACCATTTGAAGTGTTTGCGTTGCTTCCTATCGCCGTGTTATAGTTACCTGTAGTATTGTTAATTAGTGAGCCCTCTCCTATCGCAGTGTTGGATTTACCTGTAGTATTTGAGCTCAGAGAGTAGTAGCCATTGGCAGTATTAACTCCGCCTGTTGTGTTTAAACTCAATGAGCTGAAACCATTGGCAGTGTTGAAACTGCCCGTTGCATTCGTAAAAAGTGAATTGCTGCCATTAGCCGTGTTACCAGTGCCGGTTATATTCGAATTTAATGATGAAGAACCATTAGCCGTGTTGCCATAACCAGTTGTGTTATTAAATAGTGCCATATAACCATTGGCTGTGTTGTAACCGCCAATGGTATTACTGTTAAGTGAATAATATCCATTAGCACAATTGTAAGCTCCGGTTGTATTCAAGAATAATGAATAAGCACCATAGCCAGTATTGTAATTGCCGGTTGTATTGCTATACAAAGAAGCATAACCACTACCCGTATTTTGCGATCCTGTTGTATTGAAGCGCAGCACATTGGCACCGCTGGCTGAATTTTTAGTGCCTGTTGTATTCAGGTTAAGCGAATAATACCCAAAGGCAGAATTATAAATACCAGTAACGGAATTATTTACGAGGGCATTTGTGCCATACTTTGTAACCCCTGTTTGTGCATTAGTTTTTGCACCATAAAAAACTGGCAACATGCCTAAAAATGCAATTACTGCATGTTTATTAAATGCAGTTTTTATGTACGTAATTGTCGTTTTCATAATTGTAATTTTTGGTTTTGGTTATTGTGTGTTTAAGTAAGTTTTAGTGTAAAAAAAGGTTATTGCGCTTTGATGCTGCAGCCCGATTAATAACAGAAAGATAAAGTGCTTGCGA
>DGQT01000045.1 GCA_002390845.1 Chitinophagaceae bacterium UBA4407 | reverse complement strand
AAGAGTGCGACGCAACCGGCGATGCCATTTATACAAAAGTCCGGCTCATAAAAATTGTATTGCCTGTTTTTTTGCCGCAGAGGCGAGGCGGTGGTTTAAAAAATATATTTTACGCCTAGTTTAATCTAAAATAATTTCTTAGCTTTGCCGCCACTTTAAAAAAAGGAATACATTATTCCGGGATGCTATTTAAAAAAAATTGAGATGCCGTTAACAAAAGAAAAAAAGTCAAGCATTTTTGCTACACATGCCGGTTCAGCAGAAAAAACCGGTTCAATCGAAGGTCAGGTTGCTATGGTAACTGAGCGTATTACCCACATTTCCAAACACTTGCAGCAAAACAAAAAAGATCATTCTTCACAGCGTGGTTTAATGCAACTGGTTGGTCAGCGAAAAAGCCTTCTTACCTATATGCAAAGACATAACCTTACCGGTTACCGTGCTTTGATCGAGAAATTAGGTCTCAGGAAATAATCAACTTATTTATATGCAATAAGCTATTCCCAACTGCTGATTAAGACGGTTGGGAATCGTTTTTTCTGTAAACAGGAGTTTATAAAGTATTTATCACATTTTTTCGGGGCTACGTTCTGCGTTTTTTACTAACCCACCTTGCGTAACACGTTGCCTCTTCTACAAACTCATTCTAAAATTATGTTATCACAACCTCTTCAGGCCAGTTTCCTTTTGCCCAATGGTGCAGAAGTAATTATTGAAACCGGCAAACTTGCCCGCCAGGCCGATGGCGCTGTTACAGTGCGCCAAGGAAACTGTATTTTACTAGCTACTGTTTGCGCCAATACAGAACCAAAAGAAGGACAGGATTTTTTCCCGCTCAGTGTTGATTACCAGGAAAAATTTGCTTCTGCAGGCCGCATACCCGGCTCATTTTTTAAAAGAGAAGCCAGGCTTAACGATTATGAAATATTAACGAGCCGCCTTATAGACAGAGCTTTACGTCCCTTATTTCCTGAAGATTATTTCTGCGATGTACAGGTATTGATTTCACTCGTATCATCTGATCCGGAGGTAATGCCCGATGCTTTGGCTTGTCTTGCAGCCAGCGCAGCTTTAGCAGTTTCTGATGTCCCCATCAAAGAAATTATTTCTGAAGTACGTGTAGCAAGAGTTGATGGCGCATTCATCGTAAATCCTACCCGTACAGAACTTGCAAAAGCTAATATGGACTTTCTTATCGCTGCCACCGAGAAAAACCTGATGATGGTTGAAGGCGAAAGCAAAGAGTGCAGCGAGGAAGACCTTTTACAGGTTTTACAAATTGCACACGATGCCATCAGAACACAAATAAAAGCCCAGGCAGAATTAAGGGCCGCAGCCGGTTCTCCTGTAAAACGGGAATATAAGAAACCTGTTCAGGATGAAGAACTGAAAGCAAAAGTTGCTGCATTTTGCACAGATAGAATTAACGAGATATCTGCCAGCGGCACCGCTAAAAGTGAACGCAGTCTTGCTTTTTCTACACTTAAAGATCAACTGATCGAAAGCCTTGGAGAAGAAGTAGAAAGTGCTACGAAAAAATTAGCAAAAAAATATTTTGATGATCTGCAATGGGAACTGGTTCGTAATGTAATGCTCGAAAGCCGCGTAAGACTTGATGGCAGGGAAATGGACCAGGTGCGCCCCCTTGCTATGGAAGTTGATCCGCTTCCAACCCCACACGGTTCTGCATTGTTTACCCGTGGCGAAACACAATCTTTAACCACAGTTACACTCGGTACACCGCTCGATGAATTATTAATAGAGAGTGCTGCGGTAAGTGATTACAGCAAGTTTATACTCCATTATAACTTTCCTCCGTTCTCAACCGGCGAGGTAAAAATGATGCGTGGTGTTGGCCGCCGTGAAGTAGGGCATGGCAACCTTGCTATGCGTTCTTTAAAACAAATGATGCCAGGAAATGAGTACCCGTACACTGTTCGTGTGGTAAGTGATATTCTTGAATCAAATGGTTCTTCATCTATGGCTACAGTTTGCGCAGGCTCATTGGCGTTAATGGATGCAGGTGTTCCTTTACCAAAACATGTAAGTGGTGTGGCCATGGGTTTGATAAGCCGTGGCGATGGTAAATATGCAATTCTAACAGACATACTCGGTGATGAAGATCATCTTGGCGATATGGACTTTAAAGTTACCGGAACTCGTGATGGTATCTGCGGTGTACAAATGGATATCAAAGTAGATGGCTTAAGCATGGATCTGATGCGTGAAGCATTGATGCAGGCCCGTAAAGGCCGCCTGCATATTCTGGATGCGATGTACAATTGCTTCCCTGCTGCCCGCCCCGAAGTAAAACCACATGCACCGCGCATGGAGAAAATATTTATTGACAAAGAATTTATTGGCGCGGTTATCGGGCCACAAGGAAAGGTTATACAGGAAATTCAGAAAGAAACCGGTACTACCATTAACCTTGAAGAAGTTGGCAATTTTGGCGAAGTAAGCATCTTCTCCAAACAGAAAGAAGGCCTTGAAAAAGCGCTGAACTGGATAAAGAGCATTGTTGCAGTTCCTTCGGTTGGTGAAGTGTATGAAGCAAGGGTAAAAAGCATTCAGCCATATGGTGCGTTTGTAGAGTTTCTTCCTAAAAAAGAAGGTCTGCTGCACATCAGCGAGATAAGCTGGAAGCGTTTAGAAAGCATGGATGGCGTGCTAAATGAAGGCGATATGGTTAAGGTAAAGTTGGTTGGTGTAGATCAGAAAACAGGCAAATTTAAATTAAGCCGCAAAGCATTGATGCCCAAACCAGAAGGTATGCCCGCAGAGCGTCAGCCTGATAGGAATGACAGACAGTAAGTAATAAAATCACATACATAATTCATGGCCTGCGGTTGTTCGCAGGCTTTTTTGTATCTTTTTTTTGACCCGGCTAAGTAGCTTTATTGAGCTTATGTTGCGTCGCACACTTCCTCTGAAGGAACAATAACCGGCAAAGCGAAGATGGCAACATCGGTCTTACGGCTCAAAGCCTTCTGACCGTTGTTCTTCATGTGCCTGTGTGTACCGATGGTCCATGAGTGATTGTACTTTTGGATAATGAAGCGGCTTTCAGCAGCCATGAACAGCAGAGACGGGGATACACAAAGCTTGTTCGCTGCGGTTTGTATTTACTCAGTTCCACAATGTTCCGGACGTATAAGTGTGCGACGCAACATAAGCTCAATTGAAATACCAAGTGAACGGCTCAAAAAAACTGAATTATTGCAATAAATTATATAATGAAAAGTAATTACGTACAACTAACAATTGATAAAGTTTCTGCTGAACAATCTGAGATATTGATTGCACAACTAAGTGAACTGGGTTTTGATGGTTTTGAAGAATCTGAAGATTCACTATCTGCTTTTATTGATGAAGTAGCCTTTAATGAAGACGATGTTAATAAAATATTTTCAATGCATCAGCTTACATTTTCAAAGAGCGTTCTTGAACAAAAAAACTGGAATGAAGAATGGGAGAAAAACTTTGAACCGGTAATGGTTGATGATTTTGCATTGATAAGGGCCGCCTTTCATGAACCTGTAAAAAATGTCGAGCACGAAATTATTATTACTCCAAAAATGAGTTTTGGCACAGGCCACCATGCCACTACTTACTTGATGATTCAGCAAATGCGTGGGCTAAATTTTAAAAATAAATCTGTTTTTGATTTTGGTACGGGTACAGGTATACTTGCAATTTTAGCTGAAAAACTTGGTGCTTTAAGTATTACAGCTGTTGACAATGACGAGTGGAGTATTAATAATGCCGAAGAGAATATAGCCGAAAATAATTGTAAGAATATTCAGTTACAATTGTGCGAGGCTCCGGTACTTGTTAAGCAGTTTGATGTAGTACTTGCAAATATTAATAAGAACGTAATTCTGCAATTTATTTCTGTACTAGAAACGGGGCTTGCAATAAACGGCCATTTGTTAGTTAGTGGCTTGCTTGCCCAAGATGAAAATGATATATTATTTGCTGCCAGTGGGTTAGGCTTAAAACATATCGTTACTGTTAGCAGAGATAAATGGATTTGCATACATTTTTGTAATTAAATTTTCCTCAAAGCCGTGTTAAGGGATTATTATTTAAAAAAATTGTCCCCTATATTTGCCTTTCACTTAGCTTTAACCAAGTTCAATGAATGAATTATTACTCATAGCACTTGCTTATTTAATAGGCTCGGTTCCAACATCAGTTTGGGTAAGCAGAAGATTTTTTGGAATAGACATTCGCGATTATGGCAGTGGTAATGCCGGCGCAACAAATACATATCGTGTTCTTGGCGCAAAATGGGGAACATTTGTAATGATCATAGATATGATCAAAGGAGTAATTGCAACCTCTCTTTACGTTGTACTTCCGCAACATCTAATACAAAATGATTTATACCTTACCAATCTTATGATTGGCCTTGGTCTTGGTGCGGTACTTGGGCATATTTTTCCGATATGGGCCGGGTTCAGAGGTGGTAAAGGCGTTGCTACAATGTTTGGTATGATACTGGCAATTCAACCACTTGTTGCAGTTTGCTGTGTTGGCGTTTTTCTGCTTGTTTTATATTTAACAAGGTTTGTTTCTCTAAGCTCTATGCTTGCCGGTGTTTCATTTGCAGTTTTTATCCTTTTTATTTTTAATGATGATGTTACGCTGTACCGTGTATTTTCCGTGGGTGTGGCATTGATGATTATTCTTACACATCAAAAAAATATTAACCGCATACTTAATGGTACGGAAAGTAAAGTACCCATATTTAAGTATCGCGACCGCAGACGCCAAAGAAGAAAAAACAATTAATTAATTTCTTTCCCACCATTATATCTTATTCTATTTTTTTGCCAAAACCATGCTTTAAATTAAATAATAACGCAAGCTGCATTTGGTATGGATATTGAAACCTGTTCTCAAAAAAAAATAATGAAAAAAAAAATAATGCTTGCCGGAGCAATTGCTGTTTTTACCTGCTTAGCCTGTACCCATAACAATATTACCGGGCGCAGTCAATTATCTCTTGTATCTGAAACGGATGTTGAAGATATGGCGAAAACTGAGTATACAAAGTTTCTATCTACAAGCAAAGTTGTAAGCAGCAATGCCAATAAGGATGCAGAAATGGTTACAAGGGTAGGTACAAGGATTGCGGCTGCAATTACTCAATATTATAAAGAGAAAGGATTAACCAATGAATTGGAAGGTTACAAATGGGAATTTAATCTTGTAGACAGTAAAGAAGTAAACGCATGGTGTATGCCTGGTGGTAAAGTCGTGGTATATACGGGTATATTGCCTGTAACACAAAATGAAGCCGCCCTTGCTGTAGTTCTTGGTCATGAAATAACACATGCTGTTGCAGGGCATGGTAGGGAAAGAATGAGCCAGGGAATTGTTCAGCAATTGGGAGGTGTTGCCCTTTCTGTAGCACTTGCAAACAAATCTGCCGAAACACAAAACATATTTAATTCAGCCTATGGTGTGGGCACAAACGTAGGATTGCTCTTGCCTTTTAGCCGTAAGCAGGAACTGGAAGCAGATCATTATGGACTAATCTTCGCAGCAATGGCGGGGTACAATCCCCAGGAAGCTGTTCCCTTTTGGCAAAGAATGGCAAAATTGGGTGGAGAAAAACCGCCTGTTTTTCTTAGCGACCACCCTTCTGATGAAGACAGAATACAAAAAATTCAGGCTTTAATGCCCGAGGCGCTTAGCTATTATAAACCTATTGTAAAATAAATATCACTTCAGTTTTAAAATAGATCTTCTTTTTGTGTTTAGCTGACAATTATTTGCTTAGCTTTGCATTCCTATTATTTCACCTTAAATTTATTTAAGGATGTCAACACAGAGTTTGTTTGAAAAGTTACAGTTAAAAGATGAGAAAAACCTGTTAATTCAAGGTCTTCCATCGTCCATCGAAAAACAGTTTGCCAAGCTTTCTTATGCCAAAAATTTAACTCCTCTTTTAAAGAGCAGGAAGATAGATTTTGCATTAATCTTTGCGGTAAACCACCACCAGTTGTGTAACATACTGCGTGATGTTTTCCCTGCATTGCATGCTGAAAGCCATTTGTGGATCGCTTACCCAAAGGCTACCAGTAAAATAGCCAGCGATCTTAACAGGGATTGCAGTTGGCAGATCGTAAACGACAATGATTATGAAAGTATTGATGAAGTAACACTCGACCATGTGTGGAACGCAATACATTTCAAAAAATTTGAAGTTGTTGCTATCGAAGAAGTAAAGCCTGTTACGGGAAGAAAACAGAAGATGGAGTTGGTTTAATTGCAGAAAGCTGTTTTCATGAAATTTATTAATGTAGAAATTAAAGCAAAATGCTTTCACCCCGAAAAGGTGGAAGCATTTTTGTTGAAAAACAAAGCTGACTTTAAAGGTACCGACCTGCAAAAAGACATTTATTTTAATGTGCCAGCCGGTCGTTTGAAACTGCGCCAGGGTAATATTGAAAACAACCTGATTTTCTACAAACGCAATGATCAGAAAGGCCCTAAACAATCCGATTTTTATTTAGTACCTGTTCCGAAACCAGACCTTATGGAATCGCTGTTGACCGAAGCATTGGGCATGAAAGTTACGGTTGAAAAGAAGCGGAAAATATTTTACCTCGGCAATATAAAAGTGCACCTTGATGAAGTTCCCGGTTTAGGCAATTTTGTTGAAATAGAAGCCAGCAACATGTTTATGCCCAAGATAACTGTTGAAGAACTGCAAAAGCAATGCGCCGATTTAATGCAGCACTTTAACATTAAAGAAGAAGACCTTATTGAGAACAGTTACAGCGATATGCTTTTAAACAAAGGCTAATACATTTTGTACCAGGCATTTGATTCTTTGATTGGGCTTCCGTTGCGTCGCACACTGGTACGTTCGGACTATAATTGAACAAAATACAATTAACCGCAGAGGCGCAAAGACGCAGAGCAGTTGTTCCTTGCGTCTCCCCGTCTCTACGGTTCAAGGCTGTTAAAAGCTGACTTATAATCCAACCGTACAAGTGTGCGACGCAAGAGCAGCTTCATATTAAATCATTAGCCTGGCTCATAATTCCCTTTCTCTCTTTCCAACTCTTTTGGCGGTTAGCCTATATTTGCAGCTATTTTAAAAAATGAGTATGAGTCAACATTTATCTGAGCAGGAAATCATACGCCGCGACAAGTTAAAAGAACTTCAGTCATTAGGCATTGATGCTTACCCTGCAGCATTGTATCCCGTAACGCATTATTCCGCCGATATAAAAGCAGGTTTTAGCGAGGAAACAAAAGAACAATTTGCCAGTGTATGTGTGGCGGGCCGCATTATGAGTTTGAATGATAAAGGCAAAGTTTTTTTTATTAAAATACAGGATTCAAAAGGCATTATTCAGCTATATGTGCGTAAGGATGATATTTGCCCTGGCGAAGACAAAACGCTGTTCGATAAAGTAATTAAACACCTTGTTGATCTTGGTGATATTATTGGTGCCACCGGTTATGTATTCATTACAAAAACAGGCGAAACTTCAGTTCATGCACAAAGTTTTACGCTACTCACCAAATCGCTGAAACCTCTACCAGTTGTAAAGCGCGATGATGCGGGAAATGTATATGATGAAGTAACAGATCCTGAATTCCGCTACCGCCAGCGTTATGCAGACCTTATTGTGAATCCATCTGTAAGAGACACATTTGTTAAGCGCACAACGATGATGAATACAATCCGACAGTTTCTGAACGAACGTGGCGCTTTGGAGGTAGATACACCTGTATTGCAACCCATACCCGGTGGTGCTGCGGCAAGGCCCTTTATTACGCATCACAATGCCTTGGATATGCCATTGTACCTGCGCATCGCAAACGAACTGTATTTAAAACGGTTGATCGTTGGTGGATTTGATTGGGTATACGAGTTTAGCCGCAACTTTCGCAACGAAGGAATGGATCGTACACATAATCCGGAATTCACCGTGCTGGAATGGTATACTGCTTATAAAGATTATTTCTGGATGATGGAAATAACAGAGCAGCTATTTGAGAGCATCGCTGTTGCCTTGAATGGCACTACCGACTTACAGGTTGGCGACAAACTAATAAATTTCAAAGCACCTTATAAAAGGATTTCTATACTTGATGCCATTAAAGAAAATACCGGTATTGATGTAAGTGAAATGAATGAAGATCAATTACGTAATCTCTGCAAACAATTGCACATTAAAACTGAAGCGGGAATGGGTAAAGGCAAACTAATTGATGAACTGTTCAGTTCTACATCCGAGCACACATACATACAACCAACATTTATTATCGATTACCCGGTAGAAATGAGCCCGCTTACCAAGAAACATCGTAGCAAAGCTGGTCTGGTTGAGCGTTTTGAGCTGATGATCAATGGCAAAGAATTGGCCAATGCATATACGGAGCTTAACGATCCAATAGATCAGCGGGAACGTTTTGAAGAACAGGTTCGCCTTATGGAACGCGGCGATGATGAAGCTATGTTTATTGATTACGATTTTTTACGTGCACTGGAATATGGCATGCCTCCAACAAGCGGCATTGGCATTGGCATAGACCGGTTGTGTATGTTAATGACAAACCAACCTTCCATACAAGACGTATTGCTGTTCCCGCAAATGCGACCAGAAAAACGTGAGGATTAAAAATTCATTTTCATCGTGCTTTTTAAACCTGCGCAGTATTTTAAAAACGTGGATTATATTTTCATGATGTGAATAATCTTTTATTGCCGCAATAATTTATTTTCATAGTTTCCTTTTCTAAAACCAAATAATTATGAACAGCAATCTTGTTTCAAGGCTATCGCAAATTGTTTTTGCATTAGTAATGCTTGTTTTTGCATTTTTTCATCTGTCTAACGCTAACGGTATGGCCGGTATGGTTCCTGCATTTATTCCCGGTGGCGTTATATGGGTATATGTTTCAGGCGTTGCACTTGCTGTTGCAGGACTTGCTTTTATTTTGAACACGAAAGTTAGGCTTGCCGGTTATTTATTAGGTGCTTTACTCCTAATCATTGTGCTCACTATACATCTGCCTGGTTTAATTGGAGGTAACGAAATGTCTATGTCTATGTTATTGAAAGATACAGGTCTTGCCGCCGCTGCTTTTTTTATTGGCAGTAAAAATGTTTAATTGTAAAATATTATTTTTTAAAACAGCCGGCTCTATTTGCTGCCTCGATTTCATTTTTGTTTTGTTACGTAATATTGATGTATGAAAGTTACCGGGTTTAGTTTTATTAGAAATGCTGTTAAATACGAATACCCTGTAAAGGAGGCGATATTATCTGTACTGCCATTATGCGATAACATGATAGTGGCGGTGGGTAATTGCGAGGATTCAACCCCTCAATTGGTGGAATCTATCAATCCCTCTAAAATAAAAATTATTAATACGGTTTGGAATGAAAGCCTGAAAGAAGGTGGGCGTGTACTTGCCGATGAAACCAATAAGGCATTTCATGCAATAGACGAAGATGCCGATTGGTGCTTTTATATACAGGGCGATGAGGTTTTTCATGAAGGCGGGTACGATGAAGTTTACAACGCCATGAAAAAACATAAAGACGATAAAACAGTTGATGGCCTGCTCTTTAAATACAACCATTTTTACGGCTCATTCGATTATTTGGGATCATCATCCCGCTGGTACAGGAACGAAATACGCGTTATTAAAAACGATAAAAGTATCTATTCTTACCGCGACGCACAGGGCTTTCGCAAAGGGCAAAACGAGAAGCTGAACGTAATTCCCTTAAACGCTTATATACACCATTATGGTTGGGTTCGCGAGCCAAAAGCCATGCAGGCCAAATACAATAATTTTGGCCGTTTTTGGGCAGGCAGTAATCAGTGGGACGATAAAAAAGCAAACGAATACGATGGCCCTTTCGATTATTCACACATAGATGCATTGCAAAAATTCAACGGTACGCATCCTAAGGTAATGCAGCAACGCATTAATCACATGAACTGGCAGTTTTCTTACGACCTTTCTTACAACAACCTAAAACTTAAAGACAAGTTTAAAAATGTAATTGAGAAAATTACAGGTAAGCGCCCCTTCGATTATAAAAATTACCGCATAGTAGGTTAGCATTATGTACCCGGCAAAAGTGCTGATGGCATCGTTCCTTGCGTCGCATTACTTTCATCTGCAATGCATTAATTCAGCTTTTACCAAAGCGAAAATTAAAGGTGAAACTATTAAACGATACGAGCAATAAAAAAGCTTTATAAATTGTATTGTTTTAAAATTCAAACTTTCGAACAAGAGCAGCGATTTGCACCTGGGAATGTTCAACAGCATTGTTGCAGCTGAAGTGTGCGACGCAACTAAAGCACAAAACAATTGCTGTAGTTTGGTACATAACAATTGCTTTTTATTAATCGGAATTTAAAAATTACCTGTTGAAGATATTAGCTCCCCTGAACGAGAATGATAATTTTACAAGGCAGGTATAATATACATCCTTGTTACCGGGGTTGCCCCTTGGAATGGTATTGCTTAGTCCTTGTGGTGGATTTAATTCATCGCCCCTGAAAGAAAGCTTTGAAGCCAATGGCCCCCGTGCAGCACGGATAATTGCTGTATCGGCATACCCCGGACCGCTTACATCATCCATATAATCGGTGAACGTTTTTCTAAAGCCAAATTCAGCGGAAATCATTACGTTATCACTAAGCGCATATTTTACGCCAACGCCAACCGGAATAGCAAACTGTAATAACTTATACTTTTTCTTATTGCCATATTCGGGAAGCCCCTGCCCTTCTGTGCCTAAAGGTTGCAGATAAACCTTATTGCCGGATGGATCGAAGGTGTATGGGTTCATATGAAAAAAAGCAATTCCTTCATAAACATAAGGGCTGAATTTTTGATCTCCCGGAACATCAAATAAACTGGCTTCGAAAACGGCGCTTCCTTCGGTAATATTGGAGAAAAAACTAAGATTGCGAATTGCGTGATCTGGTGAACCTTTTGCATCAGTTGCGCCAATCTTACCACGTATAACAGATGCGGTAATGGAAAAGTTATTCCAGAATTGGTATGTGGCACCAATTCCGTAGGCCACATTAGCCTGGTTTAAAGTAAAAGATTTGTTTTGCAGATCGCCACCATAATTGATTAAACCGCCGGATAAATTGAAAAATAAACGTTGATCGTAATCTGATTGTGCTTTTAATGGTACGGCTGAAACCAATATTATTATTGCAATTAAAATTTGTTTCATGGGTACAATTTACAACAAAGTTAATGCCGGAAAAGCTGATTTTAAAGTAAAGGTAGCTGTAACTTACAGTAAAAGAAACACGAAACTTAATGCTAAAAACATTTACATCATTTGATCGAGCATTTTTTTACCTTCTTCCTTTAGCAAAGCGTCATCGGCGGTACGGTTGGGTAACTTCATCAGTTTATTCAATATCTCAATAGCTTTAGCCGGCTGGTGATTGTATTGATATGCTTTTGCAAGATCAAGTGTATTCTGAACAAAATACTGATCCAGGCCCCTGCATTTTTCCATGTATATAATGGCACTGTCTATATCGCCTTTAGGGAGGCCACCGTATAAAGTTTTTACTGCTGCTTTTTTTACCCACGAAAGGTTTACCATTTCGAAGTGCCATTTGCCAAGTGTATAATTTGCTTTGGCATGAGCGGGATTAATAGCAAGTGCCTTATCCACATAAAGCTTTGCCTGGCGCACATATTCCACTACTTTCTTATTTTCAGTTGCTACTTCGGTCATTTTTGCAGCAACAAGAGCCATGGCATAATTTGCATCTGCATTATCTGGCGCTGCTACAATTGCCTGCTGTGCGCAGCCTTGCGCTGTATTGTAATAAGTAATCTTTGTATTCTTATCGGTTTGTCTTGCACCAATGGCGGTATTTAATTCTGTGCATTTTACAAGTGCCGTAATGTTATTGGCATCAGCCTGTGTAACTTGTTTGTATTTAGCAAGTGCTTCGGACTCTTTTAATTGTTTTTCCAGGCTGGCCGCTTCTTTAAGCAACAGGTTTATATCCTGCGCATTTGCACACAGCATACAAAAAGCAAACAGTACACTTAGAACAATCTTCATGGGTGAACAACTTTATAGATTTACTTATTAAAATTCTGCGGGGTAAAATTATCTTTTTTGAAGATTGTTATAGAATTCTGAGGGGCTTATTAATTACTATGTATTGTTAAACATTAAATGAACTAAGAAGCCGTCTAAAAATGATTTATTAAAATACCAGCATTAGTTTTTCATAGCATCTTCGTTGCGTCGCAATCACTTCATCCAATGTAAATATGGCATCTTTGGCTCAATCAAAATCTTTAAAACTAAATTCAGACAGCTTCTAAGGTTACCAGCAATTTAGTATTGTTCAGGGATTAGCAACAGAAGCCTTAGATGCCATGAAAACGGAACTGTAAACCGAGCGTGGCAACAGGCGATCACCAAAGAACCAATGCCGGGTTAAAAAAATGTATTGGTTATTTGCAACCTTCTTTACGGCGGGTATCGATCAGGTATTGTATTTTCCACTGGCCATTTATGCGAACCAGTTGATAAGAATCTACACCGCAGTGGCTGAATTTTCCATTGTAATAAAATTCGTATGGCGTCCAAGCAATGGCAAGGGCAGCATCTATTTTTACAAGGTCGAAACTAATTCGTTCATCCGCTGCACCTTTAGCTTGCGTGCCTACAAAATCGGCGAAATCTTTTACCGGTTCGTTCTTAATTGAAACCTTACCATCTTTCTCTGAAACGCTTTGCAGTATGGCACTATCTGCAAAACATTCAATCAGGGATTTACTGTCGCCATTTTTCATCGCGGTAAACATTTTATTGATAACGGCTTTTACAGATTCTTCATCTGTTTGTGCATGGCCCAAAAATGAAAATACCATTACAAAGGAGAAAATACACACAACAATCTTTGGCATAACAAATATTTTAATGAAAATAGAAAGATTAATTGAACACTGAAAGCCGTTTATAAAAAAGCCATCCTTTTTTTGAAGATGGCTTTTTAAAATTTACTATTGGTATCCCAATATCTTAAGCATGCTTTGCGCAGTTTGTTCCTTGGCATATAGCCAGTCTACCAGCTTGCCGGTTTTATCGTATCCAACAATAACATGTTTGGGTGAAGGTATAAGGCAGTGCTTAATACCGCCATAGCCACTTATCTGATCCTGGTATGCCCCCGTATGGAAAAAACCTACATACAATGGTTCTTTATCATCAGCAGGGGTATGAGGGCCATGATGCCCATTAGCAGCATTGTTAATCACCAGCTTTGGAAGAAAGACCTCATTGATATGTTCTTCTGAATCGTAATAATCGTGACTGTCGCACGTAATGCCACCCAATACCACGCGTTGATAGTCATTATCCCACTTATTGATCGGAAGCATTAGAAATTTCTCTCCAATACCCCAGGTATCTGGTAATGTGGTAATAAACGAAGAGTCTATCATATACCATATTTCACGGTCGTTCTGCTGTTTCTGTCCAATAACACTGTAAATATGAGCCATGCTTTCACCAACGGTAAAACTGCCAAACTCAGTATATATATTGGGCATTGGAACTTTTGCACGCTTGCAAGCCTTTTTAATATTACCAACAATTTCATTGATCATGAACTGGTAATCGTATTCAAAGCCAAGAGAATGCTTTATAGGAAAACCGCCGCCTATATTAATTGAATCAAGTTCGGGGCAAATCTTCTTTAACTGGCAATACAGGTTAATGATCTTGTTCAATTCGCTCCAGTAATACACATCATCTTTGATACCCTTATTTAGAAAAATATGGAGCATCTTTAGTTGAAACTTATGTTCGTAACCTTCAATCTCATCAACATAAAATTCCAGTATATCTTTTGGCCTTATGCCAAGTCTTGATGTATAAAATGGAAAATTGGGTTCTTCTTCTGCCGCAATACGAATACCCAGCTTAAAAGGTTGTTTTACGCTGCGCTTATAAGCCTGCAGTTCTTCGATGTTATCCAGAACCGGAATTACATTCTTAAACCCCGTATTAATCAGCTTTGCTATTCGTGAGGTATAGCCTTTTTGTTTATAGCCGTTGCAGATAATAAATGTATCTTTTGTTATCTTTCTTTTTTGATACAACTTATTAATGATCTCAATATCGTAAGCATAAGATGTTTCAAGGTGTATCTCATTCTTTAAAGCCTCTTCTACAATAAAAGAAAAGTGAGAGCTTTTGGTGCAATAACAATAAAAATACTTTCCTTCATATTTGTGCTTTTTAAAAGCAGCAGCAAACATGTCTTTGGCTTTATTGATCTGCTTACCAATCTTGGGTAAGTAGGTAAGCTTCATCGGCGTTCCGTACTTTTCTATCAGCGGCTTAAGGTCAAGATCGTTAAATTCAAGATAGCCGTTATCACCGAGATCGAATCCTTCCTGGGGAAAATGGAAAGTCTGTTTAACCAGTGCGGTGTACGAAGTATTATTCATCCCTTCGGGTTAGTATTTAATTTGATTGAAAATTATTGACTTGCAAAAGTAAATGTTTGACATTATCAGTAACATAAAAAAAACCGGCTGCCGTTTGGCGCCGGTTTAATATCGTATTGCTGTACATTTATTTAACTGAATTAACCAATGCAGTAAAGCTGGAAGGCTCATTCATTGCAAGGTCTGCCAGCATTTTGCGGTTAACCTCAATGCCCTTTTTATTCAGCTTGTCCATAAATTCGCTGTAAGTAATACCTTCTGCTCTTACGGCTGCATTAATACGTGCAATCCACAACTGGCGGTATTCACGCTTCTTCAACTTACGGCCAACATAGCTGTAAGTCATACCTTTTTCTACTATATTCTTGGCTACGGTATAAACGTTTTTACGTTTGCCATAGTAACCTTTGGCCTGTTTAAGTATTTTTTTTCTTCTTGCCCTTGACGCAACGGCATTTTTTGAACGAGGCATATTTAATTATTTTAGATTTTCAGATTTCGGATTTGTCCGGGTCTAAAAATGATGATTTAAATTTAATTGATTTCCTTTTGCTGACTTTGAAGCTTACTTTAAACGCAGTAACCGCATTACAAAGTCGCGGTTTGGCGCACCAACCAGGCCTTTCTTGTTCATTGCACGTTTGCGTTTCTTCGACTTCTTGGTAAGAATATGTCGTTTAAATGCTTTCTGAAAGGTGATTTCTCCTGTTCCGGTCACCTTAAAGCGCTTCTTGGCGCTGGAGTTTGTTTTAACTTTTGGCATTGTATAATCTGTTTAAGATTACTCCCTGCTGGCGGCACTGCACAGGCAGCGCACTTGTTAGGCCGTGTGGGAATTCGGGCGGCAAAAGTAGGGGAAAATGGTTTAGCAAACAACAATAAGATAAATCCGGTTTATACAAATACATTTTATAAGCCGGGCAATGGATTTTTTATGGCATCGACTGTTGCGTCGCACACTTGTGGGTTCGGATTAAGAGGCAACTTTCAACAGCCATTAACCGCAGAGACGGGGAGGCGCAAAGTTATTTCTCTACGGCTTTGCGCCTCAGCGGTTGGTATTTGCTCAATCCTATTCTTCAGTACAAGAGTGCGACGCAAGAAAAGCTCCACAAAGATTTCTCTGCTGGGTACAAAAAAATTACTTTCCTCCCAAAAAATCCCTGAACCAGTAGCCTGAGTTTTTTATGGTACGCAGTTGTGTTTTAAAATCAACGTGTATTAAACCAAAGCGTGCATTGTAGCCTTCGGCCCATTCAAAATTATCCATCAAAGTCCACGCAAAATATCCCTTTACATTCATTCCCTCATGCTTTGCTTTTAACAGAGCATGCAGGTATTGCTGGTGGTAATGAATGCGGTCTTCATCATTAACAATGCCGTTGATAAGCTTGTCTTTAAACGCAGCACCACTTTCTGTTATAATAATTTCTTTTACATTTCCATAAAGCCAGAAACGTTTGATAATACGGTAAAAACTATCGGCATTAATTTCCCAGCCCATTGCAGTGTACGGTACTTTTCTGCGTGATGCTTTTACTTCGGATGCCTGTACAATTGGTATGAGTGAATTGTATTTTATTACCACGGGAAAATAATTCTGCAAGCCGATGAAATCAAAATTAAAGTGCATGCGATCGGTATATTTCCATGCATGGTTGTGCATTTCTAATTTTTCGAGAAACTTAAAATCGTCTCTCGGGTAACCCCGGCCCAGGGCGGGTTCTATGAATAAACGGTTGAGTAAAATATCAACGCGTTTTGCTGCCTGTTTATCCTCTTCTTTATCTGTAAAGGGTAATACTTCGCTACAGGAAAATGTAGTGCCTATATGTGCGTTATGCACATGCTGCCTTACCATTCTGCCACCCTCTGCCGTAGCCATCACAGCATGATGAATGGCAGGCAAAAAATTATTCAAACCTGTTTTACCGGGTGCATGTTTGCCCAGCATGTAACCCAAAGAAGTAAAGCCTGCCGGCTCGTTCATAATTAGCCAGTTTTTTACTGTTGGGCCATATTCTTCGGCACAAATTTTAGCATAAGCGGCAAACCATTTTACAATGTTGTGGTTTGCCCAGCCACCTTCTTTTTCAAGGGCGTAAGGCAAATCCCAGTGATAGAGTGTTACAAATGGAACCATGCCAAGCTGCAAACATTCTTCAATTAGTTTATGATAAAATGCAATGCCTTGTTTATTTACTTTGCCTGTTCCGTCTGGTAAAATCCTGCTCCAGGAAAAAGAGAAACGAAAAGCTTTAAAGCCAAGGGCTTTTGCAAGAAGCAAGTCATCTTTGTAGCGGTAATAAAAACCACATGCATCGGATGGTTTGGCTGCGTCTTTTATTTTACCTTGCCGCCGGGCAAACACATCCCATATACTTTGGCCCCGGCCATCAACATTCCATGCGCCTTCGTTTTGCTGTGCTGCAATGGCAACCCCCCAATGAAAATCTTCGCCGAAAGCTTTTGAATTAAATGTGTTTTTTGAGAATACTGACATGTTTTACAAAGCTGCATTGAAAGCAGATTAAATCAATGTTAAGGTATTATTACCTGTATATATTCTACGGTTGAAGAATGTAATCCCGAAACGGGTTGGCAGCATATGCCGCGGCTGTTTCTATGTTGCCATGAAAAAGGAACCTTGAACCGAGCGTGGCAAGAAAAGTTCAATTCATATTCTTTTGCCCGGCTCAAAAAAATATTATAAAACGGGTCTTATAAAAACAAAAAAGCTACCCTTAGCGGGTAGCTTTTAGAATAGCTATTTATGCGATTACTGGATAACCAATTTTTCTTTCTGGTTAACACCTTCACCTATAATGCTGATATAGTAAGCGCCGGCAGTAAGCCTGCTTACATCAATTGGCATTGATTCGCCGGTGAGTGTATAAGAAGCAACCTTTTCGCCGAGGCTGTTATACAGCTTCACCTGTAATGGTTTGCTGTTTTGCTTAACAGTTACAATAACCTTACTGCGTGCAGGGTTTGGTGAAACACTGATAAGATTTTTAATATCATCAAATACCAGCGATCTGGCATCGGTATAATTGTATTTGTTATCGCGGTCTATCAATCTTATGCGGTAGATATTGGTACCTTTAATTGGTTTAAGATCGGTAAATGTATAGCTCTGTGTACGGGTACTGTTGCCCAAAGCTTTTACGTTTGCAACCTCTGTGTAATTGCGGCCATCTATGGTTCTTTCCACTACAAACCTGTCAACATTCTGCTCGGTAAGTGTAGTCCATTTTAATAATGCTGTACCATTAACCTTTTCTGCAGTAAAGCTACCCCAGATAGCAGGCAATGTTGCTGGCAGGTCATAAGCTGCTATACCATCATTTGTATTTGTAGCTAATCCCTGGCTTGCACTATACCCCAAACCACGTCTTGCAAATGCACGCCAGATGGCACCACTGTATTTACCACCATAAAGCAAAGTATCGGCCTTTAAAATACCATTGCGGCCATCTACAAAACCGGGACTGCATTTCTGTAATTTCATACCTTGAACAACCAAAGCTTGTGCAATGCTGTTACCGCCTGGTTGGCTTGCATCGAAGAAAGTTTTATTGATACCTTCGGTTTTGATGAGTTCCCAAGTCATTTCCCAAAGCATATTACACCATACTTCACCAACTGCGTGTACTTCGCCATTGATCGTTGATGATTTTAAACTGTCATAAGTCCATGGATTAATACTAAAGTCTGTGCTGTAAGGGTAATACCTGATACCAGTGTATTCAGGAGTAACGCCTGCAGCATAATTACCGATAGGGAAGCTAAGACTGCCATCAGTTGTTTTAGCTGCATTCCAGTCGGTAGTCATCATTATAGCATTATAATCGCTCCAGCCTTCTCCCATTTGTTCTGCATTGCTCAGGCAACCAAAAATTTTAGAAGGTCCACCAGTGAGCCTTCCGGAGAGGCCGTGTGCAAATTCGTGAGAAATAATGCCATTGTCCATATCACCATCCAAACGTGGTGCCGCATACAGCGTGGTGTTTACAGCAGTACCCGCTTTAAGATAGGTCTTCATTTTTTTCGCAGAATCATATCCCATAAATACGCCGGGTATTGTAATGGTATTGTCTGGGGGGGTGGCACTCATTGTAATAAGTGTATTTCCGGTTCCTGTGGTATATCTTGGGTCACCATCGGCTACATTAGCAACAATAATCGCTTTGGCACCCGCAGTTTGTGCATTTTTAAATTTTACTGTAAAAGCACAGCTACCACGGTCAATAAGGGCTATTTTCCCCTTCAAAGCAGCAGCGTTCGCCGCTGTGCCACAGGCATTGCTTGAATCGGGATATTGAGAGTCAATAAACTTTACGATATCAGAAGTGATATTACCAACTTGCGAAAGTTTGTTGCTTAGGCTAACATTACCTTCTATAGTTGGTATATAACCTTCAAAAGCAAGTGGCAGGTTTATTTTGGTGATCTTTAAAAAAGAAGAATTCCACAAATACATTTGCATCCTTCCGCTCTGCCCGTCAGTAGGGGATGAGAAATTCGCGTTATTCATGTGAGCGGCATCAATTCCCAAACCGTCCTGTGCATCTGCAACCACATAATCGTTTTCTTTGCCACCCCTTGAAAGGTTGCTTGCCTGGAAATTACCCGATGGCTCATCAAAGCCATAAGCATACAACATATCGTGATTAAGGTTGTTCCAGTAAAAAAGGTTGGTTACAGCAAAATTGGTAGTGCTGGGGTCTTCGCTGGGATCAGAAAGAAAATCAGGCGTAAAATTAAAAGTCAGGTTTGGCAACGCTGTTGAGGATTTTGCCGCAAATTTATTTTTATCGTTTGACGATGGGTCCTGGTGCGAATAAACATTATTGCCCCTGGTACTATCGTAATCTTTACCGGCATCGCTATTCCATTTTAAGGTAGTAGCATTTGCATTTGCAGAAATAGTCCATGGGTCAGTTACCAATGTAGGTGGCGCAAAATTGGGATCCTGGTTAGGATAAGGTATTACATTGTATTTTGCTGAAGTTACTGAAGCTTCACTTTTTTCACCATCAAATTTAGGAATCGCATCGAAGCAGGCTAGCTTGCGTGGATTTACAGGAGTAAATGATTCTTTTGCTGTAAGGTTTTCTTTACGTAAAATTTTTCCGGTAGTTGCATCAACTTTAATTGACCAAAGATCGTTTGACTGCATTGTGTGTATAGAAACATTCCATGTTAACTGAAGCTTCTCATCATTATCAGATGCAGGTGCCCACATTAAACGGGCGATAATATTATTAAAACCAATGCCCATTCTGTCGTATTCAAATTCCTGGCCATCTGGTGTTTGCCTTAAAGGCATCGAAAGGGATTGCGTAATAGGCAAGTTAATATCCGCAGCAGCATTGCGAACTGCAGCAAGCGGTGTAACTGTTGCCTTTGCGCTACTGGTGGTTACCAGTTTATCTACTCCATCTATCCAGTCTCTTGTATAAGAAACCACTTTATCATCCCTGAACGCAACCGGTGTAATGGCTGTATAAACATCAACACCTTTATAAGTCTGCTGCAGGTAACCCATAACCGCATCGGCATGTGCATCATAATAAGAGGATGAAATTCTGGTGTTTGCCACATCTTCATCAGATAGGCCCAATGCAATAGCATTTTTAGCAACAAGTTGTTTTACGGTAACCGCATCGGCCTTTTTTTGAGCCATTGCACCTACTGCAAACAACAGGCATAATGTTCCTGTGAGTGATAAATTTTTAAACATAATTTTTGTGTTTGTGAAGAAATAAAAAGTTAGATTAGTTTTTAGTTTGACGCAATATAAATTAATTTCTCAAGAACTAACAACTGGTAATACCCTTTTATTTGAACGGGATTTTTTTGGAAGCTGTTTCGGTTAATTATTTTATGCAACACATTTAACTGCCACAATTTTATGGAGGCTGGCTTCGGTATTTTATGGCATTCCCGAACGCTTTCGGGATTGTGTCACTCACTTGTACTTCCTGTTTTTATGGCAGCACCGGGCGGCGAAATATATATTTCGCAATTAATTCAAACAACCTGCAAATGAGGCAGATAAAATTTCTTAAACCGTCCGCATTATTTTAAAAGTTGAGCACAAAACCCAATACCACTTGCTTTAGAAGCTGTTTAAAGTTCCTTTGCAGCACTGCATTTGAAACGGAACGATGCCAATTTTACTACAGATGAACGTATTGCGACGCAACGAAGATGCTATGAAAACCGATGCAGGTATAACGCTCATTTATTTTAAAAACCATAAGTTTTATTGCTTTTAAACCTACGGCTGTCATTGAACTAAACCTTCTGTAAAAACGGATGGCAGTTCTATATTTTTATTTTTACCTTACCCGGCTAAATGAAATCCATGTACCGATTATTTTTTATCCTCATCAGCCATACAGTTGTAATACAGCCGTTGAAAGCGCAGGAATTATACATACCTCGAACAGTGAAGCAGGCTTTTAAAAACGAAACAAGGTCACCGGATGGCAGGCCCGGAAAGAATTACTGGCAAAATTTTGCAAAGTATAATATTACCATTACAGCATTGCCGCCAGACCGCACTATTAAAGGTAGTGAACAGATTACTTATATCAATAACAGTCCAGACACACTGCGGAATATTGTTGTAAGGATTATTCAAAATATACACAAGCCCAATATTATCCGTTACCAAACGGTGAGTGATAATTATATTACCGAAGGCACCCAAATTGATTCATTTAAAGTAAAAGGGCAGAATGTAAAAATGTCTGAGAGCGATTACCACCCTACCTGGCAAACCTTGAGCTTATCCAAACCCTTAGTGCCGAATGATTCTATAGAAATTTCGCTGGTATGGCATTACCAGGTTTCGCTTGAAAGTAACCGCGAGGGAATGATTGATTCAACATCGTGGTTCCTGGCATACAGTTACCCCCGTATTTCTGTATTTGATGATTGTGATGGATGGGATAGACTTGATTTTACCGATCTGCAGGAGTTTTACAGCGATTTCAACGACTATACTTTAACTGTAAATGCGCCAAAAAACTATATTGTGTGGAGTACTGGCGTTTTACAAAACCCCGATGAGGTGCTGCAGCCAGAATATGCCCGACGCCTTAAAAATTCTATGGTTACAGATTCGGTTACACATATCGCAACCCTGGCAGACCTTGCCACCAAAAATGTAACAGCACAAAACGCAGTGAACTCGTGGAAATGGAAAGCAAACTACGTTCCCGATATGACTTTTGCCTTAAGCGATCATTTTGTTTGGGATGCCTCCAGCGTTGTGGTTGATGATGCCACCCAACGCCGTGTAAGTGCTCAGGCAGCATATAATGATACTGCTTTCGATTTTCATTACATGGCCGGTTATATTACACATTCATTGGATTGGCTGAGCCACAACTGGCCGGGCGTGCCATACCCATACCCTTCTATGACTGCGTTCCAGGGCTATGCTGATATGGAATACCCCATGATGATAAATGATGGAGCAACAGGCGATACATTGTTTACACGCTTTGTAGCCGAGCATGAAATTGCACATAGCTGGTTTCCATTTTATATGGGCATTAACGAAAGCCGTTATGCATTTATGGATGAAGGCTGGGCCACAACACTTGAACTGCTGATTGGCCGCAACGATCTTGGGGTACCACGGGCCGAAGGCTTTTTTAAACAATTCCGCGTAAATAGCTGGATTAATGACGTTTCCTCTGAAGAAGACCAGCCAATCATTACACCGGCAAACCTTTTGCGCGGCGCGGCCTACGGCAATAATGCTTATGGCAAACCCGCACTGGGTTATCTTGCGGCAAAAGAGTTATTAGGTGATGAATTGTTTAAAAAATCCCTGCAAGAATATATGAACCGGTGGCATGGTAAGCATCCCATTCCGTGGGATTTCTTTAATTCTATCAACGATGCTTCTGGCAAAAACTTAAACTGGTTCTGGAACAACTGGTACTTCAGCAACGGATATATTGACCTTGCCATAAAAGGTGCAGATAAAACAAAGAAAGGTTACGATATTACCATTCAAAATATTGGTGGTTTTGTTGCACCGGTTGATATTGTTGTTACTTACGAAGATGCATCTGCCGAAACCTTTCATCAAACACCGGAAATCTGGAGCCACGATCAAAAGCAGGCCACAGTAAGTATTACAACGAAAAAGAAAATTAAATCAATAGAATTAAAGGGCGGCATTTTTGTTGATGCGAACACATCGAACAATACCTGGAAGCCGTAAATAAAAAGTGGTATCAATCTTATAAGCCATTGGTTGTACGCCATGGCTTTTTTTATGGGCCGGGCAAAAGAAATACTATTGAACTTCTGTTGCGTCGCACACTTGTACTGAAGCATATTTTTCTGCAATGTGCAGTCAACTTTTAGAATCTCAAACTGCAATGATGGCTGAGGGTTGACTGCGCTGTGCTGAATAAAGTTTAGAATGTAAAAGTGTGCGACGCAACAAAAGCTTCATAGCAGTAATTAAGCCTGGCCAAAAAAATTACTCTTCCAGTTTTGTAGTGTCTTTTCTACCCGAAAAGATGGAAGACATTTCCCTGGCCCTGTAAATATTATTATTTACTTTATTGCCAAGCACGATAATGGTTGCGGTATCCTGTATAAGGCGCGTGAATGAAGTGTTGCTGCCATGCCACTTGCCGTTGTGATATATAATACTGTCGCTTTTATTAAAGTATAAATGCCATGCAAGGCCATAATTGTGCATAGACTTTCGTTCGTTGCTGTATGGCGTAAAAGCCATATCCAATGTAGTTTTTTTAAGAAAGCTGTTTGTGTACAATACCTTATCCCATTGAAACAAATCTCTCACGGTACTGTAAATATTTTTATCGCCGTAAGTACAATCAAGATGGTCCATAAAGAAAGGTTTGGTAACCGAGTAAGTAGGAATATAATGTAATGTATCTGCTGTAGAAAAAACGTAACTGTCTTTTAAACCAAGTGGCGTAAAAATACTGTCTTTCATATATTGCGGAAAGGGTTGCTGTGTAACAATTTCAATAACAAGTGCCAGCAATATAAAATTGGTATTGCAGTAATGGTAACTTTTTCCGGGCTGAACATCGGCTGCAGGCTTATGCTCAATCATAAAATTTACCACATCCCAGTTGGTAGCTTTTACCTTTTTATTCCAGCACGAATCCATGAAATAAAGATAGTTGGGCAAACCACTACGGTGGTTCAAAAGCATTTTTATTGTAACGCCATGATAGGGAAGCTTTGGAAAGAATTTCTGCAACGAATCATCCAATGAAATGCGGCCTTCTTCCCAGAGCTTTAACACCGTCATTCCGGTAAAAGTTTTAGAGATAGAAGCAAGGTGGAACGGCGTGTGTTCAGTAACAGGCTCCCTGGTTGCAAAATTGTAGATGCCCTTGTAATCTTCAAACAACACCTGCCCGTTTTTGGCTACAATAATACTACCGTTAAACCCTTTGCCTGCAAGATTGGTATCGTAATAATCTGATATCTCCTGCCGGTATTTTTTAATTTCAGCCTCTGGCATGGGGTTAAAGAAAGAATCGTTTGCAACGCTTATTGTTGTTGCCGGAGTTTTACTAACAGGGTTTTGCCCGCATGAACAAAGAACGATAAAAGATATAATGAAAGATATAGTCCGAATCACTGATAACGTATTATTGTGTTGCGGGCAAAATAAAACAAATGAGCCCACATTATTTTATGATTATTTTCATTGTAACAATACCTTTACAAATTGTGTATAAAGCATGAGCATTGTATTATTCGATAACGCTGAAAGAAAAAAATTATACCCGCTGAACAATTGCTGTGCGGTAGCAATGTTGCGTGTAGGAATCTTTACAATTAAAGAAAGGTGGCAACTGTTAACCAATGAAACTGTTTTTATAAAAACAGAAAATTATCTTTCTGTTTTATATGATTCTATTCCACCGGGTTCGCATATATGGATCGATGCTGCTGTTTTAGCCGATAAAGATTTAATGGAAAGAATTTTCGTTCTTGAAGAAGGGGCAGCCCTGGCTGATAATAACGGATTGATAGCCGGCAGAAAAAAAATCACAGATAACAATTTCAATGCTTCCGAAGCATTAGAATATTTTGAAACCATCCATGAATATACTGATATAAAAAGGCTGGAATATCCTTGGCAGATTTTTCAATGGAATGATGAAATACTCCGGCGCGATTTTGAATATATTACTTCTAAAAAGCAATCACAAAAATTACCTGCAAACTGTCAGTACATTAACCCTGAAAACATTTTTTTAGAAGAAGGTGCCGAAATCAGTTGCTGCACCATCAATGCCTCTACCGGCCCGGTATATATTGGAAAAGATGTACTGATTATGGAAGGCGCTGTAATACGCGGCCCGCTTGCTTTGTGCGAAGGATCTGTTGTAAAAATGGGTGCTAAAATATATGGTGCTACAACCATCGGCCCTTTTTGCATGGCTGGCGGCGAAATTAAAAACGCAGTAATGCAGGGTTACAGCAATAAAGCGCATGATGGTTACCTGGGCGATGCCGTAATTGGCACTTGGTGCAACCTTGGCGCTGGCACCACCAACAGCAATGTAAAGAACACCGCTGGTATTATAAAAATGTGGAATGCCTTTGCAAAAGAAGAGATACCTGTTGGTATAAAGTGTGGTGTTATCATGGGCGACTACAGCCGCGCTGCCATCAACAGCTCAATCAATACAGGAACAGTGATCGGCACTTGCTGCAATGTATTTGGCGAAGGCCTTTTGCCAACCTATATACCAGACTTTAACTGGGGCGCTGCAGGAATCACGAAATATAAATTTGATAAAGCTGTGCAGGATATCAATAACTGGAAAAAAATGAAAAGGCAGCAATTAAGTTCTGCGGAAACACAAGTGCTGCAACATATCTTTGAGCAATTTTAAAATATAATTCAACCAAATAATTATGAGAAAACAAATAGCTGCGGCTAACTGGAAAATGAATTTAACCCTGCAACAGGGCGAAGCTTTATTAGATGATATTATTGCAAAACCGCACCAGTTATCAGCGCACCAGCAAGCTGTATTTGCTGTACCGTTTCCCTATTTAACCATGGCGCAGCAAAAGATTGCTGGTAAGCAAAACGTGTATATCGCTGCACAAAATTGTTACAGTAAAAAGAACGGCGCATATACCGGCGAAACTTCTGTTGAAATGCTGCAGTCCATTGGTATAAGTGTTGTTGTGCTCGGCCATTCTGAACGCCGAGAATATTTTTATGAGGGCAATGATCTTATTGCACAAAAAATAAATATTTGTTTAGAGTATAATATTACGCCCATTTTCTGTTGCGGCGAAGCTTTAAACATTCGTGAAGCAGGCATACAAAACGAGTTTGTTGCAAAGCAGCTCGAGGAATCTTTATTTCATTTAAATGCAGAACAAATTCAAAAAATAGTAATTGCCTACGAACCAATCTGGGCAATTGGTACAGGCAAAACCGCTACCAGTGCTCAGGCGCAGGAAATGCACGCTTACCTGCGTTCTGTGCTTGCAGAAAAATATGGCGCGGCTGTTGCAGATAACATTTCTATTTTGTACGGCGGCAGTGTAAAAGGCAGCAACGCAAAAGAAATTTTTTCTCAGCCCGATGTTGATGGTGGCCTGGTTGGTGGCGCTTCTTTAATTGCCGATGAATTTGTAACCATCATTAATAGTTTGAAATAATTACATAGTACTTTTTTTGAGCCAAACAACAGAATATAAATTAAGCTTTTGTTGCGTCGCACACTTGTACGTTCGGAAATTCTGTTCAGCATAAATACATGAAACGCCACAAACAGTTACAACCTTTATCAAGGCAGCACCACAATGGTTTACTTGCGGCACTGTTGCTAAAGAAAGGAATTAAAAAAGCAGCAGATCCAAAAGTTATGGCTGCTTTTATTCTCAACTTCTGGAGCAATGATCTTGAAGCACATTTCAACAGTGAAGAAACGGTTTTAATTCCTGCATTAAAAGAAACAACCTTTGACGAAACGCTTAGCAGGCGTTTACTTAATGAACACACTGCCTTGCGTTCGTATATTTATTCTTTGCAGGAAACTGATACTTCAGCTTCAATAATAGAAGATTTTGCAGATCTGCTGGAGCAGCATATTCGCTTTGAAGAAAAAATATATTTCCCCGAAGCGGAAAAAATTCTGAATGAACAACAGTTGCAGAAACTTGGAGAAGCACTTCACGAAAAAAATGAAGTGAGCTGTATGAATTATTCAATAAAATTTTGGGAATAAAACTACCCGGTTGATCTTCGCTCTGTTCAACAGAATTGTTGCCGGTGCAGCGTGCGACGCAACAAAAGCTTCATAGTAATTCTATATGCCGGGTACAAAATAAATTTTATGTATTAATAATTGCTATTTTCAAACAATAATTGCCTGCCATGAGAATTGTCCCCTTTATCATCAGTGCTGTGGTTACAACCGTTTTGATCGTTGCATTAAATACGCAACTGCCTGTTAATGGTGGTAAAACACCCAGGCTTGGATATTTTTTATCACCTCAGAAAGGGTTCTGGAAAAATGCAGAACCGGTAGATGTTTCATTTAACGGCGACTTTAAATCTGATCAGCTTCAGGGCAATGCCAGCGTGTATCTTGATGAAAGGTTGGTGCCACATGTGTATGCGGATAATGAGCACGATGTATTTTTTATACAGGGTTACCTGCATGCGAAATTTCGTTTGTGGCAAATGGATTTTCAAACTTATGCTGCTGGTGGCAGGCTAAGCGAAATAATGGGCGATAGCGCCAACGGAACCAATTTTTTTAAAATTGATCAATTCTTTCGCCGTTTAGGAATGGTGTACGGTGCCGAAAATTCTTTAAAGGCAATAGAAGCAGATGCAGAAACCAAGGCAGTATGCGATGCCTATACCCAAGGGATAAACGCCTATATTAATTCGCTTGATGAAAGTTCTTACCCGCTGGAATATAAACTGCTCGATTACAAACCAGAGCCCTGGACGAATATGAAAAGCTCCTTGTTTCTTAAATACATGTCGTGGGACCTTGCAGGTTTTGAAGATGATTTTGAAAAAACAAATGCCAAATCTGTATTTACAAAAGAGCAGTATAACGCACTATACCCTTACGGCCGGGATTCTTTGGACCCTATTAATCCTAAAGGAACGCCTTTTAAAATGGCCGGTTTAAATCTGGCACCTCCACAACAGGCAGACTCCCTGTATTTTAATTATAAAGCAACAGTTGCCCCCGCCGGAGAACAGGAAAAACCCAATAAAAATAATGGCAGTAACAACTGGGCTGTTGACAGTAGTAAAACAAAAAGTGGTAAGCCCATTTTGTGTAACGATCCGCATCTTGGTTTAAACCTGCCTTCATTGTGGTACGAGATGCAGATAACAGCACCGGGCTTTAGTGCTTACGGCGCCAGCTTTCCCGGTGCGCCTTCTATTGTGATTGGCTTTAACGATAGCTGCGCCTGGGGTTTTACAAACGCCGGCAGGGATGTACGTGATTATTACGAAGTGAAGTTTAAAGACAGTACCATGCAGGAATACTGGTACAACGGCGAATGGCGAAAAGCAGCAATGCGTGATGAGATTATAAAAATAAAAGGTAAGGCAAGTGATACAGAACATATTGCAATGACGGTGTGGGGGCCGGTAATGTACGACATGCATTATCCCGATAAACTAAATACCCATAAAACCTATGCCTGCCGCTGGAAAGCGCATGATGCAAGCAACGAATTAAAAACATTTTACAAGCTGAATTACGCAAAAAATTACGAGGACTATTTAGCGGCAATTTCAACCTACCAATGCCCTGGCCAAAACATGATCTTTGCTTCAAAGAAAGGCGATATTGCCATAAAACAGCAGGGACAATTCCCGGCCAAGTGGAAAGGCCAGGGTGATTTTATTATGCCAGGCGATGATAGTACCTATGCATGGCGTAGTTATATACCCGATAGTGCCAATCTTGTAATGCATAACCCCACACGGGGATTTGTAAGCAGCGCCAATCAAATGCCTTACGATACATCGTACCCATATTATCTTGGCACTGATAATTACCCCCTTTACAGGGGATTTATTGTAAACCGGAATTTACGTTCAATGCAAAATATTACCACTGATGATATGGAGCAAATGCAAACCAGCAACTACAATGTATTTGCTGAAATAGCAAGGCCGGTATTGCTTAAATATTTAGACCAGAGTAACCTGGGCGATGATGAAAAAAATTATCTGAATATTCTAAAAAACTGGAACCTTGAAAGCAACGCCGATGAAAAAGGCCCTACTGTATTTAATGTTTGGTGGGATAGCTTAATGACGACCGTTTACAACGATGAATTTGCACAAACCACATTACCATTGGTATGGCCGAATGAAAGTACACTGGTTGATGCTATACTTAAAGATTCTGCTTACCTGTTTGCTGACGATATTACTACTACCGCAAAAGAAACCATTGCAGATGATGTAAATGCAGCATTCAAAAAAGCTGTTGTAATGTTACAAAAGACAGAAGCCCGTAGCAATCTTGAATGGGGGAAATTTAAAGCCAGTGGCATCAGGCATTTATTACGCCTGCCTGCATTCAGCAGGTTAAATCTTGTTTCAGGCGGAGGTGACCATATAATTAATGACTACACACAATTTCACGGACCCAGTTGGCGCATGGTAGTTGAGTTAACCGATAAAACAAATGCCTACGGCATTTATCCCGGTGGCCAGGAAGGCAACCCCGGCAGTAAATACTACGATTCATTTATTAACGACTGGCTGGTTGGCAAATATTATAAACTGCTGTTTGCAACCAAAAGCGAGATGGAGCAACAAACAAATTTAAAAGGCAAGATCACTTTCAGCAAATCATAAACTTTATTGCAATGAAATTTATTACAGCACTTTTACTTACTGCATTGCTTGGTTTTGCTGCGCCATTGTATTTCGCGTGGTGGTCATTTGCAATTACTTCGCTTGTAGTAGCATTGGCAATTCATCAAAAGCCATTGAGAGCTTTTATTGCAGGGTTCCTGGGCGTATTTCTATTATGGGCTTTGCATGCCATGTTTTTAGATAATGCCAACGATCACTTACTTTCAGGTAAGGTTGCTCTTATATTGCCACTGAATGGCTCTTACGGATTATTGATTTTTATAACGGCATTCCTTGGTGGTTTAGTGTCAGCATTCGCAGCACTTACCGGAAGTTTTGCCAGGGGCGGCATTAAGCATTAGCTTTAATTAATACAAAGAAAGATTTTGAACCCGGCGTTGAATTGTATATTAAGCTTTACTTTCCCGAAAGCTTTCGGGATCGGGTCAAAGTTCTTCTTTCATAGCAGCATGGAAACAGCCGTTCCGGTATCCACCAAATTGCTTTAACACAGCCTTGTTTACTGCAGCAATTCAATTCAACAGGTGCAAAATATTTAAAGGTTTAAACGGCAAGTTTAAATGAAAGATGTTTTTGTACATTTAGTTTTTATAAAACCGGTTTAATATAAATGCATGGCCCGTTCCTCAACGCAAAGAAAAATAATTTTATCAGTATTACTCATAACCTGCATGGCAGTGCTTACCAAATACATTCTCTTTAAGAATTCAGCAACTTATTCAAAAAAATATTTTGGACTTGAATTTTCTAAAAAGAACTGGAAAGAGGGTCTGGTAAAAGCGAATTTTGAACCTCTCAGAACCATCCACCTTATGCAGGGTAACAATGTTTCCACTGTTTACAGAATAGAAAATTTAGCAGGCAATATTGTTGGTTTTATTCCTTTGGGTATTTTATTTCCGCTGCTGTTTCCTTTCTTTCGAAGTATATGGAAAACAACTTTACTCGTATTTGTAATAAGTCTTGCATTTGAAAGTATTCAGCTATGTACAGGCCTGGGCATTTTTGATGTGGATGATCTGATATTGAATGTTGCAGGCGGATTAACCGGTTATATTCTTTACAAAATAATGGGTTGGTTGTTTGCGGGGCAATAATTATAATAAGTCAGGAACGGCTGCCACGGCTGTTTCTATGCTGCCATGAAAGAGGAACTTTGAACCGAGCGTGGCAAGTAAAGCTGAATTAAAAAGCAAAAAGCCTGGTCAAAAAAAATTAATTCTTTTCAGTAATACCGCCTTTCCAATGCGGCAGACCGTCTTCCATATCTTTAAATTGAGGATTGTTCTGATCGCTGTTCATTTCACTTGGCAATACACCAAATTCTTTTTTAAAACTGCCTGCAAAATGGCCGAGGTTAGAATAACCTACCATCATCCCAACTTCTTTAATGGCATAACGCCCCTCCATAAGCAATGCCTTTGCACGCATCATGCGGTTCTTTTGGTAATATTCGTAAACAGGAAGGCCATACATTGTTTTAAAATCCTTTTTTAATTTAGTTGGGCTCATTGCAGCAACCTTTGATAAAATTGCAATTACCGGCGGGGTAACAGAAAAATCTTTTACCAGTAATGCTTCTATTTTAATAAGCCTGTTAATCTCATCGTCTTTTAGCTTTATAACATTTTTGTTTTTTTCAAGCCTGCTCATAAAGCCTGTAACTAATTTTTCTATCAGAAGGGTTGCACGGTTATAAATAAATTTTGCCCTGAGCGGGTGTTCAATTTTGTCTTTTATAAGTTCATCCATGATCACCCTGTAATCAGTATCAATCAGTTCCAGGTTTTGACTTTTAGAAAGCATCGAAAAATAATTACTCAGAAATTTGTCGCTCATTTCTTTTCCGATAGAGTTGGTCAGGTAATCATTGCCAAAAATGATTCTTACCGAGCGGATTCTTACTTTAGGAGGAAATATAAGCTTTGTATCCATCAATGAGCTTGTAAGCAGTATGGCGGCATCCTGAATATTGTAAATATGCTTTTCATCTGTATGCTTACTGCGGTTATCGCTATTATCAAAAGACTCATTAAACTGCAGAATAAAATACTGATGATTGGCTGCATAGCGGTGTAACATCATACCGTCATTAAAATATCCATCGCTGATTAATACAGATAATCCATCGGGCAGGTTGTATGCCACAGAAAAACCATTGCCTGCTTTTTCGGGTATCCGAAATACATTTCCCTCGGGGCGCACCTGAAAAACGCGGGCCATTACCTGCATAAGGCTTACAAAATCACTGTTATTGTAGCTAATTTCAGTCACTTGGTTATTTGATTTCCGTTATAGCAATATCGGCAGGCCACTGTTCAAAAGCCTTTGAAAAAGCCTTATTAAAGTTACTTACACTTGAAAAATTTAATGCATGCGCTGTTTCGCGTACAGAATATTTTTTCGATAGAAGCATGGCCTTTGCTTTATTCATGCGGTGTTTCTGGTAATACTGGTTAACAGGAATTCCAAAAACATCTTTGAACAATATTTTCATTTTTGATGGACTCATAGCAGCAATTCTGGACAATTGCGTAATTGAAGGGGGTGGCTCCGAAAAATCTTTAAGCAATTCCTGCTCAACATTCTTTACCGCATGTAATTCCCAGGTAGAAATCTTTACCCCTGAGTTTTCGTTTTCTATACGTTTGAAAAGTTTTGTAAAAAATCTTTCAAGTATCAGCATTACCCTGTTTTGAATGATTATGTGTTCAAAACTTTTATCATACCCCGTATACATCAGTTCACCCATTAAACGCTTATGCTCCGGATCCATTACCTCATATACAACCAGGGGAGATTTAAGCGTAATATGGTTGGTAAGTACCGGCCCTGCATCCTCACTTTCAAAATAAGCATCCAGCCATTCCTTGCTTATAATAATATTAAGCAGCTTTAACTGATTGTTGGCCGATGCCATATAAAACCATTCCTGGCTGGTTTTACTAAAAAAAACAGAACTCTGTGTAACGCCATCCACACCTGTAGCTTCATCAAGGCGCAGTATAAAAAATTCCTTATCAGATTTTTTCCGGTGATAGAGAAGATCATGAAAAATAGTATAATCATGTACCAGCACCTGCAGGCCATTCATAAGGCTTATAAGCCGTATTGTTCCATTGCCTTTATCGGGAGTAAAATGAATGGTATTATCAATAACTTTCTGGTGCAGGCATTTGGCGAAATACCTGATAATTTCCGGGTAACTGGTTAAATTGTATTCAATTTTAATCACCGGTCAGATTCGTTTTTTAGAGATACTTAAGTGGGTTGCGTCTTGCTGATAATATATATTTTTTTAAGTTCAGCCAAAAAGCCATTACCATATAAATAATCACAGGCGAGCCCAGCGTTAAAAAAGAAATATAAATAAACCAGAGCCGTATTCTTGAAGTAGCAACGCCAAGTGCATTACCAATAAAAGTACACACACCATACGCCTGCCATTCAATAAAATCTTTTAACCTGTTCATACCGGTAATTTACTAAATAGTAATGTGAATATACAAACACTTTTATTAAACCTTTGTTTTATCGTAAATTCGCGGCAGTATAAAAAGAATAACAGGAATAATTGTTGGCCAGGCAAAAGAATTACTATGATACTTTAGTTGCGTCGCACCCTTGTACGATTGATTCTTCTGTCGACCGTTGACCGTCGACTGTCGACCGCTGTTCCGGACGTACAAGTGAGTGACACAACAAAAGCTTAATAGCAGCAGCATAGTTTGGTTCAAAAAAAAATAATATCGCCTTTTAAAAAATCGTAAATCTGCAATCGTAAATCTTAAATTATCTTTTATGGCATTCGACATTGACATGATTAAAAAACTGTACGCGGCAATGCCTGCTAAAATAGCAGCAGCACGCGGTACACTTGGCCGGCAGTTAACTTTAGCCGAAAAAATATTGTATGCGCATTTGCATGAAGACCAGGCTTTGCAAATATTTGAAAGGGGCAAACATTATGTAGATTTTGCACCAGACCGTGTAGCCATGCAGGATGCTACAGCGCAAATGGCCTTGCTGCAGTTTATGCAGGCAGGCAGGCCAAAAGTAGCAGTGCCTTCAACCGTGCATTGCGATCATTTAATACAGGCGAAAGTGGGTGCCAAGCAAGATTTGGCAACAGCCCTCAGTACCAATAAAGAAGTGTACGATTTTTTAGCATCGGTTTCAAACAAGTATGGTATCGGCTTCTGGAAAGCAGGTGCCGGAATTATTCACCAGGTAGTTCTTGAAAATTACGCATTCCCCGGCGGAATGATGATTGGCACAGACAGCCACACACCAAACGCAGGCGGGCTTGGAATGATCGCCATTGGCGTAGGCGGCGCAGATGCCTGCGATGTAATGGCAGGGCTTCCATGGGAATTAAAATGGCCCAAACTGATTGGTATAAAACTCACCGGAAAAATGAGTGGCTGGACGAGCGCAAAAGATATTATTCTTTGGGTGGCCGGTCAGTTAACCGTTAAAGGTGGCACCGGTGCCATTGTAGAATATTTTGGCGAAGGTGCAGACAATCTTAGCGCCACAGGTAAAGGAACCATTTGTAATATGGGCGCAGAAATTGGCGCCACCTGTTCGCTGTTTGCTTACGACGATAAAATGGGCGCCTATCTTAGTTCTACTGACCGTGCAGATGTTGCGGCAATGGCAAATGAAGTTAAAGAACATTTACGCCCCGATGAAGATGTGTACATCAATCCATCAAAATATTATGACGAAGTTTTGGAACTGGATTTAACTACATTAGAACCTTATGTTAACGGACCTTTTACGCCCGATCTTGCAACCCCGGTTTCGAAAATAAAAGAAGCTGTTGAAAAAAACGGCTGGCCTTCTAAACTTGAAGTAGCATTGATTGGCAGTTGCACCAACAGTTCCTACGAAGACATCAGCCGCAGTGCTTCTATTGTAAAAGACGCTGTGGGCAAGGGTTTAAGGGCAACCAGTGAATTCACCATTACTCCCGGCAGTGAAATGGTACGCTTCACAATCGAGCGGGATGGCTTTATAAACGACTTTGAAAGTGTTGGCGGTGTAGTACTTGCCAATGCATGCGGCCCTTGCATCGGCCAATGGGCAAGGCATATTGATGATCCTGCAAGAAAGAATACAATCATTACCTCTTTCAACAGAAATTTCGCAAAGCGCAATGATGGTTTGGCAAGCACACATGCTTTTGTGGCTTCGCCGGAATTGGTAACAGCCATGGCAATTGCAGGCACCATTTCATTTAACCCGCTTACAGATACTTTAAAGAATGAAAATGGCGATGATGTAATGCTTAGCGAACCCAGCGGTTTCGAATTACCGCCCAAAGGTTTTGCAGTAGAGGATGCAGGTTTCCAGGCACCAGCAGCAGATGGTAGCGGCATAACAGTAGCGGTATCGCCGGAAAGCCAGCGTTTACAATTGCTGGAGCCTTTTGCTGCCTGGGAAGGCACCGATCTTAAAGGTTTAAGATTGCTGATTAAAGCCAAAGGAAAATGTACAACCGATCATATCTCCATGGCGGGGCCGTGGTTGAAATTCCGTGGACATTTAGATAACATCTCCAACAACATGCTCATCGGGGCCATTAATTATTTCAACGAAAAATCCGATTCTGTAAAGAACGGATTAACCGGTGAATATGGCGCTGTTCCTGCAACACAGCGTGCTTATAAAGCGGCTGGCATCGGCTCTATCGTTGTAGGCGATGAAAATTATGGAGAAGGCAGTTCACGCGAACATGCGGCAATGGAACCACGCCATTTGGGTGTACGGGCCATTCTTGTAAAATCATTTGCACGCATACACGAAACCAATTTAAAAAAGCAGGGTATGCTTGCATTGACTTTTGACAACAAAGAAGATTACGATAAAATTCAGGAAGACGATTCCATTGACATCACCGGCCTTACAGACTTTGCTCCCGGCAGGTCTTTAACTGTAGTATTGAATCATAAGGATGGCAGTTCAGATTCTATTATTGTAAACCACACTTACAATGAACAGCAGATCGAATGGTTTAAAGCTGGTGGCGCACTGAATATTATCAGGAAGAAATTTGTAGCATAGTTCATTTTCATTTAAAGAGAAAGAGGCTGTATCAAAATATTGAACAGCCTCTTTTTATTTTATGTAACCGGCAAAGGAATTTCCATGAAGCTTCAGTTGTGTCACTCACTTGTACGTTCGGAATACATGGCATCAATGCCCCAGAGTTGCCCGTAATTTCGAGCATCCCTCCCCGTCATTTCGGGCGCAGCGAGAAATCTGTTTAATCAATCAAGTCATTTCGAACGTAGTGAGATTTCTCAGTCGTACCTCCTTCGAAATGACGGGTATGGATTGAGATTTCTCACCGGAATGAAAAGAAAATAGAAACAGGCCGGGCGTTTTTAAATGCCTGGCCTGTTTTTGTTTGATGGCTTTATTTTATACTACCGGTGTAAGAGCAATGTCGAGCTTAGTTACCTGCCCGAGTTTTACGTTGATGTTTGATAGTATGTTATCCTGGTAACCTGCACGGGTTATTTTGAGCGTATAGGTGCCATGACTGATGGGTTTTATCTGATATATACCTTGTGGGGTTGTGGTAACGGTAATACCTGTTTCTTCAATCAATATTGAGGCTCCTTTAATTGGGCTGCTGTCTGCTGAGTTGGTAACCGTACCGGTTAACTCTGTAGTAACCTTGCCGGGGTCTATAATTACACGGTTGGCTTTGTAGGTATTTACAAAATCGGGGTTGGTGGCTTTAAAACCTGCAAGGGTTTTATCCATCTGTTCTTTTAAAATGAGGTCTGTTGCCGCAAATAAGTTCTTTTGATTGAGCCTTATTGTTTTTTTATCTGCCGCTGCATTGCGTGGTGTGGGTACTTTTAATTTGTAGGCAATGATGGTTGTTTGAAGGGAAGCAAGCAACGGGGCTGTGATGCCAAAGTCTGCAAGGGCAAGAAGATGTGCAGTGCCTGCATCGTGGATGTTCTGGCAACGCACGGGAAGCAGTTCATCTTTAGCTTTAAAGAGGTCGGAAGCTGAAAAATTTACCTGCTCTTTTAGGGTGTTGTCGTTAATGGAGGATGCATAGGCAAAGATTGGGGCTGCTACATCAGCACCCAATTGTGCAAGGCTTTTTTTACTCACCTGCTTATCCGTGGCAACACCTTTTGTTACCTGGTCTTCCTGCTGCGCATTGGCAATAAGGGCAGTTACATTTGCTTTAAAGGCTGTAAATGCTGTGGCAAAGGCTGCAATGGTGCTTACGATGGGCATGTTGTTGTCGCAGTAGGTTTGGGTTGCGCGGTACATGTCGAGTTTGGATTCTAACTTAGCGTTCATGGCGTAGTATTTTTAAGTTAATAAAAGGGATTTGATTGTTTATCTCTTAGATTTAAAACCTGTTTTTTAAGAAGTGAAATTTATTTCTTTGAAGTAGTTGTCGATTTCCGGGGTATTCAGCTTCATTTCCGTGGTTGCAAAATTCATTTCCGTCCTGTCAAAAGTTATTTCCGCCAAGACAAAACCTGATTCTTTCTTATCAATATCCATTTCTGCACAGATAAAATCCATTTCCGTGATGACAAAATCTATTTCTATCTCGAGAATAGTTATTTCCGTGATGACAAAAGCCGTTTCCGTGGTGTCAAATTTCATTTATTTGATGTATAAAGCACTGAAAATGAAGCTAATTGGAAAACGCCGCTGAAAATTGCGGCTTGCCGGTGGCGGGCTATGGTTATGTGGGTTGCGTGTATACATAATACTTTCTTTTTAAAAAAGAGGGTATTATGCTGACTGATTACTAAAATACAAATTGATTTTTAGAATTGCAAATTTTTGGAAGGGGAAAAATGAAAATTACCGGTCAGACGCCTCAAAGGCGTCAGACCGGTAAAAAACAACCGCTTTCGTAAAACCAAACAGGTTTAATTATATTTGATTTTAACCAATGCCCAAACATGCTTACCAAAGAACAGGCTTACCAAACCATTGCACAGTTAACTGAACGTTTTGGCGAACAGATACTGAGTTATAAAAAAGCCGACTATAACGAAACCCTTGCCCGCCGCGATTTTATTGATCCCTTTTTTAAAGCCCTCGGCTGGGATGTAGACAACAGCCAGGGTTATGCAGAAGCTTACCGCGAAGTAATACATGAAGACAGGATAAGAATTGGAGGCGCTACCAAAGCGCCGGACTATTCTTTTCGCCTGCCTGGTGGCAAGCGCTTGTTTTTTGTAGAAGCAAAGAAACCAAGTGTGCTGGTAAAAGAAGATGTATTGCCCGCTTACCAGGTGCGCCGCTATGCATGGAGCGCCAAACTTGCCATAAGTATACTAACCGATTTTGAAGAACTCGCGGTGTACGACTGCACCAAAAAACCTTTTGCTACAGATAAGGCAAGCACCGCCCGTATTAAATACCTAACCTATAAAGATTACCTGCCGCAGTTTGATTTTTTATGGGATGCTTTTTCTAAAGAACGTGTACTGAAGGGCAGTTTCGATAAGTATATAGCCGGCGATAAAAACAAAAAAGGAACGGCTACAGTTGATGCCGCTTTTCTTGCTTCACTTGATGAATGGCGCAAAGAACTGGCACAGAATATTGCCCTGCGCAATACAGGTTTAAATGAAGATGAATTAAACTTTGCCGTGCAGCAAATGCTGGACCGGCTTATTTTTCTGCGCATTGCCGAAGACCGCAGTGTAGAAGAATACGGCAGGCTTAAAAGCATTTTTGCACAAAAAACCACCGACCCCTACAATGCTTTGCTGCAGCAATTTTACGAGGCAGACAGTAAATACAACAGCGGCCTTTTTGACTTTGTAAAAGATACCGTAAGCAACAGGGTAAACATTGACAGCAAAGTTTTAAAGGGCATTATTAACGAACTCTATTACCCCGCAAGCCCTTATGAGTTTAGCGTGTTGAGTGTAGAAATTTTGGGCAGTGCATACGAACAATTTCTGGGCAAACAGATAAAATTAACAGCAGGCCACCGCGCCATTATAGAAGAAAAACCCGATGTACGCAAAGCAGGCGGGGTGTATTATACCCCGCAGTATATTGTTGAATACATTGTTGATAATACCGTTGGCAAACTGATTGAAAATAAAAAGCCCGAAGAAGTAAGTAAACTAAAAATTGTGGACCCCGCCTGCGGCAGCGGCAGTTTTTTACTGGGTGCTTACGAGCATTTATTAAAATGGCACAGGCAATATTATATGCCGGAGTTTGACAGGTTAACCAGTATTGCAGGCAGCGGAGATTATACTACCAAGCAACGCAACGATGCCATTAAAGACCGCAGCAAGCTGCCGCTTACACCCGATGGTAATTTAACCACCGCTATTAAAAAGCAAATACTGCTGAATAATCTTTACGGTGTAGATATAGATGTGCAGGCCGTAGAAGTAACCAAGCTTAGTTTACTGCTTAAGTGTATGGAGGGCGAAACCGGCAGCAGCATTACCGCAGAAATGCGTTTTGGCGAAAGGGTGCTGCCCACACTGGACAATAATATTAAAAGCGGTAACAGTTTGGTAGATATGGATTTTTATGATGGACAAATAAACTTTGAACCCGGCGTTGAAAAGAAAGTAAAACCTTTTAGCTGGCAACAGGCTTTCCCCAAAGTATTTAAGCAGGGCGGGTTTGATGCGGTGATTGGAAATCCGCCGTATGTGCGGCAGGAATTATTAAGTGATGTAAAACCCTATTTTCAACAGAAGTATAAAGTGTATCACGGCATGGCCGACCTGTACAGTTATTTCTTTGAGAAAGGAATTAGCTTACTAAACAGCAATGGTTTGTTTGGGATTATTGTTGCCAACAAATGGATGCGTGCGAACTACGGCGAACCTTTGCGCAAATGGTTTAAACTGCAACCCATAAAACAAATTATAGACTTTGGCGACCTTCCTGTTTTTCAAAATGCAACTACTTATCCCTGCATTATTATTTCGGGCAAGGCAAACAGTGCGGGTTCAATTCCCGCCGGGGGTATAGTTGTAAATGTAAAAACATTAGCCTTTGAAAACCTGCAGCACTATGTAACAGAAAACACACAATTGCTTACGCAGGAAAAGTTTGAAGATACCGGCTGGAACCTAGGCAGCGAAACAGAACAACTGCTATTGAAAAAATTACAGCAGGCAGGCATACCATTGGGCGAATATGTAAAAGGTAAAATTTATCGCGGTGTGCTTACTGGTTTAAACGAAGCATTTGTAATTGATGAAACAACTAAAGATGCTTTGATACAAGAAGATGCAAGAAGTGCCGAAGTAATAAAACCATTTTTGGCAGGTAAGGATATAAGGCGATATCAAATACCTTCTAGCAATAAATTTCTAATATTTACCAAAAGAGGAATTGATATTGACAAATATCCAGCAGTTAAAAACCACCTACTCCAATTTAAAAAGGAATTAACTCCAAAACCAAAAGATTGGAATGGGAGTGATTGGAATGGTAGAAAGCCGGGGGCTTACAAATGGTTTGAGATACAAGACACAGTTGATTATTGGGAATCCTTTGAAAAAGTAAAAATTTTATGGCCGGGAATAAGTTCTGAAGTTGCAGCTTTTGCTTTTGACTACAATAAATACTATGGAAATGACAATAATCAATTAATTGAGACAGATGATAAATATCTTTTGGGGATATTAAATTCTAAAGTTTCTAAATTTCAACTTCTAAATATCTGTGATAAAGTTCAAGGCGGTTTTTATAGACTTAAAATTATCTACATTAAGCAACTGTCGATTAAGAAACTTGGTAAAAATGAAAAATCCCTTCACGATGAAATTGTAAAACTGGTAGATACCATGCTACAGTTGCAGCAGCAAAAACAAAACGCCACACTTGCCACAGAACAGGAGCAATTAACCCAACGCATACAATACACCGATAACGCCATAAACCAGCATGTATATACTTTGTACGGCTTAACAGCAGATGAAATAAAAATAGTGGAAGGGAGGTAAACCGGTCAGACGCCTTCGAGGCGTCAGACCGATAAAAGATAATTAACCCAACCTATACAATACACCGATAACGCTATAAACCAGCATGTATATACCTTGTACGGTTTAACCGCAGATGAAATAAAAATAGTGGAAGGGGGGTAAACCGGTCAGACGCCTTCGAGGCGTCAGACCGATAAAAGATAATTAACCCAACCTATACAATACACCGATAACGCTATAAACCAGCATGTATATACCTTGTACGGTTTAACCGCAGATGAAATAAAAATTGTGGAAGGGGGGTAAACCGGTCAGACGCCTTCGAGGCGTCAGACCGGTAAAAGATAATTAACCCAACCTATACAATACACCGATAACGCTATAAACCAGCATGTATATACCTTGTACGGTTTAACCGCAGATGAAATAAAAATTGTGGAAGGGGGGGTAAACCGGTCAGACGCCTTCGAGGCATCAGACCGGTAAAAGCGGATAAAACATATTCACAATATTCCATCCATGTATTTTTTATTATCAAACATTGTGTATGTTTCTTCTGTAAAATTATTCCAGTTAATATCAAGCAGTTTATGCGCCAGCGTTTTATTGCATAAGCTACCATTTCGCAAACCGGCATAATCCTTAAAAGAAGAATATTCCCAATCGTTTAACGATTTTACCAATCCGGCTGCCAAAGGGTTTTGATGTATGTAATGAAAAGCAAAAAAAGAATAATCATGCTTTCCATTTTCCAGCAATTTTGATTTGGTCTTTTGCCTGAATAATGAACCCGTAGTGCGCTGTTGTTTATTTATAGCAAGCGTATAACTGCTTAATGCTACTCTAATTCCGTTTGACAATTGAGAGAGATACAGGCTGCCAACTTTTACAGGTACCACTGAATTGGTATTTGTGCTTACCATGAAATGAAAATGATTGGGCATTAAACAATAAGCAAGTGTGTCACAGTAAGGAAGTATAAGTTTTCTATAGCCCTTTAAGAAATACAAATAATTATCATCAGAGAAAAAAATCCGCTGTTTATTGTTGCCTTGGTTATAGATGTGATAAATACAATCTGGTTCAAAATGCATAACTAAAGATAATTTTTTTTACTATCGGTCTGACGCTTTGAAAGCATTTAACCGACGAACTTACTATCGGTCTGACGCTTTGAAAGCATTTAACCGACGAACTTACTATCGGTCTGACGCTTTGAAAGCGTCTGACCGGTAAAACGCCACACCTGCCACAGAACAGGAGCAATTAACCCAACGCATACATTATACCGATAACGCTATAAACCAGCATGTATATACCGATAACGCTATAAACCAGCATGTATATACCTTGTACGGCTTAACAGCAGATGAAATAAAAATAGTGGAAGGGGTGTAAACCGGTCAGACGCCTTCGAGGCGTCAGACCGGTAAAAGCTAATTAACTCATTGTATACAATACATCGAAGAAGGGGGTGTATACAAATACAATTTTAAGAGCCGGACTGCAGAACATATATAAGGCTTTACTTGCGTCGCACACTTCACCTGAAGGAAATATATTCGGCAAAGCGACGATTGCGCAAAGCGTTTAAATAAATTTTACTAACCTGCAATGCCATGCTTACCCGCTGCAGAGATTAATTTTAAAACACCTTCTATAAAAATGGCCTGTTGCCTGTTATTGCCATCGCTCCAAACACACTCGTATTTATCTATAATGGCAGTAAGCCCATGAGCAGTATGCGCTTCGGCGTGCCTTTTAACCGTCATTACCGGGCTGCCGGATTTTAAGGCTACCCTGTCGCCGATATTAAATTTATTAGCCATAATAAAAAAAATTATCTGGCAAGGTAAGCCTATTCAAATGGGGATAAAGAATTAACACAGCAAACAGGTTTTCGCTTGGGTAAACGCTCAATATATAATCCAACCGTACAAGTGTGCGACGCAAGGAACGATGCTATGAAAAACCCTTCGGCCTGGTTAGTACCAATAACCGGATTTTTTTGGTATGGCTATTTAGTTCGTCTATTTTTGAGTTGGTCGTAAGCATTTGGGAGACATAAAAATTTTAATGAACTTATATTTTAATCCAAGGTCGGCAATACTTCTTGCCATTTTTATACAGGCTGTAGTAACAGCTTTTTTACTTTTTAAAAGAGGAGCAAAAGGCAATAAGCAATCTGACAAATTCTTGTCTGCTTTAATTTTTTTTCTTGGACTTTCCCTGACTGATTTTGTGATTGGCTTTCTTGGGTTTTATGAAAAGTACCCAAAGCTGGTATTTTTCCCTTTTGAAAATCTGTTCTTAATTACAGCACTTATTTATTTGTTTTGTGTTTCACTGCTAAAAAAAGACAAGCCTGAAAATAAAATAATCGGAAAACATCTTTTTATTCCTGCTGTTTACTTTTTGTCACACTTCATTATTTTTTTATTGCCCAATAGCACAAAACAAAAAATACTTACTGATTTTTACTTCACATTTTTTGTTTACATAGAAAGTTTATTGTTCTACGTTTTAAGTGCTTATTATTTTGTTCATATTATAAAAGTTTTGAAAAGACACACTGAAATTGCAAATCAAGCCTACCCGCAAATCAATCCGGCAATATTAAATTGGCTCAGATATTTTGTAATTGGTTTTATTATTTATCTGACGATTGATTTTATACTTTCGGTGTCTTCGGTATTGTTTCACTTTAATTTTGAACAACAATACTGGAAGTATATAGTAAGGGCGTTGCTGACAAGTTTCTTATGCCTGGCGGGATATAATTTTGATGAAAAAGTAAGTTTACCAAATATCGAATTTCAAAAAACTGAAACTGAAAACGAGCAAAAAAGTGAATTGATCAATGAAAAGGAATTGATTTTTATAAAAGAAAAAATCTTATCCATTTTTCAAAAAGACAAGCTCTATCTTGAACCTGAACTTGACCTGAACCAGCTTTCAAAGCAATTAGGAATAAGCAGCAATATTCTTTCTTATGTTATTAATAAGGGCTTTGAAAAAAACTTCAATGATTTCATTAATACTTATAGAATTAATGAAGTAATTGAAAAAATGAAAAACCCTGCTAATGTTAATTTCACCTTGTTATCCATAGCTTTTGACTGTGGATTCAATTCTAAAACAACATTCAACAGGGTTTTTAAAAAGGTTACGCAAAAATCACCAAAGCAATTCTGGGAAGAAATTAAGGCTATTTCATAGCACCAATTATCTTGTTAAGTTCCTTCGTTGTAAATACCTGTTCTTTTTTAGATTGGTCAAATTGAAATAAACAGCCTTTGGCTAATTGCAGTCCATCCAGATTTGGTTTTTGATAAAGCCCCATTCTTACAAATCTTGGTTGCTCTTTAAAAACAGCACCTTCAAAAGAGACAGCTTTGTCAAAATTTGTTAATTCAAAATCTGCAACCTTTTCAAATGTGCAATTCTGAAAAATGACATCCTCAGTAAACTCTACCCTGTATTCTTTTTTTTCATTGCTACTTTCTGTTTTGTGACAAAGATTTAATCGTCCTTTAAATGTGCAATTCTTAAATGAGACGGGTTGCTTTACAAAATTTGTGAACACATAAACAGTTTTGCCATTTTCAGGATATTTTCCTGTTTCTGTGCTATTACCAAGTTTTGACAAATCAACATCTCCAATAATGGTAACATTTTCATAAGACAAATTCTTTCCTTCACTGATTTGATTAATCAGCTCTACAGAACTTACCTCTTTTTGCGCATAAGCACTCACAGTAAAGCAAACAATTACTGCCGTAAACAATTTTTTTTTCATTTTTTTAAATTTTAATTGTGAGTTGCAAATTTGGTTTGCTAAAAAGCGACAGTTGCCCCAAAACAGCCTGACAATGTACCAAAGTGTAATTTGAGACCTAGAATATGCCTACGCCCAACTTGGGTTTTCTGCAATGCTGGAAAAAAATATGACTTTACTTCCTCGCAGAGCCACCCTCAAGGCTTAACGCGCTGCCTGTACTCTGCAATTCGCTTCGGGCTTTGCTGCGGTAAAAGCCCAATACCCAATCCAACCGTACAAGTGAGTGACACAACGAAGCTTCATAGCACTACAAAAGCCCTGGCTTATAATTTAACCCACACTGCAACAAGCCCCAATAAAAAAGCCTGCAACTGCATAAATGCAGCGCAGGCCTCAAAACTCCCCATCCCACTGTTTTTTTATTCTTTCACAAGTTTTAGGGTTGACCGCTCTCCTTTTTCGTTTATGAGCGTTACTAAATACAAACCGTTTGAATATTCATGAACATCGAGCTTAACCGTATTTACACCCGGTACAGCAGTGCCTGTTTTGCGTTGCAGCAGCTTGCCCGAAATACTGGTAACATCTACTGTGTATTTAAACCCGCCTGCTGCGTTGAAATTGTAGTATGCCACATCTTTCGCGGGGTTTGGCATTATCATAGCAGGTTTTGTAACCACCGCAGAAAGGCTTTGACCACCTGGCTGCGAAGCTGCTACTGCCACTGTAACTGTTATTGCCAGTGTTGTATTGTTTGAAACACCACATGCGTTACCGGCCTTTACAGTAAGATTACCAGAATTATTACCCCACTTGGCGGTAATGGCTGCCGTATTTTGTCCGGATAAGACTGAACCCGTTCCGGGAACTGTCCAGGTATAGGTTACACCCGCCACATTGGTAGTATTGTAAGCCAATCCTGTTTGTTGTGCTGTAACTGAAACTGGTCCTGATATTGCCGCTGGCTTGGCCGGTGTTGCAACAAGCGTTTTTGTTTCGGCAGTACTTGCACCGCAAACATTGTTGGCCGTAACAGAAACCGAACCGGCGTTGAAGCCTGCAGGTGTTGTCATTACGATTTGTTTACCACCATTTGTTTGAGAACTGATGGTTGTACCTGCGGGAACCGTCCATACATAAGATGTAGCTGTAGCAACTGAATCTATTGCGAAGGTAAAGTTACCGCTACCGCATACACCTGTTGCATCGGCTGCCGGGCTGTTGATTACAACTGGTTTGCCTGGAGCAAGACCTGCACCGTTGGCAATGGTAATGGTACCTGTTTTTACACATCCGTTACCATCTGTTATTGTGTATGAATTAGGGCCTGACGGTGCTGAGAATGTACCGATACCGCTGTAAGGCAGTGTACCGCCGCTTCCGGTAACATATACATTGGTGGTTGTGTTCTTACAAACCATAACATCTGCTGTTAAAGTAGCCACTAAAGCCGAAGGCTGGGTAATGGTATATATTCCCGTTGTGGTACAGCCTGCATAAGAACCAACAGAAACTGTATAAGCTACGGCAGAAAGGCCACTGATATCCTGAGCTGCAGGATCGTAAGTACCGGCACCAGTCCAGCTATAAGTAAATGGCCCGGTACCACCTGTAAGTGTAAGGTCCAGAGCCCCGTTTTTAAGGCCGTTACAGGTAATGTTTGTTGGTGCCGCAGTTAATACAGGGCTGCTGTTTACAGCTATTGCCGTTGCTGCAATGCCAGATGCAGTTGCACCACCGCCACTTATTGGAATGTTGCCATTGAATGAACCTGTGGTAGCTGGGCTGAACTTAACATATACTGCCTGGCTGAGCGTAGTACCATAACCGCTTATTGTTACGGAATTGGTGTACGTTCCATTATTTGTTGTTGAGAATTTATAGCCCGTTAACGGACCTACCACTACATTGGTTCCTGATAAACTGGCTGCGCTTATTGTGAACGATTTAGAAGTACTGAGACCGTTTACACATAAAGTATCAAATGCTGGTATAGCCGCAGGTGTTGTTACAAAGACCCCGCCAACAGGTGTAACACTCAATATTGAATTGTTTGATGAGCCACAGTTGTTAACTGCTTTTGCAACCACATTTCCTGTTGTTACACCCCATGTAGCAGTGATTGAAGCTGTGTTTTGACCCGCTGTGATAATAGCTGCACCAGGAACCGTCCAGGTATACGTTAAACCTGCAACAGGTGTAACACTGTAACCAAGGCCTGTTTGCACCGGCATAACAGATACAGGGCCTGAAATAGCTGATGGTTTTGCAGCAACCGCGGTAAGCTGTTTAACCGTTGCTGCGCTGCTTCCACAACCATTGTTGGCAATTACAGAAACAGAGTCTGCATTAAATGAAGCAGGTATACTAATAACAACCTGTGTGCCGCCACCGGTGGTAGAAACAATATTACTACCGGCAGGTTTGATCCATGTATAAGAGGTAGCTGTAAGAACCGGATCGATAGCAAAAGTAAAGTTACCACCACCACATAAACCGGTTGCATCTGCGGCTGCACTGTTGATTGCAACAGGATTGTCAGGCGCAACTCCTGCACCATTGGCTATAAATATGGTTTTGGTGCTGGTACAACCATTGGCATCGGTAACCGTATAAGTATTGGAACCAGCACCGGCTATAAATGTTCCTGTTGCGTTGTAAGGTAAGGTACCACCAGTTGCCGTTACGTATACATTGGTTGTAGTGTTTTTGCAAATCATATTATCTGCAGACAAGCTTGCTACCAATGCATTTGGCTGTGTTATAGTATAAGTTGCCGTAGTTGTGCATCCTGCATAAGAACCCACGGTAACCGTATAGTCAACAGGTGATAAACCACTGATATCCTGTGCGGCCGGATTATAAGTACCTGTTCCTGTCCAATCGTATGTAAATGGTCCCGTACCGCCAGTTGTTGTAAGGTCAATAACTCCATTTTTTGAACCATTACAAGTTATATTGGTAATGGCGGCTGATAGTGCAGGTACGCTGTTTACTGAAACGCCACTTGCACCAACCGTTAACGGATTTGCCCCACCCCCGTTGATCGGAATATTAACATTGAAAGTGCCAACTGTTGAAGGATTGAATTTAACGAATACATTTTTGTTAAGTATCGCAGTACCGTATCCGCTGATTACAAGCGTGTTGCCATAAGTTGCTGCAACACCCGATGCAAATACAAAGCCCGGAACCGGCCCTACCACTATATCTGAACCATTTAAACCGGATGCAGTTAAGGTAAATGACTGGCTTGTGCTTAATCCGTTTATACATATATCTGCAAAGGCAGGCAGGGATGTAACAGAAGGGATAAAATCGCCGCTTGTTACGTTCACGAAAAGATTTGTTGCAGGAGAAATTCCACAGGTATTTGCAGCCTGAACGCTAACATTTCCTGAGATTGACCCCCATGTTACATTAATGGATGAAGTATTTTGACCAGAATCTATTGATGCACCGGAAGGAACAGACCATGTATAGCTTAATCCCGGAACTGCCAGCACCGAATAAACCAGCTTGTTTTTTAACGGCTGAACAGATACGGGGCCTGTTATTACTGTTGGCTGCCCAGGCTCAGCAGTTAATGATTTTATGAGAGGAGCGCTGCTTCCGCAGATATTATCCGCAGTTACAGAGATAGACCCATTTGCAATACCAGATGGTACTGTTAAGACGATCTGATTTCCTTCTACATTCGTTCCTGATATCGTAGTATTGTTTGGTACTGACCATGTATATGAGGTTGCAGAAGGCACGGGATCTGTATGGTACACAAAAACCCCACCACCACATAAGCCTGTAGAACCGGTATCCGCACCCACCAAAGTGGTTGGTTTTGCAGGAATATTCTGAGTACCATTGGCAAGTGTTACAGACTGTGTTGAGGTGCAACCATTTGCATCTGTAATCGTATAACTATATGTTCCTGCACCAACTGTAAAATTACCAGTTCCGGTATATGGTGATACCCCCCCGGTTGCAGTTACAGCAACAGTTGTAGTTGCATTGACACAATTTATTGTTGGCGCATTTGCTGATGCTACCAATGGTGCCGGCTGGGTTATTGTTTTTGTTTTTGATGCTGTGCAACCATTTGCATCTGTTACTGTATAAGTATATGTTCCTGCCCCCACTGTAAAGTTATCTGCACCGGTATAAGGAGCGGTACCGCCTGTTGCACCAACATTGATGGTTGTAGTTCCGCCATTACAAAGTATGGTTCCTGAACTGGCAGATGCAGTTAACAATGCAGGCTCAACCAAAGTTACCTGGGTTACAGCTGTACAATTGTTTGCGTCAGTAATTGTGTAGCTGTGTGTTCCCACATTTGCAGTAAAATTGCCTGTTCCGGTATAAGGTGTAACGCCACCTGCACCACTTATTGTAACTGTTGCAGTACCATTTTTACAAAGTATTGTTCCGGCATTTGCTGATGCACTGAATGCAGAAGGTTCTGTTACTGTTACAGTTGTTGTTGAAGTAGCTCCTACCGCATCAGTTACTGTATAGCTGTAGGTTCCGGCACTTACGTTATAGCTTCCTGTACCAGTGTAAGGAGCGGTACCCCCTGTTGCACTAACTGTAACTGTGGTAGTACCGCCGTTGCAATTGATAATTCCTGCATTTGAAGAAGCAACTAAAACACCGGGTTCGCTAACAGTTATATTCTTTGTTGCTGAACATCCGTTTGAGTCGTCTACCTGGTAGTTGTATGTTCCTGCGACAACTGTAAAATTGCCGGTTCCCGTATAAGGTGCCACTCCACCAACAGCGCTAACCACTACTGTTGTTGTACCACCTGCTATTGTTATCGGATCTGCATTTGCTGAAACAGATAATGCTGATGGCTGAGTAATGCTAATGCTTGTTGATTTTGTGCAACCATTGGCATCTGCTACCGTATAGTTATGAGTTCCTGAAGTTGCTGTAAAATTACCGGCACCACTGTATGGTAACGTACCACCCTGTGCATCAACGGTTACTGTTGTTGTACCACCGTGACACAATATCGTACCGGCAACAGATGAAGCTGTAAGTGCATCAGGTTCTGTTACAGTAATCGTAGCTGTTGAGCTATTACCATTAAAATCAGTTATTGTATAAGTATATGTTCCTGCACTTACCGTGAAATTACCCGTACCGGTATATGGTGCAATACCACCTGCTGCGCTAACTGTAACAGTTGTTGTGCCACCATTGCAAGGCATTTGATTTGCAGTAGCTGAAGCAACCAACGGATCAGCCTCACCCACAATGATGCTGGTTGAAGTTGTACAACCGTGAGCATCGGTTACGGCATAATTGTGCAATCCTGCAGGCTCTGTAAAGTTTCCTGTGCCTGTATAAGGTGTTGTACCACCACTTGCACCAATAGTTACCGGAGTGCTTCCGTTTGGCAATATGGCACCAGCTGTTGCTGTAGCACTTAATATAGCAGGCTCATCAACAGTTAAAGATTTAGTTGCTGAACAACCATTTGCATCGGTAATCGTATAACTATATGTTCCTGCGCTTACTGTAAAATTACCAGTTCCGGTGTACGGTGATACTCCCCCGGCTCCTGTAATAGTTACCACGGCTGAACCGCCATTACATGAAATTAATCCACCACTTGAAATCACACTTACCGCTGAAGGCTCACTGATAGTAATAGATTTTGTTTTTGTACAACCATTGGCATCAGTCACGGTGTAATTATATGTACCCGCACCAACTGTAAATGTTCCTGTACCTGTATATGGCGCACTGCCACCGGCAGCGCTTACTGTTACAGTTGTTGTACCGCCATTGCATAAAATTGTACCGGAAGCAACCGATGCATTCAAGGCAGAAGGCTCAGTTATCGTTACTGATTTATTTACTGAACAACCATTTGCATCTGTAACTGTATAAGTTTGTGTACCGGCACCTGCTGTAAACGCCCCTGTACCTGTATATGGTGCAGTTCCCCCTGCAGCGCTGATGTTTACAGTTGTTGTGCTTCCGTTGCATAGAATCGACCCTGCAGAAGCACTTGCAGTTAATATTGCAGGTTGGCCCACCGTTACTGACTTGGAAGTGGTACAACCTTTTGAATCTGTTATTGTATAGTTGTAAGTACCTGCACCCACGTTAAAGGTTCCTATCCCTGTATAAGGTGCGGTTCCACCAGATGCACTTACTAAAATGCTGGTGCTGCCTCCGTTACATAAGATTGTTCCGGCGGTGGTACTTGCATTTAAAATTGCAGGCTGGGTAATATTTGCGGTAGCCGAAACTGCGCATCCACCCAATGATGTTACAGTTATATTGTAAGTTCCGGCAGTTAAACCGCTTAAATCTTCGTTAGAAGAAATATTGGAACTGTTATTTGTCCAACTGTAGCCGAATGGCCCTGTACCTCCCGTTAATGTCAGATTAACAGTGCCATTCTGTAGCCCGTTGCAGGAAACATTTGTAATTGAATTTGAAAGTGCAGGAGCACTGCTAACTCCCGTACCACTAAGCCCTACATTGAAAGCTGCTACGCCACCACCACTTATTGAGATATTTCCGTTGTAGTTAGCAGAAGCTACCGGGCTGAATTTAACATATATCACCTGGTTTAATGGTATTGAATAACCACTTACCGTAAGCGAATTGGTAAATGTGCCATTTGCTGTTGTTGAATAAGTATAGCCAGGCACTGAACTTATTGTAATATTTGAACCATTCAGCAAAATACCCAATAATTGAAATGATTTTGTATTGCTGGTATTAACACACGTTGGGTCAAAAGGAAGCGAGGTTACAGATGTATAAAGTTTTATAACTGTACCCACTGTAACATCTAAAGTGGACTGTGTGGAAATGCCACAACTTTTTACTGCACTTACTTTAATCTTTCCGGTAGCGTTACCCCAGTTTACTGTTACAGATGAGGTATTTTGTCCGGATACTATTGTAGCAGTTCCCGGAACTGTCCAGGTATAAGTTACACCAGGCACTTGCACTACACTATAAGTCAGACCTGTTTGAGCGGCTGTAATAGAAGTCGGGCCTGTAATAGTACCAGGAGCGGCAGGGATTGAACTCAACGTTTTGGTAGCAGCAGTACTTGCCCCACATCCATTATTGGCTGTTACAGCAAGTGATCCTGTACTGAAGTTCGAGGGTGCCGTCATAACAATTTGGGTACCTCCGGCATTTATTGATGCAATACTGCTTCCGGCAGGAACTGTCCATGTATAAGATGTAGCAGTTGCCACAGGATCAATATAATAATTAAAGTTACCGCCACCGCATAACCCGCTTGCATCTGAAGCACTGCCATTTATCAGGGCTGGTGTAGCTGGTGCAACACCTGTACCATTAGGTACTGTAATTGATTTAGTATTGGTACAGCCTTTTGAATCAGTTACGGTGTAAGAGTTTGCACCCGAAACACCTGCAAATGTGCCTGTACCACTATAAGGCAATGTACCTCCGGTAGCAGTTACATAAACATTGGCAGTAGTGTTTTTGCAAATCATGTTATCTGCTGTAAGGCTTGCTACCAGTGCAGCGGGTTGGGTTAAAGTGTAGGTTGCTGATGTACTGCAACCTGCGTAAGAACCTACTGTAACTGTATAATTTACCGCGGAAAGGCCAATAATATCCTGAGCGGTGGTATCAAAAGGTCCTGTACCAGCCCAGTTGTATGTAAATGGACCAGTTCCCCCGGTAAGTGATAAGTCAATAGCACCATTTTTTAAGCCGTTGCAGGTAATGTTTGTCAACACCGCAGAAAGTATCGGGCTGCTGTTTACTGCAATACCACTAACACCTACACTTGTAGCGCTGGCACCACCACCGCTGATAGGAATATTTCCCGCGTATGTTGCAGGGGATAAGGGTTGAAATTTAACGTATACCGATTTAGTTGTTGTAGTACCGGTATAGCTAATAAACATGGTATCGGTATAAGTTCCATTGGTTGTGGCAGCAAATTTATATCCGGCAAGAGGGCCAACAACCAGGTTGGTACCATTGGCACCTGTAATGGTAACTGAAAAAGTTTTAGAACTGCTTACTCCATTAACACACATGGTGCTGAATGCAGGTAAAGATGCAACAGACGCTGTTAATCCACCACTAACCACACTTACAGGCAATGTTGTTACCGGCGAGCTACCACAATTGGTAACGGCCTTAACTGTAACGTTACCAGCCTGAATGCCCCAGTTCACTGTAACTGAAGCAGTGTTTTGGCCGGATACAATAGTTGCACCCGGAGGAACAGTCCATGTGTAGCTTAATCCAGAAACTGCAGTAACACTATAAACCAATCCTGTTTTTGAAGGTGCTACAGATGTAGATCCGCTAATACTTGACGGGGCAACAGGAACAGTACTTAGTTTTAAAGCCTTTGTTGCGCTACTTCCGCAGGTATTATTTGCTTTTACATAAATTGAATCGCCCTGTAACCCTGAAGGCACACTTAATACAATTTGAGTGCCTCCGCCTGTTGTTGAGGACACAGTTGTACCAGCAGGTGGGATCCATGTATATGAAGTGGCATTTGTAACAGCAGTAATTGAGTAATTAAAATTACCTCCATTACATAAAGCTGAGGGATCTGTACTACCTGTTATTACTCCCGGAGTTACAGGTGCCTGTAATGTACCGTTTGCAATGGTTATCGTTTTACTGGCCGTACATCCGTTTGGATCAGTAACCGTAAACTGGTTACTGCCTTTACCTCTGACAATAGTTCCTGTTCCTGTATATGGTAATGTTCCACCTGTAGCAGTTACATATACATTGGTTGTACCATCCTTGCAGATCATATTATCAGCAGTTGCTGCTACTGCTAATACAGCAGGTTCGGTTACCGTGAATGTTTTATTTGTTGTACATCCGCCAAGTGATGTTACAGCAACAATATAATCACCAGGGGTTAATCCCGAAATATCCTGTGTAGAATATTTCACAACACCCGCTAATGTCCAGCTATATGAAAATACGCCGGCACCACCTGTTGTAGTGAGATCAATAACGCCATTTTTAGCATTATTGCAGGTGATATTGGTAATAGCACCGGTAAGTGTGGGCTTACTATTTACACCAACAGCCTGCACCGGTACATTGAGTGTAGTAACATTACCACCTGATACAGGAACAGACCCGTTGAATGAGCCTGACGTTGCCGGAGAAAACTTAACATACATTGTTTGGCTAAGTGTAATTCCATAATTGGTGATTGTTACGGAATCACTGTAAGTGCCATTTGCAGAGGTTGAAAACTTATACCCTGCCAACGGACCTACTTTTACAGCAGCCCCACTTAAAAATGCTCCTTTAATATTAAATGATTTGCTGCCACTGGTACTATTTATACATAATGTATCAAAAGCCGTTATATCAGATGACGAGAAGCCAACGTTTGATGAGGTAGCATTAGGGCGTTCTAATTCCACAAGGGAAAAAATTACGTTTTGAGTATTTGTGCTTTTAATATAAAAATCAGACGCTGAATTAGCACGATTGCCAAAATATGCATCTGTTAATGTTACGTACGCTTTCTTCCATAAACCACTGTTTGCACAGGTTACATTTAAAGCAACTTTATCTGTTGCTGCCTGTGCATCATAATATAATTTCCAGCTGCCTGTTCCATTATCCAGGTAAACCACCGTTATCATTACCGGTTGCTGGCTATTTAAAGGAGCATTATTTAAAAAAGCATTTTCAACATCAAAATATAAAGCGTTTTTACTATTTGCCAGATCGAAGCCCCTTGCATATTTGCCATAAACTGTATTAGGGTCATTTGGTGCACTTACATTCCAATAGCCAACACTGGTTGTGTTGGCATTTAACTGATGTAGGTAACGATCGTAATTTCCTGTAAAAATATTCCATCCAACATCATTGGTTCCATTTGCATCAAGGTTATCGCCTTCGTATAATACTGCTGTTGCCGAATCTTCCAGCTTTGCTCCAAATGAAGTAAAACTATTTGCAATATTCTTATAGCGCACAGAGTTTGACCTGGTAGCTGCCCCATAAGTTGCAACAGGAAAACGAACATCATCAGAAGCATCCAGCCCATCTCTAAGGGCACACATGGCATTCGTAGCTGTAGCAGGGTTTTTTTGGCCGGCATATTTATTAAAAAAATTAAACGCTTCATTAAAGTTAGCATCTGTTATATGCTCCCCTGTTTGGTTGCTCCAATCCACACCCCAATAAATACAGTTACTTAAAAGTGCAAACATGTTTTTATATTTTGCATTCAGCCACCAATTGTAAGTAAGGTTATCACCGGTAATTTCACATCGTGCCCTAACATAAGATCCATTCTGTGGTGTATTTAACAGGCTGTAAAGCCAGTCTGATTTACTTTTTTCATCATTCAACTGGTATCCTTTTCCTAATGAACCGGTTTTAAACCATGTATTAGGACAATTCGCAATAAGCCATGCTGACTGTGCACTGTTATTGTTTCCAGGATTGCTTATCAGCGTTATCTTAGGATTGGTGTTTTTATATTCGTTATAATAGTATGCACTGTATACCCTATATAATGAATCGAATAAAGTTCTGCTTATGTCATACTGTGGAGCAACGGTACCTTTATAACTAATATAATCGCCCGTGCTTCCAAAACAACCCTGCACTGCAACAACTTTATTTCTAATAGATGGTGAAAGGGATTCAACATGCAGGCGCACTTTTGTAATCATGCGCTTAAAATAAAAATTATACAACGAGCTTAAATAATAAGGAGAATAACCTGTGGTTACTCCATTCACATCCTTTTCAATAACCTTTGGTACACCACCGGTTGTATAAAGCCAGGCTGGTGCCTGTTCCTTTACATATACCTTAAACATTACCGGTAAGCCATCCGCAACCCGGGTACTAAGACTGCTATCAAAAGCAGTCCAGTCCCATACATCAGGTGCCGTTTCAATTTCTCCCCAACCTATCGTAGAGAACCTGCCGGAAATCTGAGGATAGATTGATGAACTTAATGGCGCAGCACCGAACTGCCATACACCAAATTTTAATGTTGAGTCAGAAGTTTGCGCATTTGCGCTGTTAGCGTTGAGGCATAATACTGCCAGGACGAAGAAAAGAATGTGGTTTTTCATCTTAAAAGGATTTAGGGAAAAATATATAGTTAATACTTACTTTATTCTAAAAGGCCTTGCAGCCTGAAAAAATTATTGGTTATTGTGAATCGTTTTGGTTTAAGGTTTAAAAGTTAAAAACAACCGCTTAATTTTTGCTGTAAATAGTTATAGTAATAAATATTTTACCACAACTGGTAACTATTTCTTTTCAAAAAAAATCGGTAAAAACTTGTGGATTGAGTGCAACAAATCGCATGAACAGCGATTAAAATGATTTTCCATTTTTCAAGAATTTAGGATTTTCTCTTACGAGAATTTAAAAGTAAAATGAATTTACAAAGCCTGACAATTATTTGAATTTAAAAAATATCCTTATCAGACATAATTAAATAAAACACTGTAAAACCCGCTACAATGCACACAGGGATTGACCTTTTAAGTATGCCGCGAATTGATTTTTAATGATACCGGCAGTAGTTTTTCATGGCATCACGGTTGCGTCGCAATCCTTTCATCATTATATCTTTCGGCATCGTTAAAGAGAAACTTGTTGCAATACATTCTAAGCGTGTAAAGCGCAGAGATAACAATGCATCATACATTTCAGTGAAACGATGCGCTATATAAAATACAGTTAATCGCATAAATCCTGATGCAGAATTTTTTGTGTTTAAATTCATTTAGTTGTAACATTGAATTGCACCAATAAACAAGTTATGGGGCATTCTAAGACAAGGACCTTGAAGCAGATACTTTCCATATTTTAATAAAGACCCTATGGTAAATACAGAATTAAGACAAACTCAAATTGAAACACTTGCAGGTGATGGCAATATTGAAGAACTGAAGAAGCTATTTGAATCAGGCTATACACAACTGGAAATTGATATTGCGCTTGAAAATTCTATCGCTTATTCCCAAGTTAAAACTGCTGAATACTTATTGTCTTTAGGTGCCGATTTTTCGAACTATGACTATCAGGGTACATACTATGCTGTACACAATAATGAATTAGAAGGTCTCAAATTTGCAATCTCAAATGGAGTAGATATAAATATTAATAATGGCATGCTTCTTAACGAGAGTGTAATGACAGCAATCAATACTAAAAGTGTTGAATTGATTAAATGGCTTTTAGACAATGGTGCTGATGCCAAACTGGTGACAAATCAATCTCTGAAATTAATAACTGAATATGGCACAGATGAATTGAAGTACCTTATGAAAAATGCCACATAACATGACTGTGTATAACAAATAAATTTTGATAATTTTCGCCGTTGTTGGTGGGACGCCAACATCAATACGCTTCAATCTACGCTTTGGTAAAAGCTCATTCCCAATCCAACCGTACAAGTGTGCGACGCAACAAAAGCCCCTCTCCGTTCCAACTGTTGGGCAAATAAAAAAGCCAATACAATATTGCATTGGCTTTGTAAAACAACAATGTATGTTTACTGCAACTGCACCGTCCACTCGCCTTTGTTTATGGTATCGGGGTTGTACACGTTTACAAAGGTTAATGCTATGCTGCCCAGGCTGGTAATGGGCACCTGTTGCTCGGTGCCGGCAGCTACAATTACGGTGGTGGTTGCGGGGGCATCGTCTTTTTGACTGGCCAGGTAAAAGCGCAGTTCGGTGCTGCCTTCGTTTTGAAGCAACAGCATATCTTTTGCGCCGAATGTATGCTGCATAATGGTTTCGGACTGCTGCGGGTTGGTATCGCCGGTAAACAATACCTGCTGACCGTTGCGTATGCCCTGCAGATCGAAATACTGGTTTATGTTCTCGGGTGTTGCGGCAAAATGCTGTATCAGTGCGCCAAGGTTGGCGTACTGGCCGGTACACATGGCCACCCGTGCCGCTTCTACCGCGGCACTAGCATAAAACCTGATGACTTTCGGATAAAACCTCACGCTTTTCAGATAAAACCTGATGCCTTTCGGATAAAACCTCATGCCTTTCGGATAAAACCTCATGCCTTTTGGATAAAACCTTATGGCTTTCGGATAAAACCTAACGCCTTTCGGATAAAACCTCACGCTTTTCGGATAAAATCTCATGCCTTTCTGGTAAAATCTTATGGCTTTCGGATAAAACCTCATGGCTTTTTTAATAAGCCTTACTTCACTTTGATAATGAATAGCGTCGCTCACACATGTGTACGGGCATTTTTGCCTGTAATTTGTTTTTTTGGGGCCGGGCAGTGGGATGGATATTGGGCTTTGGTTGCGTCGCACACTTGTACGCCATAGCCTTCTTCGACAGCCGTAGCTTTATGCGGAGGTTGTGAGCGGCGACATACTTGTACGGTTTGATTGGAGATTGTGCTTTGGTTGATGGGGAGATTGGAGAGATGGTTGGCTGATTGGCGAAGCCGACAATACAAAAAACGCAATGGGCTTTTGTTGAAAATCAACGAAAAAGAAAATTTGCAGTTTTAAGCAATTGCGGCAATCTTTGTGTTGCATGCAATTTTCATCAGACATCTAAAACTAAATGGCGAAGATTCAGAAAAGCTTAATTGATAATTGGTCTCTTGAACAAGCAGGTTCACTGCTTGACGGTAATAACGACTTGTTTTCAATATCTGAAGAAGAGTTTATTACGTCATTAGGTGGGCTTTCAAATTACATTAACTCAATCCTCCTCTATGACGAAACTAATTTCTTAGCTAATGGATTTGAAGGCGATTGGGTAAGATTCGGATGGTTTGAAAAAAACACAAGACTTATCGTACAACCTATAAACCCTGAAAGTCTTAAAATTGACTGGAATAGTGAAGCAAGTTATTCTGACAAAGGCATTAGAAATTACTTGGCTTCATCACATCATCTTAAGACTGACCTTTTTATCAGTCCACAACGAGCAGAAAGAATTAAGGACAATAAATTACTTAACACAAAAAACAATTTAAACCAGACCCTTCTAAAAATTGATGAAAAGATAAAATCTGAAAAAGATTCTTTATGGTTTGACGATTTAAAAGTTGGTATTGACAAGAACTTTAATTTTCCTTCACTGACGCATTATGTGCTTTCACAAGCCACAAGTTCAGACGACTTACTCACAGTTATTATGCAATTGAAAGAAAGTGGAAGGGTCAAATCCATTCGAGATAAAATTGACGAGATAACCCAGAGCACTAAAGAAGCATCCAAATTTCAAAAAGACATAGAAAGACTAATTAAGGAAAATTTTGGAGAGGCTGCAAAAAATGACAAACCTTGGTCAATAAAATTTACAGTTTTGTTTTTAACTCTAACAAAGTCATTTAATCTTGACTTTTTTAAGAGGAAGGAACATTTGCTTTTTCTAAAAGACATAATTGCATGTAGAACCGAAGCACAAGGACTAGATAACAATATTAAAAGACTTTTCCGACGAAATATATTAAACAAGTAATAAAACTGTGTGCAACAAAAGTATTTACAAAAGCAGGGTTGGACATTGTAACATCAGCTATTTGTAAGCACCAGCAGCGGTTCAAGCTCGACATTCAATGTTCAGCGTTAGTTTATAAACTTCAACAACATATTTTCAAAATGGGCATTTGTCCGGGCTGGACAATCAATGATTTCCCTGCCTTCGCAAATACTCGAACGTTATGTGCAAACTAGCAGCTACCAAAAACATTTTATGAAATGGAAATTCATAAAAGATAAAGGACTTATTCTCGAAGAGAATCCAAATATTATTTTGCTATTTGACCAACCAAGACAAATTATTCGACAACAACTTTTATTTAATCCAACTAAGAATAAAGGCAGGGCTGACTCTGAAGACGATTATCAAAATTTGTTTGACATTTCAAACAATTGGGTTAGGCTTGGGTTTGACAATGATGAGCTATTCGAAATTGAAATTTTAGATGGCAAAGTCAATGTGAATGACATAACTGTACAAACTCAAGCAAACTTATCTGACACATTAAACGCCTTAAAAAGAGATGGCTTTCATTTTGTAAAAGGCTGTTATAGCCATACAGACTTTAATGCGATGATAGATATTGGCGATAGCTATTTAAACGGTGGAGAAGAAAATTATGTAAGATGGTTTTATACTGCAAAGAATTTTGACCATTTGCTAACTTGACAAAGCTGCGCACAACATCAGGTCACTGTTGCACAACCATAATTTTAAAAAGTAAATACTTATAACTTAACGCTGCAATTTATGCGGTTGTTGGCGCCCGCCAACAACAATACGCTTAGATCTGCGATTGGGTAAAAGCTGAATATATAATCAAACCGCACACGAGTGCGATACCGAAATGAATCCGGTCCCGAAAGCTTTCGGAATGCCACCCAGAAACAAGTTCAGGGCAGGCTGCTTAAATGTTGCTATGAAAGGGGAACTTTGAAACGAGCGTGGCAACAAAAGCCTCACAAAAAACAAATGCCCGGCCAATAAAATGTATTAGCTAAAGTGGCGGTATATTATCCCGCCCAGCCTTCACGGTCTAAACTGCGGTACTGGATTGCTTCGGCAAGATGCTCTGCTTTTATATCGGCGCTTGCAGCAAGATCTGCAATGGTTCGGCTTACTTTTAAGATGCGGTCGTAAGCCCTTGCAGATAAATTCAAACGCTCCATAGCACGTTTCAATAATGCTTCTCCTGCCTGGTTGATCACACATATTTCGCGCAACTGTTTACTGCTCATTTGCGCATTGGCGTACATGCCGGGATTATTTTTATACCGCTCTGTTTGTATTTCCCTTGCATTGATAACACGTTGCCTGATTGCAGCAGAATCTTCGCCTTTACTGTTTGTATTGCTCAGCTCGCTGAATGCAACAGGGGTTACTTCTACGTGCAGGTCGATCCTGTCCAGCAATGGGCCTGAAATTTTATTCAAATATTTTTGCACTGCACCGGGCGGGCAGGTACACTCCTTCTCGGGATGGTTATAATAGCCGCATGGGCAGGGATTCATACTGGCAATCAACATAAAATTTGCAGGAAAATCCAGCGCCACTTTTGCCCGTGAAATGGTTACTTTTCGTTCTTCCATTGGCTGGCGCATTACTTCAAGAACGGTTCGTTTAAACTCGGGCAATTCATCTAAAAACAATACACCATTATGTGCCAAAGATATTTCACCGGGTTGCGGAATACCACCACCGCCAACCAATGCAACATCGCTTATGGTGTGATGTGGTGAACGGAATGGCCTTTTGCTTACCAGCGAAGTGTTTTCAGGAAGCTTGCCGGCAACGCTGTGAATCTTTGTTGTTTCCAGCGCTTCCAGTAAACTCAATGGTGGCAAGATGGTGGGCAAACGCTTTGCCAGCATGGTTTTGCCTGCCCCGGGCGGACCAATCAATATGGCATTGTGTCCACCTGCTGCTGCAATTTCCATAGCACGCTTTATATTTTCCTGGCCTTTTACATCGTTGAAATCAACTTCGAATTCGTATTGTGAGTTAAAGAATTCTTCCCGTGTATTTACAACAACCGGTTGTAACGAATTTTCATTTTTAAAGAACTCCACCACTTCGTTTAAATGGGTAACGCCATACACAAAAAGGTTGTTTACCATACCCGCTTCACGGGCATTTTGTTTGGGAACAATCAATCCTTTAAAGCCTTCTTTGCGTGCCTGTATGGCAATGGGTAATGCACCTTTAATTGGCTGAACACTGCCGTCGAGGCTGAGTTCGCCCATGATTACATAATCGCTTAAACGTTCAGGTTCTTCAATCTGTTCGCTGGCACCGAGTACGCCAATTGCAATAGGAAGATCGAATGCCGAGCCTGATTTTTTTATATCGGCGGGTGCAAGATTTATTACAAGCTTGGTGCGAGGCATGTAATAATTGTTCGTTTTTACAGCACTTTCAACGCGTTGCAGGCTTTCCTTCACGGCACTGTCGGGCAGGCCCACAATAAAATAATTCTGGCCGTTGCTTACATTTACTTCGATGGTAATACTGATTGCTTCTACGCCGTACACCGCACTGCCAAAGGTTTTTACGAGCATAAGGTTTTTATTTAGGTAGTCAGCTTTTTGGTTAATATGGCATCGCCTGTTGTGTCACTCACTTGTACGTTTTTCTTTTATAGCATCAAAAGAGCGGTTGTGGATGCGAGTCTGTTAACGAATGTAATTAAATAAAAATTGATTTATAATCTGCTTTAATCATAAATAATATCGCCACTACTCATTTCAATAAAACAACTTCGAAAGTCAGGTTTTAAGCTGTTTTCCAAAATTTGCTTCTGTTTCGGATTTTTAGTCAAAGATTCAATTGTAGCAGAAGATGCCAGGCCTATTAATGCAACCCATATATTTGAAATTCCTGAAGATGAATAATAAGAATCTTCATGCTTGATTTCTTCAATTGAAAAAATCATATACATATTCGGCAGGTTGCGTGGCACATAAAAATAAAACGTGTTTTTGCTTTTGTACATTTTCAAATACACATTATTAAAAAGATAAGCATATAGTTCATTATCATAAGAAATAAACGCTGGCCAAAGAAACGAACTCTTTTTATTCGTTTCACCGAAAGCCTTATAAACACTATCTTTTTCATCAAATTGAAGACTAATATCAGTAGGGCTTGATATGCTATTCTGAAAATCATCAAAACTTAAATAAGCGCCGTTCGAATAAACTGTTTGCTTAATTATCGGATATTCAGCCCACTTGTTTGATTCTTTGCATATACGTTCCCGTGTGTATTTTATCGAATCGCTAATATTTAAAAAAGCAGTAGAATCTTGCAGAAACTTTAGCAATGTTTTATTGTTGGTTGCTTTTTCTGCATTTGCAAATTCATTTATACTACTCACCATTTCTATTACATCGTTAAATATGCCTGGTAAAATTTTTTCATATAGACCGAATGAGTAATACTCTTTGTTTACAGTTAAGAGTTTTTTATATTCATTATCACTTTTTTTTATAAAAATTTCTGCTTGAAATTGAATATACATTCTAAGGTTATGGGCAATCAAAGGATGTTTAATCCCATTTTTTATAACATAGCTTTTATTGGCAATTCGTAATTGACTTAGATTAATCAGGAGGGTCTCATCTCCATTTGAAATATTCATTATTGCATTTTCAAAATAGTTTTTAACTGCTGATTTATCTAAGTACAGATAACTGGGAGGAAATATGCCGTTTTCGTAATTGAATACCCTTTCGGTATCAATTCTATTGTCTAATATTTCAATATTGGCGAATGGGGTGGAAGTAATATTTAATTTTTTTTGTTTAAGAACAAGGTTTTCATGTTGAGGAATATGTTGTGCTAATAAAATATTGCAAAAGATGGCATTCATTATTAATAAAGCAATGTTCTTCATCAGTTGTAATTTATTTGATAACTGAAACTTTACTTATTCAGTTTTACATAATTCAAGACTGTCAAGGCTGTTAACGAATGTACTTAAATAAAAAATTACCCGGATCATATAAAACGATTGGTAAAAATTCTAACCTGCATTAACAAGGTATTTCTTTTATTAAAATATTGTTCAGTTAGCGGCTGTTAATGCTGAATAAAATTGCTGCAGTACAAGTGTGCGACGCAAGAAAAGCTTAACAAAACGACTTAAGCCCGGCTAAAAAAAATCGCCTCCCTCTTAAAAATTCGATGTTAAAATTTAACGACAACCAATTAAATATCGGGGACGCATTTACATTTGCAACTTCGTAACAAATACATAATGATGAAGAATTTCGCTTTAGTAGTTTTGGGTACGCTGTTATGGATTTTTACTGCCACTGCACAAACCGGTGACGATGCGAAAATAAACAACCTGACAAAAAATAGTTCTTCTGTAAAATCTTCTATCTCTGGAATTATAACGGATGCCAAAACAAATGCCCCGCTGCCCGGCGCAACGATCTTTCTTCCCGACTTAAAAAAAGGAGCAATTGCAGATGACAAAGGCTACTTCCATATAGCCTCGGTAAACAGTGGAAAATACCTGATAGAAATTTCTTACCAGGGCTTTGCTTCTGTAATTGAGAACATAGAAATTAGTGGTGAAACCGTTCGCAATTATTCTTTGCAACCAACCGTAGTAGAACAGGAAGCAGTTACGGTAACAGGTGTTTCATTTGCAACACGCACAAAACAAAACCCACAACCGGTAAGCATTGTAAAACATGATGACTTATTAAACGCAGCTTTTGGCAATATTATGGATGCATTGGCCAAAACGGTTCCCGGTCTTTCTGTGCTAACCACAGGACCAGCGATTTCAAAACCATTTATAAGAGGGCTGGGTTATAACCGTGTGGTAACTGTAAATGATGGCGTAAGACAGGAAGGACAGCAATGGGGGGATGAGCATGGAATTGAAATTGATGATTACAGCGCCCAGCGTGTTGAAGTATTAAAAGGGCCCGCTTCTTTAATGTATGGCAGTGATGCCATTGCCGGGGTGATCAATATTCAATCGCAATTACCTGCGCCTGAGGGCAACTTACGTGTAAACTTTGAAAGTGAATACCAGACCAATAACCGTTTGCGTGGTTTCTACGGTAATATTGGCGGCACGAAAAATGGTTTTAGCTGGAATGCTTATGGCGATTACAAAGGTGCCCCGGATTATAAAAACAAGTACGATGGCTATGTATTCAATTCGAAATTCTATAATAAGAACTTTGGTGGCATGGTTGGATATTCTGGCAGTTGGGGCAGCAGCAAAATTCTGTTAACTAGTTTCGACCAGCATCTTGGCATTGTTGAAGGCGACAGGGATGAAACAACCGGCCAGTTTATAAAACCGTTACCGGGCGGGGAAGAGGGTGTTGCAACCAATACAGATTTTAAAAAAATCATCCCCGAAGTTCCGTTTCAGCATATCAGGCATTTTAAACTTACATCGGATAACACTTTTAATATTGGCAAAAACCGGCTCGATCTTGTTGTTGGTTTTCAGCGCAACCAGCGCCAGGAATTTGGCAACGCTAATGATACAAACACACCCAATGCTTATTTCGATTTAAAGACCATGAACTATGCTCTAAGGTTCCATCTGCCTTCAGCAAAAAATTTCAAAACAAGTTTTGGTGTAAATGGCATGTATCAGACCAACACCAACCGCGCCGCTGAAGTGATTATTCCCAACTATAACCTGTTTGATGCAGGTGTATTTATTTATAACCAATATACAAAAGACAAGTTATCATTAAGCGGGGGCTTACGTTTCGACAACCGTCATGTAGAAGGCAAATCAATGATCGTTGACGGAATGCAAAAATTCAACCGGTTCGCCCATAATTTTTCAAATGTTTCAGGCAGTGTCGGGCTTGCATACCAGGCATCAGAGAAAACAACTTTGAAAATGAATTTTGCCCGCGGGTTTCGTGCACCCAATTTTGCAGAGCTCGCCAGCAACGGTGCACATGAGGGCACCAACCGTTACGAAGTGGGTAATACAGATTTAAAAAGCGAAGTAAGTGTACAGGCTGATGCTGGAATTGAAATAGCGTCGGAACATGTATCATTATCTGCAAGCGTATTCTATAATAATATCAGCAACTTTATTTTCTACGAAAAACTGGCCAACAGTGCAGGCCAGGATTCTATTATTCATGATGCCGAAAGCGGAAATGATTTGAATGTTTATCGCTTTGACCAGCACAATGCTCATTTATACGGTGCCGAATTTCACGTTGACATTCACCCCCACCCTCTCGACTGGCTGCATTTCGAAAACACATTTTCTTATACAATTGGCCGGTTTAATACGGCGCTTGCAGGTACAACAAACCTTCCGTTTATTCCAGCCGCAAGATTGGTTTCAGAACTCAGGGGCAACTTTTTCAGTAAAGGAAAAAGCCTGAAAAATCTTTACATAAGCGTTTCAGACGATTACACTTTTAAGCAAAACAATCCTTTCACTGGTTACAATACAGAAACTGCAACGGGCAGCTATGTTATTGTAAATGCTGCAGTAGGAACTGAAATTTTAAATAAAGGCAAACAAATTTTCAGCATTCATTTATCAGCGTCAAACCTTGGGGATGCAGCTTATCAAAACCACCTGAGCCGTTTAAAATATACTTCTGTAAATAATGTTACAGGACGCCAGGGTGTTTATGAAATGGGCAGAAATTTCAGTATTAAAATCAATGTGCCGTTAACTTTTAAAATCTAAAATAGTTTTGGTTTATGTGCATAGGTTGCTGCAAATTGCAGCAGCCTTTTTTATTTATAGCTTTATTTTTTTTGATCCGGGCTTTAGTAATTCTATGATGCTTTTGTTGCCACGCTCGTTTCAAAGTTCCCTTTTCATAGCAACAATTAAGCGAAGCGTGGCAGCCTGTCCCGAATTCATTTCGGGATCGCACACTTGTACGTACCAATTTCTATTCAGCAATAAACTACGGCCTTTTTATAAATTACGCACAGCAATATCTTATGCTCATAATGCATAAACTTTTATGTAGGTTTGATTTATGGACATAACTATCAATACACCGGCACTGCTCTTCCCGGCAATCAGCTTAATTATGCTGGCATACACCAACCGCTTTCTTGCCCTTGCCAGCCGTGTACGCAGCCTGCACGATAAATTTAAAACTGACAATACCCAGGCAATCATTCACGGGCAAATTAAAAGCATGAAGTACAGGCTGCGGCTGATTAAGAACATGCAATTTCTTGGTGTGGCAAGTTTTCTTTTTTCAATCTTTTGCATGTACATGATTTACGTTAACGAAATGAGCTGGGCACGTGTTTCGTTTGCGTTGGCCATAATTTCATTTGCAATGTCGCTTATATTTTCACTGGTAGAAATTATTCAAAGCACCAAAGCAATTGAACTGGAGCTAAGCGATATGCAGGGCCTTGAAGACCCAACATTGGTTGATTATATTAAGAAAAAATTTGAGCGGGATTAATTGTGCTTTAGCTGCTCTGCATTTTACAAAGGTTGGTATTCGTGCAGCCTTAGCTGAAAAATGTTCTAACCCTCTCAAGAGTGCGACGCAAGAAAAGCTGCTCAATGAATGTAAGCTGGGCTCATAAAAAAAACTTAAAATAAGTTGAAAATATTCATTGCATGTTTTAGTGTAGGTTTGAAAAAAATATTACCTGAAGAAGCGATACAAAATATGGTTGAACTACATAATTGGCCCGCTGCTGTTTATTATACTTTCTGCATCTATTTATTACAAGGTTAAGGATGATGTTAGTTTACAGCAAACAAAAGACCTGTTGCGTGGTGCCGTATCCGGCAATAATATCTGGCTCATACTGTTACTGATTTTGCTGATGTTAATGAACTGGGGCATTGAAGCAGGAAAGTGGCAGATATTGGTTTCACGTGTACAAAAGGTGAATTTTTTTATGGCCTACAGGGCAGTGTTATCGGGCCTTTCATTATCCCTGTTTGTTCCCAACGGCATTGGCGATTATGCAGGCCGCATTGTGTATATGAAAGAAGGAAACCGCCTGCGTTCTGTAACATTAACACTGGTAGGCAGTATGGCCCAATTAATTGTAACGCTTACTGCAGGGCTGGCAGGTCTATTGTACTTAAAACAAACGGTATGGCAGCATGCAGGTGCATTTCAGGGGTTGTCTGTCTTTTGGGTTAATGGTATTGTTTTTTTGATCGCCATGGGGGTATTGCTTATTTTGTTTGTCTATTTTAAACTTAGCTGGCTTACGATTATGTTTGAGAAAATACCTGTGGTGCAGAAATACAGGTTTATGATAGCGCCTCTTGAAAATATAAGCAGCAAAGATTTAACAAGAATTTTGTTGCTCTCATTCATAAGGTTTTCAGTATTTATCGTTCAGTATCTGGTTATGTTGCATATTTTTAATGTACAGTTGAACAGCATAGCTGCAATCTGTACCATAAGCGTTCTTTTTCTTGTGCTGGCAATTTTACCCACGATACCCGTGGCAGATTTAGGGCTAAGGGGCGAAGCGGCTTTGCAACTTTTTGGCATCTTAACAGCAAATAAGCTTGGCATTATTGCAACAACGGCAGGAATATGGTTGTTAAATCTTATTATTCCGGCTGTGGCAGGAAGTTTGTTTATATTAGGCATTAAATTATTCAGAAACAGGTAACGTGAAGAAATTTTTAATAATTGTTATCAGCACATTTAGTTGGATGAAGCTTACGGCAGGAGATGATTTTTGTGGCATACACAATACTGCTTTCAATTCCGGCGAACAAATTACATTTAATATATTCTACTCCGTTGCAGGCATTTATGTAAATGCAGGCACTGCTAATTTTGCTCTCTCATTAGATAAGATCAACAATAAACCCTGCTACCATGTTGTAGGTGATGGAAAGTCAAACTCAAGCTACGACTGGATATTCAAAGTACGCGACCGGTACGAAACTTATTTTGATACCGCTAACATGCAGCCTTTAAAATTCATACGCAATGTAGACGAGGGCGGTTATAAAAAAACAGAGAACATTACCTTTAACCAGGAGACCAATACGGCAATAACCAATTCAGGTGTTTTTAAAGTACCCAACTGTGTACAGGATGTTTTAAGTTCAATTTATTATGCTCGCAATATAGATTTCAGTAAATACAAAGCCGGCGACAAAATACCTTTCGATATGTTTCTTGATAACGAAGTGTACAACCTGTATATACGCTACATGGGAAAAGAAACCGTAAAAACGAAATATGGCAAATTCAATGCTATTAAGTTTAAACCCTTACTTGTAAAAGGTACCATATTCCAGGGGGGTGAAAAAATGACTGTTTGGGTAAGTGACGATGCCAACCATATTCCGCTACGTATAGAAAGCCCCATTGTTGTGGGCACTATTAAAATAGATATGATGCAGTATAAAAACCTGCGCCATCCGTTAAGTTCACTTATTAATTTCAGGTAAAAGAAATTTTTTTGAACCAGGCATTTATACTGCTATGAGGCTTTACTTGCCACGCTCGGTTCACAGTTCCTCTTTCATGGCAACATGCGAACAGCCATGACCGCCTTTCCTGAATTGATTTCCAGATAACACTCATTTGCGTTCCGGTATTTGATAACTTTTTCAAGACTGCTTTATAAACCCATCGCAGAAAGATCAAATACATCTTTCTGCCGTATTCCTTTTTCCGTTTGTTGCAACGTGCAGCATTCATTAACCGCATCGTGCTCAAAGAAAAGTATGTAATCATTTTCAACTGCCTCTTTAAGAAAAGATTTTTTTTCATTTAAAGTTGTAAGCGGAAACATATCATAAGCCATCACATAAGGTATGGGCAAATGGTTCACAGAAGGCATCAGATCGGCGAGATATACGATTGTTTTTTCTTTATACTTTATTTGCGGCAACATCATCATACCGGTATGCCCGTTCACAAAACGCAGGCTGATGTTTTCATTAAAAGCAGTATCGGGGAGTTTCCCGCTTTGCTCTAATGTTGATGATGGTGTATCAATAAATTTCAAGTGTCCACTCTCAGCAATTGGTAAAATATTTTCTTTAAGAAATGAAGCTTTCTCTCTATCGTTTGGTTGTGTTGCCCACTGCCAATGATCTTTGTTGCTCCAGTAAACCGCATTCTTAAACGCTGTTATAAGTTGATCATTTTCACAGATAATACTACCACCACAATGATCAAAATGCAGGTGCGTAAGAATTACATCGGTAATATCATCGCGGTGAAAGCCTTGTGCGGCAAGAGATGTATCGAGTGTATCGTTACCCGAAAGATAATAGTGGCTGAAGAATTTTGCATCTTGTTTATTGCCAATTCCCGTGTCGATTAGTATTAACCGGTTACCATCCTCGATCAATAAGCTGCGCATGGCCCAGTTACAAAGATTGTTTTCATCTGCCGGGTTTAATTTGTTCCAGATGCTTTTGGGCACTACGCCAAACATGGCACCGCCGTCTAACTTAAAAAACCCTGTATTGATTGTATATAATTTCATAGTGCTGAATTATAGATTGCTATAGTGTTGCAGGCTGTTTGTATTTTGATCCGAATTGTTATATAGCATAAGTGTGCGACGCAAGTAAAGCTTCATAGTAGTATAAATGCCTGGCCCCAAAAATGTATTTTATCAATAACTAACGGGCTGCCATTTGTTCTTTTTGTTTTGCCAAAGCAGATAGCAACCAGGCAAAACCAACAACAAAAAAAACAATGAGCGAAAGCACTGAATTTTTCATGCTTCCTGTAAGCTCCTCTATAAAACCAAAACTAAAAATACCGATTACAATGGCGATCTTTTCAGTAAGGTCGTAATAGCTAAAATACGAAGCGGTATCTTTTGTTTCGGGCATTAGCTTGGCATAAGTGGAACGGCTTAAAGATTGAATGCCGCCCATAACCAAACCAACCGCCATAGCAAGACCATAGAAAAGATACTCCGGATCGCCGCCATTTTCTTTTACCTGCGCAGTAAAATATGCAGCAATGCATACAACGATCCAGAATAAAACAACACCCATTAATACTTTAATGTTGCCGTAAACCGCAGATAAACGGCTCATTACAATTGCTCCTAAGATTGCTACCAACTGAATGAGCACTACAGTTATGATGAGTTTTGTATCTGGCAGCCCCAGTAATTTGCTTCCAAACAAAGTTGCTGCAAGCATTACGGTTTGCACGCCCATGCTGTAGAAGAAAAAGCCACGGAGAAATCTTTTTAAAAGCGGTAATTGCTTTATTTCGCGGTATACCTTTTTTACTTCTTTAAAACCATCGGTAAAAATATTACCTTTTATAATTTCGGGGCGGCTCTCTTTTGGCAGCCTTGCAAATGTTATTTGTGCAAAACCCAGCCACCATAAACCAACCAGTAAAAATGTAATTCTTGGGCCAAGTAATGGATCATCCTTTATCATCAATACAAGCGCAAAACCAATAGCCTGCATTAGTACACTGCCGATATAACCATAAGAATATCCTTTGGCACTGATCCTGTCACGGTCTTCCGGTGCAGCAATTTCGGGCAGGTAAGCATTGTAAAAAACAACGCTGCCCACATAACCCATACATGCCATCATAAAAGCAATTACACCCAGCCAAAGATTGCCCGCATTAAAGAAAAATAAAAGCGAGCAGCCAAAAGCGCCGAGGTAACAAAAAAACTTCATGAAGCTCTTTTTGTTGCCTCTTGTATCAGCAACAGAAGTAAGGATGGGGTAAAATAAAGCGACCAGTAAATATGAAGCGGCCAACGTATAATCGTATAATGATGAGTTTACAAATTTTCTTCCCATAAAGGAAACAATATCACTGCCATCAGCATTCTTTGTAACGGCGGTAAAATAAATGGGGAAAAAAGTTGTTGTTATTACCAGGTTGTAAACGCTGTTTGCCCAGTCGTACATTGCCCATCCGTTAATTACTTTTTTTGAAGCAGTTTGCATGAGGTTGTATTAAAATAAAGCTGCCTGCCGAAAGCGGCAGGCAGGAAAATTAAGCAATTTTATTAATATCATTCAGCAGTTCTGCATTCAATGAATTACCTGATCTGGTTCATTTTAATCATTAAAAGAAAAACCAGGCCAATGCAGATTCTGTACCAGCCAAAATATTTAAACCCGTATTTTTTTATAAAATCAACTAAAAAACGCATGGTAAAAAATGCTACCACAAACGCAACTACATTACCAATAAGGAGCGCTTTCATATTATCAGAATTATGAAATACCTCAGGGCTTGACTTAAGTGTTTCTAATAACTTATAGCCTGTAGCTGCCGCCATGGTTGGCACTGCAAGAAAAAAAGAAAATTCTGCGGCAAGGCTGCGGGTAAGCTTTTGTTGCATACCACCTATGATACTTGCTGCACTGCGGCTTACCCCTGGTATTAATGCGGCACATTGAAATATACCAATCATTAATCCATTGAGAAACGTAATCTCTTTTTCTTCTTTTATTTTAGGTTTATGAAAAATATTGTCGATAAATAATAATACAAAACCTCCGCCTAAAATAGCCAGAGCTGTGTATAATGGATTAATAAGCAACAAATCAATCTTAGGTCCCAGGAAATATCCAAACACAAGTGCAGGAATAACAGCGATACCCAGTTTTACATAAAACTGCCACTCTTTAAAATGGAAAAACTTTCTCCAGTATAAAACAACAACAGAAAGAATAGCGCCAAGCTGTATGGCAACTTCAAAAAACTGCGTAAAATCTTCTTTGCCAATACCCATTAGCGAACTCACCATAATCAGGTGACCGGTAGATGATATTGGTAAAAACTCTGTAAGTCCTTCAACAACGGCTAATACTGCGGCTTGAATTGGAGACATGTTAATATTGGTGTTAATTTAATCAGTTGAAATGGGATGAAACTGGAAGGGTTAAATACAGCCTTAATTACTGTTTGCTGATTGTTTTGGTTTCTTAAAAATTGCATATACTTCAATCAGCAAACCCGCTACTATTAATATGGGTGCAATGGTAATTCTGGTAGTGCTGTAAACAACATTTTTATCAAAAACATTAGGATCCAGATTTTTTCCGCCCGCCATTAATATCATACCCAATCCCAAAATCAAGGCTCCTATAATCATCCAGGTATAATTTTCTTTTGTAAAAAGGGTTGGTAGTGGCTTTTGTTTTAAATCGGTCATCATCACTGTTTTAAGGGCTGCAAGATAATGTATAATAAATTAAAAAATCAAATGCCGGATTATACAAAGATTAAAAAATCTTATACCATCAAATTGCCTGAAAGCTTTGTAATAAGCAATGTTTGCAACGGCAACAATCATTAATACAGGTCGTCTAATTTCATTTTTAAATATTTTATAACACTCCTGTGCGTGCTATACACCGAAATACTTACCCCCAACAGCACCATCCCGCCAAACAGAATAAGATTGAGCTGTATGTCCCTGATTGCCTTAAGTTGTGGTATCAGGCTTTCAAGCCAGGTAATCAATCCAAACAAAATACCGATAGAAATACCAGCACTGATAAGTCCGTTAATAATTGCTCTTATGTCCATCGGTTTTGCAATAAAATTTCTGGTTGCGCCTACCATCTGCATGGTTTTTATAAGAAACCTGTTACTGAACATGGCCAGTCGAATAGTATTATCTATGCTGAATATTACAATAATGCATAGTAATATAGAAATAACAATAAAGGCAATCCCAAACATTTTGGTTTTTTCAGTAATGCTGCTCACCAATATCCGGGGGTATTGCAGGTCCGTAACCTGGTTGCCATAGGCCCCCATAATTGAAGCAGATATTTTTGTAAGGCTATCTGTATTTACATATTCGGCGCGGGCATAAAAATCAATACTTTCTGGTAGTGGGTTATAATCCAGTATCTTGCCCCAGTCTTCATTATTATCTTTATTCCATAACAGTTTTGCCTGGTCTTTATTAATATATTGTACATCTTTTGCGTAAGGTTGCGCGGCAATATATTTCTGAATCTGCGCTATGGTGTCTTTGTTTTGAGTACGCAGGTAGGCGCTTATGCGGATATCTTCTTTAAACGAATTACCCACCCTGCTAAAGTTTAGTAATACCCATCCCATAACACCCATAATCAGCAATACAAGCGATACGCCTATAATGCTGTACACATAATTTGGTTTACTGCGGCGCAATGAAGACTTGCTGGTATCAGCCATAATATTAATTTAAAGGGTTAAACGCTTTGGCTCCGGGCGCAAATTTAATGGATTCACTTACATTTGCACGCACTCATAACGACATATTATCAGGCTTAGTATAAGCGCATTATTTTTATTGACCCGGCATTAGCAAAAGCATGAGGCTTTCGTTGCGTCGCACACTTCGACTGCCATAGCTTTATTGAGCAAAGCGAAGATAAAAGCGATGGCATATCTTGTATTGTTGATTCTTCGGTTTACCGTTGACTGTCGGGCAATATTCCGAACGTACAAGTGTGCGACGCAACATCGGCTAAATTTATGATCCGCTGACTGGCTAATAAGTATAAAAATATTACTGTGATTATTTAAAATATTATGGAATACGATTTTAGAAAAATTGAAGGTTACTGGCAAAACAAATGGAAAGAGACCGAGGCTTATAAAGTAAGCAACAACAGCCCCAGGCCAAAGTGTTATGTGCTGGATATGTTTCCTTACCCAAGTGGGGCTGGCCTGCATGTAGGCCATCCATTGGGTTATATTGCCAGCGATATTTATGCACGTTTTAAAAGGCTAAAAGGTTTTAATGTACTGCACCCGATGGGTTACGATGCCTTTGGTTTGCCTGCCGAACAGTATGCCATTGAGCATGGCATTCACCCTGCCGTAAGTACTGAAGACAATATCAATAATTTTCGCAAACAGCTTGACAATATTGGCTTCAGCTTCGATTGGGACCGTGAAGTACGTACCAGCGAACCACAATATTATAAGTGGACACAGTGGATTTTTTTGCAGCTTTTTAAAAGTTTTTACAACCGCGAAACCAAAAAAGCAGATAGCATTGAAATCCTTATAAAAACATTTGAAAACGAAGGCAACAAGAGCCACCCGATTCCCAATTCCCAATTCTCAACTCCCAATTTTACTTCAGCAGAATGGCTGTCGTTCAGCGAAGCACAGCAACAGGAAATACTCATGCAGTACCGTCTTGCATTCTGTGGTTATGGCGAAGTAAACTGGTGCGAAGCATTGGGCACCGTGCTTGCAAATGATGAAGTAGTAAATGGCGTTAGCGAACGTGGTGGTTACCCGGTAGTAAAAAAGAAACTGCGCCAGTGGTATTTAAGAATTACCGAATATGCCGACCGCTTACTGGAAGGTTTGGAGCGTGTTGACTTCAGCGAAGCCATGAAAGAAATGCAGCGTAACTGGATTGGCAAAAGCAATGGAGCAGATATTGATTTCGCCATACTTGACAGTAACGAAATACTAAAGGTTTATACCACAAGGCCCGATACTATTTTTGGTGTTGACTTTATGGTGGTGGCACCGGAGCATGAAGTAATAGAAAAGATCACTACAAAAAAACATAAACAGGAAGTTGAAGATTATCTTACTTATGTAAAAAGCCGCAGCGAAAGGGAACGCATGGCAGAGAAAAAGATCAGCGGATGCTTTACCGGTGCTTATGCCATTAATCCATTGAACTTTCGGGAAATACCCATTTACATCAGTGAGTATGTACTGGCAGGTTATGGTACCGGTGCTATTATGGCAGTGCCCTGTGGCGATGAACGCGACCTGAAATTTGCAAAGCATTTTAATATTTATGTTACCAATATTCTGGGCGATCTTTTCAACGGCGAAGAAGCAAACCCTACAAAAGATGCCGAACTGGTGAACAGCGATTTTCTTACGGGCATGCTGATGCGCGATGCAACTGAAATTGTATTAACCGACCTTGAAGGTTGGGGCAAAGGCAAACGCAAAATAAATTATAAAATGCGTGATGCTGCATTCAGCAGGCAACGCTATTGGGGCGAGCCTTTTCCGATAAAATGGATCAATGGAATTGCTTACCCGCTTGATGAAAGTGAACTGCCGCTTGAATTACCAAAAGTGGATGAATATAAACCCGGCCCCGAAGGCGAAGGCCCGCTGGCAAATATTGAAAGCTGGACTGCACAACATTTAGAAACCAACACCATGCCCGGCTATGCAGGCAGCAGCTGGTATTTTTTGCGTTACATGGACCCGCACAATAACGATACTTTCTGCGACAGAAAGGTAAGCGACTACTGGAACCAGGTTGACTTATACATTGGCGGCACCGAACATGCAGTAGGCCATTTACTCTACAGCCGTTTGTGGACAAAAGTGTTGTTCGATCTTGGTTATATTGGTTTTGATGAGCCTTATAAAAAGTTGGTGAACCAAGGGATGATACAGGGGAGTAGCAGGTTTGTTTATTGGGTTTCTTATAAAAATATTCTCTGGCCACCGAACACAATTATCCCTCATATAAATATTTCGAAAGGTTGGGTTGATTTAGAAGATCAGCTACAAAGCAAAGTTTCTGAAATATTAAAACTGCATAAGTTAAGTGAGCTCTCGTTCGATATTAATAAATCCCATGTTGATGTAAATATTGTCGATGGGGTTGAATTGGACATTAAAGAATTTGCGAAAGGGATAAATAAAAATAGCCCAACTAAGCAATATTTCATTATGGAAGATGGAAGTATTCTTTCTGAAGATGACGCGTATTTAGGAAAATCGACCTTTATATGCGATGCTGAAGTTGAAAAGATGTCCAAGTCAAAGTACAACACAGTTAACCCGGATGAATTGGTACAACGTTACGGCGCCGATACTTTCCGCATGTACGAAATGTTCCTTGGCCCGGTAGAACAAAGCAAACCCTGGGATACCAAAGGCATTGAGGGCGTTCACCGCTTCCTGCGCAAACTCTGGCGCATGTTCTTCGATGAACTGAAAGGCAAAATCTGGAACGAGGAAAAAGCCACAGATGCAGAGTTAAAAGTACTGCACCGTGCCATCAAAAAAATTGAAGAAGACACAGAACGTTTTAGTTTCAATACTGCTGTAAGCGCCTTTATGGTTTGTGTAAATGAATTAAGCGATCTTAAATGCAACAAACGCGAAGTACTGCAACCATTGCTCATCATGCTCACACCTTATGCGCCGCATGTTGCCGAAGAATTGTGGCTGCAATTGGGTAATACCACCAGCATTCTCGATGCCACTTACCCAACATTCGAGAAAAAATATTTGGTTGAATCAGCCAAAGAATACCCTGTAAGTATTAACGGTAAATTGCGTACAACCATTACCATTGATCTTGCTGCCACTGAAAAAGAAGTAGAAGCAATTGTACTGGAAAATGAGATTGTAAAAAAATGGCTCGAAGATAAACCTGTAAAAAAACTGATTTTTGTAAAAGGAAGAATGATCAACGTAGTTTTATAATTTTTTAAGAGTACGCCGCGCCTGCGGCGCGGCGTACTCTTAAATCAATTCGTCATCCGCACATCTGCACATTCGCACATCTGCACATCTGCACATCCACTCATTCGCTTTTAGGATTGTAATATTTCCACAACAGTGCAGAAAGTTTTCGGGTAACAACCCACGCTTCGTTATTGTATTCCCAGCTTTGGTCTTTATTGTTCTTAGTAAATATGCTAAAGATGTATGGATTGTTTTTGCTGTTTACATAAACCACTTCATCGCGGCTGGCATCTACGGCACCGTTTTTATCGGCAGCAAAAACGCCCGGTGGTATTTGAGAAAGCGCTTCTTCATCCCAGTACTGGCGGCCCAGCAGGCGCAGCATTTTTTCGTTCGATGATTTGCTCAACAGTTCATTATTTACAATACGTTCCATCAAGGTTGCTATTTCGCGGGGCGTTGTTTGCCCCCACCCATATTGGCTGCGGTTTGCTTCCCTGCCGGGTGTTCTGCTGTTTACCCGTGTTGACTGAAAGCCAAGGCTGTCCATTACTTTATTAATTTGCACACCCCCGCCAGCAAGCCCCTGAAGCCAAAGGCTTGCGCAATTATCGCTGATGGTAAGCATCAGCATCATTACCTTACTCAGTTCAATGGTTGAGCCGTTTTTAAAAGCAGAAAGTATATCATCGCCTTCATCGTAAAAAAGCGAATCGGTATAAGTTAGCCGCTGGTGATACTCCAGTTCGCCCTTTTCAATTTTATTCATAATGCCGGTGAGTATCGGAATCTTTACAATACTCGCGGTAGGGAAAACAGTGTCGGCATTAATCGCCACAATTTTATTGTGTTTAAGATCGTGCACATAAACACCAACGTTACCATCAAAATCTTTCAGCAATGTTTCTATCTGGCTTTGCAGTTTATTGTCCGTTTTTTGAGCCTGGGCACTAAGCGTTATAACTGTTAAAATACAAAGTATCAACCTGTTCATATAGAGTAGTATTTGAATGCTGAAATTAAAAAGAATGTGGTTATGCCGTTTATAAATTTAAATGGCTGCCTGTAATTTGATAAAGCATTTTTTTTGCCAAACACTATTACTACTATCATCGTTGGTTGCGTCGCACACTTTTACGTTCAGAATATAACTCAGCATAGCGCAACCGGGTTTACAAAAGCACCCTGGTTTTAGTGAAAATGAAAACCATTTAATGTGTTGGATTCCAAATTATAGCCAGAGTATTTCCACTTGCATGAGAATTCTAACACAGAGAACATAAGATAAAGAGTTATCGCAGAGAATCTCTGCGTAAACTTAGCGTTCTCTTGTTCTCTGCGCTGAAAAAAAGCTGTGATAATTTGCAATGCAGCATATACCCGATTCAAAAAAAAGCAGCCACATCGCATCGGAACAGTTGAGTAAAGAAATGAACGGTGCAGTGTGCGACGCAAGAATGCTTAATGCTTGTACTGCTGCCCGCCTCAAAAAATGCTCCCCATCTTTTACAATTTTTAAAGAAAAAACTTTAGTAATTGTATGCAACGTAATTGTTAAAAAATCGCCCTTGCATAAATTCAACTAAAATGAAAATAAAAAGAACTTACAATTATCTTTATGTTTGGTGGAACGTAAATGGCACAATGCAGTTTACTTTAAAATAATTTTCAATGTGTTTTCTGTGGTGTTCAATTACAGTTGCACTTTAATAAAGCGTATGCATACTTCTATACTGTTTAAAAAAACTTTATTGTTTCTTTTTGTTGGAATAAGCTTTTTTTCTGCAGAAATATTTGCGCAAGTCCCCGACCAGCAAGCTATAAAAACCAGTATTGAAAAAACGGCCAATTACTTTCCGCAGGAAAGAATTTATATACAATTCGATAAACCTGCTTATGCCCCCGGCGAAACGGTTTGGTATAAAGCCTACCTGATGTCTGGCACGGATATTTCTCTAATTAGCGCAAATTTTTATATTGATTTTGCAGATGCTGATGGCAATTTAATAAAGCATATTGCGCTGCCCATTGTACATTCTTCGGCAAAAGGCAACTTCCAGGTTCCGGGGTCATACACGGCGGGCAGCATCCACGCAAAAGCCTACACTAAATGGATGATGAATTTTGATTCCGCATTTCTTTATAATAAGGATATACTCGTTTTACAATCAAAATCTGCGGCAACAAAAGATGCGGTAAATACCAATAAACCCAGTGTGCAATTTTTTCCGGAAGGTGGCGATTGTATTGCAGGCATAAGCAATAAAATTGCTTTTAAGGCAATATACCCCAGCGGCAAACCCTGCAATCTTAAAGGCATTATTGTAAATGAAAAAGGCAAACAGGTAGCTGATTTAAAATGCATTCACGATGGCATGGGTTATTTTAATATCGAGCCCCTTGCAAATGAAACGTTTACTGCAAAATGGAAAGACGAAAAAGGGGTATCTTATGAAACCCCGCTGCCGGCGGTTAAAAAAGAAGGTGTTTCACTTGAAATAAGGGTTGCAGATGGCAAAAGAGGTTTTCTTATAAAAAGATCAGAAAACGCACCTGCCAACTTTAACCAGGCACATATTGTGGCTACAATGCAGCAGCACCTGGTGTATATGGCCTCGGTTAATTTAAGCACCTCACCTGTAACGGGCGGTTCTATACCTGTTGCAGACCTGCCCTCGGGTATTTTACAGGTAACACTTTTTGATTCGAACTGGATTGCAGTTGCCGAACGCATAACATTCATCAATAACGATGATTACCATTTTGAACCTGAAGTAGGTTTTGCAGCACTGGGCACGGGTAAGCGCGGAAAAAATATCCTTGTAATTAACATCCCCGATTCTGTTGAATCAAACCTTTCTGTTTCAGTAACCGATGCCGGCATTGGTGTAGACAGCAGCGATGATATTATTTCGCACCTTTTACTTACCGGCGATCTTAAGGGTAATGTATATCATCCATCGTGGTATTTTTCCAATAAAACTGATAGCATTCAACAGCATTTAGACCTTGTTATGCTTACCAATGGCTGGCGCAGAATAAAATGGGAAGATGTTGTACACGACAAAATGCCCACGATAAAATACCCGAACGATACTGCTTACTTCACGCTTTCGGGCAAAGTCTTCGGGGCATCGCCCCAGGATCTTCAGGCTGGCGCAATGGTGTTGCTTATACTTGATCACGGCAACGATTCAACCCGTAAATCTATGTCCACTTTTTTAAGAAGCGATGGCAGTTTCAGCGAACCCAATATTATACTGCGCGATACTACAAAAGTCTATTACCGTATTGCCGGAAGCCAAAACCTGGCAGACAGAAGTGAAGTATCGTTTAATAACCCTATTCTTGCCGGAAGCCGCAAAATATTTTTCGATAAGAACGGAGCGCTGTACTTTTTAGATTCTGCAACTGAAAACCGCAACCGCTATTTTGCCGAAGAGCAGGCCCGCATTGCAAAATTGCTCGAAGGCAACACACTGGCTGCTGTAACAGTAAAAGCAAAAACAAAAAGCCGCCTGGAGATACTTGACAATCAATATGCAACAGGTTTGTTCAGCGGCGGCAATTCAACACAGTTCGATATACTGAACGATCCGGCTGGCCGCACCGCGCTTAATGTGCTTACCTATCTTCAGGGCAAAGTTGCAGGCCTGCAGATAACCGCATCAAATACTGTTGGCAGCACGGCATCAGTTACCTGGCGTGGTGGAACCCCTTCATTTTTTTTAGATGAAATGCCTATAGACATTTCGCAGCTTACCAATATGAACATGACCGATGTTGCCTACGTAAAAGTATTTCAGCCCCCATTTTTTGGATCGTTTGGCGGAGGAAGCAACGGCGCAATAGCTGTTTACACGCAGAAAGGCGGTAACAACAACAAGCAGCCCGGTAAAGCCCTTCCTTATAAACAACTGATCGGGTACACTGCACAAAAAGAATTCTACTCCCCGAATTATGGCAGTTTTAATCAGCAAAATAACGAACCAGATCTGCGTTCTACCCTATACTGGAACCCAATGATATTAACAACTTTACAAAACCATATCATCAAACTCCCCTTTTACAATAACGATATTACCCACAGCTTCAGGGTAATCGTAGAAGGTGTAAGTACCAATGGCCAGCTCACGCATATCGAGAAACTTATAGAGTAGCAAAGTTTTAAAAGCATTTATGAGCTTAGCTGCATTGCTGCTATTAAGCTGTGGTTGTGTCACTCACTTGTACGTTCAGAACATCGGTCAGCAAACGGCATTCAACATTCGAGCGATGCATAAAGTGTATAGGAGTGTAATGCAAGGCTGTTGATTTGCCGTTTAGGTGATTGGTTCATTTGACAATGAATTTTATTGGCGTATGGCCAAATCGATAAATCATCAAATTAATTGCGGTAGTCCTGCTCAAAAAAATCACATTTAGTTCTAAATAAATTATTTAGTTTTAATATCAGTTTGTAAAGCTTACAAAAACCAAAGCTGTCATTATGCTTCTTTTCACTACATTTCTTTCTTTATCAGAAATTGATATCCCCTGAATTTTTTTATCAACTTACCATATAAGTAGTTTATATTTTTCTTACACACGGCATTTTTTAAACATTATAATAACCAAAAAAAACAAAGCAATGAAAAAAGTATTACCAGAACAAAGTATTGGCTCTAAAACGCCAACTCGAATTTTCCACAAAGCCTTTTGGCAGAATCAACGCGGTTTGATGGCCCTGGCTTTTATGTTGTTGTTTGGGGCAACTTATGCCCAGGGAACGTGGAGCCCCGTTGTTGCAAATTGCCCCGCTGCAGGCGCAGGAGTTATGCTGTTACTTTCGGATGGTTCGGTAATGTGTAAGACCAATGCAGGCGGCACAGATGGAATTGGTAACACCTGGTATAAACTTACACCAGACAAACGCGGCAGCTATACAAATGGTAAATGGACAAAACTTGCTTCAATGATTAATACCCGCCTTTATTTTTCATCGCAGGTGCTTAAAGATGGCCGGGTATATGTTGCAGGTGGCGAATATGGTACAGGAGGATCGGCAGGCGAAACTTACAACCCATTAACAGACGTATGGACCGCCGCACCGGCACCAGGCTTTTTCCTTAGTGATGCAAATTCAGAAATACTTTCTGATGGCAGAGTATTACAGGCAATGGTTACCGGAACTTTAAAACCTACAAAGATCTATAACCCAACTACAAATACTTATGCAAACGGGCCGAATTGTCTTGGTATTCACAATGAATCTTCATGGGTAAAACTTCCTGATAACAGTATTCTTTTTGTTGACAGGCAAACTACCAATTCAGAACGTTATATCCCGGCATTGAACCAATGGATTGCAGATGCTACCGTTCCGGTTGCATTATACGACCCCTATGGCCTTGAAACAGGTGCGGCACTTTTGCTGCCAGATGGCCGTGCATGGTTTATTGGCTCTAACGGCCATACTGCTTACTACACGCCTTCGGGAAGTACAAGCCAGGGATCATGGGCTGCAGGCCCTGATTTTCCTAACGCACAGGGAGCACCAGATGCACCTGCTGCAATGATGGTGAATGGAAAAATCCTTTGTACTGTTTCTCCGGTTCCCACATCATCTAACCATTTTCCATCACCCACCTCTTTTTACGAATTTGATTACCTGACCAATACCTACACCCGTCTTAATTCACCCGGAGGAGCATTAACCGCAAACGTGCCCTGCTATGTTACCAATATGCTGGATTTGCCAGATGGCAGTGTGCTATTCTCTTACCAGGATTCAAGTAAATATTATGTTTACAAACCAACAGGAAGCCCGCTGGCTTCAGGCAAACCTGCTATAAATAATATTACTAAAAACGGCAGTGTGTACACTATTACCGGTACGCTTTTCAACGGCATTTCAGAAGGAGCCTGTTATGGCGATGACTGGCAAATGGCTAGCAACTACCCAATTGTAAAGCTTAAGCTAGCCAATAATGTTGCATATGCACGTACGTACAACTGGAACAGCACTGGTGTAAGGCGTGGAAGCCAGCTTGATACAGCACAATTTACGCTGCCTGCAGGATTGCCATTAAAAACATTCTCACTTTATGTAATTGCCAATGGCATCAGCTCAGATCCTGTATCCTTTACAAATAGTTTGGCACCTGAAACTATTGCGTCTGCAGATGAGGCAGTTGCTGTATCGGTTGCTGAAATAAATTCTTTAAAAATTTATCCTAACCCGGCTGAAAATCAGACCAACATTCGTTTTGCACTGGATAAAGCCGCCCATGTAATGATAAAAGTATTTGACATGAATGGTCGTGAAATGACCATTGCTTTAAATGCTGACCTGCAAAAAGGTGATCATTCTGTTGCATTGAACACGAGTAAATTTGCGGCAGGAATTTATTCTGTAAGAATGATTACAGAAACCGGAATTAAGAATGTGAAACTGGTAGTGCGTTAAGTAGATAAAAACAAGTTTATTCAATTTAATTTTCTGCCATCGCAGGCAATTGCCTGCGATGGCTTTTTATTTTGATTGATACCATTTCCAAATTGAAAACAGCCTTTATTTTACCAGCTATTATTTTACATGGCATCGTTCCTTGCCACGCTCGGTTCACAGTTCCTCTTTCATGGTATCTATGAAAGGCGTGGCAGTTTACCCCGACGAGCGAAGCGGAACCCCGGGGTCGAAATCCTTTCATCTGCTGAATAAGAATTGAACTGTTTTAATCTATATTATTTTAAGAAGTTTGTAGTTAATGGAGTTTGTCTTAAAAGCTGCATCTTAAGCCGAACCCTAAAGTGTGTTATGCCAAAACAAGCCAGGCACAGGCTGTCAGGCTTCGCTTAAATGCCGCCATGAAAACAGGATTTCGAACCGAGCGTGGCAACACAAGTTCAATAGCAATTCTGCAGCATAGCCAATAAAAATTCTTACCAAATAAAAAATTTCAGCGCCATACATTAACGCCTGATCTTATAAAAAATAAGAAGACTTTTTAATTGCAGGTTACAATAAGTGTTGTTCGAAAAGCTTAGTTTTATCGGTGTGAGGATATACAAAAGATAAGTATGCATTGCAAACCATGTTTTAAAATATTACTGCTATCCATGATTTACATGAATGTATTGCAGCAGGCAAATGCTCAAACCTGTGTTGATGACTACTTTCAGATTAACTACACCACAAGCACCGTTCAATATTTTACCACAGCAACAGCAACGCCACAAAACGAGATTTTATTTGCAAGTACTGTAAGGAACTACCGTTCAAATACAAGATCAGGATGGGTAACAAAATTATCGCCCCAGGGAACCATTCTCTTTAGTAAATATTATGGTTCAGGTGATTTTAACTACATACAATTTACGAAAGCCATACCGGCAGATAAGGATAATTATTTTGTTGCTGGCAATATAGGAAATGTAGATACCACTACTTTCCCAGAGCCTACGCCATTAACCCAATATGGCTTTTTAATGAAGATAGATAAATACGGAAATATTATCTGGCAAAAGATGTTTGGTAAAATATTCATCAGCAACCTGAGCAGTGGCATTGATGATATTATTCCTTTAACAGACGGGGATTATGCTTTATCATTAAGTTATTCAGCCACTGAAAACAGCGCAAACATTGTGGTGCGCATAGATGTGGAGGGGAATTTGAAATGGACCACAACCTTTACCTCTGATAAGTATAGTGCATATTTTGGCCCGGCACGCATAAAGCAACTGCGCAACGGAAACCTTATTGTTGCACAACAGGCAAACCTTATTGACCTTGATCACCCTTATACCGCACCACCCAAACCGGGTTATTACACGGTATGCATGGATAGTAAGTTTGGAACCCGTATCTGGGATAAAAATTACACTTATACTTCGGCGCTTTCGGGTGCCGAAAAAGCTTTTGGTGAAATTGCAAACATCACTGAGCTGCCCGGCGGCGATATTAGCATACTTACTTCGTATGCAGATACTGCATACATCTATTTTCGTAAAACAACAAAGGTGATCAACATTCTTACCGATAACCTGGGCAAGCTTAAAAAAATAACGGCTTATCAAAATGCAAAACCACCTGTTTATACACCATCAGCCACAGAAGTTGGTGCCAATGGCGACCAGGTTGTGTTAATGGATAACTCCGATGCGCCTTACTTAATGCGTATAAATGCCGCGGGTGAAGTACAATGGCAAAACGCTTATGCGGGTACAGGCCGAAGCCAGGAAACAAAATCGGTACTTTCTACCCCTTTTGGCTTTTACTTTTTTTCTTTTACACACAATGGCGGCAGTACAGACCTGCGGCTGGTTAAGACAGACATAAACGGAAATGCTGATTGTGTGCAAACGCCTCTGACAATTATTACCAACGATGTTACACCTGCTTTCCAGGTACTGGATTCTGCTGTTAAGACCGACGCAACACCGGGCAACTGGTACACAATTGCAGCCATTGGTGTTGCAGATTACAAAATGCATGGCGATATTGTTTGCCGTAAAACATGCTGTACCGATGTTACAGATACCGCAGCTAAAGTTGACCTGTGTAATGCAGTTTCTTATACACTGCCCAACAACGATATTATAAAAAATACGGGCACTTATAATATTGTTTACAAAACCTCAAAAGGCTGCGACAGTATTGTTTATTATAATGTAACATTTTCAACAAACCCTGTTGTTGGGCTTGGCCCCGATAACTGCCTTGACGGAAAAGATTCTGTACTTTTAAAAACTGCTGCCGGTTACAATGCTTACAACTGGGCCGGTACCGTAACTTCAAACCCTTCATACACCATAAAAAAACAGGGGACTTATATCGTGTCTGTAACAAATGCCTGTGGTACAACAAAAGATACCATCCAGGTATTTCAGCAATGCGAATTTGCCATTTTTATGCCTAATGCTTTTACACCAAACAGCGATGGCCTTAACGATGTTTTCAGAATACCAAAAACGGTAACAAACCGTCTTATCAGTTTCACCATATTTAACCGTTGGGGGCAGGTTGTTTTTGCAACCAGAAACATCAGCGAAGGATGGAATGGTAACTTTAAAGAATTTCCCGCGCCCATGGGTACTTATGTTTATAACATTGTTATGGAAACAGTAGACCAAAAGAAAAAGCTTTCACAAAAAGGGCTGGTAACATTAATACGATAAAGAAATATTTTGAGCCATAAGCCAGGACTACTATTGAGCTTTCGTTGCGTCGCACAGTTGTACTGAAGAATGCGAGTCAGCAAGTCCGAAAGAATCAATGCCCTGTTTTACTTTCGGTCTTCCCGACTTTACTGACTTTCGAACTTGCTGCTTCAAGTTCCAACCGTACAAGTGAGTGACACAACAGAAGCTTCATAGCATTCCAAAAGCCGGGTTCATAAAAACCTACTTAATATACTTTCCGATAAAAGGCATTTGTTGAAATTCTTTTTTCTCGATACGCAGCACAAAAGCCATAAATGCAAGCGTGAAAACAATGCCCAGCATTAAGCTGAAATAAATATTATCCCAAAGGCTCATGATGCCTTTATGAATAAAGAAAAGCATAACGACGATGGCAATATATGCGAGTAATTTTTTCCATACATAAGGCACATAATATGCTTTTTGGCCCCATACAAAACTAACTACCATCATGGTAGCATAACAGGCAAAGGTTGCCCATGCGCTGGCCATATACCCAAACCTTGGAATAAATAAAAAGTTGATGAGAAAAGTAATACCGGCACCAATTAATGTAATGGTGGCACCCGCCATTGTTCTGTTAGTTACTTTATACCAGATACTTAAATTATAATAAATACCCAGGCACATATTGGCGAGTACCAGTATCGGCACAATGGCCAGACCTTCCCAGTAAGCGGGGCTTATAAAAGGGCGCCAAACCGGTATAAAAAGATTGATAAAAAGGAACACAAAACAAATTGTGATAACAAAAAATTTCATTACACGTGCATAGGTTTTTTGCGGGCTTCCACCCTCGGCCTGTTTAAAAAAGAAAGGTTCCGCTCCAAGCCTGAACGCCTGCACAAAAAGCGTAATAAGAATCGATAATTTATAACAGGCATTATAAATACCTACCTGTTCTTCACGTTGTATTATTGTACCCGGTAACCACCAGCGCAGCATTAAACGATCAAAGGTTTCATTGATCATACCGCCCATACCCGCTATTACCAGCGGCAGCGAGTAGATCATCATTTCTTTCCACAGCTTTGTGTTAAAATTAAAGCGGATGGCTTTTATTTCTTTTGTCAGCAACACCAGTGTAAACAAAGACTGCAAAAGGTTTGCGAGCAGCACATACACAACCGGGTTGGTGTTTTTACTGTAAATAATATTTAAAAAACTGTTTGAATTGCCAGCAGCATGTGCAGGACAATACACAATAAAAAACCAGGTAAAAAAAACGTTGATAAGAATACTGCCAATGTTAATGAAGGCGAATTTTCTGGGCCTTCCCTCCTGCCGCAAACGTGCAAAGGGAATTTTATTTAGCGCATCTGAAGCAATAATAAAAATACTGATCTGTATCATCAACGGGAAGTCCTGAAGCCCGATAATTTCTCCAAAAGCATTTTGATAAACCCACAAAACCGATGAAAATAAAACCGTAGAAAAAAGCAACGATAAACATGCTGTGCTGTAAATATCTTTCTTGTATTCCTCCTTGCTTGCAAAACGGAAATAAGCCGTTTCAAAACCATAAGTGAAAACAATGTTCAGTATGGGTATGGCAGCATAGATAAGGCCGATTTTTCCATAGTCGCTTTTGAAAACAAGGTTATACGTAAGTAAGGGCGTAAGTAATAAATTTACAAACCGCGCCGCAATGCTGCTGATGCCGTACCAAAGTGTTTGTCCTGCCAGTTTCTTTATGCTGCTCAACTTGTGATCTTTCGGCAAAAATAAAGGTTAGTGGCATGTGCTTTAAAACTTTGTAACAATAAAGACTGTTATAATTTTTTGGGTAATCTTTTTGAACCCGGCAGGCGCAATTAATTTGGAGATTTGATGATGTGCCAATGAAATACATTATCAAATTGACCAATCATTGAATTATCAAATCAACATCCTTGCGTCGCACTCTTGAGCTGCATATCATTGTTGAACATGGCGAAGCCGCGGCACATATCAGTAAGTTCATTAGAGGTGCATTTCAAATTTCCGCTTCGGTAAAAGCTCAATCATTGCGGTGCAGATGAAAGTAATGCGACGCAACGAAGCTCCCATGAAATACAAAAGCCTGTTCCAAAAAAAATTCAGGATACTGGCCTAAACGAACACCTGGAATGTATACTTTACCAGTGAAAATTTTATCAGCTATTATTAAAGTATTATCTTTTCGCACCAAATTCAAACCATATGTTTAAAAAGTTACTATTTATTACAGCCATTGTTTTTTTACATAAACATGCCGCTGCACAAAGCGAAAGCCGCCTGCTTATTGACAGTATTAACCAACCCGCCTTATACATGGAAATAGATATGAGCGAAGGAGATGTAAAAGACGGTGTTGAAGATTACTTCGACAGCCTGCACATTGAAAAGGAAAAAGGCAAAGGTTTTATTATAAAAAAGAGCCTGCCTTATATGCAGTTTAAAAGGGCTAAAGCAGACTACCTTTCAGATGATGCACTGGATTTCTATTTTAAAATTGATACCAAAAAACAAAAGGGGCCCGATATTGCTTCGTTATATGTAGCCGTATCAAAGGGGTACAACAATTTTATTTCTCCTGAAAATAAAAGCTGGGATGATTTTAAAAAATTTGCAGATTACCTGCGATCCAACATCCTGGAACGTTACAGAATAAGGCTCTCAGTAGCCGATCTTTCAAAAGAGTTAGACAAGCATAGAAAAAAATTAAGTGATGTTTTAAAGCAAAAGGTAGAGCTGGAAACCAGCATCAGTACAGATTCTTCCAAGATCGTTTCGTTACAGGAGCAACTGTATAAATTGCGAAGTACGAAAAATTAGCAACAGCAATTGTTGAATATAAAAAGCAGGTTATTTATAAAAAGTGGCCTGCTTTTTTTAGTAATCTCCCGGTCTTAATTTTCTGCGTTGTTCTTTTACAACAGCGTTCTGTTTCTTATTTTTCAGTATGGCTTCTTTTACGGCTTTTGGAACCTTAACAGCAATTCTTGATTTCTTTTTTAATAAAGCCTGTTCCACCAGGTGCAGCATCTTTTTTATTACAATCTGTTTGTTGCCCAGTTGCGACCGCTCTGCCTGAGACTTCACTAATAAATAACCTTCAGTAGTTATTTTATTTTGTAATTTTTCTTTAAGTATTCTTTTCTGTTCTTCAGTCACCAATTGCGAAGCATCAATATGCCAGCGACCTTCTACCATTGTTTCAACTTTGTTCACATTTTGACCGCCCTTGCCACCGCTGCGTGCTGTTTGAAAAATTATTTCGGGTGTAATATCTATCTTCATCGTGCAAAAATAATAAAGCATCATGAGAGCAGTGATACAAAGGGTTTCATCGGCATCTGTTACTGTTGAAGAAAGGATAACCAGTGCCATTCAAAATGGATTGTTGGTACTGGTTGGTATTGAAGATGCAGACACTGCTGAAGATATTGAATGGCTCAGCACCAAGATCATAAACCTGCGGATTTTTAATGACGAAAACGGTGTGATGAATATAAGTGTGAAAGACAATGGTGGTGGTATTCTATTGGTAAGCCAGTTTACACTGCATGCTTCTACAAAGAAAGGAAACCGGCCTTCTTATATAAAAGCAAGTAAACCAGGTATTGCCATTCCTGTGTATGAAAAAATGATTGCACAATTAGAAACTGATTTCGGTAAAAAAATAGAAACCGGCATTTTTGGCGCCGATATGAAAGTAAGTTTATTGAATGATGGGCCTGTTACAATTGTAATAGATACGAAGAATAAAGAATAGGCTCAACACAAATTTTGCGAATTACACCAATTACACGAATTCTTTTTATCTTAAATTCCGAGATGACAGATATTCTTTATAAGGACGAATCCTATAAAATTATAGGATTGTGCATGGAGGTTCATAAACAACTCGGTATAGGATTTAAGGAAATTGTTTACAAGGATGCACTTGAAATAGAATTCAGGAATGCATCGATTCCTTTTGTTCGTGAAAAACGTTTCGATATCGAATACAAAGGAATTATACTTCCCCATAAATATTATGCAGATTTTGTTATTGATGGCAAAATCATACTTGAGGTAAAGGCAGCTTCTTTAATTGTAAATAATTTCGTCTCACAGACTATAAATTATTTAAAAGCTTCAGGGGTGCGTCTTGGTATTATTGTCAATTTCGGGGAAAAATCACTAACATCTAAACGCATTGTATTTTAATTCGTGTAATTCGTGTAATTTAAAATTCGTGTTTATGACTATAGAACAAGCTCAGCAACAGGTAGACGATTGGATAAAAACTGTAGGTGTTCGTTATTTTAACGAGCTTACCAATCTTGGCATATTAATGGAAGAAGTAGGAGAACTGTCGAGGCTGATGGTACGTATTTATGGCGAACAATCTTTTAAAGACTCGGATAAAAGCAGCAAACTCTCCGAAGAAATGGCTGATGTACTCTGGGTGCTTATTTGCCTTGCCAACCAAACCGGGGTAGATCTTACCGAAGCATTAGAAAAAAGTTTTGAAAAGAAAAATATACGCGACTCAAACCGGCATAAGGATAACGAGAAACTCCGGTGAACTTAAAATATTTTTTACCTATGGCTTTCTCTTTTAAAAATGGCTGGCAGATGCTTAAACAAACATTTAAAGATTTCAGCGATCTTAAAGTGGTGCGTATGAGTGCTGCACTGGCGTATTATACCATATTCTCTATCGCACCGATGCTTATTGTAATCATTACAATATGCGATATTTTTTTTGGCCGTGCGGCAATCGAAGGCAACATTTATGCGCAGATAAAATCTTTTGTGGGCAACGATGCAGCACTCGAAATTCAAACCTTGATTAAGAACGCAAGTATCTCAAAAGACATTACCTGGGCATCTGTTATTGGTATTATTGCTTTGATATTTGCGGCTACCAGCGTATTTGCTGAAATACAGGATTCCATCAATCATATCTGGCGCCTTAAAGCCAAGCCGCGTAAGGGTTGGTTAAAAATAATCTTAAACAGGGTACTTAGTTTTTCTATGGTGGTTACATTGGGTTTTATTCTCATGGTTTCGCTGGTATTAAATGCCGTAATGGATGCATTGGTGGGGCGGTTGGTAGAAATATTTCCACAGATCGCAGTATATGCGGCTTATACAATCAACCTGCTACTCACTTTTGCAACAACAAGCTTTTTGTTTGGAATTATTTTTAAAGTACTACCCGATGCAAAAATTCAATGGAAAGATGTTAGGGTTGGCGCCTTTACTACAGCAAGCCTGTTTATGCTGGGTAAGTTTGCCATTGGTTATTATCTTGGCAAAAGCCATATCAGCAGTTCTTATGGTGCGGCAGGTTCCCTTATTATCATATTATTGTGGGTGTATTACTCAGCTATTATTTTATACTTCGGTGCCACATTTACAAGGGTGTATGCGCATTGCACAGGCAGCCATATTTACCCCAGCGAATATGCAGTGTGGATTAAGCAGGTAGAAGTAGAAAGCAAAGAATCTTTGCAGCAACAGGAAACTAAAGTAATTGAAACTGTAAAGGCAGAAACAAAGCAATGATTGGCCCGGCTTAAGTTTTAAATGGCATTGGTTGTTGCCACGCTCGGTTCAAAGTTCCGTTTACATGGCAACATTTAAGCGAAGCGGTGAACACGTGAAATTTTTTTTAACTACAAAGTCACAAAAACATAAAATTGCATAAATACTTAGTGAGCCTTGGTGTCTTTGTGGTTCTTCTTTGCCCAATAGCATTACTTTCAGCCGAAGTGTGCGACGCAACAGAAGCCTTATAGAATTTCTTCTGCCGGGTTAAAAAGAATGTTGCAACACCCTGTTGAAAAATGCGGCAAAACAAAAAAAAATCGCTTCTATCAGGAAGCGATTTTATAAAACGATCTTTATTTATTTTCAGCCGGCGGTGGTGGCGGACCCTGTGGCTTTCGTGGTTGAAACTGGGGCTTGCCCGGAGGCCTGTTAATATTTTTTCGGTCTGGCTGCCGGTCGTTGTTTCTGCGATCTGGTGGACGCTCATTTGGCCTGCGATCCTGCGGCCTCTCATTGGATCTGCGTTCCGGCTGATTGTCGCTATTTCTACGATCGGGTGGCCTGTTTTCTTTTTCCCTTGCCCTTCTGCTGGTTTTCTCCAGGCTGCGTAAACTTACCTGGCCCACCAGTTCTACAAAACCATGTTCAGCTTCTGCGTTTTTACCGGCAGAAAGATCTACGGGTTGTAGTTCATCAACTTTTTCTCCGCGGGCATTGATCTTCTGGATTTCTTTTACACGTTGTATGGTAAGCGGGTAATGCTTGCTGCTGTCGGGCAAAGTGTACCACATCAGGTTTTTAAAAATATCTTTCTTTATCAGGTTGGCATAACCCTTGGTGGTTTGCAGAGAATCTGCATTATCCGGGAAATGTTGCAAAGCATCAAGGTAAGTATCCAACTCGTAATTAAGACAGCATTTTAACCTGCCGCACTGGCCGCTGAGTTTTGTTTGGTTAATAGATAAATTCTGATACCGGGCAGCCGTAGTGGTAACACTTTTAAAATCTGTAAGCCAGGTACTACAGCAAAGTTCACGGCCACAACTACCAATGCCTCCTACTTTTGCTGCTTCCTGGCGAATTCCGATCTGCCGCATTTCAACTTTTACCTTGTATTCGCTTGCCAGTACCCGAATCAGTTCGCGAAAATCTACACGGTCTTCAGCTGTATAAAAGAAGGTTGCTTTTTTGCCATCGCTTTGAATTTCTACCTCAATCAATTTCATTTGCAGGTTAAGGGTGCGGATGATGGCGCGGCTGCGCATTAATGCCTCCTGTTCCCTTGCTTTATTCAGCAGGTGCAGTTCAATATCTTTTTCGGTGCTGCGGCGTAACACCCTTTTCATGTCGGGGTTAAATTCATCCACACTTTTTTTCTTCATCTGCAGGCGTACCAGTTCGCCGGTTAAACTTACTTCGCCTACATCAAAACCACTAACACCTTCAAGCGTTACGTATTCGCCCTTTTCAAAATATTGCAACGTATTGTTTCTGAAAAAATCTTTACGGCTGCCCTGGTTAAAAGTTACCTCAATCACTTTGCAGGTGCTTTCCGGGTCGCTGAAAGGCAGGTTTAATAACCAGTCGTGTACGTTCATCCGGTTGCAGCCGCCGGTGCTGCAGCCCCCGTTACTTTTACATCCGTTTGGCTTACCGGTACCACAAGATCCACATGCCATATCAAATGATTTACAATTGTTCGAATTAAGATTTACGATTTGCAATGCCACGCTTTACAGCATGAGCACAGTTTTGATGTGGGGAGAAGATATTTGATACCAGGCAGCGGCAATACTATGAAACTTTACTTGCGTCGCACACTTGAGGGATTATTTATATATTAGGCAAAACAGCCGAAACTTTATGTGCATCTATTACTTTCAGAACAATTAATATGTTACTGCACATGGTTATAAAACTTTGGTTTTCAACTGTATTTAAATAAACGGCAACGCTTTATGAACTGCGCGGCTGTTTATGCCGAAAAAAGATATAGTGTACAAGAGTGCGACGCAAGGGACGATCCCATGGAAAACAAATGCCCGGTTCACAAAAAAATCCTTCAATCACCTCAGGTCAAAAATAGGGTTTTATGTTGAATGATATGGCACAATTTGATTGTGAGGGCGTGGAAGAGCATTTTTGCGTTGGCATTGCGTTCTATATAATAAGTTGCTTTATCTAGTTCTTCGATGATGACCTGCTGCTGGCTTACCGATGCAATTTTGTTGAGGCGCTGGGCAAAATCTTTTTCGCTGGCAGGCATTATTAACTGGTCGCCCATTGCTTTAAGGCGGATGCTTTGCTCGAGCAAATGATTAAAATAGAGTAGCAATTGTTTTTGTTTTTCGCGGCCAAGTTCGCTTACCTGTGCTACCCATTTTACCTGCTCGGGCAACATATTGCGTATGGTAAACTTTAGCCATTCGCTTAAAAGGTTGATCCAATCTTCTTCGCTATGCTGCAACAATTGAAGCGCTTCGCGGTAATTACCTTCGGCAATAGCGGCGATTTGGGTAGCTGCTTCGGGGGTGGCTCCGGTTCTTGTTTCAAGTGCTTCTATTATTTCCGCAGTTTCTGGTAACGGAATTTTTACCAACTGGCAGCGGGAAAGAATGGTAGGCAATATCTGATCTTCGTTTTCGGCAACGAGAATAAAGAGTGTATCGGGCGGTGGTTCCTCAATCAGCTTTAATAATTTGTTGCCTTCTTTGCCCAGGTATTCTGGCATCCACATCAGCAATATTTTATAACCGCTTTCAAAACTTTTCAGGTTAAGCTGGCGGATGATGTCGTTGCATTCCTCGGCGGTAATATTACCTTGTTTGTTTTCTGCACCAATAAACTGCAGCCAGTCGAATGCATTGCCGTACGGTGATAGTTTAATAAACTCCCGCCACTCTGTAATGTAGTCGGTGCTTTTGGGTTTATCGCCGCTTTTTCTGGGTATTACCGGGTAAGAAAAATGAATATCCGGATGAACAAATGTTGCCGCTTTTGAATATGCAGTTTGTTGCAACATCCACTCATCTGTTTCCTGAATTGTATTGGGTAATGCTGCTTTGGGTGCAGCTACGGGTTCATCACCAAAAAGCGAGGGGCCCGCATTTGCAACAGCTTTTGCCGAAGGAATAAGGCTGATGTATTGTGCAAAAGTTAATGCCAGTGGCAATGCACCACTGCCTTCTTTACCAAGAAACAATAAAGCATGGCTAAGGCGGCTGTGCTGCACCATTTCTATAAGGTGCTGTTTTACATTTTGCTGGCCAATAATATCGCTGAACTGCATGAGGCGAAGATAAAACAGTGACAGATATGATGAAAACCAAAAGCTGGCAATATTGCCAGCTTTTGGTTTATGATTTACCCGGATTCAATAATTCTCTAGTTAAGATATTTTGATATTTCAGGGCTATCCGGTGTTACCTTACTGTCGAAGTAGGCAATCAGTTTACCATTTTCATCAATTAAAAATTTGTTGAAATTCCAACTGATGGTAGCATCTAAAACACCGTTCTCGCTTTTGTTACACAGGTATTTATAAATTTCTGTTGTGTTATCGCCTTTTACATCAACTCTTGTGGTTAAAGGAAAAGTAACACCAAAACGTGTTTTACAGAAAGCTTGTATTGCAGTATCAGCATGAAATTCCTGATCCCCAAAATTTGCAGAAGGGAAACCTACGATTACCAGTTTGTCTTTATGCTGTTCGTATAATTTTTCAAGGCCTTCGTATTGAGGTGTAAAGCCACAATGTGAAGCAGTGTTCACGATCAATATTTTTTTGCCTTTGTATTTTGAAAAATCAATTATACCACCATCTAATGATTTAATCTTGAAATCGTAGATCGTTTTTGAGGCAGCAGTTGTTTCGTCTTCTGTTTTCATTTGGTTGGTATTTTTAACGGTTGCTGAAGTGCAGGCTATAAATAGCATTGCAGCTAGAATAATTTTCATTTTTGAAAGTTTTAGATTTAATTTAATAAGTAAGATTAACAACAGCTCAAAAGTAAAAAGGTTTATCCGTACTGCGGGTAAAGTTTTGTTATTGTAGTTCGTAACAGCCGATATCAGGGCTGGTATCCCTGGGGTTACCATCTAAATCCAACGATATTGAAGTACTTTTTCCGGCATTTACACAGGGAGATTCTGGCAACAACTGAAAGTCGTATTTATTGTTGGTATAATCAATACTTACAAAGGCCGGTGCTAAACCCTGAATACTGTTTATAAACCCTGTAGTTGCAATGTTTGTTGATTTGTACAAAACATTTTCAAAGTTTAAAGAAAAAGGGTTGTTTACTGTTTGCTGTATAGCTATTTCTTCTGTAACATAACCATCATCGCCGTAAAAAATGGAGTTGACAAAGTTTGCGGCAAGCGGGAAAGCCTGGTTGTTATCGTCTATATCTCCAATAGAAAGAACGGGGGTTTCATGAAACAGTAAATTGGTGTTATAAGAAGCTACGGTGCAGTGCGTAAAATTATAGTTTCCACCCGCTGCAATTTTTATATTGTTTGCGCAATTGCTGATCAAACAATTGGTTGCATTGATACTACTGTAAACTCCGAATATACCGGTTACTGATGCATTGTTTATGATGCATTGATTCATTATAATTTTTGGGTTATTGTTTGTTGCGGGATTGTCTGCAAACACTGCATTAGTTGCATTATAAATATTCGTGAAGCTAAGTTGGTTGTTAATACTGCTCTTACCGAAAATAATACCGGGCCAGCTTCCGGGCAGGTCTTTATAATAATCATCGAGCCTGTCGCCACGAAAAATTACTCTTTCGCTTTCATCTTTTTCACCGAATGTTTTTAAGCTTCCATTTATCGTTACTGCTGCATCTGCATGGCAATATACCTGTACACCTTTATTGATCGTTAGCGTTTTCCCCTGGTTAACATTGAATGCACCAATAATTACAACAGGCAAATCACTATTCCAAAGAGTATCTTTTGTGACTGCTGCGTTTTTGAGAAAGCGTGCATTCTGTCCATACGCATCTAACTGAACAAAAGTTTCTTTGCCATTATAGTTAATGCCAATACTATCCTGTATAAAAAAAGAAAAGTTGGTTGTACCATTAGAAATATTTACTGCAACAAAAATATACATGCTGTCGTTCGGTGCTATTTCAATATTAGAAAATGAGGAGCTTGCAGTGCCATCGATATTTAATTTAAATGAAGATGCTGTGCCGCCCTGCAAAGCCACCTTATTGATTAAGAGCTTCTGATCATTTGGATTAAATATTTTAAACGATTGTGTAATGGAACCCGTTGCAGTAAACACAGTGCCAAAATGCAATGTATCGGTTGAGGTAAACAGCAGTGCATCGCTGCTTGTAATAAATGAAGTTTTTTTACACGAAGTAATAAAGCCGCCAATAACAATTGCACAAATAATAAAGAGGTATTTGCTTTTCATTGGTTCAAATGTAATGCGAAATAAAATGCTGTTGTTTTAAAAGGCACCTAAGTAATAAAAATCTTTGGGAAATACTTTTTTTGAACCAGGCTGAAGAATATATATGAAGCTTTTGTTGCGTCGCACTCTTGTACTGAAGAATAGCTATGAGTTTTGGGCTGCGAGCTATGAGCCCTTGTATTTTGCTCACGGCTCGTAGCTCATGGCTCGCAGCTTGCTCAATCATAATCCGAACGTACAAGAGTGCGACGCAAGGATGCTTAATAGAAATCCAAAAGCCCGGCTACAAAAAATTCTTTCTTTTTAGATCGTATAGGCTACTGTTACAATACTCAATTTTGTACCGCTGGCTTCTAAAATTTTTGCACCGCAGGCTTCTAATGTAGCGCCGGTTGTAACAATATCATCGATTAATAAGATGTGTTTGTTTTCTATTGAATACTTATCGCTCACATTAAAAACATCCTTCATTGTTTGCCAGCGGCTAACACGGTCTTTGTGAGTTTGTGTTTCGGTAAATATCATTCGTTCAACACTGTTTTTAAGAACAGGTTTTTGCCATACTTCGGTTATGCCTTCGGCAATAACTGCGGCCTGGTTATAGCCTCTTTTCTTTTCCTTGCGTTTGTTTAAAGGCAATGGAATAATTGCATCCACAGCATTGAATCTTGCAGATTGCGCCAGTTTGTAACCGAGCAATTTGCCGAGATAAAAGCCCGGATTTTTATTGCTATGATATTTTAAATCAACAATAAGATGCTGCAATAAAGAATCTTTATTAAAATAAAAAGCACTGCCTGCTGCTTCAACTTTTATGCGGCCGTAAAATATTTTTTCAACAGGGTTATCTGCCATATTGATGAATCCGGTTTCGGGCAACTTTAATAAACATGCAGCGCAAAGCATGGTTTCGTTTTCCAATACATCGGTGCCACAACCTTCGCAATTGTGCGGAAAGAAAAGATGGGTAAAATCGTTGAGATATGAGGTAATGGTTTTGATCACCATTCAAGATAAAAAATCTTTACTAAAAATGCAAACTATTAAAAAAGATACCGGTATACTTCATCTACCCGGCCCAGGGCCACCACTTCAATTTTGAACTGGTTTTTATCAAAGCCTTTTTTATTGAACTTGGAAACAATTATTTTTTCAAAGCCTAATTTTTCTGCTTCGGCTATTCTTTGTTCAATGCGGTTAACGGCGCGTATCTCACCATTTAATCCAACTTCGCCTGCAAAACAAATATGTTGAGGTAACGCTATGTCTTCGTAAGAAGAAAGCAGAGAGCAGGTTACTGCAAGATCAATAGAAGGATCTTCTACTTTCAAGCCCCCGGCAATATTTACAAAAACATCTTTAACACCAAAATGAAAACCGCCCCGCTTTTCAAGAACAGCCAATAATAATTGCAATCTTCTTAAATCTAAACCTGTAACTGTTCTTTGCGGTGTGCCATAAACGCTTTGTGTTACCAGCGCCTGCACTTCAATTAACAGGGGCCGTAATCCTTCCATACTTGCAGCAATAGCGCTGCCGCTTAACTGATCTTCTTTCTGATTGATTAAAATTTCTGAAGGGTTTAATACTGCACGCATTCCTTCGCCGGTCATTTCATAAATACCCAGTTCAGACGTGCTTCCAAAACGGTTTTTTAAAGTGCGCAAGATACGGTACGCATAATGGCGGTCGCCTTCGAACTGCAATACCGTATCTACCATGTGTTCTAAAAGTTTCGGACCTGCAATCGTTCCATCTTTAGTTATATGACCGATTAAAAAAACAGGCGTATCTGTTTCCTTTGCAAACCGTTGAAATGCTGCAGTACATTCACGTATTTGTGTTATACTACCCGGCGTTGATTCTATAAGATCTGATTGCAGTGTTTGCACCGAATCTACAATTACCAATTGCGGTTTTAATTTTTTTATTTCCTGGAAAATAATGTGCGTAGATGTTTCTGTAAGCAGGTAAAAATTTTCATTAATTATTTTCAAACGGTCTGCACGCATCTTAATTTGCTGTTCACTTTCTTCGCCGCTTATATAAAGTGTAACAATATTTGTAAGTTCCAACGCATCTTGTAAAAGCAAGGTGCTTTTGCCAATACCTGGTTCACCTGCAACAAGCACAATACTTCCGGCAACAATGCCACCACCCAGTACGCGGTTCAATTCAGGATCGGCAGTAATGATTCTTTTTTCTTCTTTACTGGTTACATCGTTTAAAGCAATCGTTACTGTTGTTCTTTTTTCTGAGTTATAATTTTTCCAGGTATCGTTGGTTTTATTATTTCCTTTATCAATCACTTCTTCAATAAAAGTATTCCATTGATTACACGATGGGCATTTACCCACCCACTTCGTGCTTTCGTAACCGCAATTACTACAGAAGAATGCTGTTTTAATTTTACTCATTGTATAAAGATAGTTGCAGTCGCAATAATACACTAACATTCGAATTGCTGAATAGAATTTATGCAGCACAAGAGTGCGACGCAAGAGCAGGTAAACAGATGATCATATTGCCGGGTACAAAATAATGTCTTCGGTATTCAATAGAATTTTTATGTAACAGGCTGGTGATTTAATATTAAGCTTCTCTTGCCACGCTCGGTTCGGGGTTCTTTTTCCATGGCGACATTTAAGCGAAGTATGACGTACTGCCCCAACTTGTTTCAATAGTGCACTCTTGTAATTTCAGAATATCTTTCATCAAGGCATAGTATTATTCTAAAATAAAATCGGTTATATGCACAAAAAAAGAGTCGGCATTTACGCCGACCCCTTACTTACTAACCCATTAAATTCTGGCACTAAATTACAATAATGGGGCGCATTTCAAAATTATTTTTTGTGGTTGTTGAAAACTTTTTAAAGCACTCTTTCAGACCTAAAGTAAAAGCTTATTCCTGAACAGTTTTTTGACCTCACTTCTTCTTTTTTTATTTTTAAGCTGATTTTCAAGTACTTGCAAGATATTTTTTATGAAAAAAAATATATCTGCCAACTTTTCTATAACAAAAAGCAGCATAAAAGCATTTAATAATGTCGTTATCATAAAATCAACAAATTGCTAATCTTAAAACGGGTAGTAACTTACTTCCCCGAAGAATATTTAATATTTTAAATACGTAAAACTCACATTTCTTAAAAAAATTAATGCACATGAGAAAATCAATTTTCTTTTTAATGTACCTATTACTTGCCCTAAATATTGCCTATGGGCAAAGCAGGGAAATAACCGGTAAAGTAATTGATGCAAAAGATGGTTCTCCTGTTATGGGTGCAACCATAAGAGCCAAAGGTGGCAAGGCTGTAGCAGTTTCTCTTGCCGATGGCAGTTTTTCTATTAAGGTTGATGCCAAAACTGTTGACCTTATTATATCTTTTATTGGTTACAATGACCAGGAGGTGGTTATTAGTGGCAATGTAATGAGTGTTTCACTTACCCAAAATTCACAGTCGCTTAGTGAAGTGGTTGTAGTTGGTTACGGTACAAAAATAAAACGCGATGTTACCGGTTCCATTGCAAAAGTTGGGGCAAAAGAGCTTACCAATACACCGGTTACAAGCTTTGAAAGTGCTATTCAGGGCCGGGCTTCGGGTGTTCTTGTACAGCAACAGAATGGTAAACTTGGCCAGGGAATTAATATAAGAATCAGGGGTGCATCATCCGTTTCAGCAGGCAACGAACCTTTGTATGTTGTGGATGGGGTACCTGTGATAACAAATGACCTTTCCAGTAACGGCGCTCAAACCAGCCCGCTTGCAGACCTTAATATTAACGATATTGAATCTATCGAAATTTTAAAAGATGCATCTGCTGCAGCAATATATGGTTCAAGGGCATCTAATGGTGTGGTACTTATTACTACTAAAAAAGGTAAGAATGGCACTTCGAAAATTGATGTTGGGTATTTTACAGGTTTTCAGAAACCAACAGGGAAAAGAGCGTTTTTAGACGCAAAACAATATGTTGATTATTTTACGAGAGCAGCAAAAGGTGCCGCAACCCAGGATGTTCTTTTGGGTTACTACGATAATATTGAAGATGCCCTAACTGACGAGCTGGATTATGTAGAAAGCCGCTTTACCAGATACTCAGCGGGTAATGAAGACTGGAGAGATGCCAAAGTAAATACAAACTGGCAGGATCAGGCATTTCAGGATGCACCTATTTCCCAATATGATCTTAATTTCTCTGGCGGTACAGAAAAAACAAAATTTTATGCTTCAGGTCAATATCTGGATCAGGATGGAATTATCATCAGAAACAACTACAAACGTTACAATGGAAGATTGAATCTTGATCATAAAGTTAAAGACTGGTTATCTGTAGGAATGAATATGAGCTTTGCCCGTTCTCAAAACAACAGGATCTCAAACGATAATGCATTTTCTACGCCATTGCAAATCGTTGCTTTATCCCCAATTACGCCACTAATAGATCCAAGAACAGGCTTAACAAGCGGTGCACTCGATCTTAATACAGGTGTCCCTAACACAAATTTTCCTGTTTATTATAACCCGCTTTTAAGTGTAGGCAATCAAACTTATACAACAATTGTAAACCGTACACTTGGAAATGTTTATGCAAATGCAAATCTGGCTAAAGGTCTGATCTTCAGATCTGAGTTTGGTGTAGATCAGTTAAACCAAACAGAAGAAGCTTATTATGGAAGTGTTACTGCACGCAATACCGGTGTGCCAAATGGCAGCGGTTTTTATTCATCGGATCAGTTGTTGAATATTAACACAAACAATTTTTTACAGTACTCAGCAACATTTAATGATGTGCACAATTTAGATATTATCGGCGGTACAAGTTTTCAAAAGCAAACAAATTCATCTTCACTTGCAGAAGGTGAAGAATTTCCCAGCGATGCATATAAAAAACTCGCTAGTGCTGCTTCTAAAACAGATGCTACTTCATCCTCAACCGAATATAGTTTTCTTTCCTATTTCTTAAGGGCCAATTACAAATTCAATAATAAATACCTGTTGGCACTTAGTGGCAGGTACGATGGATCATCAAGATTTGGTGCCAATAATCGTTATGGTTTCTTCCCGGCAGCATCTGTTGGCTGGATTATAAGTGAAGAATCTTTTATGGAAAATATGAAATGGATTAATTTTCTAAAACTGAAAGCCAGCTATGGTTTAACCGGAAATGCCGAGATTGCAAATTTTGCTGCACGTGGATTATATTCAGGTGATGGTGCCTATGGCAGTCAGGCAGGGCAAAGGCCTACTCAAATTGCCAATCCCGATTTGAAATGGGAAACAACAAAAGGTTATGACTTTGGTATTGAAGCAAGCATTTTTAATAACAGGCTTGGCTTTGAAGTAGACTATTATGAAAGAAATACAAGAGACCTTTTACTTGATGTAGAAGTTCCCGGAACATCAGGTTTTGCAACTCAGTTAAAGAACATTGGTAATCTTAACAATAAAGGAATCGAGTTCACCATTAACTCTACAAATATTCAAACCAAAAATTTCAGATGGACCACCAGCTTAAATTTTGGCGCAAATAAAAACAGGATCACAAATTTAGGAGGCCAGGTTCTGGGTACAGATGTTAACAAAGCAAAAGAAGGGGCATCATTAGGTATATTCTTTACAAAAGAATTTGCCGGTGCCGATCCTGCAAATGGAGATGCAATCTACTTCCTAAATACGCCAAAGGCAGATGGTACGCTAGACAAAACAACTACCAATGATTACAATGCAGCTGCAGATGTAATTGTAGGTAACCCTAATCCTGATTTTATTTATGGATTGGGAAACACCTTCACATATAAAGGAATAGACCTTGACGTGTTATTGCAGGGCATACAGGGAAATGATGTTTACAACGGTGGCGGTCAATATATGTCAGCAAGCGGAAGTAATGGTTTTGATAACCAAACAATAGATCAGTTAGCTGCCTGGGATAAACCCGGTGATATTACAATGGTACCTGAAGCAAGGCTCTTTTATGGCAATGGAGTAAACCCTTCCAGCAGGTATATTTCAGATGGTTCTTATCTGCGTGTAAAAGCTGTAACACTTGGTTATAATTTACCTGCAAGTTTTACAAAAAAACTTAAAATCGAAAGAGCAAGGATTTATGCCAGGGCGCAAAATCTTTTTACAATAACAAAATATAAAGGATGGGATCCCGAAGTAAATGCCGATTTCCAGGCGTCAAATATAAATCAGGGTCAGGATTTTTATTCGGCACCACAATTAAAAACGATCGTATTCGGTATCAGCCTTAGCTTATAACAATATTGTAATACCTATAATTTATTTTAAATGAAAAAAACATTCATCAATATACTAATGCTTGGAGTAACACTATTTACTGTAAGCTGCGACAAACAATTAGACACTACACCTACTCAAAGCCTCGATGAAAAAGATGCCTTAAAAACAAGTAAGGATGTAGAAGTTGCCCTTGTAGGTGCTTATGCAGATCTGGGCTCAAATGATTTTTATAGTGGAAGAATTTTTGTTTGTCAGGATTTACTGGCTTCCACTACAGAAATTTCATGGTCAGGAACCTATGAACAAATGACCCAAATGAGAAACAAGGCAATTCTTGTTGACAACAGTTTTGTAGCCAATACATGGCTGGATGCTTACAGAACAATAAATGATGTAAATAAAGTTCTAAGTGCCCTTTCTGTTGTAAATGCTGATAAAAAAGACAAAGTAGAAGGCGAAGCAAAATTTATACGTGGCGCGGTGTACTTCGATCTCGTAAGGGCTTTTGCAAAAAGCTGGAACGATGGAGATGCTGCCAGCAATGCCGGTGTGCCATTAGTGCTTACACCAACCGTTGATATAAATGCGGGCAGCCAGGTTGCAAGAAATACAGTGGCAGAAGTTTATGCCCAGGCCATTAGCGATCTTACAGAAGCCGAAGCAAAGCTTCCAGATGAAAATGGTTTCTTTGCAGATAAAGCTGCAGCAGCAGGAATGCTGGCTCGTATTTATCTGCAAAAAATGGATTATGCCAATGCCGCAAATGCTGCAAACCGTTCTATTGAATATGCACTCGATATCGGCAAAGATCTTATGCCTTCTTATGCCGATGCATTTCCAACAAGCGATGGCAATACTTCAGAAGACATTTTTGCAACCCAGGTAACTACAAGCACCGGTTATAACGCCTATCAGGATTTTTATTCTGCCGATGGCCGTGGCGATATTCAGATTAATGATGAGCAGATTGCTTTATATGAACCCAATGACGACAGGCTGAATATCTTTTATGAATCCGGTGGGTCAAGATATTGCGGCAAGTTCGATTACCTATACGGCAATGTGCATATTTTGCGAATGGCCGAGTTATACCTGGTACGCGCCGAAGCCAACTTCAGGCTGGGCACAGCAACAGGTGCAGACCCGGTTGACGATATTAATAAAATACGCGAACGCGTAAACTTAGAGCCCTACGGTTCAGAAGACCTTACACTCGATAAAATTTTACTCGAACGCAAGCTGGAGCTTGCATTCGAAGGTGGCAGCCTGAACGATGCAAAAAGGTTGCAAACCAATATCGCACTTACTTCATGGAATGCGCCGCAACTGGTGTATCCTATTCCTATAAGGGAACTTAGGGTTAACTCCAAGCTTACACAGAATGATGGATATTAATGAAAATCCTTCAACAAGAAAGCCCTGCGTATTTTACTAGCGGGGCTTTTTTATTTAAACATCTTTTTGTAGCCGGCAAAAGAATATAATTAAGCTTTGCTTGCCACGCTCGGTTCACAGTTCCTCTTTCATGGCGACATTCAAGCAGCCGTTCAGGTGTAGCAACCCGCCCGAAATTCATTTCAGCACCACCCACTTGTAAGCCAGCTTTTAACCTGTACCTGGTAAAGTATAAAACAGCCCCTTGTTTAATGTATTAAATGCTCAAAAATATTCTTGAGTAAAAGTGTGCGACGCAATAATGTATAATCAGGGATATTTTGCCAGGCTAATAATCCTTTCAAAAAATAACGAAATGTTAATAAGATTTTTTTTACTTAAAGCGGGAAACAATAAATTTACAAAACTTTAACTAAAATTAATGCACATGAGAAAAATCCTTCTGGGGTTTACCATGCTGTTCCTATTTGTGACAGCATATTCCCAAACTATTACAGTAACAGGTAAAGTTACAGACGACAAAAATGCCGCAATTGCCGGCGCCTCTATTGTTGAAAAAGGTACAAAAAATGGTACCGTTACCTTGATTGATGGTTCATTTACATTAAAAGTAAAACCTAAAGCGAAGCTAATTATTTCTTCTCTCGGCTTTGAATCTGTTGAAGTTTCTGCAGGCGAAAACCTGCAAATTAAAATGTATTCAGATACAAAGACACTTAGCGAAGTTGTAGTTACGGGTGTGGGCATTGCAACCAGTAAAAGAAAACTGGGAATTTCTGTAGAATCCATTACGGGTGACAAGCTGCCTTTAATACCATCTGCATCGCTTGATCAGGCACTCGTTGGTAAAATTCCAGGTGCCCAGATTTCTTCTGTATCGGGCAACCCTGGCGATAAGGTAAATATTGTGCTTAGAGGTATTAATACGGTACAGGGTGGTACCAGACCATTGGTGCTGCTGGACGGAGTAGAAATTCCTTTTGAAAATTTAACCTCGCTGGATCTTGGACAGGTAGAAAGAGTAGAAGTAGTTCAGGGAGCTGCATCTTCTACACTTTATGGTGCCCAGGGTGCAAACGGTGTAATTCAGATTTTTAGTAAAAAAGGGCAGAAGGGCAGGTTAAGCATAAATGTTTCATCAAGCTATGCGCAAAATTCATATATCAATGCAGGAGATTTTGGTAAATCTTCTTTGCATCCCTATTTAACTGATGGTAGCGGGAATATTGTTTATGCCGGTACAAATGAAGACTTAGGTTATACCGCTGGTGAAAAAATTAACGTAGATCCTAGCTTGGGCATTATTTTAGGTTCTAATTCGCTGGCATACAGGTATGGCCTTGAAATTCCCGGATTGTCAACACCTGCACCCGGGGGAACTGAAAGTTACACCCGTTATGGTATTCTTGATCCCCGAAATAAAAATGATCAACCTTATACAGGCACCCTTAAGTTTTATGATCATTTTGCACAGGTTTTCCAAAGTGCACCTTCTATAAATAATTCAATTAGTTTAAGTGGCGGTGGAGATAAAGTAGATTTTAATTTTGCACTCTCCAATAACCAAACTTATTCTGCGCTTTTAAAAGACAATGGAAATTTAAACAGGACAAATATGTCTTTAAATTTAGGGATTGAGGTTACCAAGAATTTCCATATTCGGTCTATAACGAACCTTGTTTATACAAAAAATAACCTCCATCCAGGCTTGGGTGCACCGGGTGGAGCATACTATGGGTTAGGCACAGCAAATGCGAATGTTGGTGGTGTTTATGGATTTTTAAATACCTCGCCTTTTTTCAGTCTTACAGATACTATTGAAGGTGGGCATTATGCTTCTTATCAAAGAGCAAGCTTTGCAAGTGTAAATGCTTTCAATCCTTTCTACAGGTTAGAATATACAAAGGGTGATAGCAAACGATATGACATTATACAGAATTTTGAAGCTACTTACAAGATTAATAAATACGTGAATCTGAGTGCACGTTATGGAATCACCTATAAAAATGAAAACGACGTGTGGACGTATTATAACCAATCTCTAAACGCAAATACAGAAGATCAGGGTAGCTGGGCTTCATGGTATGCTCCCGATGAATTTGGTGAAATTGATAACTGGCAATACAATAATACAAAGCAAAATTTCTTTGCTACTGCTATGGGCAAAATTGATTTTCAAAAAGATTTGAATATTAATTTCCCTTTGCAATCAACAACCCAGGTATCATACGACTATCGTAAAAATGACTATAAGGAGCTCGACACATGGGGGCAAGCTTTAGCCTTAGATCCACCCTTTACCATGACTTCTGCTACAAGCCAGCACGTGTCAGTAGATTATGTTGAACCTTTTGTTACATATGGTTATCTTGTGAATCAAAGGTTTGACTTCGGGAATTATGGAGGCATAACAGGAGGATTCAGAACAGACTATTCTTCTGCTTTCGGTGCGGGTTCTAAACCTTTTACTTTCCCCAGTGGTAACGCCTATATCAATTTTCAGTCATTCGGTTTCTGGAGTGGCATCTCTAAAGTAATTCCATATTTCAAAGTAAGATCAGCTTATGGTAAAGCAGGCATACAGCCCTACCCTTTTGACAGGTATCCCGTTCTTAATTTACAGCCAACCGGCAATGAGAATACTTATACCAATCAGGTTGCTTCAAAAAACCCGAATTTGGGTGTTGAAGTTTCTACTGAAAAGGAATTGGGTGCAGATATGACTTTTAATTTAATAAACGGAGATTGGTTAAAGTCTGCTAATGTGTCATTTACATATTGGAAAAGGAATACTGATAACGCCATTTTTAATCAGAACGTACCCCCTTCTACCGGAGCGACTCAATTACTCACTAACGCGATTGCTTTATCATCTAATGGATGGCAACTTGGTGTAACCATTCCGGTATTGTCTTCAAAGAATTTAACATGGGACTTCACTGCAAACTTTGGGCATCAGGAATCAATTATTGAAAGTGTTGCCGGAGGCGATATTCCTCTTACAACAGCAGCTGGTAGCACCGGATTGGTTCTTTCAGCAGGAAGAAAAATAGGTGAAATATATGGCTACAAAGCCTTAACGAGCATTACGCAATTAAGATCAGATAAAACTCCTTTCATTGCAGCAGATCAACAGGCGAATTATGAGATTGTGAACGGAAGAGTCGTTAATAAATCCTCCAAGGCAATATTTTTCTCAGACGAGGCCGAGTCTTTGGGAGATCCTAATCCTTCTTTAACATCATCATTCATAAATACATTTACCTGGAAAGGATTCATTTCATTGGGTTTCCAGTTTGACTGGGTAAGTGGTTCTCATTTGTACAATCAAACCAATGAGTGGATGTACCGTGATGCTATAAGTAGTGATTTTATGAAACCTGTTACCATTAATGGTGAATCAGGCGCGTGGACAGCATATTACGCATCTGCTTATTATGCTCTGGGTAATACGCCAAAAGGTGTTGGTAATAATGTTACAAAGGATTTTTTTATGGAAGACGCTTCTTTTGTAAGACTAAGAAATGTTTCTTTGGCGGTTGATTTTTCAAGATTCGCAAAGCAAGATTGGCTAAAAAAATGCCAGTTAGTATTTAGTGGCAGAAACCTGTTGACTTTTACAAACTACAACGGAATGGATCCTGAAATCAGTTCAGGTGCTTCGAACTCAGCTTTCGACAGGGGTATTGACCATAGTACTATTCCTAACATGAAGTCCTACGAGGTTACACTTAACCTTGGATTTTAATTTGAAAAATCTTAAACATATTGAAATGAAAAAAATGCATTTAAATATTAAAAAACATAGCCGAAACTATACAGTATATGCTTGTTCGGCAGCATTATTGTTTTTGCTTGTGCTTAGCTCCTGCAAAAAACAGTTAGATGTAAAAAACCCGAATTCACCAACCTTTGGTGGTAATGTTAACTCTGTAGAAGGCCTTGCCAAATATGCCAAAGGGGGTATATACTGGAATGGATTTAATTACGGCGATGGTTGGCTGGGAGACAGCTATTTTTCTTTGCCATGGGGATATCATGAGTTAATGGGTGATGTAGTTGGTGGTGGCCAGGGTTCTAATAACCAAACAACCACTATGGGCGTTCCGGATAAATTTATTGCAGACCCTGCAGACCCCTCAAACACTACTTTCGTTAATACTTCTCCTCAGGCCACGGGCATCATACGGGCATTCAATACGGCTGCAGCTACGGCAAATGCTAATAATGCATTGTATTATCAGTGGACAAATATGTATGCAATGATTAATGCCTGCAATATTACATTGGAAAATATGGGAAGCATTACACTTACTGCAGATCAGGCCAATACCATTCAAGCCTGGTGTTATTGGTGGAAGGGATTTGCTTACGCAGAATTAGGAACTTTATATTATGCCGGTTTAATCGTAGACCAATCAAATACTATTGTAAACAAATATGTAAGTCAGGCAGAAATAATTACTGAGTCTAATAGAAATCTTGACCTGGCATCCTCTACACTTGGAAGTATTTCAAACCAGGGTGATTATAGCTCAGTTATCGCACAATTAATTCCAACACAGTGCCAGGTGGGTCTTGGGGCTCCTTTATCATCAGCAGAATGGATCAGAACGATCAACACAATGAAGGCCCGCAATATTTTAATGAATCACCTTGCCGCTTTTGTCAATGGAAACCCGAATGCTTCCATTAGTAAGTCTACCATTACACCAATGGCAGCGGGCGATTGGAGCAGAGTTATTGAACTTTGCAATAATGGAGTAAAAGAGGGTGACCATGTTTTTACCGGAAGAACTTCAGCTTCAAACTCTTTCTTTAATCAAAACTGGGGGTCAGTTGCCGGAATGCTATCTGAAAGTAACCAGACAACTACATACAAATTAAGTGAAAGATTGGTACAGCAATACAAGGAAGGAGATAAAAGGCTTGCAAACTTTACTACTGCCAATGGAACTTTTTTTGGTGATGCTAATACAAACACAACAAGATATAGCCTTGTAGATGCAGTTACTGAAGGGCTTTCTGGTTTTGCTACCTTAGGTACCAGGGAAGTTGGCGAGCTTGAAATTTATATAGGGCCTACCTACGAGGAAAACGAATTGATGCTCGCTGAAGCTAAGATCAGAACCAGTGATATATCTGGCGGTTTAGTACATATAGACAATGTAAGGGATTACCAGGAGGCAGGTGTGCCCCATTTAGCCGGGTCAAATTTAAGTCTTACTCAGGCTCTTACAGAGTTAACTATGGAAAGATTGGCCGGACTTGCATTACGGGGTTTATCTTTTTATGATCTCCGCAGGTGGGGTTGGACCTACAGCATTGCAAACGGTGGAGGCAGATACGGCTGCACCCTCAATTATAAAGGAATATGGTACACCAATGCCACTATTGATTATAATTTTATGGATTATTGGGATGTTACTGCAGACGAGACTGATAAAAACCCACCATCAGACGATAGTGCGCCTGTTAAAAATGCAAACTATTAATCAGGGAATTTCGACCTGGTTGTTGTTAAGCTGTAAATGATTGTTTTTTTGCTTCTCATGTGATAAAATATATACGCAAAACAACATGACCCCGCATTTTTATGCGGGGTTTTATTATTGTGATAGTTAAGTAGAAATGTTTTGGTACGGGCCTTAGTTTTTATGGCATCGCCTGTTG